>WRPG01000053.1 GCA_009773355.1 Limisphaerales bacterium
CCGGCGAACGCCCCGCGCTCCTCCTCCAAATCCGCGCCCAGTAAATCTGTCCGCCTTTGCTCGCACACTTTTGTCCGCCTTTGAAATCCTCACGACAAACGCCAAAACAGCGCTTGCCAAGCCGCCGGTCACTTGTATTCTGCCCGCCCTTTGACATGAAAACGGACATCCATCCGAAATACGAAGCCGCCGAGTTTCGTTGCGCCTGTGGCAACGTGATCCTCACCCGTTCCACCCGCAAAAGCGTCCTGCTGGGTCTCTGCAACGCCTGCCACCCGTTCTACACGGGCCAGCAGAAGTTCGTGGACACCGCCGGCCGCGTGGACAAGTTCCAGCAGCGCGCCGCCAAGACGCTGGCCGCGCAGACCGCCGTGGCCGACGCCGCCGCCGCGAAGAAGAAGAAGAAGTAGCTTTCCGCCACGCCCTCGCCCGCCGGGTCCACGCCCGGCGGGCGATTGCTTTTGGCAAACCAGTTGAGAGATGAAAGTTGGGAGTTGAGAGCCGCATCCGAGTCCCCACCCCGCCGCTCAACGCTCAACTCCCCAACCCTCAACTTCCCCATGGAACTCCGCCCGCACATCGAGAAGTTCAACCGCCGCTTCGCGGAGGTCGAGGCGGCGTTGAGCGATCCCAAGGTCTTCGACAACCCCGGCCGCGCGCAGGATTTGTCCCGCGAATACGCGCGGCTCAAGGAACTCGTGGCCACCGGCGCGGTGTATCTCAAGACGCAGCGCGACCTGGAGGAGAACCGCGCGCTGCTCGCCTCCGAGCCGCCGGACTCCGAGCTGGCGCTCATGGCGAAAGAGGAAGTCGCGCGGCTGGAAGCCGACTTGAAGCGTCTCACCGTCGAAGTGCAGCGCGGCATCCTGCCGCCCGATCCGACCGACTCGCGCAACACCATCGTCGAAATCCGCGCGGGCGCGGGCGGCGCGGAGTCCGCGCTCTTCGCCGCCGATCTTTACCGGATGTTCACCCGCTACGCCGAGACACACGGCTGGAAGGTGGAGCCGATGGATTCCAGCCCGTCCGACCTCGGTGGCTTGCGGGAAGTCATCTTTGGCGTGAACGGACAGGACGTCTACAAGCGACTCAAATACGAGAGCGGCGTCCACCGCGTTCAGCGCGTGCCCGCCACCGAGGCGCAGGGGCGCATCCACACCAGCACCTGCACCGTCGCCGTGCTGCCGGAGGCCGAGGAGGTGGACGTGGAGATCCGGCCCGAGGATCTGGACATCCAGGTCTGCCGCGCCGGCGGGCACGGTGGCCAGGGCGTCAACACCACCGACTCCGCCGTCCGCATCTTCCACAAGCCCACCGGCACCGAGGTCCGCTGCCAGGACGAGCGCTCGCAGCTCAAGAACAAGGCCAAGGCGATGAAGGTGCTCCGCTCCCGCCTGCTGGAGCGCAAGCTCGCCGACGAGAAGGCGAAGTATGACGCGCAGCGCAGCTCGCAGGTCGGCACCGGCGAGCGCAGCGAGAAGATCCGCACCTACAACTTCCCGCAGAACCGCGTGACCGACCACCGCATCGAACTCACGCTCTACAACCTCGCCAACGTCATCGAGGGCGACCTCGACGGCGTGATCGTGCCGTTGATGAACCACGATCTGGAGCAGAAGCTCGCGGCGTTGCAAACCTGACGGAGTGATGGAGCGCTGGAGAAGTGGAGTGATGGGAAACTCCCAGTCTCCATCATTCCAGCACTCCATTACTCCACTTCACCATGACCCCTCCTCGCGCCCTCATCTTCGACTGCGATGGCACGCTCGCCGACACCATGCCGCTGCACTGGCACGCGTGGCGGGTGATTTCGGAACGCCACGGCATCCGTTTCACCGAGGAGCGCTTCTACGCGCTGGGCGGCGTGCCGTCGCGCGACATCCTCAAGATGCTGCGCGAGGAGCAAGGCTTGAGCTACGATCACCACGCGGTCTCCGTGGAGAAGGAGCACGCCTTCCTGCCGTTCATTCCCGGCGTGCAGCCGATTCCCGAAGTGGTCGCCATCGCGCGCGAGCACCACGGCAAAGTGCCGATGGCGGTGGCGAGCGGCGGCAAGAGGCGCGTCGTGGAGCAAGTCCTCGTTCACCTCGGCATCCGGCACTGGTTCGCCGCCGTGGTGACGAGCGAGGACATCACGCGCCAGAAGCCGGAGCCGGACATCTTCCTCGAGGCCGCGCGCCAGCTTGGGGTGGAGCCGCAGTTCTGCCGGGGCTACGAGGACACGGACCTGGGGATGGACGCCATCCGCGCCGCCGGGATGCACGCGGTGGACGTGCGGGCGTTTGTCACCGCCGCTCGTTGAGCATGGCCCGCGCGCGGTCAATGCGGAGCTGGAGCACCGCGCGGCGCGCCGGCAGCATCTGCTGCATCCGCTGGTAAATTTGGATGGCCCCGGCCCAGTCGGACTGCTCCTCCCGCAGCCGCGCCAGGTTCCCGCCCGCCTCGCGCATGGCATCCAGGTCGGGAGCCTCGCCGGGCTGCAGGTTCGTCTGGTAAAGCACGTTGCTCCAGTGTTCCACCGCCAGCTTCGGCTGGCGCTGCTTTTCCCGCACCAGGCCCAGCGCCACTTCGGCGAGGCTTCGCGCCCCGGCGTCAGCCTGCGGCCAGGTCATCGCGCGGAGAAAGGCGGCGGCGGCCAGCTCGTATTCCTTGGCGTCCTTGGCGGCGCGCTGATAATGGCACTCGCCGATCCGGCCCATGGCCCGCGCCGCAATGGGGTTGGTCGGATAATTGTTCGTGACCCGGCTGAAGGCGATGATGGCGTCGCCCAGCGGGTCGGTGGTGAGCGTGGCCCCTTTCTGCGCGGCGGTCTGGTAGGTGTCACCCAGCGCGAAGAAGGCCTGCGCCTGGATCCCCGCGGGCGTCTGCCGGTCGTTGACTAGCTGGGTGAAGTAGTCGGTCGCATCCTTGTAGCCCTGCCGCTCGTAGGCCGCGTTGCCCGCGTGGAGCAGCGCCAGATGCCGCAGGCTCGCCGCATGCGGGTTCGTGCTTTGCGCGAGCAACTGGTAGCTCGCCTCCGCGAGGTGAAACTGCTCGTGGTTCAGGTGGTAATCCCCCACCCAAAGCTGCGCGAGCGGGGCGTTCGAATGCGCGGGATGGTTGGTGATGAACTGGCTGAAGAGCACCAGCGCGTTCGTCGCGCCGGTCGGACCGCTGAAGAACGCGCGCTCGAACTCCACGTCCGCGCGCGCGGCGTTGGTCGGGTAGCGGCGGAGCCAGTCCTCGTATTGCCGCGCGGCCCCGGCCCAGTTGGCGTCCTGCCGATAGGTGCGCGCGACGGCGAGGTGAATCTGCGGCGCGAGCGGTGAATTCGGGAACCGCTCCAGTTGCGCTTGGAAGACCGCGCGCGCGTCCGCCGGACCGCGATGACGGGTTAGCTCGCCCGCGTGCAACAGCGTGGCCTTGTCGCTGGCGAGGCTCTCAGGAAACAGCTCCATGACCTTGCGGAAGGCGGCCTCGGCGGCGGCCTGGTTGGTCACCGCCCAGGCCGAGCGCATGGCCCGGTAAAGCGCCTCGTCGAAGTAGGCGTTCCGCACCCGCTCCAGGTCGGCGTATTGCTCGACCACCAGTTGAAAGTTGCGCAGCGCGTTGCTGTGGTCGTTCAGGAGCGCCTGCGCCTCGGCCAGTTTGAACCGCGCCATCGCCTGGTCCTCGGATTTCGGCAGCAGAGTCGCGGCGGCGCTGAAGTCGGCGGCGGCGGGCGCGGGCTGGCCCAGATGCCAGAGGCACCAGCCGCGCTGGTAATGCGCGCGGCTGCGGTGCGGGCTGTTGGTGAAGTTCAACAGGACGAAGTTCAGGTTGGTCAGCGCCGTCGTCAGCAGGTTCGTCTGCGCGGGGCCGCTGGGGTTGCCGGCCAGCCCGTGGAACTCCTTCACCCGCAGCTCCGCGAGCGTGAGCTGCGCGAGGTCCAGCCGCGCGTCGCCGGGGAACTGCGCCGAGTAGCGTTCCAGCAGCGCCACCGTCTCCGCGTCCTTGTGCTGGCGCGCGTTCAAGGCCACCACGTTTGTCAGCGCGCGGTGGCGGAGGGGAAGCGGCGCGTTGGTGCTGAGGTTGTTCGTGAACGAGACGACCGCCCCCGCCAGCTCCCCGAGCTGCTCCAGCACGACGCCCTGCAGCGCGAAGGACTCCGCCTCCATGAGCGGCTGCCGCAGCGCGCTGGCGAGCTTGACCAAGTTGGTCGCGACCGGCAGCGCCTCGGCGGCACGGCCCGCCTCCGCGAGCACGCGGCCCAGCAGGAAACGCCGCTGCCAGTCCACCTCCGGTTCGAGCCGGCGCGCCTCCAGCAGGCGCACGGCCTGCTCGGCCGCCGGAAATTCCCGGCCCGCCAGCAGCGCCTCGCCCAGCAGGAGCGTGCCACTGACCACGAGGTCGTTCGTGGGCGCGGCCTTCGCGGCGCGCTGGAACGCCCCGTTCGGGTCGCGCAGCAGGCTGACGACCTTCTCGCGCTGGTTGCCGAGCTTGTAGCGGGCGAGCGCCTCGTTGTGCGCGGCGGCGAAGCGGTGCGGCGAGTTGGTGAAGTCACGCACCAGCAGCGCGTAAGTCTCGGCGGCCTTGTCGAACTGGCCGGCCTCGAACCGCGCCTCGCCCAGCCAGAACTGATACTGGTCCGCGAGCTTGCCGGCCTGCGGCAGCGCGATGGTGAGCAGCTCGATGGCGCCGGTGAAGTTCGTGCGCGCGTGCCGTGCGCGCGCCTGGAGGAGGATGGCCTCGGTGCGGCGCGCGGAGTTCACCCAAATGCGGGCGAAGTCGGCGAACCCGCGCTCGGCCCGCTCGTAGTTGAGGTCTTGAAAGGCCTTCTCGGCGGCGTCGAAGTCCCACTTCTCCAGCGGGTCAACGGGCTCGGCGGCCCAGCCCGAGCAGGCCACCGCGAGCAGCCAGAGGCAGATGCAGCCGCTCACCCACGCGCTGGCAGGGCGGGGTGTCCTCACCCCGCCGCCGATGGCCCACAATGCCCCCGGTGTCCTCGACGCGCTGAGGACAGCGCGCCCCGCCCGGACGGCCTCGATCCATGCTCCCGCTTTTTCGACACTGTTCACTGGCTCGCAGTATTCGTCTCCGCGCGGAGGATTCGATTCAAAAATTCTCCCGTGTGGCTGCCCGGTGTGGCGGCGACGGTCTCCGGCGTGCCCTCCGCCACGATGCGTCCGCCGCCCGTGCCGCCCTCGGGGCCGAGGTCGAGAATCCAGTCGGCGCACTTGATGACATCGAGGTTGTGCTCGATGACGAGGAGCGTGTTCCCCGGCGCGCGGAGTTTGAAGAAGACTTCCAGCAGCTTGGCCACGTCGTGGAAGTGCAGGCCGGTCGTCGGCTCGTCGAGGATGTAAAGCGTCTTGCCGGTCTGGCGGCGCGAAAGTTCGGACGCCAGCTTCACGCGCTGCGCCTCGCCGCCGGAGAGCGTCGTGGCCTGCTGACCGAGCCGCAGGTAGCCGAGGCCCACTTCCGCGAGCGTCAGGCACGGCTCGTAAATCTTCGGCACCGCGCGGAAGAAGTTCACCGCCTCGTCCACCGTGAGGTCGAGCACGTCGGCGATGTTCATGCCCTTGAAGTTGATTTCCAGCGTCTCGCGATTGTAGCGGCGGCCCGCGCAATTTTCGCAGGTCACATAAACCGGCGGGAGGAAGTGCATCTCGATCTTGAGCAGCCCGTCGCCCTGGCATTTCTCGCAGCGCCCACCCTTCACGTTGAAGCTGAAGCGCCCCGCCTCGTAGCCGCGAATCTTCGCCGCCGGGAGCTGCGCGAAGAGGTCGCGGATGGCGTTGAAGATGCCCGTGTAAGTCGCCGGGTTGCTGCGCGGCGTGCGGCCGATGGGCGTCTGGTCAATGACGACAACTTTGTCGAGCAACTCCGTGCCGCGAATCTCGCGGTGCGCGCCGGGCCGCTCCTTCGAGCCGAACCACAGGCGGAAGAGATGCCGCTGGAGGATGTCGCAAATCAACGTGCTCTTGCCCGACCCGCTCACGCCGGTCACGCACGTGAGCGTGCCGAGCGGAATGCGCGCCGTGACGTTCTGCAAGTTGTTCTCCCGCGCGCCGGTGATTTCCAGCCAGCCGGCCTTGCCCACGGGAGAAATGCGTTTGCGTGGCACGGGAATGCTCAAGTCACCGCTCAAGTAACGGCCCGTGAGCGAACGCGGGTTCGCCATGACTTCAGCAACGGTGCCTTGCGCGACGACCTCGCCGCCGTGTGTGCCCGCGCCGGGACCGAGGTCAATGACGTGGTCGGCGCGGCGGATGGTGTCCTCGTCGTGCTCGACCACGAGGACGGAATTGCCGAGGTCTCGGAGTCCTTCGAGAGTTTTGAGCAGGCGCTCGTTGTCGCGCTGGTGCAGCCCGATGCTCGGCTCGTCGAGGATGTAGATGACGCCGACCAAGCCCGCGCCAATCTGCGTCGCGAGCCGGATGCGCTGCGCCTCGCCGCCCGAGAGCGTGCCGGACTCGCGGTCGAGCGTGAGATAGCCGAGACCGACGTTCTTGAGGAAGCCCAGCCGCGCGCGAATCTCCTTCACCAGCTCGCCGGCGATTTTCTGCTGAAAGTCCGTGAGCGGCAGCGAGGCGAAGAAGAGGTCGGCGGTGTCCACGGAGAGGGCGCAGACATCGGCGATGCTGAGGCCCGGAAGAATTGGCGATTGGCGATTGGCGATTGGTGATTGGGGGAGTTGCGCTTGCCCGCCCAAGCGCACGGCGAGGATTTCTGGTCGCAGCCGCTTCCCCCCGCACGCATCACAAAACTCCGGGGCCATGAACGCTTTCAGGCGGTTCTTGGTGAACTCGCTTTCGCTCTCGGCGTAGAGGCGTTCGAGGTTCTTCAGCACGCCCTCGAAGGGCCGCGAGATTTTGCTGACCTTGCCAGCGCGCATGAAGTGGAAGCTCACCTCGGTCTCGCCGGAGCCGTGCAGCACCACCCGACGAAAGTCCTCCGGCAGCGATTTCCACGGCGTCTCCAGGCTCTGCTCGAAGTGCGCTGCGAGGCCGCGCAGCAGCGCCTTGTAATAGACAATCATCCGCTTGCCACCGCGCCGCCACGGCAGGACCGCGCCGGACTCCAGCGACTTCTCCGCGTCCGGCACGATGAGCGCGGGGTCGAAGACCATCTTCTGTCCGAGGCCGTGGCAGGTCGGGCACGCACCGAACGGCGAGTTGAAGGAGAAGTGTTTTGGTTCCGGCGGGTCGAACGTCTCGCCCGTGGCCGGGGAATACATCCGGTTGGAGAGCAGCGTCTCGGTCCACGGCGCGGTGGTAGGGCCGCGCTGCTGCGCGGCCTCGGCTTCGGCGGTCGCCGTGCCCGCTCGTTTCGCTGCGCTCGCTGACGCGGGGGGAACCTGGCCGACCGGCAGGTCGGCCCTACCGGCGTCGGGCGCTTGCGAGAGCAACAGCAACTTCCCATTCCCCCACTTCAACGCCGTCTCCACCGAGTCGCCCAGGCGGACGCGGATCTTGTCATCCACCACCAACCGGTCAACGACCACCTCGATGGTGTGCGCCTGCTTCGGCTCCAGCTTGATGCGGACGTTGGCGGCGAGTTCGACCAGGTCGCCATCCACCCGCGCGCGCACAAAGCCGTCGCGGGCCAGCCGCTCAATCACATCGCGGAACTCGCCCTTTTGCTTTTCCACCACCGGCGCGAGCAGCATCACGCGCGTGCGCGGCGGTAACTTGAGGATGGTGTCCACGATGTCGCTGGTGGTCTGGCGCGAGATGGGCTGGCCGCTGACGGGACAGTGCGGCTGGCCGACGTGAGCGAAGAGCAGGCGCAGGTAGTCGTAAATCTCCGTCGTCGTCGCGATGATGGAGCGGGGGTTCGAGCCGGAGCTGCGCTGCTCGATGGCGATGGTCGGGGAAAGTCCTTCGAGATAGTCCACGTCCGGCTTCTGGAGCTGGTCGAGGAACTGCCGCGCGTAGGCGGAAAGGCTTTCCACATACTTGCGCTGGCCCTCCGCGTAAATGGTGTCGAACGCGAGCGAGGACTTGCCCGAGCCGGACAGGCCGGTGAGCACCACCAGCTTGCCGCGCGGAATGGCGAGCGAGACAGCCTTGAGGTTGTGCTGCCGCGCGCCGCCGATGCGGATGAAGTCCGTCGCCATGTGTCGAATTTCGCTTCGCGAGTAAGGAGCGAGCCTAACGAAGCCGCCCGCCGATGCAAAGCCGGGAACAACCCCATGGGCAGCGCGCCGCGACCGTGCGAGTGAGCCTTTCCGCTCCAAGTGGGGGTGTTGACAAAGCGGGGTGAAATCATAATTGTTCCGCCTCTTTGCTGCCTCGGTAGCTCAGTTGGTAGAGCAGTTGACTCTTAATCAATTGGTCGTAGGTTCGAGTCCTACCCGGGGCACCACTCACTTTTCCCAGCCCGTCGCTACGTGTTTCGAACCCGGGCGACGAACAATCCCCCCCTGTTTTGGCTTAACGACGGATCGCAGTTGCCGCAAGATCCTTCTGTGAAGCGCAGTGAACTCCTGCTGATCAGCGCGGTCGTGGCGTGCGTGCTGTTGACGGTGACTGGCTTGGGGGCGCGACGTTACTCGGCGGCGGCTTCGTTGACCGCGACCATGAGGGTGGAGCAGCACAGCGGCGGCGTGGACACGACCGGCTGGGTGAATGCAGATGGCGTCCGGCACACGTTCGCGGCCAGCGGCCCGACGAACTTCACGGTCAGCGGTCGGATGTTGAGTTTCCATATTGAGCGGGTTGCCGGAACGAACGCTCTCGACGTGACCATGACCGGCCCGCGCCTGAGACACCGCCCACCGCGGCCAGCAGTATGGTTTGAGGGTTGGGTCACGGGTCCAGACCCGATTCGCAGCGGGCTTAGATTCTGGCAGGCAGACCCCAAGCCAGTTGAGCGAATGATCTGGAGATACTGAACGCCCGATGCCGGAACACACCGTCATGCCCGCCATCGCAGTCCACGGCCTCACCAAGGCGTTCCGCACTTACAAGAAGCAGCCCGGCTTCCGGGGCGCGGTGCGCGGACTGTTCCGGCGCGAGTATGAGCAGACGCTCGCGGCGCGCGAGGTGAGCTTCAAGGTCGAGGAGGGCGAGCTGGTCGGCTTTCTCGGGCCGAACGGCGCGGGCAAGACCACGACGCTCAAGATGCTCGCGGGCTTGCTCTATCCCACCAGCGGCACGGCGAACGTGCTGGGCTACGTGCCGTGGGAGCGCGCGGATGGCTATCGCCGGCAGTTCGCGTTGCTGCTCGGGCAGAAGAACCAGCTCTGGTGGGATTTGCCGGCCCGCGAGTCGCTGGAATTGAACGCCAAAATTTACGGCATCGAGCGCAAGGTCTTCGAAGCCACGGTAACGGAGTTGACAGAACTGCTCGATGTCAAAGACAAGCTCAACGTCATGGTGCGCGAGCTGTCGCTGGGCGAGCGGATGAAGATGGAGCTGACCGCCGCGCTGCTGCACCAGCCCAAGGTGCTCTTTCTCGACGAGCCGACCATCGGCCTCGACGTCGTGTCGCAGAAGAAGGTCCGCGAGTTCCTCCGGCACCACAACGCGACGCGCAAAACGACCATCCTGCTCACGAGCCATTACATGACGGACATCCAGGAGCTGTGCCAGCGCGTCATCATCATTGACCACGGCACGATTTTCTTTGATGGCAAGCTCACCGAGGTGATTGACCGCTTCGCCGACTTCAAGCTCGTGACCATCGAGTGTGACCCTGGCGCGGAATGTCCTGCCGCCGCATTGGCCAAATATGGCGAAGTGGTCGAGCGCGCGCCGGGCACGGTGAAGCTCAAGGTGAAGCGCGACCGCGTGGTGCCGGTGTGCAAGGCGCTCTTCGACACGCTGCCGGTGCGGGACATTGACATCCAGGAGGTGCCCATCGAGGACATCATCCGCGAGTTGTTCGCGCGGAAGGGCGGCTGAATGCAGCGCCGCGGCGGCTCGGATTTTTTCCGATTGCGCGGGCCAAGCGCCGGACTAGATTGCCCCGCGTGAACGGCCTCCGGGAATTCTTCCAGTCGCGCGCCAGCGGCGAGGGAGCCGGAGTTGTTCAGGGAGGAGATTACGTCGCGGTCTTCATGCTCGGACTGCTCTTCCTCATTCTTGCGGTCGGAGCGTTGTTCGTCTGGATGGCGACCCGGCACGCGCGCGAGCGCAAGGCCTGGGCCGAGGCCGAATTTCGGCACCGCTCGCGCGGCCGATGGTCCGAGGGCGGCGCGTTCCGTCCGGAGATTTTCGACTCGCCCTGCCGCTGGATTGCCGTCCGCACCACCGAACCGCGCGCGGTGCAGAAGGCTCTCAAGCTCGCCAATCCCACCCTCTGCACCTGGGCCGAGGGCATGGCCGAGGCGCGTGACCGGCGGCTCTTCATCACGCCGCCCATCGGCGAATGGGTGCTCGTCGTCGGCCCCGGCCTGCCCGACCCGGGGGATGATGTGGACGAGTGTTTTCACCTGCTCACCGACCTCAGCCGCAAGCTTGGCCTCGTGCAGTTCTTCAGCCTGAACCGCGCGGTGGGACACCACGCTTGGGCGCGGCTGGATTCCGGCGAGGTGCTGCGCGCCTACGCGTGGGTCGGCCACGTCGCGTGGAACCAGGGCTTGGCCAGCCCGGCGGAACTGGGTCTCGGCCTCAAGTGCTACGAGTATCTGGAGTCTGTTGAAAAGAACTGGGACGAGTCGCACGACCCGATCTTGCAGAACCTCGAGCGGCTCCCCATGCTCGCCGCGCGCTGGAGCGTGGACCCGACCGCGCTCGATGAGCGCCACTTTGCCACCGGACGCGGGATTGTCGGAGAAATGACCTGAGCGCCACCACGAGTGGCGGCCAACCCAACCAGCCTATGTCACTCGAATCCGCCCTCGACGAGTATCCCAAAGGACTCATGCTGCGCGACGGCCTCGTCTGCCAGTCGCGCCCGCTGGAGCCGGGCGACCACGCCGCGTTCCACCAGTTCTTCACCTCGCTGCCCTCACCCGAGCTGCTCTACATCAAGCACCGTGTGACCGAGCCGGAAGTGGTGCGCGCGTGGTGCGAGGATCTCGACCTCGGGCGCAACCTGCCGCTGCTCGCCTGGAACGACAGCGCCATCGTCGGCGTCTGCACGCTCCACCAGAACCTCGGCGGCTGGAAGCGGCACATCGGGCGCGTGAGCGTTCATGTGCATCCGAAGTTCCGCGGACGCGGCCTCGCGCAGGCGCTTGTCGGTGAGACCGTGGAGATCGCCCGCGCGTGCAGCCTGGAAAAACTCGAGGCCGAATTCATCGGCACGCAGGAGGGCGCGATGAAGGTGTTCGGCCTGCTCGGCTTCAGCGAACTCGTCCGCCTGCCCGACTACGTGAAGGACATGCAGGCCATCACGCATGACTACGTGCTCATGGGCCTCAACCTGCTCACGGACGACGAATACGCCAGCGCGGGCTAGGAGCAAGTGGAGCGCGGCCTTCAGGCCGCTTCAAGCAGCTTGCGCCATTGCACCACCGAGCTGACCGACCCCCATTCAGACTCCGCACGTTGAAGCGGACTGAAGTCCGCGCTCCTCACCGATCCCCCCGCAGGTCGAACGCATCGCGCAAACCATCCCCGAAGAAGTTCAGCGCCAGCAACGTGCTCACCAGCACCGTGCAGGGGAAGACCAGCAGCCACCAGTAGATGCGGATGGGGTTGATCTGCGCCGCGCCGTCCGCGATGAGCGAACCGAGGCTGGCCTGCGGCGGCTGGATGCCGAGGCCGAGGTAGCTCAGGAACGACTCGTAGAGGATGATGGCCGGCACCAGCAGCATCAGATACACGATGATGATGCCGGTGATGTTCGGCAGGATGTGGCGGAAGAGGATTTGCGTGTGCGTCGCGCCCAGCGCTCGGCTGGCATCCACGAACTGCCGCGTGCGCAGCGACAGCACCTGCCCGCGCACAATACGCGCCATCGTGAGCCACGACACCGCGCCGAGGCCGACGAACAGGCCGACGAACTTCGCCGTGTCGCGCATCGTGACCGTGAGCTTCCCGGCGGATTGCAGCTTGTCCAAAGCCCCGTGCAGCGTGGTGATGAGCACGATGACGAAGATGATGCTCGGCAGCGAATAGAGCACGTCCACCACGCGCATCAGCCAACTGTCCCAGCGCCCACCCAAGTATCCCGCCGCAGCACCCCACAACACACCGATGACGAGGCTCACGCACGCGCCCACCGCCCCCACCAGCAGCGACACCCGTGCGCCGTAAATCACCCGGCTGAAGATGTCCCGCCCGTGGATGTCCGTGCCGAACCAATGCTTCGCGCTCGGTGGTGCGAACAGTTCGGCGGAATGCTCATTCGGGGTGTGCAACCCGGTGGAGAGAGAGCCCGGCATCGCCTTCGCGACGCCCGGCGACGACAGCACCGGCCAGAGCAGAATCACGCCGAGCAGCGCCACGAGCAGCACGCCGCACGCGGAAGCGAACTTGTTCTTCCGAAACCGCCGCCACGCCCGCTGATTCGGACTCAACGACTCACTGACCGCTGATTGCTGACTGCTAACCTCTGCCTCCTCACTCATACTTCACCCTCCGGTCGAGATAGCTGTAGGCCACGTCCACGAGCAGGTTCAGCACGAGCAGCAGGGTCGCGTAGAGCAGCACGAGGCCGATGACCATCGGGTAGTCGCGGTTCAAGGAGCTGTTCACCATGAACACGCCGACGCCGGGGATTTGAAACAGGTTCTCCACGATGAACGACCCCGTGAGCAAATCCGCCAGCAGCGGCCCCGAGTAGGACACCACCGGCAGGACGGCGATGCGCAGCGCGTGTTTGAGCAGGACGGTCGTGTCGTCGAGGCCCTTCGCGCGAGCGGTGGTGATGTAGTGCTCGTGTAGCGTTGTGAGCATTCCCTCGCGCATGAGCCGGGCGACGCGACCGGAGAAGTAGAGACCCAGCGTCAGCGTCGGCAGGATGACGTGCGCGGGCGAGGTCCACAGTGCCACCGGCAGCAGCCGCCACTGAATCGCCAGTCCCATCACGAGCAACGGCCCGACCACCAGCGCCGGCACGCACACCGCGAGAATCGCGAAGAAACTGCCCGTGTAATCCCCCCACTGCCCCCGCCGCGCCGCCGACCAGAAGCCCAGCGGAATTCCCACGCCCAGCGACAGCGTGAACGCCATCCCACCCAGCGCCACCGACACCGGCAAGCCCTGCGCGATGATGTCCGTGACCGTGTGGTTGCGATACTTGAAGGACGGCCCGAAGTCGCCTTGCAGCACGCCGCCAATGTAGCGGAGGTATTGTCGCCACCAAGGTTCGTCGAGGTGATACTTGGCCTCGATGGCGCGTTTGATTTCCGCCGTGGCCGGCGCGCGCTCCTTGTCGAACGGCCCGCCGGGTGCGAGCTTCAGCAGCGCAAACGCCAGCACGCTGATGAGCAGCAGCAGCGGGAGCAGGAAGGCGGCGCGTTTGGCGAAGTAAAGCACGGCGGGGAAAGTGATCAGTAATTAGTGCTTAGTCAGGCGGCCGCCCACGAGAGAAAGGTGCGAACGATTTCTTCCAGCATGAACTCGCTGCCATGCCCTTCAAACTTGCCATCCACGACTTCACAGTGGAGCCAATTCCGCTTGTCCTCCAACCGCTTGATCAAGGGAAACGACTTTCCGGCCAACGCGGTCCCCGCAACGTCGATGCGAACGCTCCACCCTGGATTGTCGAGTGATTCAATCTTGATGCCATGTTGATGCTCCCACTCGCCATCGCATTGCGAGCGATACCACTTCTGCAACTCTTGGAAAGGACTCTGGTTCATGCGACGCGAAACTAATGACTAACCACTAATCACTTCTTCTTCCGGATGGTGTGGATCGGATGCTCATCCAGCAGGTTCGCGTGGATGCCCTCAATCTTCTTTGGGTCAAAAAAATTCACGCCGGCGTAGAACCACAGCGGGACGATGGGCAGGTCGTCGCGGATGAGGAGCGTCTCGGCCTGGCGCAGGAGCGCGGCGCGTTTCTTCGGGTCGGTCTGGAGGTTCGCGGTGCGGATGAGGTTGTCGTAGATCGAGTTTGACCAGCCGGTGCGGTTGTTGCCGTTGCCGGTCATGAACATGTCGAGAAACGTGTTCGGGTCGTTGTAGTCGCCAATCCAACTGCTGCGCGAGAGGTCGTAGTCCAGCGCGCTCTGGGCGCTGTAATAAACTTTCGGCTCCATCGCGCGCAGCTCCATCTTCACACCGAGTTCCTTGCGCCAGATTTCCTGCAACTCCACGCCCACCTGCTCGTCGAGCTTGTCGGTCTTGAACAGGTAATGAAACGGCGGGAAGTCCTTGCCGCCGGGGAAGCCGGCCTCGGCGAGAAGCTTGCGGGCCTGCTCGGGGTCGTAGCCCCAGCCGTCGGGCGGCTCATAAACACCCATGCCCTTCGGCGTGAAGTGCGAGGTCGGCGTCTCGCCGCTGCGGGTGATTTTGTTGACGAGCTTCTGCCGGTCCACGGCGAGGGCGAAGGCCCGGCGCACGCGCACGTCGGTGAAGGGCTTGCGCTTCACGTTGAAGCGGAAGAAGTAGGTGCCGAGGTAGTCAAACTTGTGGCAGTCGGGGCGCTTGCCCAGCACGTCCATGAGTTCGTTCGGCACGAGGTTCTTGTCCCAAATCACGTCCGCCGCGCCGGTCTCGTAGAGGTTCAGCGCGGTGGTCGAGGACTTGATGGGGAGGAAGTCCACCAGCTCGCTGCGGATGTTCGCGGCGTCCCAGTGGCGGGCGTTGCGGCGGAGACGGACACGGTCGTTGAGCCGCCAGAACTCCAGCGTGTATGCGCCGTTGCTCGGCACCGGCTGCGTGAGGAGCCAGCGGTCGCCGTGCTGCTCAATCCAGAAGCGCGGCACGACCGCGAGCGTCGGAAACGCGCAGAGGTCGAGGAAGAAGGCCGTCGGGCCGATGAGTTCCACGCGCAGCGTGTGCGGGTCGAGCGCGCACACAGCGATGTCTTCGGGCTTGAAAGGCTTGCCGGTCGCGGCGTTGGTCTTGCCAGTGGAGTAATCCTCCGCGCCCTTGATGAAGAAGAGCTGGCTGGCGTATTCCGCGCCGGTTATGGGGTCGAGCGCGCGACGCCACGACCAGACCACGTCTTCCGCAGTGATGGGCTGACCGGTGGACCACACAGCGTTGGTGCGAAGGTGGAAGGTGTAAACCACGCCGTTGGGCGACATGTCCCAACGATGGGCGAGCGCTGGTTCGGCGGTGGCGTTCTTGCCTTCCAGTCGCGTCAGCCCCTCGAAGAGCGCCTTCACGATGCGCATTTCGGTCTGCGTGGAGATGATGGCGGGATCGAGGGAGTCGGGTTCCGCGCCGTTGACCAGGACGAGGTCGGCCGGCGGCTCGGAGCGGGTGCAGCCGACGAGAACAACAACGAGAACAACGCCGACGAGTCGTGCTGCGTGTTGCGGGTTGCGTGTCAGCCCAAGCGCGCGCGTCGCGAAACCATGCAGCACGCAACACGCAACACGCAACACAGCCCCGAAAAGGCGAAACGCCCTCGGAGCTTTACCAAGGGCGTGTTTCGCGAACGGCATGAGGCCGAAGTTATTTTTTCGCGGGAGGCGTTGTCGAGGGCGGATTCGCCGGAGCAGGGGCAGCAGCCTTCGGAGCGGCGTTGGTCGTGATGGTGACCTTCGGGGCGACGACGTTGGTGGTGGTCGGCGCGTTGCTCAGAATGCTTGTCGGCGGCAGAGCACTTGGCGGTGGCGGCGTGATGGTCGCCGGAGCCGCAGGCTTCGGTGGCAGCACGGAGGCCGCGCCTTCCTTCTTCAGTTGCTCGCGGATGCTGCTGCCGCCCCGGCGGGCCGCGCCGCCCATGACGTAGAGCACGAGGCACAGGACGAGGAAGATGGTCGCGGCATACTTGGTCATTTTCGTCAGCGCGTTGCCGGTGCCCGCTCCGAACAGCGCATCGGTCGCGCCGCCGCCGAAGGCCTGGCCGACGCCGGCTTCCTTCTTGGGCAACTGCACGAGGATGAGGAGAATGAGCAGCAGGCTGTCCAGCACGAGGACAGCGGTCAAAAGTCCGGCAACGAAACTCATAGTCTTGTCTTTCAGCTAACTGCGTTCAGCAAACCACAACGGATGCTTCAAATCGAATTCTTAACGATGTCCGCAAAGTCACGCACCGCTAGCGAGGCTCCGCCCACGAGTGCGCCGTCCACGTCCGGCTGGCTCATCAGCTCGCGGGCGTTGCCCGGTTTCACGCTGCCGCCGTATTGGATGCGGACGCGGCGGGCGGTCGGCTCGTCGAACATCTGGGTGAGCACGCCGCGGATGAACGCGTGAACATCCTGCGCCTGCTGCGTGGTGGCGGTCTTGCCGGTGCCGATGGCCCAGACCGGCTCGTAGGCGATGATGACTTCCTCCATCTGCGCCCTGGTCAGCCCGGCGAGGCTGCCGCGCACTTGTGTCTCGACGATCTGCTCGGTCTTGCCGGTCTCGCGGTCCTCCAGCTTCTCGCCGACGCAGACGATGGGCTTGAGCGACGCAGCCAGCGCGGCGGCGGCCTTCTTCGCGATGAGCGGGTCGCCCTCAAGCTGATACTGCCGGCGCTCCGAGTGGCCGAGGATGACGTAGCGCACGAGGAACTCCTTGAGCATCCCGGCGCAAATCTCGCCGGTGTGCGCGCCGAAATTGTTCTCGCTCATGTTCTGCGCGCCGAGGCGGAGCGTGGAGCCTTCGATGGCCTTGGAGATGGATTCCAGCGCGGTGAACGGCGGGCAGACGACGATGTCCACTTCCTTCACGCTCGCGAGTTCGCGCTTGAGGCCGTCCACGAGGGCCAGCCCTTCGGCGACGGTCTTGTTCATCTTCCAGTTGCCGGCGATGATGAGTTTGCGTTCCTTGTCCATCAGTAGGGGAGTTGAAGTCGGTTGGGAAAAATCACTTGGTCGTCAGTGCCGCCACGCCGGGCAGCTCCTTGCCTTCGAGGAACTCCAGGCTCGCGCCGCCGCCGGTGCTCATGAACGTCACCCGGTCGCCGAGACCGGCCTTGTTCAGCGCCTTCACGCTGTCGCCGCCGCCGATGATGCTCTTCGCGCCCTTGGCCGTGGCGTCCACGACGGCCTTCGCGACCGCGTTGGTGCCGGCGGCGAAGCGCTTGTCCTCGAAGATGCCCATCGGGCCGTTCCACAGAATCGTCTTCGCGCCAAGGATGACCTCGCTGAACGTCGCCGCCGTCGCCGGGCCGATGTCCACGCCTTCCTCGGCGTCGGGGATGTTCGGCTCGGCGTTGGTGCGCGGGTTTTCGAACTCGATGATGGGCTTGCCCTTCTTGTTGAGTTTGTCCGTCTTGACCGGCGTGACGATGGTGTTGTCCGTCGGCAACAGGAACTTCACGCCGCGCGCCTTGGCCTTCTCCAGCGCGGCCTTTGCCACGTCCGTCTTGTCCGGCTCGACGAGCGACTTCCCGACCTTGAAACCTTGCGCGAGCTTGAACGTGTAGGCCATCGCGCCGCCGATGAGAATCGCGTCCGCCTTCTCCAGCAGCCGGTCAATCACGAGGATTTTGTCCGACACCTTCGCGCCACCGAGAATGACCACGAAAGGCCGGGCCGGGCTTTCCAGTTCATCGCCGAGGAACTTCAGCTCGCGCTCCATGAGCAGGCCCGCCGCGCACTGCCCGCCGCGCTTCGCGACCACGCGCGCCACGCCCTCGGTGCTCGCGTGCGCCCGGTGCGCCGCGCCGAACGCGTCGTTCACATAGACGTCCGCGACCTTGGCGAGCTGCTCGGAGAACGCGGGGTCGTTAGCCTCCTCCTGGTCGTAGTAACGGGTGTTCTCCAGCAGCAGAATGTCGCCTTCCTTCAGCAAACCGGCGGTTTGCTCAACCTTCTCGCCGATGCAGTCGTCCACGAAGGCGACGGGCCGGTTGATGAGGTCCGCCAGCTTCGCCGCGACGGGCCGCAGTGACATGGACGGCTCGCGCTTGCCCTTGGGCCGGCCGAGGTGCGCCGCGAGGATGATCTTCGCGCCGCCGGCGATGAGCAGGTCGAGCGTGGGGAGCGTTTCCTTGATGCGGGTGGCGTCGTTGATGACCATCTGCCCGGCCTGTTCCTCCATCGGGACATTGTAGTCCACGCGCACAAAGACGCGCTTCCCACGCACATTCAGGTCTCGGACGGTCAGTTTCGCCATAAAGAGACGCGGAGCATAGCCAAGGGCAGCAGTCAGTCAATTCGGGGTTTTGGCAACCAACCGCCTGCAAGCCAGGGCTGCGGGCGTCGGGTTCAATGGGGCAGCGCCGGGATTTCAGGTTTGAACAATCGCCGCAGGCCGGTGCCTAATCGCCCGGAACACGCGGCCTGACACCGGAATGTATTCACTCTCGACCTGCTGGAATTCGCATCGGCACACGGATGGCCGTGCCATGTTGCAGGAGATTGCCGCGCTGGGCTTTGACCACGCCGAACTGAGCCACGGCATCCGGGTGAGCCTCGTGCCGGGCATCCTCGACGCGGTGGACGCGGGAGAAATCCGCATCTCCACGCTGCACAACTTCTGCCCGCTCCCGATGGGCGTGAACCACGCCGCGCCCAATGTGTATCAGTTCACCGCCCGCGATCCGCGCGAGCGGGAGAGCGCACTCAAGCAGACGTTCAAGACGCTGGAGTTCGCCGTGCGGGTGAAGGCGCGGCTCGTCGTGCTGCACATGGGAAGCCTCGTGGAAATGAAGCCCAAGGGCGGTTTCCTCGGCCTGTTTGGCCCGGAGGACTTCACCGACACGCTGCTGGACATGATCGAGGCAAAAGAGCACGAGTCGCCGAAGTTTCAGATGCTGATCGCCGGGGCCGTCGAGCAGCAGGAGCGGCTGAAGGCGGAGCCGATGCAACGCACCGCCGAGGCGCTGAAACAGATCGCCGCGCGCGCGGCCGAGCTGGGGCTGCAACTGGGCATCGAGAACCGCGAGGCGCTGGAGGAGGTGCCGCTGGATGGCGAGATGGCGCAGTTCCTCGCGGAGTTTCCCTCGGCCACGGTGCGCTACTGGCACGACACCGGGCACGCGCAGATCAAGGAGCACCTCGGCTTCCTGCACCACGTCACGCACCTCGGCCAGCTCGCGGACCGCCTCGGCGGGCTGCACATCCACGATGTCGAGTTCCCCGGCAGCGACCATCGCGAGCCGGGGACGGGGACGGTGGACTTCGCGGCGCTCAAGCCATTTGTGAAGCCGGAGCACATCAAGGTGTTCGAGTTCAGCCCTGGCTTGAAAGTCGAGGAAGTGAAACGCGGCGTGGCGCACGTCAGGAAGCTGTGGGGAACGTGAAACCCGTCCCGTCATGGCTCAAGAACCTGGTGCAGGTCGCCGTGTGCGGCGCGCTGCTGGCGTGGATTTTCCAGAGCATCTTCTGGAAGGAAGGGCAGGACGCGTGGGAGCGCGACCAACGCACGCCCGCGTGGAAGCAACTGACGATGTTGCAAAGACTAGAGGTTTCGTGGGAACACGGCCCGCGCGAGGTGTGGCGCAATATGTCCCGCGTGCGACCGGGGCCGTTCGCGGTGTCGTTGGCGCTGATGGGCGCGACCATCCTGCTGGGCATCGTGCGCTGGCGGCAGGTGCTGCGCGTGCACGGGCTGGACTTGTCCTTCGGCCGCGCGGCGGAGATCTCGCTGGTGGCGCACTTCTTCAACTCCTTCCTGCTCGGCGCGGCGGGCGGCGACCTGATGAAGGCCTACTACGCGGCGCGGGAAACGCACCACAAGAAGGCCGAGGCGGTGGGCACGGTGTTCGTGGACCGCATCATCGGGCTGTTCGCGCTGCTGGTCTTCACGATGGTGGCGATGGCGGCGAATCTCCCGCTGCTCGACGCCGACCCGTTGTTCCTGAAGCTCGCCGGGGTCATCGCGGCCATGTTCGCGGGCTGCGCGGCGGTGCTGTTTCTCGCCCTGCGCGGCGGGGTGTCGAAGGGCTTGCCGCAGGCGCGCGAATGGCTGCGGCGTTTGCCCAAGGGTGATTTTCTGGAGCGGCTGCGTGACTCGTTGAAGCCGTTCGGCCGGGACCGGCTGTTTCTGGCGAAGAGCTTTTCCGTGTCGCTGCTGTTGTGCGGCGTGTGCGTGCTCCATGTGCAGTCGCTGGTGTGGGGGCTGGGCTTGGACCTGTCGCTGCGGCACCTCTTCGCCATCGTGCCGATGATCACGTGCATGGTGGTGCTGCCGCTCACGCCCAGCGGCCTGGGCGTGCGCGAGAATCTGTTCGTGTGGATGCTGGCCGTGCCGCTGATCGGCGTGGAGCACACAGCGGCGCTGTCGCTCTCGCTGCTGTGCACGGCGGGAAGCCTGTTCTGGAGCCTGATCGGCGGCGTGGTCTATGCGGGCTTGCGGCGCAAGCACCACCTCGACGAGATCGCGCGCGCGGACGCGGCGACGGACTGACGGCGGTTCAGTCCGCGGCCGAGGCGTCCGGGCTGGGGGCTTCCTTCGGCTGAGGCGTGCGCGCCCAGCCGTCCGCCACCAGCGTCAGGAAATAGAGGAGGATCGAGGCTTTCTCGAGCGGGAAGTCCCAGAGCGCGTGGACAAGGATGCCGATGATCGCGCAGCCGCCACAGAAACTCAGCGCCCATTGCGTGCTGCCCCAAAGGACCGGGGCGCGAAAATGCTCCCACAAACCCAGCCCCAAGCCGCCGCCGATGAGCACCACCCAAAGCCCCAGCCCCCATCGGCCCCAGTTGGCAAGGTATTCGTAGTAGTCGTTGTGCGCGTGCCGCCAGAATCCATCGTGCTCCGCCCCCGCCAGTCCAAAGGCTTCCATATACGGCGGCAAAGCCATCTGGAAACAGTCCGCGCCGTGGCCGAGCCAGCCGGTCTCCCGCGCCAGCTCGTGATAAACTTTCGACGGGTAGCGCTCCTGCATGGTCGCCGTCGCCGTGTTGAGCCGGACGAGCTTGGCGGTCCAGTCCGCGCTCATCGCCGCCGCCAGCACGGTGGCCACCACCGCGACCAGCATGACGGATTGCACCAGCCCCTGGCCCCAGCGGAAATCCTCCCGCGCGGTCCGCCACCACGCCCAAAGGAAACGGCCGCCCACCAGCAGGGCGATCAGCGCGGCCAGCCCCCAGCCGGCGCGGGACGTGTTCACAAACAGGCCGAACAAAAGGGCCAGCGCGGCCATCACCCAGCCCGCCAGCAACAACGGCCGGCCCCGGCCAGCCGCGCTGACAACGGCAAACCCCAGCGCCAGCGCCCAGCCCAGGCTCATGAGCGAGGCCGCGTTCCCGTGGTAGCGATAGGTGGCAAAGGTGCTGGTCAGCTCGGCCACCTTGGCGTCCCAGAGCCACTCCCGCATTTCCGGCCCCCCGAGTTTGAACACCGTCCCTCCGACGGCCACCGTCGCGGCCGTCAGGGCCAGCGTGGCCCAGACGCGCTTGCGCCAGGTCGGACGGGCCATGAGATCGCAGGCGAACAGGAACAAACCGAGCAGGGCCGTGACGTTCAGCATCGCCGACTGGGACAGGTTGCGGTCAATCGCCCCCGGCCACGCGGGCAGCGGAGGATTGTCCCAGATGCGGGTGACGGTGGTCCAAGTGCGGTAGGTATGGTAGGAGTGCGCGTTCCAAACCAGCCACCAGCCCTGCACCAGCAACCCCGTGACCAGCACCACCGGCAGCCAGTGCATCTGCGGCCCGCGCCGCCGCCAGGCGCTGCCCGCCACCCACCAGACGAGCAGCACGGCGCTGAAATGATTCAGGGTGGTGATCGCCGGCAGCCAGGTGCAGCCGTAGGCCCACGGCGCATAGACGAGGATGACGAGGAACATCCAGCGGGGCGCGTCGGCGAGCGCGCGGTCCAAGGTCATTGGTGGCTCAGGGTGAGCTGGCATGAAACCCCGCCCGCTTTGCCCGACCCGCCCGCCCGCGTCGAGCGGATTCATCAGTGGATGGAGAGTTCGCGCTGGATGCCGAACTTCTCGATGCGCTTGCGCAGCGTGGCGCGGGTGATGCCCAGCAGCTTCGCGGCCTGCACCTGGTTGCCGTGCGTCTCGGCGAGCGCGCAGATGACCAGCTCGCGCTCGACCGCCGGCAGCACCTTGAGCGTGCGCTGCGCGCGCGCCCAGGCAAACAGCGCGCGGGCCAGGGCGGGGACTTCGTTGGCGGCACCTGGTTCAGGAACCCGTGCCGGGGCCGCCGCCGGGGCCGGCTCCGCCGTCACCGAGGGCCGCTCCGTCAGGATTTCCGCCGGCAGATCAGCCAGCATGATGGCGTCCGCCTTGCCAACCACCAGCGAGCGCTGGATGACATTCTCCAGTTCCCGCACATTGCCGGGCCAGTGGTGGCGTTCCAAGGCGGCCAGCGCGTCGGGATGGATCGCCCCCGGCGGACGCGACCGGGCGCGCGCATACTTGCGGAGAAAATAATCCACGAGCAGGCGGATGTCCTCCCGCCGCCGGCGCAGCGGGGGCAGTTGAATGCGGATCACATTGAGCCGGTAAAACAAATCCTCGCGGAAGGACCGGGCGGCCACCGCCTCCTCCAGCGGCTTGTTGGTCGCGGCGATGACGCGCACGTCCACGTTGACCGGCTGATTGCCGCCGACGCGCTCGAAGGAGCCGTTTTGCAGCACGCGCAGGATCTTGGTCTGCGTCGGCAGGCTCATGTCCCCGATCTCGTCGAGAAAGATGGTCCCGCCGTTGCACTGCTCGAACTTGCCGATGCGCTGCGTCGCGGCCCCGGTGAACGCGCCCTTCTCATGGCCGAACAGTTCGCTTTCGAGGAGGTTTTCGGGGATGGCCGCGCAATTGATGGCGAGGAAGGGCTGCTCCGCGCGCCGGCTGTGGGTGTAGATGGCCCGCGCCACCAGCTCCTTGCCGGTGCCGCTCTCGCCTGTGATGAGGACCGTGGCGTCCGTGCCCGCCGTCTGGCCGACCAGCTTGAAGACCTCCTGCATCGGCGCGCTGCGGCCCACGATGCCCAGATCATAATCCTCGGATTCCAGCAGCGGCTGACAGGACACCGTCTGCCGCATGGCGCGGGCCGCCTGGAGCGCGTCGGCCACCAACTGCTTGAGCTTGGGCACATCGAAGGGCTTGAGCAGGTAATCGTAGGCGCCGAGCTTCATCGCCTCGATGGCTGTCTGCGTGGTGCCGTAGGCGGTCATCATGATGACCGGCAGCCGGGCGTCGTGCTGGCGCAGCCGGCGGAGGGTCTCCAGCCCGTTCATGCCCGTGCCCATGCGGATGTCCATGAGGACAAGGTCGGGCTTGAGCTTGGGCACCAGCTTCAACCCCTCCTCGCCGCTGGAGGCGGTGTGGAGTTCAATGGCGGCGGAATCGAAGATGCGGCGGAACGAGTATTGCACGTCCGCCTCGTCATCAATCAGGAGCAGCTTGTCCATCGGAGACGGATTGTATCAGGAAAGCCGCGCCCGTGAAGCGGCAAACTCCGAGACCGGCCGCGCGCCCGCGGTCAACCGCGCGAGGACGTGGCGCCGTAGACCCCTTTTTTGCCGTAATACTTGTTGCCGGAGTAGTAATAGTAGTAACCGGAGCCGGCGCTCTGGGGCAGGAAGTTCAACACGACGCCCGATGGCTTGGCCCCCGCGCGGCGCAGCATCTCCAACGCGCGCTGGACGACCCGGTAGGAGGTCTTGCGGGCGTTCGCCACGAGACAGACGGTCTGCGCCTCCTTCACAATGAGGAGCGCGTCGCTCACGGCGTTCACCGGCGCGTTGTCGAGCACCACATGGTCAAACTTGCCGGCCGCCTCGCGGATCAACTGCCTGGCCCACTGGCCCGACAACAGCTCGGCGGGATTGGGCACCGTCCTTCCCGCCGTCAGCAAAAAGAGGTTTTCAAAGCGGGTCTTCTGGACGCTCTGGTCAAGGGTCGCCTTGCCCAGCAGCACATCCGACACCCCCGCCAGGTCTTCTTTAAGACCAAAGGACTCGGCCAGCGTGGGTTTGCGAAGATCGAAATCAATGACGAGCGTGCGCCTGCCCTGCTGCGCATACGCCACCGCATAGTTCACGCAGCAGAAGGATTTTCCCTCGGACGGCACCGCGCTGGTGAAGAAAACGACCTTCCGGTCCTCCTCGCGGCCCAGCAGGGCGAGCGAGGCACGCATGCTGCGGAAAGCCTCCGCACACAATGACTGCGGGTCGTCGCTCATGAACAGCCGGCTCTTGCCGTCCTTCACCAGCTTGTTCTTGGGCACCGCGCCCAGCACCGGCAGGCCGAGCAGGCTTTCCGCCTGATCCACCGACTTGATGCTCGTGTCCAACTGCGCGATCAGCCAGACCAAGCCGAAGCTCAAGCCGAACCCCATGGCCAGCGAGTAGATGAGAATCATCCGCTTGTTCGGACGAATCGGGGATGACGGCAGGTTGGCCGGCTCGATGATCCGCACGTCGTTCTTTTTCATCCCGCCGGTCAGGTCAATCTCGCGCAGCCGCTGGATGACCGCATCGTAGAGTTTTCGCTGCGAGGACAAATCCCCCTGAAGCCGGTCCAACTCAAAGCGCTGGCTCTGCATCTGGTTCAGCTTTTTTTCCTGTTCCTTGAGCACTTGCTCCAGCCCTCTTTCCCGTTCTTGGGCCGCCTTGAGTTGTTGACTAAGCCGCACCGGAGCCTTGAGCACCTCATCTTCGAACTGCTGCCGCAGCGAGTTCAGTTCCGTATGTGCCTGAATCATCGCCGGGTGCTTTTCCCGGTAGCGCAGCTTCAAATTGGCCAGGCTCGTCTCCTGGGCTTGGATCTTCTCCTTGAGCGATTGAACCTCGGGCGTCCGGGCAATTGAAACCAACGTAAGCAGTTCGCTTACCTTGCTCCCCACCCGTTTCGTCATTTCATAGTCGGTCTCCATGACCAGGCGCTCCGTCTTCGCCGCCGTGCAGTTCTCGCTCAACGTCCTAAATTCCTCCGTGAGGATGTCCTGCCCCTGTTGCAGCGAGATGTTGTTGGTCGCCAGATACTGCTGGACGGACCGCTCGGCTTTGAGCAGCCGCTCCTTGATCCGCATCTCCTCGGCCATGAGAAACTGCCCGGCGTTCTGCCCCACCCCGGTCCGGTCCTCGCTGTTTTGCTTGATGTATTCCTCCACGACGGCCTGCGCCAGTGTCTGGGCCAAGGCCGGATCTCCCGACTCGGCGGTAACGTCAATGAGCCGCGTGAACCGGCGCAGACGGGCATCCAGCATCCCGCCCACGGCGGCCATCACCTGCGACTCGGTCAGCGTGTTGGTTCCCCCGGTGAAGTAGGGATGCCTGGTCAGGTTGTGGGCCGTCACGACGCGCTTGATGATCCCACTGCTGCGAATGTTGTTCGCAATCGTGTTAAGCAGGTCAACCCCGCCCTTTTCGCGCTTGTCCACGTCCTCGATGTTCAAGACCTTCTGCTCGCCGAAATCAAAAAACATCACCGCGCGGCTTTGGTAGACCGGCGGGGTGCGGTTGCTGGTCCAAATGCCAGCCGCAGCCGCCGCCGCCATGATGCAAACCACCAGCCAGGCCTTCTCCATGAAGGCGTGCCAAAGGTTGCGGTTGAAAAGCGTGCCCGCCTCAGGCGACACATCTCCCGCGCGCGGCTGTTCGAACGGTTCCATCCCTTAAAAAATAGTCTGCCGGACTGAGATCACATCCCCGGGCCTGACCTCGAACGGCCTGGCCTTCGGATCCTGGATCAGAGCCTGCAC
Organism: Limisphaerales bacterium; assembly: GCA_009773355.1. Lineage (GTDB taxonomy): Bacteria > Verrucomicrobiota > Verrucomicrobiia > Limisphaerales > SXTU01 > SXTU01. Next base: position 25,567 of record WRPG01000053.1, read on the forward strand.
ATCCACATCGAGCGGCTTGGGCTCCCCCTTGCGGTTCACGGTGACACTCCGCTTGTTGGCCAGGCCGGTGAAACCGTCGGCCATGGCAATCGCCCGGACAATGTCCAGCTTTTCACCATCCGGAATCTCAATGTTTCCCGGCTTCTTCACCTCCCCAAAGATCATGAACCTTAACTTTGGCTTGGCCACCTCCGCCACTTTGTTGGTCTGGGAACTTTGCACCAGAACGATGTTCACATGGGCCGCGACCAGATAATCCTTCTCATACAACTGCCGGATCACTTCACGCGCCTCGGCCACGGACCGCCCGCCAACTTTCACCGTCTTGACGAGCGGCAATGAAACCGTTCCATCCTGGTCAACCCGGGTCTCAGTCGTCAGATCAGGCTCCTTGTAGAGTTCAATCCTGATCAGATCGTTGGCCGCCAAGACATAGCTGGTGTTGGTGACAGCACCAGCCACCGATGGTCCTGAGGGGAACGGGAGGGGTGCGGGCGGGCTGATCGGCCTGATCTCAGCCGCTGAGGCAACCGTCCCAGCGCCGTAAAAGAAAAAGGCGACCACCCCCACCACAGCGCGGATGGCCGCCCAAACTTGATTTGCCCTGCTCACGAACCGTGATTAGAAGCGATAGGAAAGCTCAAGGCCGAGCTGATTCCCGTAGAAGTCGTTGGCGTTGACCAACAGGTTCGAGTCGTTTCTCCGATACTGGTAAAAGACGGTCGCCTGCGCACGTTCCGCGAACCGGTAGCTGAGGGACGGCTTGGCAAAGATGTAGTTGTCATCGCGCACCGCCGCCGCCGCCGCCGTGGTCGCCTTGTAATGGGAGTAGGAGTATCCCGCATCCAGCCCAAGGGAAATGCTCTCCCACAACTGATGCTTCAAGGACCCGGAAACCGCAGTTTCCTGATTCAACTGCGCCAACTGGGCGTTGGACACCTTGTTGGCCCGGGTAACCCCAAGGCTGACAACCGTCTGCTCCGTCGCCTTCCAACTGGCGGTAACCTGAAACACGAAGTTGTCAGGATCAGCGGCTGCGCGCTCCTGAATGTTCCGGTGTTCAATACCGCCGGTGGCATTGATCGAGAGCTTTTCCGTCGCCGCCCAGTTCAAACGCAGCAAACCCTGCTCGTAAGCGCTGTTCGCATTGTGATTGGCCGCCGTGCCATCAACCTGCAGATAACCCACCGTGGCACCGAGGCCCATTTTCACCTTGGGCAGCACTTGGTAGTCGAGATACAGGTTCGCCATCCGCTCCGCCGAGTCCACCAGCGGCGCCTCATAGTCACCAATGACCTGCGTCAGATCGAGCCCGGAGGTTGTCTTCTCGCTGACCTCGTAGGAGGTCTTCACCTCGGTGGTCCAAGTCTTGCGCTTGGCCCGGCCATTGGCGGCCAGGTTGGCGGCGTCGGCGTCAGAGCGGGACTCGAGCTTCTGGGAAACCCCCAGGCTGAGCCGGTTGAATTTCCCGCCAAACTCAACCGAAGCGTTGTGGTCAATCGCATCCGACCCGGAGTAATTGCTGAAGCGGGTGACCACCACCTCGTAGTTCGCATCGAAATAGGCGGACTGCCGGGCGGCGGCATCGCCGGCGTTCAGCCGCAGGCCAGGGGTGAAGGTGTGGATGAAATCATGATCACGACCGGCATTGCCCCGCCCACCCGCCTGCTTGGCCTTGTGTTCGAGGAAGATGTTGTCGTCATACATCAGCGAGTAGGTGGCGTGCGGACGAACATCCACGCTGCCAACCTTGAACAGTGGTGAAGACTCCTGAGCCGAAGCGCCGGCCAAGCCCGCCACCATCGCCATTCCACCGATTACGATTGTGTTTTGATTTTTCATGATGCTGTTCTCTTTGAAAGGTTTATGAGGTTATTCTCCTGATCCCCGGGTCCATCAGGACGGCGAGGTCACAAACGGATTGCTCCCATCAGGCAGAACCGGAGGTGCGGTTTGACTTGGAGGTGTCACCAAATCAAAGTTACGCCTGAATGCCGGAAGAGCTTGAACCAACACTTCTTTAGTAGCCTCAAATTCACTGGGCGCGCCAAACTTAACACCCCTCAAAATCACTCCCATCATAATTCCTTTATCAGCCTGACGAATGTCTGTCCGGCCAGAAACGGCTTGGGCGGCGGCCGCTGCAATCCTCGGCGCCTTGTTGGGCACCAGGGCAACAGCCGTTTGCACCGCACGCTGCAAAGTTTGCTCGCGGCCGGCCGCAAGCACGCTACCAAGGTGCGTCACGATGTCCACTGCGAGCTGCTCGCGGTCCGCCGCCGGCGCCGCCGCGAGCAGTGAGGTGATGGTGGCCTGCACGTTGGCAGCCGTGGCCGAGCCCAAAGTGGTCTTATTGGCGGCGGTCAGCGGGGTGGCGGCCTGCGCTTCAGGGGAGAAGTTTGCAGCCGAGAGGACGAATCCCCCGATGACGAGGGCTTTGAGGAAGATGGCTCCGGTTTTCATGTTCGTTTTTGAAGTTTTTCCGACCGCACGGGCAGCCTAGTCAAACTCCCGGCTGCATTACAACATTTTTTTTGCCTGCTTTCCAGCGGCTCCGGCGGGCTTAAACGGGGAGAACTCAATACTTCTCGGGGGGGGAACTCAATACTTCGCCCCCGCGCCGCCGGGCTTGAGGCCGAGCGCCGCCACGTTCTCCCGCGCCTTGGCCAGCATCATGCCCAGCTCGCTCGCCACGGCGATGAACTGAAAACCTTCCGCCGCGCGGCGCCTGGCCGACTCCACGTCCGGCACATGGATGCCAGACGCGATGCCATACTTCTGCGCAGTTTCGCGCACGGCCTTGAGCGCGTCCACGAAGGGCGCGTAGTCGCTGTCGAAGGACGGCTTGCGGCCCATGCTCTTGTGCAAATCGTTCGGCCCGATGAACACGCCGTCAATGCCCGGCACGCTGAGAATCGCGTCGAGGTTCTTCACACCCTCCACGTGCTCGATCATGACGATGAGGAGGATTTCGTCGTTGGCCTGCTCAAAGTAAGTGGCCGGGTCGGTGCCGAAGTTGGGCGCGTGCAACTGGCCGCCCACCGAGCGGTTGCCGATGGGGTGATAACGCGTGTGCTGGACGGCGGCCTCGCACTCCGCGCGCGAGTTGACCATCGGCACCACGACGCCCCACGCGCCGAGGTCGAGGACGCGCTTGATGTTCTCGCCGGTGTTCCACGGCACGCGCACGAGCGGCGCGGCCCCGCCGGCGGTGATGGCCATGAAGCTGTTCGAGACGGTCTCGAAGTTGTAGCCGGAGTGCTCCATGTCGCAGGTGAGCCAGTCGAGGCCGAGGCCGGACACGAGCCGGGCGGCGACGGGGTCGGGCAGCGCGAGCCAGGTGCCGAAGCTGGCCTCACCGCGTTTGAGTTTGGCGCGAACGTGGTTTTGTTTCATGTGTTTGGTGCCCGCGAATGGACGCGAACGGGCGCGAATTTGCCAGCCGATTTTTGATTCGCGTCTATTCGCGTGCTTCGCGGGCCACTGGCTTGTTCCTCAACTCTTCGGCCAGCGAACGGAACTTGATGCGCAGGTGGCCCACCGTGCCGACCGCCAGAAACACTTCGTATTCCAGCGCGAAGCCGTTCGTGATCGCCAGCGTGCGGATGGGCGCGAGGTAGGAGCAGCCGCTGCCCGCCGGGCCGGGCTTGCCGGGCGCGCGGTAGCAAGTCACCTCCGGCGTGCCGGGGAAGAACACGCCGAAGCCCCAGTCGCGGTCGTCCACGAAGGCGGCCCAGTTTTCGGCCAGCCCCTTCACATATTCGTTCGGCCAGCCGGGCACTCGCCGCGTGAGCGCGCCACCGGTCCACGGCGCGGCGCCTTGGTAGTAAACGAGATTGGTCAGCGCGAAGTCGGCGAAGACAGCCGGCAGTTCCTGGTGCGCGGGCGGATGATTGGTCGAACCGCTGTAAGTCATGCGGAAGCGCAACTGCGCCACGCGGTCGCGCAGTTCAATCCACTCCTCCATCGTCACCGCCGGCACGTCCGCGCCCGTGGCCCAATGCTTCGGCAGCGTCTTCGCGTAGAGCGTGGTCGCGGTGTTCGTGAAGGCCAGCGTGCGCGCTGGTTCGCCGCGCCAGCCGCCGCCCTGCACGGGGTTCCAACGCCACGCCTTGCCGTTCCAGTCCGAGCCGTCTTTCGCGCCGTAGTAGGACTGCTGGATGAACCGGCCCTTGTCGTGATGGTTCAGCAAATTCCTCCCCGTCGCGCTCTCGCCGAAGTAGCCGATGCCCGCTCCCGCCGCGCGATCCACGCCGAGGCGGACCTGGCCGTTGTCGAGATAGAGCCAGTCGGCGGCGAGAACTTGTGGCTGAAAGCACCATGCCGCCAGCACGACCAGCGAACAGCACCATTGGAAATGCCGCTTGTCCGCCATCATTTCAGCAGCGCATTGAACCCCGCCTGCTCAAAATGGTGGTCCTCAGTCAGGGCGTCCGTCAGACCCTCCGCGCTCATCACGAGAAACGTGATGCAATCCGTGAGCGACCATTCCTTGTCGAGGCGCTGGGCGTAGAGCGCCCAACCCCGCTGTTGCAGGCCAGCATCCAGCGGAATGAGCTTCACGTTGGGGTTGGCCTTGAGCGAGACGACCAGTTCCACCGCCGCCGCGCGATTGCGGCCGCCCGCCAGCGCGTTGGCCACTTCGAGCAGCACCCAGTCCGTGGTGATCAACTGACCAGCGAACCGGCTGGAGAAAGTGATGGCTCGGGAATGGGCAGCGTCACGCGGATTGACCGCCGCGAGGAAGAAGAACGTGTCCGCAAAGACCGCCTTCATCGCTTCGGCGTGCCGTAGAGGTAGTGGTCGTGCTGGGCCGCGAGGTCGGTCGGAAGACCTTCGGTCTTGGCCGCGATTTCCAGCAGCCGGCGTGTCAGCTCATTGCCCGGCTCGGCCGCTAGCGATTCCACCAAGACAGGCGTGCCGTCCTTCCAATCGCCGGGCAGCTTCACCACGCCACCCGCTACAATGCCGGTGTGTTTCATGGCGCTACTAGAGCCTATTTCACCTTCGCCCGCAACGCCGCTGACTGAAACACATCCCCATTCACCACATGCGTCGGCTTCTTGCCGTGCATCAGGTCCACGATGGCCTGCGCGGCGGCGAGGCTGACGCGCTCGCCGGTCTCACGGCCGTTGAAGGCCTGGTGCGGCGTGAGCAAGACGTTCGGGCAGCGGCGCAGCGGGTGGTCGTTGGGCAACGGCTCGGTGGTGAAGGCGTCCACAGCAGCTCCGGCGATGGTCTTCTGCTCCAGCGCGCGGACGAGCGCGGCCTCGTCCACCAGCGCGCCGCGCGCGGTGTTGATGAGGTAGCTGGCGGGCTTCATCAGCTTGAACTGCGCCTCGCCGATGAGGCCGCGATTCTGCGACGTGAGCGCGCAGTTGAGAGAGACGAAATCGCTCTTGGCCAGCAGCTCGTCGAGCGAGACGAACTTCACCCCGAGCGCCTCGGCGTGCGGGTTCGGCGCGATGTCGTGGCCGAGGATCTGCATGTTGAAACCGGCCGCGCGCTTCGCCACGGCCTGCCCGATGCGACCGCAGCCGATGATGCCCAGCGTCTTGTTCGACACGTCATGGCCCCACGCGACCGACCAGCGGTTGTCGCGCATGACGATGTGGCCCTCATGCACGCGGCGCGCGAGCGCGAAGAGCAGCGCCCAGGTGTAGTCCGCCACCGCGCCGTCGAGCATGCCCGGCGTGAAGGCGACCACGATGCCCAGCCGCGTGGCCGTGGCGATGTCAATGGAGTCGTAGCCCACGCCCCAGCGCGAGAGGCACTTGATGCCGGCGGCGTTGGCGTGTTCGAGGACGGCGGGCGTGTATTTGTCCGCGCTGCACAAGGTCGCGTCGCAGCCGGCCATGAAGGCCTGGACGTCGTCGGCGCTGAGCGGGCCGAACTTGGGCGCGAGGATGACTTCGCAGCCGGAGTCACGCAGGAGTTGATAGGCGGGCTGGCCGACTTCCTCGGCGGCCCGGGCGGTGATGAGCACTTTCCACGACATAGGGGCGCGAGTGTGGCGAGGGCACGCGCCGGGTGCAACCGGGAATCAGCGCCGCCGTTGCCCCCGCTTGCCAGCCCGGTGCGCGTGGCGAATACTCCGCCCGTGAGCGTCACCGTCACCCAACTCACCAACGACCTGCTCGCCTCCTACGCGCGCGTCGGCGGCATCAACCACCTCGACGGCAAGAACCTGCCGTCCAAGACCGCCATCGCCGGCATCACGGTGGACTTGCTGCGGCTGCTCTTCCCCGGCTTCTTCGAGGAGAAACCGCTGCACTCCTCCGAGCTGAAGGTCGAGACCGCCATCCTCATGGACTTCGTGCAAGGCCGGCTGGAGGACGAGCTGCTCAAGGCGCTCGAATACCGCTCCCGCGACAGCGCGAAGAAGAAGGACCAGCGCCCCGAGGCCCGGCAGCTCACGCTGGAATTCCTCGGCCGCCTCCCGCACCTGCGCGAGATCCTCCAGACCGACGCCGAGGCCGCCTTCAACGGCGACCCCGCCGCGTTGAGCAAGGAGGAGGTCATCGTCGCGTATCCGTTCATGGAGGCCATCGCCGTGCAACGCATGGCGCACGAGCTTTACCGGCAGGAGGTCGTGCTGCTGCCGCGCATCATGACCGAGTGGGCGCACAGCCGCAGCGGCATGGACCTGCACCCCGGCGCGCGCATCGGCACGCACTTCTTCGTGGACCACTGCACCGGCACCGTCATCGGCGAGACCTGCCACATCGGGAACCACGTGAAGATGTATCAAGGCGTCGGCCTCGTGGCTCGCTCGCTCGCCGGCGGCCAGGCGCTCAAGGGCCAGAAGCGCCACCCGACCGTCGAGGACCACGTCACCATCTACGCGGGCGCGACCATCGTCGGCGGCGAGACCGTCATCGGCGCGCACAGCACGGTGGGCGCGAACGTCTTCCTCATGCACAGCGTCCCGCCGCACTCGCTCGTGCTCTACGAGGAGGTGAACGTGAAGGTGCTGGACAAGCAGCAGCGCGAGAAGGGCCGGACGGACTTCCAGATTTAGGCCGACGCGCGCCGCGCTGGAACTGCAATCCTGCCGGGTCGCCTGTCCAGAAATGTGCTTGCCGCGCCGGAAAGCCGGGGGCTACTTTCCCGCTCCGCAGTTGGCTGTGTAGCTCAGTTGGTAGAGCAGCGGATTGAAAATCCGCGTGTCGCCGGTTCAATTCCGGCCGCAGCCACCACCGCCGGATGCGCAAACGCGGACGCCGCTTCTGCCGTCCCCTTGCTTCCGTCCTCGCAACTTTCCCGCCGTGCTGGTTAAGTATCCCGCAGCCACATGGCCCAATTTTCCTACAAGGCCCGCAAGCGCTCCGGCGAGACCGTCAGCGGCATTCTCGATGTCAACGACCGCGGCGCGGCGCTGGCGCAGATTGATCGCATGGGGTTGTTTCCAGTGGCCGTCGAGGCGGCCAAGGGCGGCGCGGCGGCGACCCCGGGCAAGGCGGAGATTTCCATCTCGTTCACCAAGTTTCTGCCGCCCGCGCTGCGCGAGGTGGCGCTGCGTCCGCGCCAGCCGAACATGCAGGAGCTGGCGACGTTCACGCAGCAGCTCGCCAACTTGATCAAGGCCGGCATGCCGCTCACCGCAGCGCTGAACAGCATGACCTACCTCGGCTCGAAGGGCATTCCCGCCGAGGTGGCCAAGCAGCTCCGGCAGGACGTGACCGAGGGCCGCAGCCTGTCCGACGCGATGGCGAAGCAGCCGGTCATCTTCACGGACATGTATGTCAACATGGTCCGCGCGGGCGAGCAGAGCGGCTCGTTGCAGGAGGTGCTGCGGCGGCTGGCGGAGCACTACGAGCGCTTCGCCGAGGTGCGCTCGAAGGTGCAGTCCGCGCTGATCTACCCGATGATCGTCGTGCTGGTGGGCTTCGCGATGGTGGTGGTGTTCATCGTGTTCATCCTGCCGACGTTTCTCTCGCTGTTCCAAGGCATCAAGGCCGAGCTGCCGGCCTCGACGCGGCTGCTCATCGGCATCAGCAACTTCATCCGCAACCCGGCCTATCTGCTGACCATGGCGCTGGTGGCAGTCGCGGGTTCCATTGTCTTCCTCCGCTTCCGCGCCAGCGACGTGGGCCGCCGGATGCTGGACCGCTGGAAGCTCAAGGCCCCGCTCTTCGGCAAGGTGATGCGGCTCTATCTCTTCGGGCAGTTCGCGCGCACGCTGGGCACGCTCATGCAGAACGGCGTCTCGGTCCTGACCGCGTTGAAGATCACCGAGCAGGTGCTGCCCAACACCATTCTCAAGGAGGCCATCGCGAAGACCCGCGAGGCCGTGACCGACGGTAAAACCCTCGCGCAGCCGCTGGCGCGCAGCCAGGTCTTCCCGCAGCTCATGATTGACCTGATCCGCATCGGCGAGGAGACCGGCGATGTGCCCGGCGCGCTCCGCAGCGTGGCGGAGAGCTACGAGAGCGACCTGAACACCACGCTGCGCGTCCTGATGAACCTGATCGAGCCAGTGATGATCATCGGCATCGCCATCGTGGTGGTGTTCCTGCTCCTGAGCGTGCTCCAGGCGATGTTCATGATCACGTCGAGCATCGGAGAAAGCTTTGGTGGAAGATGAATGTGGCAAGTGACAGGTGGCAGGTGACAAGTGGCGCGGCAAGCGTGTCCACCCGCCACCATTCACTAATCACTAATTACTTCTCTCCCTCCGCCGCCTTCACCCTCATCGAGATCATGATCGTCGTGGGCATCATCGCGATCCTCATGACCATCGCCATCCCCGCCTTCGTCTCGGCGCAGAACAAGACGCCCATGCGCAATGCGCTGCAAGGCGTGATGGAAGCCTGCGCCACCGCCCGCGCCCAGGCCATCCTGCGCGGCTCGCTCGTTGAGCTGCGCATTCGCCCGCAGGACCACACCTTCGATGTGACACCCACCGGCCAGGGCGGCAGTTCATCCGGCGGTGAAGCGCGTCCTGAGCCGAAAGCCGGCGAGGGCCACGGCGTCTTCACCCTGAAGCTGCCGGAGGAGGTCGGCATCGAGGAACTTGCGGTGAACTTCCAACTGCTCAAGGAAGCCGAGGCCGTCGCCGTGCGCTTCCACGCCAACGGCACGAGCGACGAGTTCACCGTGGTGCTGCGCTCGCTGGCTGGCGAGTTGCGGAAGATCACCCTCGATCCCGTCACCGGCAAGGCGGACTACGACGTGCTGCGATGAACTTCAGGGTGACAAGTGACACGAGGCAAGTGCCAAGGCTCACGCCGAGTTCCGGCGCGCGTTTCGTGTCACCTGTCACCTGCCACCTGTCACCCGCCGCCGCCTTCACCCTGCTGGAGGTGATGATCGCCATCGGCATCTTCTTCATGTGCGTGTTCTTCATCCTGGAGCTGGTGTCCACGAATCTGCGGCACGTCCAGCGGCTTCAGAAGCCAAGCGTGGACATTGGCAGCCTGGCGTCCGAGCTGTCGCTCACGAACAAGCTGGAGGAGGGCGGCGACTCCGGGGACTTCGGCAGCCTTTACCCCAGCGTCTCGTGGTCGCGCGAGATCGTGATGGTGGGCACCAACGGCTTGTTCCAGGTGGATTTCACCGTGCTGGACGGCTCGGGCGGCGGGCGGTTTCCCGTGGAGAGCAAACTGTCCATTTTCCTCTACCGGCCAGAATCAATGATGGGCGTGGGCGGCGGAAGCCGGGGGGGGGCGACCGGCCCGCCCGTGCGCAGCTACCCCAGCCGATGAATGCGACGGATGACAAAAGGCAGTTGACCGGTGACGCGCGAGCGAGCGCCGCTGGTCACTTGTCACCTGTCACTTGTCACCGGTCACCTCGTTCTGCCTTCACCCTCATCGAGGTCATCATCGCCATCGGCATCCTCGGGCTGGTGATGACGGCGATCTACGCGAGTTGGACCGCCGTGCTGCGCGCGTCGAAGACCGGCAACGCGGCTGCGGACGAGGTGCAGCGCATGCGCATCGCGCGGCAGGCGCTGGAGCAGTCGCTTGCCTCCGCCGTGCTCTACGCCGCCAACCCGCGCCATTACTCCTTCATCGCGGACACCACGGACGAAAAGTTCGCGCTGCTCAGTTTCGTCGCGCACCTGCCGCAGGACTTTCCCGGCAGCGGCATGTTTCCCAACCAGCCGCTGCGCCGCGTGACCTTCGCGGTGGAACCCGGCACGAACAACGGCCCGCCGGCGCTGGTGTTGCGACAAGCCTCGCTGCTCACGCCGACCAACTCCCCGGTCGAGGAATCCTACACGCTCACCCTCTCGCGCCACCTCGCCGTCTTCGGCGTGGAGTTCTGGAGCACGAACCTGAACGACTGGGACGTGGAATGGCTCCCGACCAACCAGGTGCCGAAGATGCTGCGCGTGACGCTCGGCTTCGGCGGCGACAGCCGGGCCGGGTCAACGCCGGCAATCCTCGTCAGCAGCGTGATTTCGCCCGGCGGGCAGGGCGTGGGGCGCGACGTGCAGGGCGTCGCG
>WRPG01000054.1 GCA_009773355.1 Limisphaerales bacterium
CCCCGGCGCGCCAGTTCCGCGCCCAGCGGCAAGCCCACGTAACCACAGCCCACGATCAGCACTCGCACGCCCGCATCATGCCGCGTAACCGCCGGCCTGCCCAGCGGATTGCGGGGCGGGCGCGGCCCGGGGCGCATTCAAGGCGCGCCCCGCCTCTGGGGGGTGGTTGCCGGCGGCTCAGATGCCGCCTGCCGCGGTCGGCGCGGCATGAAGTTCCTCATGCACGGTGCGCAGGAGCGTCTCGACGCTGTAGGGCTTGTGGAGGATGTGCTTCACGCCCAGCCCGAGCACCTCGTCGGTGCGGTCCTTCTGGCCGGGCAGCCCGAGCGCGCCGCTGGAGGCAATCACCTTCAACCCGGGCGAGAGCTTGCGCAGCGCGCGGATGAGCTGCACGCCGTCCATGAAGGGCATCATCACGTCCGTGATGACCAGGGCCACCTCGCTGGCGTGGCGGCTCATCTCGGTGAGCGCGGTGGTGCCGTCGTCAGCGGTGAGCACGCGGTAGCCGTGGGCCTCCAGCATCCGGCGCGTGACCTGAAGGATGCCGGCCTCGTCGTCCACCACGAGCACGAGTTCGCCGTGGCCGCGCGGGAGCGGCTCGGGGGCTGCGGCCGCGAGCTGGCCGGCGGCCTCGGGCGAGGCGGGCAGATAAACCTCGAACGTCGTGCCCCGGCCCACCTGGCTGCTCACCGTGATGAAGCCGCCGTGGCTGCGGACGATGCCGATCGCGGTGGAGAGGCCCAGGCCGGTGCCTTTGCCCTGTTCCTTGGTGGTGAAGAACGGCTCGAACATCCGGTCGAGCACCTCGGACGGGATGCCGCAGCCGCTGTCCTTCACGCGCAGGAGGATGTGCGGGCCTGGCTTCGCGCCGGGATTGACCTGGGCGAGCGCGTCGTCCACCTCGACGTTCGCCGCGCTGTAAGTCAGTTCACCGCCCTCGGCCAGGGCGTCGCGGGCGTTCACGCTGAGGTTCAGCAGCACTTGATGGAGCTGTGTGGTGTCGCCCACCACCGGCCATAGGTCGTTCGGGATGTCGGCACTTAGGGCGATGTTGCGCGGGAAGGTCTCGCGGGCCAGGCGGACCATCTCCTTGATGATGTGCTTGGGGTGGAGCACGACGCGCTCGCCCTCGATGCCGCGCGCGAAGGTGAGCACCTGCTTGACGATGTCCGCGCCGCGCTTGGCGCTCTGCACGATGCCGTCGAGCTGGCTGGCCGTCGCCTCGTCGCGGGCCATCAACTTGAGGAGGTCCGCGCCCATGAGGATGGGGGCGAGCACGTTGTTCAGGTCGTGGGCGATGCCGCCGGCCAGCAGGCCGATGCCCTCGAGCCGCTGCGCGCGGAGGAACTGCTGCTCCAGCGTCTTGCGCTCGGAGATGTCCTGCTTGATGGCGATGAAGTGCGTGACGCGGCCGGCGTGGTCGCGCACGGGCGCGATGGTCAGCTCCTCGGCGTAGAGGGTGCCGTCCTTGCGGCGGTTGCGCATCTCGCCGTGCCAGACGCGCCCGGCGAGGATGGTCTTCCACATGCCCTCGTAGAACTCGCGCGGGTGCTGGCCGGACTTGAGCAGGCGCGGGTTCTGGCCGACGGCCTCCGCGAGCGCGTAGCCGGTGCTTTTGGTGAAGGCCGGGTTGACCCAGAGGATGGTCCCCTGCGCGTCGGTGATGACGATGGCGTTGGCGGCGGCCTCGAGCGCGGCGCTTTGCAGGCGGAGCTGTTCCTCGGCCCGCCTGCGGTCGGTGATGTCACGGACCAGGGCGACGAAGTAATCCCGGTTCAAATGGATGAGCTTGACGCTGACTTCCACGGGGAAAGTGGACCCGTCCTTCCGCCGGTGGCGGCCTTCGACGACCTGGGCGCCGGTCTTGCGGATCGCCTCGGCCACGCGCGGCCAGGAGGCACGGTCCACGCACTCGACCTCCACATCCGGCACGCTCAAGGCCAGCAGCTCCTCGCGGGTGTAGCCCGAGGCCAGGCAGCTCGCCTCGTTCACGTCCAGAAAGCGCCCCGTTTCCGGATCAATGACCTCGATGCCATCGCTGGATCGGTCCACCAAGGTGCGAAACAGGATCAGCGACTCCGCCGCCCGCTTGTGCTCGGTGATGTCCCGGAGGATGCCCTGCACCAGCGTGCCCTCCACCGGTCCCCAGTTCACCTCCACGTCCACGATGGTTCCGTCGGGCCGCGTGATCTGGCGCTCCGTGCGGAAGGTCTCCCCGTCCCGGGCGGTCTGGAGCCGGGCGGGCAGCAGCGCGCGCTCTTCCGGCGCGTAGGTGTCCGCGAGGTTCAACGCCAGCAATTCCACCAGCGGCCGGCCATACAGCCGGCACGCAGCGGGGTTCACCTCCACAAACCGTCCGGCGGCGTCCACCAGCGCGATGCCGTCCCCCGCCTGCTCCATCAGGCGGTGGTAGCGGCTCAGGGTGGTGGCCAGCAGTTCCTCGGCGCGCCGCTGCTCCGTCACGTCGGTGATGAGGCCCCGGAAATGCGTCGCCTGGCCCGCCGCGTTCCGCACCACCACACATTGGTCCCGCACCCAGCAGACCTGCCGATGCGCGTTGAAAATCCGGTAATCCCGCGTGAACTCAACCCGGCCCGCCGCGACCGCCGTGTCGCTCTCCGCCGCAATCCTCGGCAAGTCCTCCGGGTGCGCGATGCTCGCAAACTGGAGCTGGCCCGAGGTGAACTCCGCCGGCCGGTAGCCGAAACGCGCGACATTTTCCGAAACGAATTCCGCCGGCCAGCCCGGCTCCGCGCGCGCGACGTAGGCGACCGACGGGCTTTGGTCTATGACCAGCTTGAGGACGTTCAGCCGCTCCTCCGATTCCCGCAGCCGGGCCACGGCCTGCGCCAGCTCCGCCCGCTGGCGCAAGGCCACCAGGCCGAAGGCGAGGTCTTCCGCCAGTTCGGTCAACAGCTTCACCTCGTCGTCATCGAACCGGTCCGGCTCCGCCGAATACAGGCTCAACTCGCCGAAGGCTTTCTCGGCGGCGCACAAGGGCAGGACGACCGCCGAGCGCAGGCCGGCGGACTGCGCCCGTTCGCGGCAGGCCGCGAAGGCTTCTTCCACCTGGAAGTCCCGGCAGATGACCGGCTGCCCGATTTGGATGGCCGTGCTCGCCAAGCCACAGGTCACCGGCCAGCCGCAGCAGGGCAATGGCAGTCCTTCGAGGAAGCCGACCGCCCGCCCGGCCCGCGCCGCCACCCGCAGCTTGCCGTCTGGCTCAACCATCCCCACCCAGGCCAGCCCATGCCCGGTGTGCGCCGCCAGTTCCGTGCAGAACTCCTGTAGCAGGCCGGCCTCGTCCGTGGCGCGGATGAGCACGGAGTTCGCCGCGCTGATGGCGCCCAGCGTGCGGTTGAGCCGCCGCACGCGCCGCTCGTTGCGCACCACCACGGTCATGTCGTTGGTCACGGCCAGCACCTCGCGCACGGTGCCGTCGGCGTTGAGCAGCGGTGTGAAGGTGTAGGCCAGGTGCGCGTGGCCGGACGGCAGCGTGATGTCCAGCACCTCGGTCTGCGCGCGGCGGGTCTCCAGCGCGCGGTTGAGGACGGGCAGATAGGCGTTCACCATCTCCAGCGGAAAAACTTCCTCGTCCCGCCGGCCCAGCACCGCGTCCAGCGGCTTGTTCGCCTCCAGCAGCCCGCGCGTGTTCAGATAGCGAAAGCGGCGGTCGGCGTCGTAGATGGCGAAGGTGAACGGCATATGCGCCACCGCCGAGGTGAGCCGCTCCTGCGCCGCCTCCAAGTCACTGCGGACGGCCACCTCGCGCCGCAAACCCCGGCGCAGCAGCAGGTAGATCAGCCCCGCTGACACGGCCACGAACAGCAGCCCCTTGGCGATGTTCGACCACAGTTCGGCGGTGTGGCTGCCGAAGGCCAGCGCCACCGCGAGGTCGGACAGGACAATCCACGCACCCGCCGCCGCCGCGTAAATCCACGCGACGCGCCCGGGCACTTCGGCCAGGCCAAGGTGAGTTGGTTCCCGCATTCTCCAGAATTTTTGGCTCGGCGGACGGTGCCACAGGTTCCGTCCAAAACCAACCTCCCTTTGCTGTGCGGTGAACATTTATTGGCACACTTCCGCCCCCTGCCGGACGGCTCTGGCGGGACCACCGGGACGCGGCGGCTGAAGTTCATGGAGAGCAGCCACGGCCCGATCACCCGCAGTTCCGGCCCTAAAGCCGTGCCGGCGATTTGCAATCGCCGGCACAGGTTCAGGGCGAATTTCCCCTCCCATTTTCCTGCCCTCAATCTGCCTGCCCAAATTCCGTGGCAATGCCCGGTGGACCCCACGCCCCCGCGCTGACGGCGTTTGGCATTGCGCTTCTCCCGTCCGGCTGGCAGCAACTCCGCCAGCAGCACACCATGACCAAGCCCAACGACTCCTCTCCGCGCCCCGGCCAGCTCGTGCCCACGCTCGGGCTGTTCACGACCGTGATGATCGTGGTGGGCGGCGTCATCGGCTCGGGCATCTTCCGCAAGTCCGGCGTGATGGCGGGGCAGCTCGGCTCCACGGAGCTGCTGCTCGCGGTGTGGGTGCTCGCGGGCGTCATCACGCTCTTCGGCGCGCTCACCAACGCGGAGATTTCCAGCTTCATCACCGAGACCGGCGGCCAATACGTCTTCTTCGAGCGCATGTATGGGCCGTTCGTCGCCTACCTGTTCGGCTGGGCGGTCTTCGCGGTCATCCAGACCGGCAGCATCGCGGCGCTGGCCTACGTGTTCGCGGAGTATTTCACCCAGCTCCAGCCGCTGCCGGAACTCAGCGGCGCGGCGGCGAACTGGTCCTTCCATGTCCCGTTCATCGGCGACATCGCGCCGTTCAAGGAGTTCGGGGTGAAGTGCCTCGCCGCGTTCGTCATCGTCGTGCTCACCACGGTGAACTATCTCGGCGTGCGCTTCGGCGGCGCGGTGCAAAACATCTTCACCATCGCCAAGCTCGTGGGCATGGCCGCGCTGTTCCTCGCGGCGTTCCTCGTGCCCAGCGCGGGCGGCAGCGCGGCGAACTTGTCCACGTCCGTGCCCGCGCTTCAGAAGCACGGCTTTGAACTCGTGGTCGCCATCGCCGCCGCGTTGCAGGGCGCGTTCTGGGCCTACGACGGCTGGGTGAAGACGACGTTCTGCGCCGGCGAAGTCCGCGACCCGCAGCGCAACGTGCCGCGCGCAACGGTGCTGGGCATGTTCATCGTCACCGGCATCTACCTCGGGCTGAACCTCGCCTACTGCTGGGTGCTACCCGCCGAACTGATGGCGCAGTCCAAGCTCGTCGCTGCTGACGTGGCCGAGCGCATTGCGAGCGGCGGAGGCCAGTGGATTGCCGTGGTCGTGATGGTCTCCACGTTCGGCGCAAACAACGCCACCATCCTCGCCAGCGCCCGGGTGTATTTCACCATGGCCCGGCGCAACCTCTTCCCCGCCATGCTCGGCCGGGTGCATCCACGTTATCACACGCCCGCCGCCTCGCTCGTGGTGCAAGGGCTGTGGAGCATCGCGCTCGTGTTCACCGGGACGTTCGACACGCTCACGGACACGCTTATTTTCGTGAGCTGGATTTTCTACGGCCTCGGCGCGTATGGCGTCTTCGTGCTGCGCCGCAAGGAGCCGGACGCGCCGCGTCCCTACAAGGTGCCGGGCTATCCGTGGGTGCCGGGCATCTTCGTCGCGTTCTCGGCGGTCTTCCTCGTGCTGACCATCGTGAACGACGTGAACACCTACCGCGCCGCCGTGGCCGCCGGAAAGCCAGGCCTCCTGAACTTCGCGCTCGGCACGGCGCTCGTGGTCATTGGGGTGCCGATTTACTTCTTCTACCGGAAGCGCAACGCAGCGGCGGCCCCCAGCCCGGCATAGCGGACGCAAGGCGGATGGTCGTTCGGGCTGATCGGGGACAAGAGTGTCCCCGCCACGTCACCGGGCTGCCTTCCACTTCCGATATTCCTCCAGCACCTCGTCGCGCGAGCAGCGCGGGCGCAGGACGGTGCGGACCTTGAAGCCGTATTCCTTCATCACTTCCGGCTTGGGCACGATGAACTGAAAGTCCCACGCCGGGTTCGTCGTCTTCAGTGCCGCGTTCGCCCCGCCGCCGCTGGGTGAGTGCGTGAGGCGGATGCCCTCGGCGCGGTCGAACATGACCAGCCACATCAGCCCGTCGAAGTGGCCGTAGAAGAGCGGCGTGTCGAAGCGGAAGGTCGAGAGACTCTTGTAGAGCGTGTCGCGGCCCGGAGCGTAAGTGAGGTCGAACTTGTCGTCGCGATGACGCACGGTGCTGTCGCGGTTGTGAAACTGCGTGCAGAGCTGCATCCAGTTCGAGCCGGGCTGGCCTTCGAGTCCGCCGAGAAAATACATGGACTTGTCCAGCGGGGCGTTGATGTAGCTCGCCCAGAACATCGCCAGGTAGCCGCGTGGGAAGACGTGCTGGTGGGCCACGCAGCGGAAGCTCATGTCGAGATAGTGCGGCGCGACGAGCTTGAAGCGCGTCCAGCTCTCGACGTGATACGTGGGCGTGGGCGGCTGGTGCAGCTCGCCCTCGGAGTCGGAAAGCTCCTTGAAGGCCATTCTTGCGTTGCGCGGCTCGAAGAACGTCTTCGAGTCCGGCGGCTCTTCGCCATTGACGATGTGCTCGAAGTTCAGTCCTGCCACCGCCGGCACGAAGATGTTCCGCGCTCCGGCCGTGTTGTGGATGAGGCTCCAGACGCCGTTGTAACCGGCGCGATGCTGCTCATGCGCCGCGTTGTCGCCGATGACGGCGGTGAGGTCGCCGACTTTGAAGGTGGAGTGGGCCATGGCGGTTCAGACCTTTCTCCCCAAAATCCGGTCCAGCGAATCGCTGGTCTGCCAGACGAGCGCCTCGGGGTAGTGCGGATACGGATGGAAATACTCGAAGGTCAGGAAGCCGCGGTAGTTGATCTTGTCCAGCTCCTCCAGCAGCGCGGGCCAGTTCGTCGTGCCGTCGAGCAGCGGGCGGAAGGTTTCGAGCGAGAAGTCCGTGCCCTTCTTGGTGAACTCCTTGAGGTGGATGTTCTGGATGCGCTGGCCCATCACCGGCACCCAGTGCTCCGCGTGCTGGAACATCGCGATGTTGCCGGTGTCGTAGTGGATGCGCACGCGCTCGTTGCCGAAGTGGTCCACGAACGCGTTCATCTCCATCGGCGTCATGAGGAAGCCGTTGAAGAAGATGTTCTCCATGTTGAGATACACCTTCTGCTTCGCGGCGGTCTTGGCGAGCTGGGCAATGGCTTCCTTCGCGCGCTGCTCGCAGATGTCGTTGCGCACCGGCTCGTGGTCGGTGCGCCAAGGGATGTGCACCGCGCCGGGGACGACGAGCACGTTCTCCACGCCGAGGTCGCTGGCGGCCTGGGCGATCTTGCCGGCGAGTTCGAGGCCGCGCGCGCGCTTCGCGGGGTCATTGCTCGTAAGCGGGTAAGGCCAGAAGAGGAACGAGCACAGGCCGCTGATTTGGATGCCAATCTGGTCGGCCATCTGACGGATCGTCTTGAACTCCTTCGTGCCTGCTTTGGGCGAGAGGTCGTTGTCGAGGTCGTAGTTCAGCTCGATGCCGTCGAAGCCCGCGTCCTTCGCGAGCTGGAGGCACTCGCGCAGGTTCATACGGTCGGGGTAGGGGAAAGCCCAGAGGTTGATGGACTTCTTCATCGCGTAGCGCTTGGGCGAGGCGCGACGCGGGTCGGGCTTGGTGGCGGGCTGGGCGGCGGACGCGCTTCCACCGACAACTGCGGCGGCTCCCGCCGCAGCGAAAGCCGAGCGCAGGGCATCGCGTCGCGTGAGTCCATCACGCGGCGGTGGTTCGATGGGATTGAAGGCGGGGGAGAATGAGTCTTGCGACGGCTGGGCTTGCATGGAGGCAAACTGACAAGAACCGCCCCGCGCTGGCAAGCCCGCGCGCGGAGCGCCGGCTTGCAGCCGGCTTATGGCGTGAGGGAAACGGAGCGTCTCGAATTGCGGTGCTGTGCCTGCATTTCGACAGCGCAAAGCCGGCTTGGAAGCCGGCGCTCCGCCGCTCAGGCCAGTTCAACCCGTTGTCCGCTCCGCACGGATTGCTCCTCCGCCTCGCAAATCTCCACCGAGCTGACGCCGTCCGCCGCTGTCACCACGGTCGGCTCCGCGCCCGCCAGCGCGCACTCGACGAAGTGCCGCAACTCGCCCACGTAGCCGTCGGGCTGGCCGAGCTTGAGCACCTGCGCGGGCTGGCCGGCCTCGCAGAGCTTGAGCGCGTCTGCGGCGCGCGCGAGGTCGTAGTCCACCGTCGCGCGCTCGAAGTTCACCGTGTAGCTCATGTTGAAGCCGAAGCCCGGCGTCATGCACCACGCGCCTTCGGCGTGGACCATCGTGCCACCGGCGACCTCGTATTCCGTCACGACGTGGTCAATCGCCCCGCTGATTTTCGTGTGGCCCACCGAGCGCACGGCGCGCGGGCGGCCGAAGCAGAATTGCACGAAGTCCGTGTCGTGGATGTGCAGATCCAGCAACGCGCCGCCGGACTTTGCGCCGTCGAGGAAGTTGGCTTGGCCCCAGCCCGGCGGCTCGGCCACACGACGGAAGCGCGCGGAAAGCACCTTGCCAAAACGCCCATCCGCGATGGCCGCGCGCACCCAGACCCACTCCGGGAAGAAGCGCAGGCACATCGCGGGCATGAGGATGCGGCCCGTCTCGGCGGCGACCGCGGCCATCTCGCGCGCCTGCGCGGCAGTGCGGGCGAAGGGCTTTTCGCAGAGGACATGCTTGCCCGCGCGCAACGCGGCGATGGCGAGACCACGATGCGTGAGGGTGGGCGCGCAGATGTCCACGGCGTGGATGTCGGGATCGGCGAGCATCGCGGCGTAGTCGCGGAACGGCCTGAAGCTGCCCGGCTCCAGCTTCACGGGCGCGTTGTCGCCTACATTGCCGGCCACGCCGGTGAAGTCGCCGTCGAGGTGACGGCCGCTGGGATTGCAGAGCGCGGCGACGCGCGCGCCGGGCACCTGCCGCAGCGCCTTGATGTGCGTGGCGGCCATGAAGCCGAGACCGATGAGGGCGAGATTGAGCATGGACGAATTAGCCGCGAAAGGGCGCAAGGGACGCAAAGGAAAAATACGGAGAGTTGGCCGTCCGCTGTTTGGCTACGCAACCTGCCGCTTCAACCACCGCTCCCAGTCCGCCGACGTGTCCACATCGGACAGTTCGCGCAACAGCGCGACACGCAGGTCGCTTTCGCGGGCGCGGCGCACGGTCTCGCCGAACACACGGTTGGTGCTCCACGGGATTCCAGTGAAGAGCGTCGGCTGCGGCGCGCGCAGGCCGATGAGCCAGTAGCCGCCGTCCAGCGCAGGGCCTAGCACAACGTCGTGGCCTTCCAGCGCCAGCCAGGCGTCCTCGATGTCCGCTGCGGTCACGTCCGGGCAGTCCGAGCCGATGACGACGACGTGCTGCGCATCGGACTCGAAGTGCTCGTCGAACGCGGCGTGCAATCGCCCGCCGAGGTCGCCTCCGACCTGAGGGCACAAGGTCCAGCCGGGACGAAGCCACGGTTCGATTTCCGCGGCAGCCTCCAAGGGCGCGAAGCACAACTCGGCCTTGGGCAGCGGGGTGAGGTTGGCGAGCAGCGCCTCGACGAGCTGTCGGTAGGCGGCGCAGGCGGCGTCCGCGCCGAGTGATTCTGCGAGCCGGGTTTTCACCGCGCCGGCGCGGGGAGCCTTCAGGAAGACCACCAGCCGGCTCGCGTTCGTCCTCATTCCACGGCGGACAGTTCCGTCTCGGTGGCGTGGCCGCCGAGGTCTTTGGGTTCGGGCAGGATGATGGCGACCAACATGCCGGGGACGAAGAGGCACGCGGCGAAGAGCAGCGTTTTCTTGAAATCGCCGCCGCTGGCGAGCGAGCCGGAGAAGACCACGCCCAGCGCGGATGCGATGCGCCCGATGTTGTAGCAGAAGCCCGCGCCCGTGGTGCGCAGCAGCGTGGGGAAGAGCGGCGGCAAATACATGGTGAACAGGCCGAAGACGCCGGAGAAGAACCCGACCGCCGGGAACCAGACCCACACGAGCGATTCCCAGCCGCGCACTTGAATGAACGTCCCGCCCATCGTGAGGAAGAACCCGAGGTAGCAAATCGCGATGGAGCGCCGGTAGCCGAAGCAGCGCGCGAGCGCCGCCGCCGCGAAATTGCCGACGATGCTTGCCACGATGACCACGAAGAAGGCGATGCTGACGGTCTTCTGCTTGTAGGCAGCTATCCACTTGGCGGCCTCGGCTGGCGCAGCGCCCGCTGCTCCGACCGCGCTCTTGGCGAGCTCCACCTTCGCCGCCGCGTCGAGGTCGGGAAGATTTCGCAGGTGCTGCGCATGCCAGAACATGAAGGCCCACCACGCCGTCAGCCCGCAGGCGCAGACGATGATGGTGAGCAACGTCGTGCGCCGCACCGCGCCGCGAAAGAGGTCGGCGATGCCGGGCTGCGAGCCGAGCGACGCGCGTTTGGCGGCGTGCCATTCCTCCGGCTCCGGCACATGGCGGCGAATCCAGAAGACCATCAGCGCCGGCAGGATGCCGACGAGGAAGACCCATTTCGGATGCAGGTCCGCCATGAGGAAGGTGGTGAGGCACGCGAGCAGCACGCCGAGGTTCACGCCGGTTTGCAGCACGGCAGCGATCCACGGCCGCCACTTCTTCGGCCACGTCTCGGACAGCAGCGAGGAGCCGACCGCCCATTCGCCGCCGATGCCCAGCGCGGCCAGAAAGCGGAAGATGAGCAACTGCCACCACGTCTGCGCGAAGAAGGACAGCCCGGTGAAGACCGCGTAAGTCAGGATCGTGAGCGAGAGCGAACGGCTGCGCCCGAGGATGTCGCCGAGCCGCCCGAAGAACGCGCCGCCCAACGCCCAACCGACGAGGAAGGCGGCCTGGATGTAGCCGGATTTTTGCTTCACCAGCTCGTGCGCGGGCGTGGCGTCGGCGGGAATCAACGCCTCGTTGATGAGCAGCGACGCGACGAACGTGGACGCCACCAGCCCGTAAAGGTGCATGTCCAGCCCGTCGAAGAGCCAGCCCAGCCACGCGGCGAGGCCGGACTTGCGCTGCTGCGGCGTGAGTTCGCGGAGGGTGGTGGCCTCGGCCTTGGCGGCCTCGGTCGGCGTGAACCTGACCGCCTGGCCATCGGGGCCGGCCTTGCGCATGAAGATGGTGCTCTGCGGCTCTTGCTCAGGCTGGTTGCTCATGGATGCTGGACGCGAGCGTAGGCGAACGAAGTCGCGCGGCACAAGCGGACAGTTGCCCGGGCACATCGGGCGGGGCGCATCAGGCTTTGGGTTTTCCTTGAATTGAGCCCGCAGGCTTTTCACTCTCCCCCCGTCACCGCACACGCCATGAACTCTGATTCCTCCCTCTCCCGCCGTTCCTTTCTCACCGCTGCCGCCACCACCGTCGCGGGCGTCGCCGCCGCCGCTGACCGCGACTGGACCGGCAAAATCCCCACGCGCTACCCGGACCCGGACATCATCGCGCTGGACAAGCGCTTCAAGGCCAAGCTCGGCAACACGCCCATCCTGCGGATTCACCACAGCGCGAACACGCTCTGGACCGAAGGCCCGGCGTGGAATGCCGTGGGCCGCTACCTGCTCTGGAGCGACATCCCCAACAACCTCCAGCAGCGCTGGATTGAGGACGACGGCCACGTCAGCATCTTCCGCAACCCGGTCAACAACACCAACGGCAACACCTTCGACTATGAGGGCCGGCAGCTCTCCTGCGAGCACCTCACCCGGCGCGTCGTGCGCCATGAGCACAACGGCTCGGTCACGGTGCTGGCGGACAAGTTCGGCGGCAAGCCCTTCAACGCGCCGAACGACGTGGTGGTCCATCCGAACGGCGACATCTGGTTCACGGACCCCGGCTACGGCGGCCTGATGAACTACGAGGGCGAGCGCGTGAAGTCCACGACCGTCCAGCCGCACCAGAAGGAGGCCGTGTATGTGATTGATGGCAAGTCCGGCAAGATCGAGAAGGTCACGGACGAAATCTTCAAGCCCAACGGCCTGTGCTTCTCACCCGACTACAAGAAGCTCTACGTGGCCGACACCGGCGCGAGCCATTACGAAAACGCGCCGAAGAACATCAAGGTGTGGGACGTGGATGGCAAGAAGCTCAAGGGCGGGCGGGAATTTTGCTCAATGGCGATGGTCAAGTGTGGCAATGGCAAATGCGAAAATGTGGATGTCGCGAAGACGGAAGAGTATCGGAAAACCGCACAACCTCCGCTTGGCTTTGGTGGAAAACCATTCGACCCGAAGGACTACGGTCGCACCGCCGACGGAAGGACCGGAGCAATCGTCGCAGGTTTTGCCGACGGCATCCGCTGCGACACCGAGGGGAACATCTGGGCCAGCGCCGGCTGGGTGGGCGCGGGCTACGACGGGGTCCACATCTTCGCCGGCACGGACGGGCAGCGGATCGGGCAGATTCTGTTGCCGGAGATTTGCTCAAACGTCTGCTTCGGCGGCGCGAAGCGAAACCGCCTCTTCATGACCGCCAGCACCTCGGTCTATGCGGTCTATGTCGAGACGCAGGGCGCGCACATCACCTGAGCGGCCCGTTGGTCGGGCGCGGGGCGGGCCTTCGCGGGACTGGCGGAGCACGGCCCGCCCGGCTCCAGCGCCGGAGATTGCTATTCGGCGGCGGCGCGGGCGTCCGCCGGCTTGAGCAGTTGCCGCCACAGGGCAAATGCTCCGGCGAAGAGGAAGTAGGAGCCATAGCCCGCATAGCCGGTGTCAAGCCTCCCCGCGAGCACGCTCATCAGGGCCATGCCGGCCGCCACCAGGAAGAACTGTCCGGCCGCCAGCGAGGTGGCCGCCCCGGCGATGGTTCCCGCCGACTTCGGCCACGCCAGCGCGCCCGTGATCAGCAACGCCACCGCCGGCAGGACGATGCCCGAGTGGGGCAGCACGCGCGAGAAGCGCGTCACGCGGTCCATTCCCTCCAACGGGGCGAACCCGGCCGGGTTGTGCAGGTAGAACGGCAGGTTGATGGCCAGCACCAGCCCGCCAATGGCAAGGCCGACCTGCATCATGGTTCCGAGGCCATGCCGGTGGAGCAGAAACGCCATGACGGGAATGCCCGCCAGGCCGAAGTTGGGCCGGTTTGAAACTGCCAGCGCGAACAACAGCACCGCCCCCCAGCGCCGGGCCGCGTTGACGCCCGGCTCACCCCACGAGCGCAGCAGGCACCACACGGCCACGAACACCGAGATGCCGCTCGTCACGCCGTCGCTGCCCGTGACGGTCTGCTGCATCACCGCCGGGCTGGCGCACAGGATCAGTCCGAACAACGGCAGCGCCCGCCGCAGGCCGAACTCCGCGGCGAGCAGCCAGAGATACGCGCCCAGCCAGAAGAGGCTCTGGTAGGCGCTCGTTCCCAGGGCCACGAACGGCGCGGCCAGGAAGAGCGAGCCGGGCAGGTGATGAATGCGGTTCCCGAGGTAGGTCAGCTCCGTGTAGGGATATTCTCCACGGGCCATGGCGCGGACGGCGAGGTCATACGCCTCGTCCGTGTCGCTGCCCCGGCCCGGGACGTTGGTGTTTGCCATCGGGAACAAGACAGCGAAGGCGATGAAGATGCCCGCCATCATCACCGCCGCGAGCGCCCGCGCGTGCCGCTCACTGAGCCGGGCTTCGACCTGCGCGGCCACCCGCTCCGCAGCCAGGACCAGCGCCAGCACGGCGAACGGAAACACCGCCAGACCGGGCCGCCCCAGATACTTCTCCACCTGGTGAAGCGACGGGAGGACGAGCAGGGCCGTCAGGGCCGCCCGGACAAGGTTGCTCATCGCTTCGCTGGGATCGCCCGCTACTTGAACATCGCGTGCTTGGCGTCGCCGCCGCTCAGGACGTAGGCGACGAGGTCGAGGATTTCGTCCT
Organism: Limisphaerales bacterium; assembly: GCA_009773355.1. Lineage (GTDB taxonomy): Bacteria > Verrucomicrobiota > Verrucomicrobiia > Limisphaerales > SXTU01 > SXTU01. The sequence goes on from WRPG01000054.1 coordinate 13,894, forward strand.
GCTTGAGCATGTTGATGAGGCCCTCGGGCATGGGCGAAACCTTGGACGGCTCCATCTTGACCACCAGCTTGCGGTCCACGCCGAGGCGCTGGTTCGGGTCGGTCAGGTCGGTGTTCACCTGCACCGTGTCGCCGCTGAGGTTGACGATGATGCCGGAGATTTTCTCTCCGTCGGTCTTCGTCAGCACCACAGGGACGAACTGCTCGTTGATCTCCTTGCTCGGATTGATGACCTGGTCGAGGAAATCGCGCGCGTTGTAGCGGCCGCCCGCGCCGGTGAGATCCGGGCCGGTCATGCCGCCTTCGTTGCCGAAGCGGTGGCAGGCGAAGCACGCGGACGCGCCGAACATCTTGCGCCCGTTGTCGTAGTTGCGGCCCTTCAGTCCCTTCTCAGCAACGACGGCCAGCTCGTCGAGCTTCCATTCCTTCACGTAGGAGCGGCCTGCGAACGCCTCGGCCAGCGCTTCGAGCGGCGACTTCTTCACGGGCTTCTTCGCGAGCAAGGCGGCGAGCGTGGTCTTCTCGGCGTCGGTCAACGTGGCCTCTGCGCCGGTGCGGATGAACTCGATGAACTTCTCGAAGCTCGCGCCGCCCCGGTAGTTTGCGGCGCGCAGGAACCAGTTGAACTGGTCGGTGCGCAGCGCGGTGGTCCAGCCGGCCTTCAGCATCCGCAGCGAGCGGGCGTATTCCATCTGCTCCTCCTGGCCGGGCGCGTTCTTCAGCGCGGCGATGCCCTTGGCGGCAATGTTCGGCGACTGGAGGGCGACGAGCGTCTCGCACAGCACCCAGTTCAGCGGGAAGTTCTCGGCGGGGAACAGCGGGTCCAGCTTGGCAATGGCGCGCTGGCGAGTGGCTTCATCGGGCTGCCCGAAGCGCACGAGGCTGATGGAGTAAGTGCGGACGAACGCGAGGCGCTGGTCTTGGTTCAGCTTCTTCCAATCCACCTTGTCGAGCGCGGCGAAAATCTTCGCGCCCATCGCGGTGTTGACGGGCGCGTCGCTGGGCTTGCGATGCTGCGGGTCAATGCCGGTCACGCGCGCGAGGGCGAGCAACGCTTCGACCTGCTTGCCCCCGTCCTTCTCGGTGAGCGCCTTGTCGGCCCACGTTGCGGCGGGCTGCCATTCCAGCGCGGTGCGGGCGGCCCAGCGCAGGTAGCGGTCGCTGCTGGTCAAGTGCGGCCACGCGGCGGCGACGGCCTTCGCGTCGGCCTTGCCGTGGAAAGCTTCAAGCGAGTGGCGCAGCGCGCGGGCCTTCGCGGCGACAGGGTCCGTCACCGACTTCGCGGGCGCGGTGGATTCCTTGCCGGTGTAAGTCACGCGGTAGAGGCCGGACTGCACCTTGCGCCCGCCGATGGCGAAATACATCGCGCCGTCCGCCGGGTGGATGATGGCGTCGGTGAGCGGCAGCGGCGCGCCGGAGAGGAACTCCTCGCGCGTGGCGGTGTAGCTGGAGCCGTCGGGCTTGAGGTGGACGGCGTAGAGCTTGCCCCAGCTCCAATCGAGGATGTAGAGCGCGTCCTGATACTTCGCGGGGAACTTCGCGCCGTAGCCGAAGGTCACGCCGGTGGGCGAGCCGGGGCCGATGTTGACGACCGCGCCGAGGTTGTCGGGATACCACTCGGGGCGCTTGCCCGCGCCGTTGCGCCAGCCGTATTCGGAGCCGCTGGTGACGTGGTTGACGCGCGTGGGCCGATACCACGGGGTGTTGAAATCGTATTCCATGTCGGCGTCGTAGGTGAACAGCTCGCCGTCGCGGTTGAGCGCGGCGTCGAAGATGTTCCGGTAGCCGGACGAAACCGGCTCGAAGTTTTTCCCGTCGAGCGACACGCGGTAAATGATGCCGCCAGGCCCGAGCACCTCGCGCATGAAACCGCGGCCGTCCGGCATGCGCGGGAGCACATGGTCCTCGCCCCAGATGAGCGGAACTTTCGACGAGCTGAACGCCGTGGGCTTCGTCCCGTTGCCGGTGATGAGGAAGAGCGACTTGGCATCCGGCGCGAGCACGATGGCGTGGACGCCGTGGTCGCCGCGCGCCTGCATGTCGCGGAGCAGCTCCACCTTGTCGAGCACGTCGTCGTTCTTCGAGGACGTGACGCGGTAGAGGCCGCTGGGGATTTTGTTCTCGTAATCGTTCACCGCGCAGTAGAGGCCGTTGTTGAACCACAGCAGGCCGTTCACCGCGCGGATGGCGGCGGGAATCTTCTCAATCTTCGCCGGGTCGAGCGGCTGGCCGGGCGCGGGCGGCGCGAAGCGGAACAGCCCGCCGTATTGGTCACTGGCGATGATGCGGCCCTTGCCATCCGTGCAAAGGTTGACCCACGAGCCTTGCTCGGCGGCGGGCACGGAGTGGAGCAGCTCCACCTTGAAGTCCTTGAGCACCTTGATGCGTTCGAGGGGCGTGGCCTTGTTCTCGTTGACCGCCGCGCCGGCGGTCTGGCGCGGGGCGGCCTTCTTGGCGTCCTTCTTGCCGGGCTTGGCATCTTGGGCGACAGCGGAAAGCAGGCCGAGGGAGAGGGCGATGACGGCGAAGCGGAACAGATGTTTCATAAAGCGTGCGGGCGATTAGAGCAGAAGCCCGGCACGGTGCCAACCGGGAGTTGTGGAATGTGGCCATCACGGCCCGACTGGGCTGGGCGGTTCCACAACCCCTTGAGGTTGTTTCCCATTGCGGGCGATTCCCAAGGTAGCGCTGGGCGCGCAACCTTGGGCTGAGTGACGGAAGCCCGTTGGGCTTCTGCTTTGCGCCCGTCGCGCCCTTGACGTGCGGCTCCTTCCCCTACGCCAAGATTTCCCGGATGACGTGCCCATGCACATCGGTCAGGCGGAAGTCGCGGCCGCCGAAGCGGTAGGTGAGCTGCTCGTGGTTCATGCCCAGCAGGTGCAGCACGGTGGCGTAGAGGTCGTAAATCTCGCACTTGTCCTCGACGGCGTAGTAGCCCAGCTCGTCCGTCGCGCCAAAGGCCGTGCCGCCCCGCACGCCGCCGCCCGCCAGCCAGAGGCTGAAGCCGAAGGGGTTGTGGTCGCGCCCGTCGCTGCCCTGCGAGAAGGGCGTGCGCCCAAACTCGCCGCTGAAGAGGATGAGCGTGTCGTCGAGGAGGCCGCGGGCCTTGAGGTCAGTGATGAGGCCGGCGAGGCCGGTGTCCACCTGATGCGCCATCGTGCCGTGGCCTTCCTTGATTTTGCCGTGCTGGTCCCACGGGTTCGCCGCGCCGCCCGCACCGATGCCTTCGTTGAGGCAGCTTAACTCAACGAAGCGCACGCCGCGCTCGATGAGCCGCCGCGCGACGAGGCATTGGCGACCGTAGCTGGCGGTCTGCTTGTGCGGGGAGTCGAGGCCGTAGAGGCGCTTGGTGGCTTCGCTTTCGCCGCTGATGTCGCACAGCTCCGGCACGGCGGACTGCATGCGGTAAGCCGTCTCGTAGTTGCGAATCGCGCCCTCGATGGCCGCCTCGCCGGTCGCCTGCGCGAAGGGCGTGTCCAGCGCGCGGATGAAGTCGAGGCGGCGGCGCTGCAAGGTGTCGCTCTCGCGCGGCTGGATGTTCGGCAGCGCGGGCTGCTCGTCCACGCGGATGATGCTGGCCTGGTGCTGCGCGGGCAGGTAGCCGTTGCTGAAGAGGCCCACGCCGCCGTGCGGCGCGACCGCCCCGCCGCTCTGCAGCACGACGAAGCCGGGGAGGTTCTGGTTCTCGACGCCGAGGCCGTAGCTCATCCACGCGCCCGCGCTGGGATGGCCCATGAAGGGAAAGCCGGTGTGGAAGGCGTAGTTGCCCTGCGCGTGCTCGTTGACCTTCGTGGTCATGCTGCGGATGACGGCAAGATCGTCGGCGAGGGAGGCGAGCCTGGGGAAAAGGTCGGTCATCACCACGCCGCTCTGGCCGCGCGGCTTCGCCTCCCACGGGCTGGCCATGAGGTTGCCGTTGTTGTTGAACATCGTGGGCTTCACCGGCACGGGCATCGGCTGGCCGTGGCGTTGCGCGAGCGCGGGCTTGGGGTCGAACGAATCCACATGCGACACGCCGCCACTCATGTAGGCGAAGATGACGCGCTTCGCGCGCGGCGCGAAGTGCGGCTGTCCCGGCGGCAGGCCCGCACCAAACGCGCGGCTGTTCATCAAGCCCGCCAGCGCCAGCGAGCCGAAGCCGAGCGACGTGCGGCGGAGCATGGCACGGCGGGAGAGAGCGAAACGGCGGTCAGCGGACATAGATGAACTCCTTGAGGTTGAACAGCGACTGGATGAAGTCCTGCCAAGCGCGCGGGTCGCTGGGGTTCGCGTCCGCGCCGAGCGAGGCTAGGTAGGCACGGGACTTCGTAAGTTCATCTGCGGAGGCCGGGCGGGCGAAGGCGGCTTGGAAGAGGAGTTGGATGCGCGCGGATGCGTCGGCTTGAGGCGTCTGGCGGAGAAGTTGTTCGGCCCAGGACTTCGCGGCTTCGATGACGAACGGGTCGTTGAGGAAGGCGAGCGATTGCGCGGGGACGTTCGTCGCGTCGCGGCGGCCCAGCGTGGTGAAGGGCTTGGGTGCGTCGAAGATTTCCAGGAAGGGACTGAGGTTGTTGCGGCGGATGTTCAGATAAATGCTGCGGCGTGCGCGGTCGCCGATGCCGACGGGCGGGCCGAACTGCGTCGTGTCGAGCCGACCGCTGACGGCGAGCAGCGTGTCGCGGATGGCCTCGGCTTCGAGGCGGCGGACGCGGAAGTGCGAGAGATAGTCGTTGGCGGCGTCGCGCTCGCTGGCGAGGGCGGTGGGTTCGCTGGCGAGTTGGTAGGCGCGAGTGGTGACGAGGCGGCGAATGAGCGTCTTGAACGACCAGCCGTCGGAGATGAACTGCGCGGCGAGGTGGTCGAGCAACTCCGGATGTGTCGGCTGGTCGCCGAGCCGGCCGAAGTTGTCCACGGTCGGCACAAGGCCGCGCCCGAAGAGGTGGTGCCAGACGCGGTTGACCATGACGCGCGCGGTGAGCGGGTTTTGCGGGGAAGCGATGGCGTGCGCGAGTTCGAGGCGTCCGCTGGTTCCCGTAGGAGACGACGTGAGGAGTCTCTGACTGGATTGGGTCTGGGGTCTGGGGCCTGGTGTCTGGGGATGTTTGAGACTCCTCACGTCGTCTCCTACACGGAGGACTTCGAGGAAACCGCGCGGCACGGGGTCGCCGGGTTTCAAGTGGTCTCCGCGCAGCATCAAGGGGGCGTCGTGCGCGGCGGCTTCAAGCACACCGGGCGCGCGGCGCGGCGCGGGGATTTCGCCTTCGAGACGGCGATACTCGGCGATGAGCGGGGCGGCTTTCGGCAGCGAGGCGAGTGTCGTCGGCAGCAGGCTGCGGCGAAGGAAGAAGTCGAGGAAGGCGGCTTGTTCGGCGGTCAGCGAGCCGTGTCCCCAACCGTCGAGCGCGGAGCGAAGCGCGCGTTCGTAGTGAGCCGCGAGTTCGGCGGCGGACTTGGGTGGGGCGATTGTGGCGAGGAGCGAAGCGGGCGCGAGCGGTTCCTCGCGCAGCGTCTCCTTGTCGTGGAAGACGACGCGCTCGGCGCTGAACCACGAGCGGCCTTGCGGGTCGCTGTTCTTGCCAAGCTTGCGCGTGAGGTCGTCTGCCGTGCCGAACTCGATATAGGCCCAGTTGCCCTTGCGATACGCGGTGTCCATGCGCACCCAGCCTGGCTCGTCGCGCGTGAGTTCGGCTTTGGGGAAGATGGGGTTTGAGCCGAGCGGGTAGTTGTCCACGATGACGCGGACCATCGCGCCCTTCCCGCCGGCGGCGCGGACGCTGATGAAGTCTGTCGTGATTTTGAAGCGCGGGGAAGTGAGCAGGCCGCCGTGCCTTTCGCTGACAAGGTGAGAGGAAACGGCGGCGGGGAGAAGGCCCTTGAGCACGCGGTCGCCAGCGGGTTCGAGGGTGAAGTCGGAGCGCAGGTGTCCAACCTGCGTTTGAGGGCCTTTCGCACGAGCAGGTTGGACACCTGCGCTCCCGTCCGCGAAGGCGTTTCCCTCCGTGAACCATTGTGCGGCGTCGCCGTTCGAGAAGTCCCACTCGGTTTTGAACTGCCCGTTGTGCTGGCGAGCGGCATCGAGTTGGTCGCGCCAGTTCTTGGTCACGTCGGCCCATCCTGTGGCGAAGGCGGGGCCGTCCAGCTTGCTCAACTTCACCCACGCGTGCAGTGGGTTGGCAGCGTTGCCCGCCGCGTCCTTGAGCGCGGCGCTGAGGGCGTCTTCGGCGGCGGACGGGGCCTTCGCAGCGAGTTCGGCGCGGGCGGCCTTCAGCTCGGCGGTGAGCGCGGCGTGTTTCGCCTTTTGCTCCGGCGTCATGGCTTTGGCGATTTCCTCGGGGCTGACGCCAACTGGCCCAGCGCGGAAGGACGCGGCGATTTCGTCCGTGGTCAGCGCGCGGTCGTAGAGGCGGGCCTCGTCAATCTCGCCGGCAAGGTAGGCGCGCCCGCCGCCGGTGTGGCGTCGGCCGAGCAGCACGCGGGAGCCGGCCGCCGCGAAGGTGCGCAGCGCCGAGTCCTCGCCGGCCGGCGTGAAGGCGGGCGCGTAGAGGACGCCGTTGCGATAGAAGGCGACGCTGTTGTCGGGGCGATAAACGACGGCGACGTGGATGAGTTCGCCGGGCTTGGCCACCTCGGCGATGCCGTCGAGCGTGCGGGAGCGGCGGAAGTTGTTGCTGCCGTTCACCCACTTCCTCGGCTCCTTCTCAGCGAAGACGATGGAGTCGAAGAAGACTCCGTTGCTGGTCTCGACGGTGAGCACACCGCCGCCCTGCTGGTCGAGGTTCGCGAGCGCGACCCAGGCTTCGAGGGTTTTCTCGCGAAGGTCGCGCGCGAACGGCGCGGTGCGGACGTGGGCTTCCTTGCCGTCGAGGATGAGGCGGCCGTTGCGGAGAGTGGCGTTGCCGAGGAGTTCACCGTGGAGAGTGCCGAGCTGGTCGCGGGCGTCGGTGTCGAAGGACCAGCGGGAGATGGGCTGGGGTGTGCCGGCGACTTCTAGTCGCCGTGCTGACGTGCTGGGTGCGGCGGGCGGCGGCTGGAAGCCGCCGCCACGGGTGGCGGGCGCCTTCGCGCGGGCGGTGGCTTCGAGGGCGGTGAGTTCGCTTTCGGCTTTGGCGATGCGCTGGTTGAGCGCGGCGAGTTGGGGGTCGGCGCTGGAGCAGCGCGTGAGCTGGGCGATGAGCTGCGGGATGGCGTCGCGCCAACTGTCGGCGAGAGCGGATTTGATTTGGGCTTTCAGCGCGAGGAGTTCGATGCGGTTCTTATTCAGCACGTCGGGCGAGTCCACTTGCACCTGCGCAGGGCGGCTGCTGGCGAGCACGCCGTAGAGCGCGTAGTAATCGCGCTGGCTGACGGGGTCGAACTTGTGGTCGTGGCAGCGCGCGCACGCGATGGTCAGGCCCTGAAAGGCTTTGCCGAGCACGTCAATCTGGTTCTCGACGGACTTCACCTGGTCGTCGAGCGTGTCCACGGGCTGGAAGCCGTGCTCAACGAGGCGGAAGTGCGCGGGACCGAGGCGGGATTCGTTGAGGGAATCGGTTTTGTTCCAACGCGTCTGTGCCGGCGGGAGCAGGTCGCCGGCGATGTGTTCGCGGATGAGTTGGTCGGCCGGCACGTCGGCGGCGAAGGCGCGGATGACGTAGTCGCGGTAGCGCCAGGCTTGCGGGATTTCGGGGTCGCCCTCGGAGCCGTGCGTCTCGGCGTAGCGCACGAGGTCGAGCCAGTGCCGCGCCCAGCGCTCGGCGAAGGCGGGTGAGGCGAGGAGCGAGTCCACGGCACGGGTGATGGCGCGCTGCTCACTTTCACGCCTGCTCACTTTCTCACCCGCTCCGCCAGCAGGTGAGAAAGTGGGAGAGTGAGAAAGTGAGAATTCTCGCACGAACGCTTCCATGTCCTCGGCACGTGGCGGCAGGCCGGTGAGGGCGAAGGTGAGGCGGCGGATGAAGGTGCGCGGATCCGCATCCGCGCCGGGCGCGAGGCCGTGCTGTTCCAGCTTCGCAAGCAGGAAGCGGTCAAGCGCGTTCGTGCTCCACGCGGCGTTTTTTGGCGTGGGCACGGCGGGCTGCGTGAGCGGCTGGAAGCTCCACCATTGTCGGCGGAACGCGAGGGTGTCGGCCCAAGCGGACGAGGAGGACTGAGACAACGAAGTGGCCGGGCCAGTGCGCGGGTCGGGCGCGCCCTGGCGAATCCACTCGGCGAAATTCGCGAGGATGCGGGCGTCGAGTTTCGCGCCGTTCTTGGGCATCTTGAGCTTCGGATGCGTGTGCCGGAGCGCCTGGAGCAGCAGGCTGGAATCGGGCTGGCCGGGCACGAGGGCCGGGCCGGACTCGCCGCCTTTGAGCAAGCCATCGCGCGTGTCGAGAGCGAGGCCGCCCTTCTTCTTCGCGGAGGAATGGCACTCGTAGCACTCAGCGGCGAGCACGGGGCGGATGTGCTTCTCGAAGAACTCGATTTGGGCGGGCGTGGGCGCAGCGGCGGTGGCGTCCGAACCGGGCAGCGCGGAAACCAACACCAGCAAGGCGACAAGGCGGAACGCAGAGGCGCAGAGGACGCGGAGAGGCGCGGAGAGAGGAGGAAAATGGGCGAGACGCCGTGGCCCGTGCCGGCGGTTTGCAACCGCCGTCTGCGGGCTGGAGCAGGACGAAGCGCCTTCGGCTTGCCCACGCGCAACGCGGCGATTGCAAATCGCCGGCACGGGCCAACGCGCGGGCTGCCCCTGCTGGCGCACAAGAAAGTTCATGCAAAAATTCAGTTCACTCCGACGCCGCGAGCCGCAGTCGCCAGCCGCGCTGGCGGAGCAAATCGAGCAGCACGGCCCCGAGTATGACGAGGCCGAGGACGACTTTCTGCGTGTAGCTTTCCACGTTGGTCAGGTTCATGCCGTTCTGAATGACGGCGATGATGAACGCGCCGGTGAGCGTGCCGAACATCCGGCCCGTGCCGCCGTTCAAGCTCGCGCCGCCGACCACCACCGCCGCGATGACATACAACTCATACATCTGGCCGAATGTGGGCGAGCCGCTTTTGAGCTGCGAGGCGAGCACGACGCCGCCGAGGCCGGCCAGCAGCCCGCTCGCGACGTAGGTGAGGAACAAGACGCGCCGCACCGGCACGCCGGAGTAGCGCGCGGCCTGGCGGTTGCCGCCGACGGCGTAAAGCCAGCGGCCCAGCACGGTGCGCGACATGACGAGATGCGCCGCCACATAGAGCAACGCCATGAGCAGGACGGCGTTCGGCAGGCTGAAGAAATCCGCGCCGCGCCCGAGCCACACGAAGGAATCGGGCACTTGGTAAACGGATTGTCCATGAGTCAACAAATACGCCGCGCCGCTGGCGACGAGCATCATGGCGAGCGTGACGATGAAGGGCGGGAGGTGGAAGACAGTCACCAGCGCGCCGTTCGCCGCGCCCGCCAGGCTCGCCACGAGAATCGCGCCGCCGCACGCGAGTATCATGCCGAACGCGCCCGCCTGCTGCGCCCCGGCGAAGTCGCGGATGAAAAGCGTGGCCAGCACGGCGGCGAGTGCGATGAGGCTGCCGACGGAGAGGTCAATGCCGCCGCCCACGATGACGAGCGTCATGCCGATGGCGACGATGGCGATGACGGCGATCTGGTTGGCGATGTTGAGCAGGTTGTCGCGCTTCAGGAAGTTCGGCCAACGGTAGGTCTGCGGCTGCACGAGGCGCGGGGTGCCGAGCGCGGGGAAGTCGGTGGCGAGGTCCGCGAAGACGAGCCAGCCGGCGCTGGCCTGGGTGCAGGCGATGGCGTCGAGCTTGCCGGCGGACGCGGCGGCTTGCAGCGCGGCGCGGGCGTCCTTCGGCTCGCCCTTCACAGTGGCGACGACGGTCGCGCCGGCGTTCGTGAGCGCGGCGTTGAGCGTGTCGGCGAACGCGGCGGCGTCCGGCTGATTCGGCACGGCGATGAGGACGCGGGCGGATTTGCCGAATTGACTGGTGATGCTCGCGGCGAGTTGGCGCGCGGCGTCCGTGCCGGTGGGATGCTGCTCGGTGTGCGTGGCGAAACTGAAAAAAGCGCAGAGCGCCAGCAGCACGAAGACCATGCCGTAGTCGGCGAGGCGGCGAGAAAGAGCAGACTTCATTGGCAATGACCAATTCCCAATGACCAATGACGAATGACCAAGCCAGCGCCCATCGCACGGTCATTGGGCATTGGGCATTGATTGGGCATTCTGGAATTTGGCATTGGGCATTCTCCCGCTGGTCATTTTCCGAGTTGGCCAGACTTCAGGAACTCATGCCGCACCGGCGCAGTCACCCGCTGGCCGGTGGTGGAGATGAAGGTCACTTGGCCGGGCGCGAACTCCAGCGTCTTCACTTCGGTGAAGCCCGCCGGCACGCGCACGACGCCTTGGATGTAGTTCACGGCCGTCGGGCGCGTGGCGCTCAACTCGATGCTCGTGGCGATGCCCTCCTTCGCAAGCACGTTGGGCGCGATGGACGCGGCGAGGCCGTCGGCCCAGTGGCCGGTGATGTCTTCGATGCCGACACAGTTGTTGCGGCCAAACCACGGCAGGCCATGGCGGCCGTGATTCTCCAGCCAGAAGAGCGTGCCGGTGAGCACCGCCGGGTCTTTCAGCGCGAACCACACCCAGCCCTCGTCGCCGCGCGTGGCGGTGACCCAAGCGGGGCCGTTCGGCTCGTTGAGGAGCAGGAAGAGGTCGGCGTGACCTTTGCGGGCAGGGAGCGAGGCGAGGTCAGTGTCGGGCGCGCCCTTCCAAGCCACCGGCACCTTGCTTAAGTCCTTGAAGCGCGCGCCGATTTGCAGGGCTTGATACTCGGCCTGCTTCGGGTCGCTGAAGAGGCCGGGCGCGACCATGCCGAACTTGAAGGGACTCGTCGCGATGCGGAACGCGCCTTCCTTCTCTGGCATCGCGAGCGTGGCGTGATGGCCGAGGGGCGTCTTGCCGGCGAAGCCTTCGATGAGGTGGCGTGAGTAAACGACGTTCTGACCGTCCACGAGGGAGAGTTCCTTGGTCACCTTGCCGGGGCGGACTTTGGTTTCAATGACCGTGGTGAGCGTGGTGACGTCGCCGGCCTTCTTGGTGGCAACGTGCTTCCACGGTGAACCGGCGGTCTCGCCGTGCGGTGGGTGCTTCTCGCCGTTGACCACGTCGCCGTTGCCGCCGAAGGGCAGGCAGAAGAAATCCCCGCGCAACGGCACGAGCACGGGCACGGGGTAGGCGTGCTTCTCCCCCTGCCACGGGCTGATGTGGTAGGGCTGCACGGGCCGCGCGGAGTCGCGATAGAAGGTGACGGGGGCCATGTGCCCGCCGAGATGCGTGAGCGCCAGCTCGACTTGCGGCGTGGCGACAATCCAGCTCGGCTGCGAGGCAACGGTGCGGGTCTTCTCGCCCGGGCCGGCGGAGGCGGGGAGCGAGGCAACGAGTAGGAGGGTGTGAAGGGCGATGTGTTTCATAGATGGTGGGAAATGGGAGACAGGAAATGGGTGATGGGGAAGTGGGTTTTGTGCGGCGCAGTGCTTGAGCCAGTGCGCCGTTGGGGTTCGCCGTTGTCGAGGGATGGCGGGCAAGATTGACCCTTCTCATTAGCACCCGGCTTCAGCCGGGTGTCCGCGTCACGCGAGGGCGGAAACCGTTTCAACGGTTTCCGTTTCGGGGCACACGCATGCCAAGGGAGCAAGCCGTTGAAACGACTCGCGCCGTCCGCGCCTCGAACACCCGGCTGAAGCCGGGTGCTAATGAGAGGGGCGATCAGGGCTGTCGCGTTCATCGGTCGTGCGCTCAAACCCCCATCGCTTCCTCCAGCGCCCGGCGCATCGCAGCCGGGTCCGGGTTCACACCGGTCCAATACTGCACGCCGATGACGCCTTGGTTCACGAGCATCCCGAGTCCGTCGAGCGTGCGACAGCCGCGGGCCGCGGCGTCGCGGAGCAGGCGGGTCTGCGGCGGGCTGAAGACCACGTCGGCGACGACCATGTTCGGCTTGAGGGAATCCAAGTTAAGTTCCAGCCGCGCCTCGGCGTCGTAGAGGCCGATGGAGGTGGCGTTGATGACGATGTCGGTGTCGGCGGGGATGGTGAAGTCGTCGGCCCATGGGACGAAGGCGACAGATAGGGCCAATGCTTTGCCGAGGTGGTCGGTGAGGTTTCGGCCGCGCTGCTCACCACGGTTCACCACCGTGATGTGCTTCGCGCCGACAAGGCCGATTTCCACCGCCACGGCCCGCGCCGCGCCTCCAGCTCCGAACATCACGATGTTCTTCCCGCGCGGGTGGCAGACTTCCTGGAGCGACTTGAGGAAGCCCTTGCCGTCCGTGTTTTCGCCGATGAGTTGCTCGCCGCGCCGGACGACGCAGTTCACCGCGCCGATAAGCGCGGCGGATTCGCCGACGCCGTCGAGCAACGGGATGACGGCGACCTTGTGCGGCATGGAGAGGTTGAAGCCGCGAAAGCCCATCGCCCGCGCTCCGCGCACGGCGTCCGCGAGGCCGGCGGGCGGCACCTCCATGTTCACGTAGCGCCAGTGCAGGCCGTGGTGGCAGAAGGCGGCCTCGACCATCGCGACGGTCGGGTTGCCAGCGGCCCCGACGGACATCGAGCCGACGAGGGAGGGGAGGAAGTTGGCGGGCATGGAGTAATGGAGTGGGGGAGTTTTGGAGTGATGGTCGGAGCCGGAGACAACACTCCATTTCTCCTCCACTCCAACACTCCGTTCATTTCAACGACGCATCCTTCATCCCATCCGCCTTCCGATACAGGCTGGTCGGAATCAGCATCTCCTTCGGCACGTCCTCGCCCTTCGAGTGCTTCACGATGGCGCGGACGATTTCGATGCCCATCTTGTCGGGGAACTGAATCGGGTCGGCGTAAATCTTGCCGTCCTTGATGGCTTGCTTGCCCTCGGGCTGGCCGTCGAAGCCGACGATGACAATCTGCGCCGTCTTGCCGGCCTTCTCGATGGCCGCGCGCGCGCCGAGAGCGGACGGGTCGTTGATGGCGAAGACGCCGCGCAGGTCGCCGTGGGCTTGGAGGGCGTCTGCGGCGGCCTTGTAGCCCACGTCTTTTGCGCCACCGCCGTCGAGTTCCATAACGAGGTTGATTTTCGCGGCGGCCTTGGCGTTGTGGGCATCAATGACTTCGCGGAAGCCTTTCACGCGGAGACGGCAGGACTCGGCCTGTTTGAAATGGAGGATTGCGACCTTCCCGCCCGCTGCGCCGAGCGCCTCAATCATCGCGTGGCCCGCTTCCTTGCCGCCGCCGAAGTTGTCCGTGGCGACCTGCGTGAGCAGCTTCACGCCCGGCTCGTTGCACGGGATGTCCACGGTGAGCACGGGGATGCCGGCGGCGTTCGCCTCCTGAATCACCGGCACGATGGAGCGGGACTCGCACGGGCTGAGGACGATGGCGACGCACTTCTTCACGATGAAGTCCTTCACGTGGTTCGCCTGGCGCGCGACGTCGGTGTCGGCGCTGAGGACAATGGTGTCGTAGCCGTGCTTCGCCGCCTCGGCGGTGATGTGGTCGCCGATGACCTTGAAGAACGGATTTTGCAGTGTGAGCAACGTGACGCCGATGGTGCCTTTCTTGGCGGGGGCAGCGGGGGAATCCGGCTTGGCCGTGTCGGCGGCCTTCTTGCAGCCGGGGGCAAGCACAAACAGGCACGCGGCGAGCAGCAGCAGGGGCGATTTCATGGTCGGTTGGGGTTTGGGTTCAACTGGCAAATTGTCGGGCGGCGTCGTTGGCGGCTTCTTGCATCACCTGGCCCAGCTCGGCGAAGCGCGACTGCGGAATGCGCTCCTTCGGCCCCGCGATGGTGATGGCGGCGACCGCGTGCCCGTGCCGGTCCAGCAGCGGCGCGGCCACACAGTGGATTGCCTCGAAATGCTCGCCGAAATCCACCGCGTAGCCGAGCGCGCGGACGCGTTCGAGCTCCTCGGACAGGGCCTTGCGCGAAGCGAGAGTCCGGTTGGTGTGCCTTTCCAAGCGCAGCCGACCGAGCACCTCCGCGCGTTCCGATTCCGGCAGGAAGGCGAGCAGGGCCTTGCCCGGCGCGGCGCAGTGCAACGGGGCGCGCGAACCGAGGTCCACGAAATACTTGAATGGGTGCAGCGAGGGCAGTTGCTCGATGATGACGCAGGTGTCCTCCGCGAGGCAACAAAGCTGTGTGGTCTCCCCGGTCGCGTGGAGCGCGCGCCGCATCGGCTCCAGGGCCGCCTGCACCAGACTTCGGCCCGCGGTGCGCGGCTGGCCGAGCAGGAGGAGCTTGTGCGTGAGCCGGAAACGCTTCGTGGCGGCGTCGCGCTGCACGTAGCCCAGTTCCTCCAGCGCGGTGGCGATGCGGAAGCCGGAGGCGGGGGAGATTTTCAGCGCGACGTTGATTTCGGCGAGAGTCAGCCCGGCCGGCGTGCTGGCGACCAGCTCCAGCACCGCCAGCCCGCGTTCCAGCGCCGGCACCTGCAGCTCGGACTCCGCGCCCTTGGTCACGCGGGCGTGGCGGAAGCCGTTGACCGCCGGGGTCCGGGTTGAAGATTTCATAACGGGACGACGTTCCTGTAATGGAATTATTCAGTCATGCCAAAAATTTCCCTTAAAAATGCCAGCGGGGTCCGGCGAGGCTCACCTCCACTGATTCGCGGCTTTGGCTGGTCGTCCGCGCTGACTTTTCCTGGAGCGCGAACGCGGGCAGTGGCGTGCGGAAATCCCGCGAACACCCATTCGCGAGCGCCCGTCTGACTTGCCAATGCCGCGCCAGTCCGGCGCGGCCGATTGCCTGTGACCAAAACCAAACCGTCCCGATTTCTTCACTGCGCCGCCGCGCTCGTGCTCGCGTTCGCTTCGCACACGAATGCTGGGCAGCCTGAGGCAGCCAAGCCGTCGAGCGACACGATTGACTGGAACAAGGAGCGGCAATTCTGGTCGTTCAAGCCTCCGCAGGCGCAGGCGCGTCCGCTGGTGAAGAACGCGAAGTGGGCGCGGCAGCCTGTGGATTACTTCATCCTCGCGCGGCTGGAGCTGAAGAAACTTTCGCCCTCGGCCGAGGCGGAGCGACGGACGTTGATTCGTCGGCTCACGCTCGACTTGACCGGTCTGCCGCCGACGCCGGAGGGGGTCGCGGCGTTCGTGGCGGACAAGCGCGCGGATGCCTACGAGCAGCTCGTGGAGCGGTTGCTGGCCTCGCCGCGCTTCGGCGAGCGCATGGCGAGCGTGTGGCTGCCGCTGGCTCGTTATGCGGAAGACCAGGCACATCAGGTGGGCAATGACTCGACGATGTTTTACGCTAACGCGTTCCTCTATCGCGAGTGGGTGATGGGTGCATTCAACCGCGACCTGCCTTACGACCAGTTCATCCGTTTCCAGCTTGCGGCGGACAAGTTCCCGGCTGCGAAGCCAGAGGACTTGGCCGCGCTCGGCTTCCTCGGACTCGGGCCGAAGTATTACAATCGCGGGCGCATCGAGGTGATGGCGGACGAGTGGGAAGACCGCGTGGACACCGTCACGCGCGCGACGCTCGGCCTCACCGTCGCGTGCGCACGCTGCCACGACCACAAGTTCGAGCCAATCACCCAGCGCGACTACTACGCGCTGGCCGGGGTCTTCGCGAGCGTGAAGATGGTCAACAAAACGGCCGACGGCAAAACCGTCGAGGGCAAGGTGCAGGCCGACAAGATGCCCGCCGACGCGGTCCACATGGTCGAGGAGGGCACGTCGCAGAACCTGAGCATCTTCCTGCGCGGCAACCCGGAACAGCAGGGCGCGGTGGCCGAGCGCAGTTTCCTGAAAGTGCTATCCACCGGTGAGCCAAAGCCCTTCGCCGACGGCAGCGGTCGCCGCGAACTCGCCGAGGCCATCGCGAGCCGCGACAACCCGCTCACCGCTCGCGTGCTGGTGAACCGCGTCTGGGGCGTGCTCTTCAGCAAGCCGCTCGTGGCCACGCCCAGCAACTTCGGCCACTCCGGCATGACGCCCACGCACCCGGAGCTGCTCGACGACCTCGCGGTGCGCTTCATGTCGGGCGGCTGGTCCGTGAAGTCGCTCGTGCGCGAGCTGGTGCTCTCGGCGACGTATCGCCAGACTTCGCGCGACGACGTGAAGAAGTCCGCCGCCGACGTGGCGAATGAATCGCTCTGGCACATGAACCGCCGTCGGCTCTCCATCGAGCAATGGCGCGACAGCGTGTTGGCGGTGACGGGCGAGCTGGACTTGGCCGGCGGCAAGTCGCTCGAACTCGACGACGCGAAGAACCTGCGCCGCACGGTCCACGCGCGCGTGAGCCGGCTGAAGCTGAACGACCTGCTGATGCAGTTCGACTATCCGGACGCGAACGTCCACGCCGAGAAGCGCTCCGCCACGACCACGCCGACGCAGAAGCTTTTCATGTTGAACAGCCCCTTCATGCTGGAGCGCGCGAAGGCGCTGGCCGAGCGCGTGACGACCGACGCGAGCGAGTCCGACGCCGCCAGCATCCAGCGCGCGTATCAACTCCTCTACGGTCGCAGCCCTGAGAGCGCGGAGACTGCCGCTGCGCTGGCCTTCCTGCGCAAGCCCGCGACGGGCGAAGTCACGCGCTGGCAGCAATACGCGCAGGCGCTGCTGATGGCGAATGAGATGTTGTATGTGGACTAACGGCCATTTGAAGAAGGTCGCCAGCGTATGGCTGCTGCTGTGGTGCTTCAGCCAGAGTCACGTGGCATTGGCATTTACCACAACCCGATTCACGACCGTTGATTGGACGGTGAGCATTCCAACCGGAAAGATTGGGCTAGACCAATCTTTCATCGTCACGGACGACCCAAGTGGGACGGATTCATGGGAGACGCGAGCGTTGTTTGGCCCTGTTGAACTGGCGTTGCCGTTCAAACTCCCGTGGGCAGCAGCGCTGCTGCTCGCACTCGTTGTTGGGACCGCTTGCGTCGTTATTGTGATTCGCACCATGCTTTCGGGGCGAAGCCCGCTCAGTCAGTCCGCCGCTGGAAAAGAACATGACTCCGTCGCTTCTCATTAGCACCGGGCTTCAGCCCGGTGTGCCCGTCGGCGAGGAGCCGAGCCGGTTCAACGGCTTGGCTCCGGCCTCCGGGCTGAAACCGTTGAAACGGTTTCACCCGCGCCCGTCGCCCCCCACCCGGCTGAAGCCGGGTGCTAATGAGAAGAACAACTGGCTGGCGCGATGCCCAGCCGCCTGCTAACAGTTCCACCATGCTTAAGACCATGAATCTGACACGGACCACAACACGCGAGACCCGCTTGGAAGCTGAGTGCGACACGTTGCTCCGCGAGTTGGAGCGCGGCGTGAAGCACATGAAGAAGATGGAGGCCGAAATCGCCGAGCTGCGCCTCAAGAAGCGGGCGGCCTTGGCGCGTTTGAAGGCCGCCTGACGCCGTATGCTCGCCAAGTTCCTCACGTTGCTGCGCTATGTCTTCACGCACGCGGAGACGACCCGGCAAAACCAGACGGACATCCGCGAACTTCAACGTGATGTCATCCATTTAGCCGTCGAGATGGAAAAGCTCCGCAGTGAAATCCGGTTCGGGAAGGAAACCGAACGTGGTGAGCGGGAGAAGCAGATGCTGCTCTTGGAAAACGTCCTCCTGCGTTTCGAGAAACGACTGCCCGCTCCAACATCCGGCCGGGACGCCAAATGAACCCCATGAACTCGTCCATTTTCACCCGCCGCGATTTCCTTCACCGCACCGCCGCCGGTTTCGGCATGGTGGGCTTGTCGGGCCTGCTCGGCTCGCGCGCGTTCGGCGAGGGCGCGACGCGGCAGACGCATTTCGCGCCCAAGGCCAAGCGGGTCATTTTCCTCTTCCTCAATGGCGGACCGTCGCATGTGGACACGTTCGACCCGAAGCCGGCGCTCAAGACGCACGAGGGCCAGCAGCCGTCCGGCGAGCTTTACCGGAAATACAAGGGCACCGGCTTCGTGCCGTCGCCGCTGAACTTCGCGAAGCATGGGCGCAGCGGCATCGAGGTGAGTGAGTCGTTGCCGCATCTGGCCAGCGTGATTGACGACTGCTGCGTCATCCGCTCGATGAAGACCGACGTGCCGAACCACGAGCCGGGCCTGCTGATGATGAACACCGGCAACCTCCAGCCCATCCGTCCGTCGCTCGGTTCGTGGGCGCTCTACGGGCTGGGCACGGAGAATGAGAACCTGCCCGGCTACGTCGTCCTGCGGCCTTCGCCCAAAATCGTCGTGGGCCCGGCCTTGTGGAGCAACAGCTTCCTGCCCGCCGAGTTTCAGGCGACCAGTGTGGTCACGGAGAACATGCAGGTGGACAAGTTGGTGGCCAACATCAAGAACGCGAAGCTCTCGCCCACGGAGCAGCGCGAGCAACTCGACTTGCTCGCCACTTTGAACAAGCTGCATCTCAAGGCGCGCGGCAACGACGGAGAACTCGACGGGCAAATCAAGGCGATGGAGACAGCCTTCGCGATGCAGAAGCGTGCGATGCAGACCTTCGACATCTCGCGCGAGCCGGCCTACGTGCGCGAGATGTATGGCGAGACGGCGTTCGCGCGCTCGTGTTTGCTGGCGCGGCGATTGGTCGAGGACGGCGTGCGCTTCGTCTCGATTTACTACACCAGCAACGGCAGCAACCAGCCGTGGGACACGCACTCGAACCACGATGACGGCCACAAGAAGCTCTGCGCCGACGCGGACAAGGCCGCCGCCGCGCTCATCCTCGACTTGAAGCGCCGGGGATTGCTCGACGACACCTTGGTTCTCTTCGGTGGCGAGTTCGGTCGCACTCCTTACGCGCAAGTGCAGGAGAAGGCCAAGCACGGTCGCGACCATCATCACACGGCGTTCAGCTACCTGCTGGCGGGCGGCGGCGTGAAGGGCGGGATGACTTACGGCACGAGCGACGAGCTGGGCATGAACGCTCAGGACAACCCCGTCCACGTCCACGACCTGCATGCGACCATCCTGCATCTGCTCGGCCTCGACCACGAGCGGCTGACTTACCGCTACTCCGGGCGTGACTTCCGGCTGACGGATGTCTCCGGGAACGTGGTGCGGGACATCATTGCGTGACCAACGGACGCGCCCGGCGCGGCCCAACCGTCACCCCTCCTTCCGGTAACTCGCCACCACCCATTCGCTCAGCACTTGCTCCGGCGCGGCCACGGCATCGGCGTCGAGGGTGAATTCCTTCCGGCCGGTGTTGCCGGCGATGAGCTTCAGGCCGAACTGGAAGTCCTTGAACTTCTGCCCGCAGAGGTCGCGCACGGAGAGCTGCTTCTCCAGCGCCTCGGCGATGAGTGCGTCCGCCGCCGTGTCGGTGAAGCGCAGGGCGAGGAAGTGCTCCTTGGCGAAGCGCTCCCCGTAGTCGTGGACGAGCTGCCGCATGACGACGCGTTCCTCATTCGCGTGCTCGGCGAGGAGCTGCCTCAGCGCGGCGGCGGGACGGTCCACCAACTCACGAGTCACGACGAAGCGTTTCACGTGCGTGCTGGGCAGCTCGAACTTGAAATCCCGCAGCGCTCGCTCACTCACCGTCATCAGGCCGCGCGCGCCGGTCTTCTCCTCGCCCGCGCGTTCGGCGATGCGCCGCAGGCCATCATCGTGGAAGAGCACCTCGATGCCGTAGGCGGCGAAGTCCTGCTCGTATTGGCGGATGATGCTGCCCTCGCTGGTCTTGAGGATGTGGAAGAGGTCGTCCACCGCGAGCGGCTGGCACACAACGCGCACGGGGAGGCGGCCAATGAACTCCGGCTCGAAACCGAAGTCAATGAAGTCGCGCGTCTGCGTGTCGCCCAGCACGCTCACGGCGTCGGCAGCGGAGTGGGGCTTGGCGGCGAAGCCGATGGTCGCCTCGCGCAGGCGCTTGCGGACGATCTTGTCCAGCCCGTCGAACGCGCCACTGACGACGAAGAGGATGTGCTTGGTGTTGATGGTGGCGGGGCCTTTCTTGCCGCCGCGCTGCGCCTCCATCATCGCCTGAATCTGCGCCGCCATGTCCTGCGGCGAACGCGCGGGCACCTCGGTTTCCTCCATCAATTTGAGCAAGTTCGTCTGCACGCCGCGCCCGCTCACGTCGCGCCCGGACGAGTTCGGCGCGCTGGCGAGTTTGTCAATCTCGTCAATGTAGATGATGCCGTGCTGGGCGCGGGCGATGTCGCCGTCCGCGCGGCGGACCAGCTCGCGCACGATGTCCTCCACGTCGCCGCCCACGTAGCCGGTCTCGCTGAACTTGGTCGCGTCGGCCTTCACGAAGGGCACGCCAATGAGGTCCGCCATGCTGCGGACGAGGTAGGTTTTCCCGACGCCGGTGGGTCCGAGCAGGATGATGTTCTGCTTGGTGTAGTTGGGCATCGCCTTGCCCGCGAGCGCGGCCTGGACGGCGTGGTAGTGGTCGCACAGGGCGACGCTGAGAACCTTCTTCGCCTCGTCCTGCTGGATGACAAAGCGGTCGAGGTGCGCCTTGACATCGCGCGGCTTGCGCTGGAACTGGAACGCGGCGTCGGCCGCGTCGCCGGAAGTGGGTTCCACACTGCGATCAAAGTTCGACTGAGCGTCGCCCGTGGCGGGGGGCGGCACCTGAAGATGTCGCATCAAGTCGTTGAGCCGCCGCTGGAATTCCTCGGGCGTGGGCTGGCTGCTGGCAAAGGCATCGCGCATGGCGGCGATACGGTGGCACTGAGGGGCGGCTTTGCAAGCTGTAGGCGGCGGCGTGGTTGTGAATTTACCCCCCGTTGCCGCCCGTCCATCTCAGCGACGTTTTCATCACATGAGCCAGCCTCGATACAACTGCAACGGCATCGGTCGCCGCGATTTCCTCCAGCTCGGACTGGGCGTGACGGCGGGGCTGGGCTTCACCGATCTGCTCCGCCTGCGCGCCAACGCGTCCGAGGCGGCGAAGTCCTCCGGCAAGCGCGTCAACGTCATCATGATCTGGCAGGACGGCGGGCCAAGCCATTACGAGAGCTTCGACCCGAAGCCGGACGCGCCGTCGGAGATTCGCGGGCAGTTCAAATCCATCACGACAAAGGTGCCGGGCATCCACTTCTCCGAGTGCGTGCCCGAGCTGGCGAAGGTCAACGACAAGTTCACCGTCCTGCGCTCGCTGGCGCACAAGGATCCCAATCACGGCGGCGGCAACCACTATCTGATGACCGGCGCGCCGACGCCGGTGCCCGTGGGCTGCGGCGCGTTCGTCACGTTCCATCCCTCCTTCGGCTCGGTGGTCTCCTACAAGCGCGGCGTGCAGAACGGCATCCCGCCCTACATGACCATGCCGAGCATGTCGCGCTCCGGCGGACCGAACTTCCTCGGGGCCGAGCACGCGCCCTTCGTCGTGGGCGGCTCGCCGCAGACGGCGGGCTTCAAGGTGCGCGACGTGGTGCTGCCGCCCGAAGTCAGCGAAGGCCGGGGCGTTTCACGTCAGGACTTGCGCAAGTCGCTCGACCGGCTTGCGCGCATCACGGACGCGGCGGCGGAAGACCCGACCGTCGGTTTCGACAAGTTTTACGAGCAGGGCGTGGACCTCATCACCAGCCCGCAGGCGCAGGCGGCCTTCGACATCGGCAAGGAGCCGGAGAAAACCCGCGAGCTGTATGGCATGAACGACTTCGGCCAGCGCTGCCTGCTCGCGCGCCGGCTCGTCGAGGCAGGCGTGTCGTGGGTGACGGTCTACAGCGGCGGCTGGGATCATCACACGAAGATTTTCGAGACGCTCAAGGGCCAGCAGGGCGTGAACTTCGACAAGGGCGTGGCCGCGCTGATCGCCGACCTTGATCGGCGCGGTTCCTTGGAGAACACGCTCGTGCTTGCGCTGGGCGAGTTTGGCCGGACGCCGAAGGTGAACAAGGACTCCGGCCGCGATCACTGGCCGTTCGCCATGAGCGTGCTGTGCGCGGGCGCGGGCGTGCCGCGTGGCACGGTCATCGGCGCGACCGACCCGAAGGGCTACTACGCCGCCGACAACGTGTATGCGCCCGAGGACTTCGCCACCACGCTCTACACGAAGCTGGGCATTGACCCGCATCAGGTGCTCCACACCAACACGGGCCGCCCGGCCCAGTTGGTGAACGGCGGCCGCCCGATCAAGGAACTGTTCGCCTAAGGAAACGCTGATTTAAGCCATCGGGTTTCGATTTGTTGCAGACGGCGCGGCGGGCGTTTTCTAAACTGCCTGACATGACCCACCAGACCAGTTTC
>WRPG01000117.1 GCA_009773355.1 Limisphaerales bacterium
GACCGGGTTGGGTCAGGACGCGGGTTACGCGGTTCTCCGCGGGGCACAGCGTGCGGGTGCCCCCCCCCAGGTGACCACCCGGGTGACTCGGCCGGGAGCAGCTGCGCGTAAGGCCTTACGGGCCTGCTCGCGTGCGTCCTGCGTCCAATTCCGTTCGACGCAATGGCCTCGCCACGACGCTCGCAGTTTCGCCGTTTCTCTTTCCCGGCGCCCGTCCGGCATGTTCTCGTCGTCGTCTATCGTGCGCAACGGCACCGGCACCTGCAACTCATCGCGACGCTGTCGCTCAAACAGGTACAAGAAGCGCGCCACCGCGCGCTGCGCAGGTGCTCGGCGATCACCGCCCGCCTTCTGCACCAAGTCAGCATAACGCTCGTGCATGACCGTGAGCATGTGGTCCTTCATCCATACGAAGCGCTCAAACCACTCCAGCACCAGGTGCGCTGTGAGCGTCGCGGCGCGTCCTTCGCGCGGAAGTCCCGCGTGCAGGAGGTTGTACAGCCCCCATCTCCCATTGTCGTGGCTACGTCCTGCGTGCAGATTTTTGCGTAAATCCGCACGGCCGAGGCCGGCGTGTCGGTGACGAAGACGCTGGTGTTCTGGGCGTCCAGTCGCTGGACCTTCGCCGGGAAGGGCCACGTGCCCCTTCCTTGTGCCCATTTGTCGGGATCGAGGGCTTTCGGGTGCGCCTGCACTGCGATCACCCAATGTTTGTTGAGGAAAAATGTGAACCTGCGTCTTTTGGGACTGCGTGGCGGGTCCGGGCGGCGCGGTGGCGCCCGCGGTTCGTCCTGTTCGCTGCCGCTCTCATCAGCGCTGTTTCCGGTCCCTTCCACCATACGGTCGCGGTGATCCACGTAGACGATCAGTGCCCGGAACTCGCTGTCGTGCGGGTCCCCGTGGATCACCTGGCGGCGCTGGTCCAGGCGATGGTGCATGGTTTCGAGCAGGTCGCGTTGGAACCGCGTCTTGTGACCTAACCACACCTCCAGTTGACGGGCCTGCGCGATTGCTCCCCACGCGTCAGGTGGCAGCCAGGTGTCCAGGGCGCTCTGTATCAAGTAGTGGTGGCTGGCGCATTCAGCGGACACGGAACATGCTAGCATATACGTGCGCACACTCGCCCATTCGATGCCCTCGACGTGCAGTTCGTACATGCGGTCACCGCGCTGGCGCCGCGTGGCGGTGAAAGGCAGCGGCTCGTTCCCGCTCATCCACCCGCCGAGGTCCGCGGTCGTGTCCAGTCGCCAGAAGACCACGGCGCGGACTCCATCCGCGAACACGGTCACGTGCACGTCCCCCATGCCCGGGAGGACACGCTCCCCGCGGCCTAGGTGCTGTGGTGGACGCGCGTTGGTCGGGCCGTCGTCGGCGGCGACGTCCGCCGGGTCCATGGGCGCGTGCGTGGCGCCGAGGGGAATGCAGTTCCCGTACCCCATCGTGTCGGCGCCCCTGTAGGTCGTTGCCGGAAACGGGTGTTCCGCTTGAAAAGCGCGCAGCGCTCGCACGCCGTCGTCATTCGTAGTGCCGCGTTGTTCCACGCGTCGGGTCTCACGTTCGAGCAGAACGCCCTGCAGGTCTCGCAGCAGCCACGGCACGTGTGGCAACCACGGCAACAGGCGCCTCGCGGTGTCGACCGCGCGCGTGCATTGTCTCGGGAGCCAGCTGTCAAGAGCCTGCTGCGTGTGAGTTGCAGATGCGACCTCGCGTTCGTTCATTACACACAGCCGCACATATGCGCTTACTTGCAGAAGAGGCGCTCCGGTGACGTTCACCCGGAAGCGCCGCTGCCCGAGTGCGTGCAATTGATTCGGAAACGGCAAGTCCTCGTTTCCCAGAATCCAACCGCCCAAGTCGCCGCATCCGTCTTGCGTCCAGAACACGACGGCTTCGCGTCCGTCGACGGTCACTGTCACTTGGATACGTCCGCCCAGGGCGTGGCGGCTCAATCGTGAGCCCAAAGTTAATGGCACGGATTCGCTAGACCGACCTGGTGATGCCGGTGCACGGCCGCCGTCGCCCGTGTCCCGGTCTGGTGTGGTGGGGCGCGGCAAAGGAGCCGCGGTGCTCGTGATGGTCGTTGTCCCTGGTTCCTGTTTGACGGTGATTCGCCCGGCGCTGTTGCTCACCGACACGTCGCTGCTGGTGCCCGCGCGCTCGCTGGGACCGGCGCGTCCGTCCGGGTTGTGGCTGCGGCTGTTGCAGGCGCTGCCGTTGCCGCCATTGTCCCCGGCGCTGTGGTCCCAACGCGTTCTTTTCGGTACCGGCGTTTCGCCCGCCATTTGCGTGTTGATCGGTCGAGAGGCCATCGGCCAGTCGAAACCCACCTGCAGCGGGATCAGCGCAGCGTGACGTCGCAGATCCCGAAACGGCCCTGGTCCCTGCAGTCGTCTCGTCTCGATCTCCCGCGTGGGATCGTTCTCGTCCCGTGCAAGTTTCACCAGTTGATAACGGGGTTTGCTCATTTCCCGCTCAGGTAAAGGACGCGGTTTTTCGACGGTCACTATGGTTTTTGTCACAAGGTGATAACGCTAACGAGCTCACCGGGTTACACGGTTGCCACGGCCTTTGTTCTCGCGGCGGGGTTTCTGATCGGTGATTGTTGCGTAATGTTGGCGCCGCGGCGCGTGTGACGGCCGATTTGCGTGCCACTCGCCTGCCACTGTAACAGCTCTGTAAACCCACGCTTCGCCGCGTGCTGTTTACACGCGGGCACCGCGACAAACAACAAACAGATTCCGCCGCCCCTCACGCCTCGCGTGAAGCCCTGCTGGCAGCTCCGCGTCCCTCGCGGCCTGAAGCCCCTCTTGGTGAACAACGACCGCGGCTCCATCGAGCCCGTCACTTGCACTTGCCTTCTCGATCGAGCCAAGTTCTAATCGGTTATGTCTTTCCGCCGCAGTTCGCCCTCGCTGGACAGTGATTTGGACGAGCGTCGCGCGCCCGTCCGTCGTCGGCTGGACGTGGCTCCTCCGCTCCAAGCCCTCGTGCAGGGGACCGCCCCGCAGCAGGAGGCTGTTGACGCCACTACTCGCTGGTTGGCAAATCCCCGCCGTTCTCCGCCGTCACCGACCGAGCGTCCGCCTGCGGACAGATACCACCCCGTGCAGGCGCCCGGCCAAACCCTGCAACAGTGGTTCGCCGGCGTCGTGTCCGCGGTTCCTTGCGGCCAGCTGCGCGCGTCGTTGCAGGCCCGGTTCACAGTGCCGCTGCAGGTGTCCG
>WRPG01000055.1 GCA_009773355.1 Limisphaerales bacterium
CGTGCAACTGCCGCTCACGCGCAAGGCGCTGGGCGCGCGCTTCGCGGACCTGTTCCGCAACTACGGCGTCAACCCGCCGCCGGGCCGCCGGCCGTTCGAGGACGCGCTGGGTTTTGCGCGCCACCTGGAGGAACACGCCGCCGCCAACGGACTCGAGCCGGCGTGGGCGCTGTCCATCCTGCGCTACGAGGCGGCGAAGCTGGAGGCCACCTGGCTGAAGCGGCGGTTTGTCTTCCGCAGCCTGCCGCACGCGGTCAAAAAGCTGGCCGCGTGGCTCGCGGCCGGGGACGTGCCGGAGGGTTCGCACCAGCGGTTTTCCCCCGCGCTGTGGTGGCGCGCGTCCGCCTCCAGCCGGCTGCGGCACTGGCTGGGTTGACCGGCGTCACAATGCAAGGCACGCTTCGGACAATACCTGAGCAGCCCGCGCCGCGCGGGAAACCGACTGTCGGTTGGCAAGCAAAACTCAATTCACGCTTATGAAAAAAACACCCGCCAAAAAGGCCGCCCGTTCCGCCGCCAAACCCGCGCCGGACAACTCAGGCCGCCCGGTCATTGACCTCGTGCCGTCGTTTCTGCGGCTCAAGAAAATCCTCGTGCCGGTGGACTTCTCGGAGTTCTCCGCCAAGGCCATCAAGTATGCCGCGCGCTTTGCCGAGCAGTTCGGCGCGACGCTCGTGCTGACGCATGTCGTCGAGCCGGTGCATTACCCGGAGAGCGTCATCATTCCGCCCGAGATGGAGGAGGCCAACCGCGAGCGCCTCAAGCTCGCCCGCGCCTCGCTCGCCGAGTTCGTGAAGAAGCAGGTTCCCGCGGGCATCCCGACGGAGACCGCGACGCGCCTGGGCCATCCGTTCTCGGAAATCGGCGCGGTGGCGAAGGACTTCGACGTGGACCTGATCGTCATCGCCACGCACGGGCACACGGGATTGAAGCACCTCTTCCTCGGCAGCACGGCCGAGCGCGTGGTCCGGCTGGCCCCCTGCCCCGTCCTGACGGTGCGGGCGCAGGAGCACGAGTTCGTCTGACCGGACAGGTAGGAGACGACGTGAGGAGTCTCTAACTTTCGGGAAGTCGAGGTGAGACTCCTCAAGTCGTCTCCGATGAAGAGCTACGCTTTCGCGTCCTTGCCGGTGTGGCGGATGTCGCGGCCCTCGTAGAGATAGACCACCTCCTCGGCGATGTTCGTCGCGTGGTCGGCGATGCGCTCGATGCGCTTGGAAATCTGCATGAGGTTCAGGCAGCGCGTGATCGTCGCCGGCTGCTCCATCATGTAGGTGACCAGTTCACGCTGAAGCTGCTTGTGCAGGGCGTCCACGTCCTTGTCGCGCGGCAGCACGGCGCGGGCGCGGGCGGTGTCGCGGCTGACGAAGGCCTCCAAGGCGTCGTTCAGCATCTCCAAGGTCATCGTCGCCATGCGCGGGATGTCCACGTAGGGCTTGAGTTGCGGCTCCTTGTTCAGGTCCACCGCCCGGCGGGCGATGGTGGTGGCCTCGTCACCGACGCGCTCAAGGTCATGGGTGATCTTCATCGCCACGGTGATCATGCGCAGGTCGCTGGCGATGGGGCCGCGCGACAGGAGCACGATGGACAGCTCATCCAGCTCGATCTCCAGCGCGTCGAGCTGGTCGTCGGCCTGCTCGACCTGGCGGGCGAGGTCGTCGTTGCGCTCGACGAGCGCCTTGACGGCGTTCTGCACCGAGCTGGCGGCGAGGCTGGACATGGTGAGGAGCTTTTCCTTGAGGGCGGCGAATTCGTGGTCGTGGGGGAGCATGGGGTGGGGAAAGTGATTAGTAGTTAGTGATTAGTGGGCGTGGTGTGAGCATGAGGATCGGACTAAACACTGAATACTAATTACTTTCTTCATCGGGTTCATCCAAACCTTCCGGTCACATAATCCTCCGTCTGCTTCTTCGATGGGTTGGTGAAGATCTTCGCGGTGGTGTCGAACTCGATCAGCTCGCCCAGGTAGAAGAACGCCGTCTGGTCGGAGATGCGCGCGGCCTGCTGCATGTTGTGGGTGACGATGACGATGGTGAACTCGCGCTTCAATTCGAGAATCAGCTCCTCGATCTTGGCCGTGGCAATCGGGTCCAGCGCGCTGGCCGGCTCGTCCATCAGGAGAATCTCCGGCTTGATGGCGATGGCGCGGGCGATGCAGAGGCGCTGCTGCTGGCCGCCAGAAAGGCCCAGCGCGCTGGTGTGCAGGCGGTCCTTCACCTCGTCCCAGAGCGCCGCGCCGCGCAGACTTTGCTCCACGGTCGCGTCCAGCTCGGACTTGGCCGTCATGCCATGCAGCTTGAGGCCGTAGGTGATGTTGTCGTAGATAGATTTGGGGAACGGGTTCGACCGCTGGAAGACCATCCCGATGCGCTTGCGCAGCTCGATCACGTCCACGTCCGGGCTGTAGATGTCCTGCCCGCCGATTTTGATCGAGCCGGTGATGCGCACCGAGTCAATGAGGTCGTTCATCCGGTTGAAGCAGCGCAGGAACGTGGACTTGCCGCAGCCGGATGGCCCGATGAACGCCGTGACGTGCCGCTCGCCGATGGTGAGCGAGATGTTCTTGAGCGCCTGCGTCGCGCCGTAGTGGAGGTTCACGCCCTCGCTCGCGATGAGCGGCGCGCCCGCGCCCTCCGTGGGCTTCGCGGTGTTCAGCGTGACTTGCGTGGGGGAGAAGGCAGCCATAGTTCAATGTCCGGCGCGCATCTTCTTGCGCACCCGCGCGCGCACGATGACGGCAACCAAATTCAGGGACAGCGTCAGGAGCAGGAGGGCCAGCACGGTGGCGAACAGGATGGGCCGCGTCTTCTCAATGTCCGGCGATTGCGTGCTGAGGATGAAGACGTGGTAGCCGAGGTCCATGAACTGGTCCGTCAGCGAGTGCGGCAGGTCGCGCATGTAATAGGCCGCGCCGGTGAAGAGAATCGGAGCCACCTCGCCACCCGCGCGACCGACGGCGAGAATGCCGCCGGTGAGAATGCCCGGCAACGCCTCGGGCAGGACTATCTTCAAGATGGTTTCCAGCTTCGTCGCGCCGAGCGCCAGGCTCGCCTCGCGCAGGCCGGGCGTGATGGCGCGAAGCGATTCCTCCGTCGCCACGATGACGAGCGGCAGCGTCATCACCGCCAGCGTGAGCGAGGCCCAGAGGATGGCCGGCTTGCCCCAGTGCGGCTCCGCCGCGCCGGCGTCCAGCCCGCGTCCGATGAAGCTGATGAAAAAGCCCAGCCCGAACAGGCCGAACACGATGCTCGGCACGCCCGCGAGATTGTTCACCGCGCCCCGGATGACGCGCGTGGTGACCGCGGTGGAGTGCGCGTATTCCGTGAGGTAGATGGCCGTGATGACGCCGATGGGCACGACGAACAGCGTCATCACCAGAACGCGCAGCGCGGTGCCGATGATCATGGGCAGCACGCCGGCCTTGTTCACGTCGAACATGTCCTGATCCGCGCTGCCGGTGAGGAAGCGCCACGAGAACGTGCTCCAGCCGTGCCACGCGATGTTCGCGATGATGATGGCGAGGATGGCGAGGATGAAGAGCGTCGCCAGCCCGGTGAGGCTGGTGAAGGCGAAGGACGCGAAGTCGAAACCGCGGGAGCGGAAGTCGAGACGGGCGGGTTGGGGAGCGGCGGGGGTCATGCGCTGGGCAAAGCTCCAAACCTCAAGTTCCAAGCTCCAAAAAAGTTCCAAACTCCAAATTCCAAACAGAGGCCGAGTGCCTCCCAGCCCGCGCCTTGGAGCTTGGAGCTTGGAACTTCTTTGGAACTTGGAGCTTGGAGCTTGGTCATTTCGCTTTTCCTTCCAGCCGGCCCTTGAGCCGGTGCATGATGAGATCGCCCGCCAGGTTCGTGAGAAAGGTCACGATGAAGAGCATCGCGCCGATGAGGAAGAGCATCCGGTAGTGATGCCCGCCAAAGACCGCCTCGGCCAGCTCCGCCGCGATGGTCGCGGTGATGGAGCGCGTCGAGTCGAAGAGGCTCCAGGACATGATGCTCGCGTTGCCGCTGGCCATGAGCACCACCATCGTCTCACCGATGGCGCGCCCAAAACCGAGCACCACGGCGGCGAACACGCCCGGCGCGGCAGCGGGCAGGACGATTTGCCAGGCGGCCTGCCACTTGGACGCGCCCAGCGCCAGCGCCGCCTGCGTGTAGCTGCGCGGCACGCTCGTCAGCGCGTCCTCGGCGATGGAGAAGACGACGGGAATCACCGCCAGGCCCAGCGCGATGCCGGCGACGAACGCGTTCAGACGCGACTGGTAGCCGAAGACACTCTGAAGAAACGTCGCCATCACAATCAGCCCGAAGAAGCCGAGCACCACCGACGGCACGCCGGAAAGCATTTCAATCGCGGGTTTCAACCACTCCTTCAACGATGGGGACGAAAGCTGCGAGACGTAAATCGCCGCCGCCAGCGCCAGTGGCACGCTGAACAGCAGCGCGACAAGCGTGGTCTTCAGGCTGCCGATGATGAGCGGCCAGAGGTTGTATTTGTGGATGCGCCCGATGGGTTGCCAGACGTGGCGGTCCTCTGGCCGGCTGTCGGACCACTCGTGCGCGCCAAAGAGATACTTCCACTCGGTCGTGTTGACCTTGGCGTCCTTGTCCTTGGGCGCTTCCTTGGCCTCCTCTTCGCGCACTTCCATGAGCGCCTGAAGCGCTTCCTTGTCGAGTCCCTTGAATTCGGCGGGTGTCAGGCCCAGATACTCCTGCAGCTCCGCCGGCTTCAGCTTGTCCATGTCCTTCGCCGGAATCGCCGGACGGGCGGCGGCGCTGTTCATCTGGCCCAGCACGAGCGGCAGCGCCTCGCGGGCGACGAACACGAAGATCAGAAACACCATCAGGATCGCCGTGAGCGAGACCAGGAAGATGAACTTCTCGGCCAGCCACTCGACGGGCCGGGCCTTGTGCCCGCGATGGATGCCCATCCATCCGACGGTGCGCTTGGCGTTGGCGGGCGTGTTCGTCACGGGCGGCGAGAGTAGGAGAACCGGACGGCGATGGCTAGTTACGAGCCGGCAACAAAGCGCGTGGCATCAAGTCGAAAAGGGCGGGCGAAGGACAATGCACCGTCTTTCGCCCGCCCCAGGTGATCGCAGGAGGAACTCACGATCAAGAATCAGCCTTACTCCCGCAGGTTCTTGGGCAGCGGGAAGTAGCCCACGTCCTTCACGACCTTCTGGCCCTCGTCGCCACGGATCCACGTCAGGTATTTCTGGATGTCGCCCTTGTCGAGCGCGGGGTTCACATAGACGTAAAGGTAGCGCCAGATGGGATAGACTCCCTTGATGACGTTCTCCTCGGTCGGCTCGATGGCCGGCGAGGCGTCGTCCTTCTTCACCTTCAGGTGCTTGGCGCCCGCGCCGTAGGCCGCGCCGCCGTAGCCGATGCCGGTCTTGTCCTTCGCCACCGCCTGGAGCACCGCCGCCGTGCCGGGCATGGTCTGCGCGCTGGAGGCGAAGTCCTTGCCCTGCAGCACATGCTCCTTGAAGAACTCGTAGGTGCCCGAGCTGTTTTCACGGCTGTAGACGGTGATCGGCGCGTCGGGTCCGCCCACCTGCTTCCAGTTCTTGGTCTTGCCGTTGAAGATGTCGGCGATCTGCGCGACGGAAAGTTCCTTCACCGGGTTGTCCGCGCTGACATAAACGCTGAGGCCGTCGAGGCAGACCTTGTATTCCGTCGGGCGCTTGCCGAAGGCCTTGATGCAGGTGGCCTGCTCGGCGGGCTTGATTTTGCGCGAGGCGTTGCACAAGTCCGTGGACTTGTTCTGCAACGCGGCGAAGCCAGTGCCCGTGCCGCCGCCGGTGACTTGGATCTTGGTGTCGGCGTGCTTGCCCATGTAGGTCTCGGCCCACTTCTGGGCGAGCACGACGAGCGTGTCCGAACCTTTGACCGTGATGTTGCCGGCCTGGGCAGACCCCGCGAGCGCAAGGGCGGCCACCAGCAGCGTGGATTGGATGAGTTTGTTTTTCATGGTGACAGGTTACGTGGTGATTGGTTCTGGTGGGTGACGATCCGGTTAAAACTTGAAGGCGGCGTCCACCTGGATGCGCCCTGCCGTGCTGGACGAGGCGCCCGCCGGCTTGTCAATGAGGCCGAACAGGTAGTAGGTGACGGACAACGTCAGCGAGTCATAGGGCGAGTAGGCCGCCCGCATGTAGTGGCCGCGCAGGTTGGTGCCCGCACCGTAGCCGGTGCCGCCGCCACCCACAAAGGGCGAGGCCTGATACCAGCCGCCGTGGTCGGAATCCACCATCTCCTCGAACATGTAGTTGCTCTCCAGCCACTTCCACTTGTAGGTCAGATCCCAAGTGCCCCGCTTGCCCGACTTGCCCAGTTGCATGCCGATGTTGTAGGCCTCGCCGCGCGTCTTGCCCGGCCCGATGGGCGAAGTGGCGAGGTTCGGAGAGGCGGCCGGGTTGTTGATGTATTCCGCCATAAACTTGATCGGAAACGCGCCGGGGTAGAACGGAAAGCTCTCCCTCGTCCACGTCACCGAGCCGTCCACGATGATCGGGTTGAAACTGCTGGTAAGCGCCCCGACGCTTGATACCCGGGTGTTGCCCCGGCTCACGTCGGGGACGTTCGGGTTCACGCCCGCCGCCGCGTGCGTCAGGTTTTGCTTGTCGGAGAACGCCAGCCCGGAGAGGCCGAGCGAGGACGCCCAGTGCTGGCTCCAGTTCGCCTCCCAGCGCAACTGCGCCCCGAAGAGATAGGCATCGTGGCTGGAGGCGGCAATCTCGGCGAGCGAGAACAGGCCGGTGTTGAACTTGAGCGCGTGCTGGTCGTTGACTGTGTAGCCGGACTGGAAGGCCAGGCCTTCCGGCGTGTAGTCGCCATCGAACACCACCTCGTCGAACACGAACGGGTTCTCCATCTTGCCGCCGATGAAGGTCGCGCTCCAGTCGGGCCGGTTCAGCATCTGCCACTTGGCATAGGCTAGGTCAATCCACAGCGATTTCTTCGACGCGTTGCTCGTCAGCGTGTCATTGCCGGAGATGGGGTCGCCCATGCCGTTGTTGCCGGTGGATTTGTTCTCCGCCGAGGTGAACCGGAAGCCCACCTCCATGTCATCCATCATCGTGGCCGTCACGCCCACGCGCATCCGGTAGCGGAGACGGTTGCGGTCCACCGAGTTCACGCCACCGCTGTCGGGATCCTGATAGATGCCGTCGTAGCGCAGCCGGACATCGCCACCGATGCGCAGCGCCGTGACCCAGTCGGGCAGGCCGCTCTTGGCCTGGTAGGCGCGGGAGAAGTCCTTGTCCGTCTCCTCGCGCAGCGCCTGGCCTTCTTTGGAAGTCAGCACGCCTTTCTCGATGAGCTTGTCTATCAGCGCGTCGGCGGTCTGGGCCTGCGTTGAGGGGGCCAGCGCAAGTGCGCCCAGCGCGCCCGCCACCAGCACGGTCGGTTTGAGGAAGTGTTTCATGTGTGTGTCAGAATGATTGCAACAACGTGGCGAGACTGGCGTGGCTCTGTGACAAACAAAGGGCCGTCATGTTACGTTCGTGTGACAGAATCCGCACGCCCTCATTTGGCGCGGTCAAGGAAACAACCCGATGTCGGCCAGTTGAAGACAAGGTGAAACTGGTCGCGGGCCAGGCCAGGCCGCGCTTCCGGGCGATGTCCGGCTAAATCAGCGACGGCCGGTCTGAAACTCCAGCGCGGCGCGGAGAACGAGATACTCGTAGCGCGCGGTGGCTTCGGCAATCTCGGCGGTGGTGAGGTTGAGCTGGGCCTGGTTGAGTTCGGTGATGCTGCTCGCACCCAGCTTGTAGCGGGCGACGGCGAGGTCGTTCGCGGTCCGGGCGTGGGCGAGGAGCTTCGCGGTGAGGGCGAGGCGCTCGTGGGCGTGCTGCGCGCGGAGCAACGCGAGGCGCACGTCGCGGATGACGTTGTTCTCCTCGTCCTTCAAGGATTCCTCGGCGGCCTTGGCTTTCAGTTCGGCTTCCTTCTGGCGGGCGGTGTCGCGGCCACCGCTGAAGAGCGGGAGGCTCAGGACGAGGCCGGCGGAGGCGTAAGTGTCTTCCAGCCGTGTGTCATGAACAGGCGTGACGCCGATGCCGGCGAGCGCGCTGAGAGTTGGGTAGTGCAAGGCTTTGTCAGCGCGTGCCTGCTTCATGGCGGCGTCGCGCTCGGCGCGGAAACGCTCCAGCTCGGGACGGAGCCGCAGCGCGTCAGCCACGAGCGGCGAGGCATCGGCGGGGAGGTCAACGGGCAGGACTTCCTCCACGAGGTCGTAACGGCGTGGCTCGCGTCCACCGAGCAGGGTGTCGAGGGCGGTGAAACTGGCGTCGAGGTCGTTGCGGGCGCGGAGTTGCAGCAGGCGGGCCTCCTCCAGCGACACGCGGGCGAAGCTCACGTCGAGGTCCGACTTCAACTGGTTCTTCGCCAGCGCGCTCACTTGGTCGAGCAAGGTCTGGCGGTTGGTGACCGTCTGGTCCACGACACGCAGGACGGACTGCGCCTGTTGCGCGCTGAAATACGTCGCGCTCACGGCGAGGAGGAGCTGGGCGCGCGCGGTGTCGGTGCTGGCCTCTTCGGCACGGGCCTTGTCCTTCGCGCCGCCGAGCAAGTTGTCGGTGCGGCCAAAGTCCGTGATGAGCTGGCTCACCGAAATGCCGCCGGCAGCGCGCTCGATGACGGTGGGATTGTTCAGACCGCCGCCTGCCGTCAGGCGCGTGTTCGCGTCCGCCGCGCCGACGGCGACGACGTTGGCGCTGAAGCTCGGCAGGAGCGCGGCGCGGGTTTGCAGAACGGCCTGTTTCGCGGCGAGCGCCTTGAACTCGGCGGCGGTGATGCGCGGATGCTGGTGGAGGGCGAGGTCGCGGGCTTCCTTCAAGGTAAGTTTCTCGGAAGCTCCAAGCTCCAAGGTCCAAGCTCCAAAGAAACACCAAGCACCAAGCACCAAGCTACAAAGGCGAAACACACTGACGTAGCGGAGCGCCGAGCATTGCTCGGCTTTGAGGCGTCCGCCATCACCTGCCGAGCGATGCTCGGCGCTCCGGTCTTTGGAGCTTGGGATTTGGAGCTTTTTTGGAGCTTGGAGCCTGGGATTTGGAATTTGTTTCATCGCAATCAAGATGCAGGAGTTGCCTCAGCCGCCCGTTCTTTCCGCCCATAGACCAGCAAATACGCCGCCGGGACGATGAACACGGTCAGCACCACGGACACCGCAAGCCCGCCGATGATGGCGAGCGCGAGCGGCGCGTAGGCTTCGCTGCCGGTGCCGAGCTTGAGCGCCATCGGCAGCAGGCCGATGAGCGTGGCGAGCGAGGTCATCAGCACCGGGCGCAGGCGGACACGGCAGGCGAGCGTGACGGCCTCGCGCACGGTCTTGCCGTCCTCGCGCAGGCGGTGGGTGAAGTCCACGATGAGGATGCTGTTCGACACCACGATGCCGACCATCATCACGATGCCCATGAGCGACATGACGTTCAGGGTCGTGCCCGTGAAGTAGAGCAGCAGCAGCACGCCGGTCAGCCCGGTGGGCACGGCGAGCAGGATGAGGATGGGGTCAATCCACGATTGGAACTGCGCCACGAGTATCAGATAGACCAGCAGCACGGAGAGAATCAGCCCGAGGCCGAAGCTTTTGAACGACGAGTTCATCCCCTGCACCATGCCGCGCAACGTGACGCGCAGGCCCGCCGGGATTTCGGTTTCGGCCAGCACCTGCTCGACGCCCTTGACCACCTGGCCGAGGTCTTCCTTGGCGGGCGCGACATAGACGTTGATGACCCGGCGGAGCTGATAGTGGTTCACCTCGGTCGGCGCGTAGCTGTTGTTGATGCGACTCACGGCGTCGAGGCGCGTTGGCTTGGCCTGCATCGGCGAGCGGATGGGGATGGCCTGGAGGTCAGCGAAGTTTTTCACGTAACCCTCGTTGTATTGCACGGTGAGCAGGTAGTCGTTGCCGTTGCGCGGGTCCACGAAGTAGCTCGGGGCGATCATCGTGCCCGAGGTCAGCGCGGTGATGACGTTCTGCACGACTTCCTTCGAGGTCAGCCCCAGCTCGGCGGCGCGCGCGCGGTCCACTTCGAGTTGCAGCGCGGGCTGGTCAATGTCCTGCGGCACGAGCACGTCGCTGACGCCGGGCAGCTCACGGACCTTGCGGGCAATCTCCGACGCGGTGCGGTGCGCAAGTTGCAGGTCGGAGCCGCTCACCTGGATGTCAATGGGCGCGGGCAGGCCGAGGTTCAGCACGGCATCCACGAGGCCGCCGGACTGGAAGTAGGCGGTGAGCTGCGGCAGCTCGTTGCGCACGCGGCGGCGGATGCGGTCCATGTAGTCGTAGCTGCCGGTCTTGTGCCCGCCGTTGAGGCTCACCTGAAGCGTCGCGGTGTGATGGCCGGAATTGCTCGTGTAGATCGAACTGAAGCCCGGCTGCACGCCGATGTTCGCCACGACCACGCCCAGCTCCTCCTTCGCCACCTCCTCGCGGATGATGGCCTCGACCTGCTGGACGTATTTCTCCGTGATGTCCACGCGCGTGCCGGTCGGGGTCTTGAGGTTGATGACGAACTGGCCGGGGTCGGTGCGCGGGAAGTAGGCGACGCCCATCAGCGGATACACGCCGAGGCTCAGGACGAAGATGGCGAGCAGGCCCACAACGGTCGCGGCGGGCCGCAGCAACGACCAGCCCAGCACACGCTCATAGCCGTTGAGCATGTTGTGGAACTTCATGTTAAACCAATGGTTGAAGCCGCCGCCCTCGCTCGGGTCGTGGTCGGGCTTGTGCCCCTTGATGAGCTTGGCGCAGAAGAGGGGAACCACGGTCAGCGCGACGACATACGAGGCGAAGAGCGACAGCATCACCGACAACGCCAGCGCGGTGAACAGGAAGCGGCTCACGCCATAGAGGAACGTGACCGGGAAAAAGACCACAACCGTCGTCAGTGTCGCGGCCAGCACCGGCAGCGCCATTTCCTGCCCGCCCTTTTCTGCGGCGACGGCGGGCGACTCGCCCAGTTCGATGTGGCGGAAGATGTTTTCGAGGACGACGACGGAGTTGTCAATCAGGCGGGAGAACGCCAGCGCAAGGCCGCCGAGAATCATGGAGTTGACCGTGTTGTTGCTCATGGCCAGTGCGATGAACGTGGCGAGCGTCGAGAGCGGGATGGAGAGGAACACCGCGACGGTCGCCCTCATGCTGCCGAGGAAGATGAGAATGAGCGCGCCGGTGAGCACCAGGCCGATGGCTCCCTCGTGGATGAGGTTCGTAATGGCGTTGCGGACGAAGATGGACTGGTCGAACACGACCTTGGCAACCAGCGACTCCGGCACGTCGAGCAGGTTCTTGAGCGAGGCCTTGATGCCATCCACCACGGCGATGGTGTTGGCGTCACCGCCCTGCTTGAGCACCGGGAGATAGACCGAGCGCTGGCCGTCAATGCGGACGACGTTGTTCTGGATTTGCGCGGCGTCGCGGGCCTCGCCGACATCGCCGACGAGGATGGAGGACTTGCCTTCCGTGCGGAGCGGCAGGCGGTTCACGTCCACCACGTCGCGGAGCTGGCTGTTCGCGTAGATGTTGTAGTTGAGCGGCATGATGCGCACGTCGCCGGCAGGGAGAATGAGGTTCGAGTCGTTGACCGCGCGCACCACGTCCATCACGCCCATGTGGTGCGCTTCGAGCTTGAGCGGGTCCACATAGACCATGATTTGGCGGTAGCGTCCGCCGAAAGGCTGCGGGACGGAGGCGCCGGGGACGTTGGCGACCTGATTGCGCACGGCGTATTGGCCGGTGTCGCGGAGCTGCGTCTCGGTCATGCCGTCGCCCTTGAGCGTGATGAGGCAGACGGGGAGGCTGGAGGCGTCGAACTTGAGCACGACCGGCGGCAGCGTGCCGGGCGGGAGCCGGCGAAGGTTCGCGGTGGCAAGGTTTGCGATGGTGCTGACAGCGGTGTCCGGGTCTGTGCCGGGCTGGAAGTAAACCTTGATGAGGCTCACGCCGGGCAGCGACCGCGACTCGATGTGCTCGATGCCGCTGGCCAGCGTGAAGAAGCGCTCGAAGCGGCCCGTGATGGAGTTCTCAATCTGCTCCGGCGGCATGCCGGAGTAGAACGTGGCAACGACGACGACCGGGATGCGGATGGCGGGGAACAAATCCACCGGCAGCCGCAGCAGGCTGGTGACACCCACAACGCAGGTGATGAGGCAGAGCACCACCGTGAGATACGGATACCGGAGGGCGAAGCGCGTCATGCGGGCCTCCGGAGGTGGGACAGGAACGGCGAATCCCAACGGGATTTCGGCCTCCAGCCCAGGGTTGCGAGGAACGAGCTACCCTGGGAAACGCATTCCATTGACGCACCAACCCCAACGGGGTTGTGGCGGGCAAGCTGGCGAAGGGGCCGCAACCCCGTTGGGGTTGTGACGTGTTGCGCGACATTCCCAGGGTAGGTGCCGCGCGCCAACCCTGGGCTGGAGGCCGGAATCCCGTTGGGATTCTGGGCTGGAGCTTCCCATCTCATGCCGCCGGAGCCTCCGCTGGTGCCGCTCCGTTCGCCTCGTCCTCGCGGCGGTGCGCGAGGAGATACGCGGCGGGGACGATGAAGATGGTCTGCACCAGCGAACACGTCAGCCCGCCGATGATGGCCAGCGCGAGCGGCGCGTAGGCTTCGCTGCCGGTGCCGAACTTGGCGGCCATCGGGAGCAGGCCCATGAGCGTGGCGAGCGACGTGATGACCACGGGACGCAGGCGCACGCGGCAGGCCAGCACGAGCGCCTCGCGCACGGGCATCCGGTCCTCCCGCAGCCGACGAACGAACTCAACAATGAGGATGCTGTTCGCCACCACGATGCCCACCACCATCACCACGCCCATCAGCGACATGATGTTCAGCGTCGTGCCCGTGGCGGCGAGCAGCACGAGCACGCCGGACAACGCCGACGGCACGGCCAGCAGGATGATGAGCGGGTCGAGGAACGACTGGAACTGCGCGACCAGAATCAAATACACCAGCACCACCGCCAGAATCAGCCCGAGGCCGAAGCTTTTGAACGACGAGTTCATCCCATGCACCATGCCGCGCAACGTCACCGTCAGGCCGGCGGGAATCTCCGTCTCCGCGAGGATGCGGTTCACATCCTTGACTACCGCGCCGAGGTCCTCGCCGGCGGGCGCGACATAGACATTGATGACGCGGCGGAGCTGGTAGTGGTCCACCTCGGTCGGCGCGTAGGCGTTGTGGAACTCGCTCATCGCATCCAACCGCGCGGTGCGCAGCCCCTTCGGCGAGCGCATGGGGATGGACTGCAAGTCCGCCATGTTTTTCACGTAGCCCTCCTGGTATTGCACGGTGAGCAGGTAGTCGTTGCCGTTGCGCGGGTCCACGAAGTAGCTCGGGGCAATCATCGCGCCCGAGGTCAGCGCGGTGATGACATTTTGCACGACCTCCTTGGAGGTCAGCCCCAGCTCGGCGGCGCGCGCGCGGATGACTTCGAGCTTGAGTGCTGGGTGATCAATGTCCTGCGGCACCAGCACGTCGCTCACGCCCTGGAGGGCGCGGACCTTGCGGGCGATTTCCAGCGCGGTGAGGTGCGCGATTTCGAGGTTCGAGCCGCTGATCTGGATGTCAATCGGCGCGGGCAGGCCGAGGTTCAACACGGCGTCCACGAGGCCGCCGGATTGCAGATACACGCTCAATTGCGGCAGCTCCTGCGTGATGCGGCGGCGCACGCGGTCCATGTAGGCGTAGCTGCCGGTCTTGTGCCCCTCGTTCAAGCTGACTTGGACGGAGGCGGTGTGGTGGCCGGAGTTGCTCGTATAGATGGAGCTGAAGCCCGGCTGCACGCCGATGTTCGACACGATGACGCCGAGATCCTCTTTCGCAACTTCCTGCCGGATGATGTCCTCGACCTGCGCAATGAGCTTTTCGGTGATTTCCACGCGCGTGCCGGTCGGGGATTTCACGTTGATGAGGAACTGGCTCGGGTCCGTGCGCGGGAAGTAGGACACGCCGACCATCGGGTAAATCGCCAGGCTCGCGGCGAACAGCAGCAGGCTTGCGAGGACGGTCGTGCGCGGCAGCCGGAGCGCGACGTTGAGCAGGCGCTCGTAGGCGTTGAGCAGGCCGGTGAAGCCGCGCTTGAAGTTGTCGTTGAAGCGCTGGCCCCAATTGCGCGAGGCGAGCGCGGCATCGCGGATGGCCGGGCGTTTGAGCATCTTCGCGCAGAAGAGCGGCACGACCGTGAGCGCGACGACGTAGGAGGCGAAGAGCGAGAAGACCACCGCCAGCGCCAGCGCGGTGAACAGGAACTGGCTCACGCCGTAGAGGAAGATGACCGGGAAGAACACCACGGCGGTCGCCAGCGACGACGCGAGCACCGGCATGGCGACCTGCTCGCCGCCCTTTTCGGCGGCGGCTTCGGGCGACTCGCCGAGTTCCAGCAGCCGGAAGATGTTCTCGATGACGACGACGGAGTTGTTGATGAGGCGCGAGAAGGCCAGCGCGAAGCCGCCGAGGACCATCGAGTTCACCGAGTTGTCGCCCAGGCTGAGCGCGAGGAAGGCGGCGAGGACGGAGATGGGAATCGAGAGGAAGACCGCGAGGGTGCCGCGCACGCTGCCGAAGAACATGAGAATCATCAGGCCGGTCAGCAGCAGGCCGATGACGCCGATGAGCGTGAGGTTCTTGATGGCGCTCTTCACGAAGAGCGACTGGTCGAAGACGACCTTGCTGACGAGCTGCTGCGGCACGTCGAGCAGCTTGCCGACGGCGTCCTTCACGCCGTTGACGACCGCGATGGTGCTGCCGCCCTGCTTGAGCACGGGCAGATACACGGAGCGCTGGCCGTCCACGCGCACGATGTTGTTCTGGATTTGCGACGCGTCCTTCGCCTCGCCCACGTCGGCGACGAGCACGGAGGACTTGCCGACGGTCTTGAGCGGGAGGCGGCTTACGTCGGCCACGTCGCGGAGCTGGCTGTTCGCGTAGATGTTGTAGTTCAGCGGGCCGATGCGCACGTCGCCGGCGGGAAGAATGAGGTTCGAGTCGTTCACCGCGCGCACCACATCCATGACCGAGAGCTGGTGCGACTCCAGCTTCAGCGGGTCCACATAGACCATGATCTGCCGGTAGCGCCCGCCGAAGGGCTGCGGGACGGAGGCGCCGGGGACATTGGCGACCTGGTTGCGCACGGCGTATTGGCCGGTGTCGCGCAGTTCGGTCTCCGTGAGGCCCTCGCCCTTGAGGGTGATGAGGCAGACCGGGAGGCTGGAGGCGTCGAACTTGAGCACGACCGGCGGCAGCGTGCCGGGCGGAAGCCGGCGGAGGTTTGCGGTGGCGAGGTTTGCGATGGTGCTGACGGCAGTGTCGGGATTCGTGCCCGGCTGGAAGTAAATCTTGATGAGGCTCACGCCCGGCAAGGAGCGCGACTCGATGTGGTCAATGCCCGACGCCAGCGTGAAGAAGCGCTCGAAGCGGCCCGTGATGGAGTTCTCAATCTGCTCCGGCGGCATCCCGGAATAGAACGTGGCGACGACCACGACCGGGATGCGGATGGCGGGGAACAAGTCCACCGGCAGGCGCAGCAGACTCGTCACGCCCACCACGCACACGATGAGGCTGACGACGATGGTCAGGTAGGGAAACCGCAGGGCGAAGCGCGTCATGGCTCGTGGAAGACTCCTTTCACGGCATCACGCAGCTTCTCGACGGTGAACTCCTTGGAACGGCAAAATTCAATCACCTTCCGCTCGCGTGCGAGCAGGCGCTCGGCGGCGGCGGGGATTTCGGCGGCGATTTGCGCGGGCACGGAGAGCACCCCGTGCTGGTCCGCGTGGAGCAGGTCGCCGGGACTCACCTTCAACCCGCCGACCTCGACCGGCTTACCGAAGTCCACGATGTGAACGTAGGCGTGCGAAACCGCGACGCTGCCGGCAAAGAGCCGGAAGCCCGCCGCCTCGATGCCCGGCAGGTCATGCACCGAGCCATTCGTCATCGCGCCGATGCAGCCGAGCGCCTGAAGCACGCGCGCGTGAACCTCGCCGATGAACGAGCCAAAGCCAGGCCGCTCGCTCACGTCCTGAATCACGACCACGCGCGGCGCGGGCACGGCGAGCAGCTTGTTCCACCAGTCCGTGCGCTCGATGGCAACGTGCCCCTCGACGGGCGGCCCGGCGTAACGGATGCGCACGGT
This sequence comes from Limisphaerales bacterium, assembly GCA_009773355.1. Classification (GTDB taxonomy): domain Bacteria; phylum Verrucomicrobiota; class Verrucomicrobiia; order Limisphaerales; family SXTU01; genus SXTU01. The sequence continues at coordinate 16,146 of WRPG01000055.1, forward strand.
CGCCGCGTAACCGACCAGCGGCGGCATCTTCGGAAAGATGCAGCGCACCGACGAATCGGCGAAGCCCACGTCGCGCAGGCGGATGTTGAAGGTCTCGATGGCGTTGGCCACCGTGCAGGTGTCGAGCCGGCGGAGGGCGTCGAGCTGGGCGGGCGAAAGCGTGTTGCTCATGGTGCCTCCTCCAGCTTCACCAGCTTCGGCTCGACCTTCTGGCCGGGCTTCACCTGGCTGCGGCTGCCGACCAGCACGGAGTCGCCTTCCGCGAGGCCGGCGAGCACCTCGGCCTTGTCCGGCGCTTCGAGACCGAGCTTCACTTCGCGTTCTTCCAGCGTGTTGTCCGACTTGATGAGGAAGACTGTGACCTTCTTGCCCCGCGCCAACGCGGTGAGCGGCACGGCCAGCACGCCCGTTTTGCGGTCGAGCTTCATCGCCACCGCCGCATACATGCCGGGATAGAGCGAGCCGTCCGCGTTCACCACGTCCACCTGCGTTTCCATCGTGCGCGTGTTGGCCTCCACCTCGCGCGTGATGCGGGCGACCTTGCCGGGAAACGTCTTGGTCAAGCTGGCAACGCGCACCTCGACCTCGTCGCCGGCCTTCACCTTCGCGACGAAGGACGAGGACACGGGGAACACCAGCCGCAGCTTGTCCTGATGCACCAGCCGCACCAGCGGCACCGCCGGTGCGCTCGGGGAAAGCCCGCCGCGCACCATGTCTCCGGCGTCGGCGTAACGCTTGGAGATGACGCCATCGAACGGCGCGACAATCTTGGTGAACACCGCCTTAGCCTGAAGCTTGTGCAATTCGGCCTCAGCGACGTTGACTTGCTCCTTCACCGAGCCAATCGCCGCCCGCGCAGATGACGCGGCAGCACGGCTGCCGCTGTGCGCGGCTTGGGCGGCGGCAACCTGCGCGTCCGCCGTGCGCTCCTTCGCCTGCGCGGTGTCAATGTCCTGCTGTGACACAAGGCCGGGCTGTTCCTTCGCCACGCTCGCGATGCGACCGAACGTCAGCTTCACCTCGGCGTGGGTGGCTTGCGCGCGTTTGATTTCGGCCTCGGCGCGGCGGATGTCCTCGTCAGCACGCAGCGCGTCCTCCTGCGCCTTGACCACGTCCTGCTGCGCGCGCTTCACGGTGGCACTGGCACGTTCGAGGTCCTCCTTCAACTCCGGCACCTCGATGCTGGCGAGGAGCTGACCGGCCTTCACGCGATCGCCCACGTCCACGTTCATCGTCTGCACGAAGCCGGCGACCTTCGCGTGGAGGTCAATGTCCTGGAAAGGCCGGAACTCCGCGTCGAAGACGACTTCGCGGGCAATGTCCGCGCGCGTGACCTTCGCCACGGCGACCGGCGCGGGAGCGGCGGCGCTGCCCTTTGACGTTTCGCTGCCGACGGGTTTCTTGCAAGCAGTGCCGGCGGCGCCCAGCACGAGGGCAGCGGCCAGACCAAGCAAGGCTGTTCGGAATTCCAAGAATGTTGATGGTCTATCCTGCATTGTGTGTGTCCTTCGTTTCATCCGAGTTCTCCGCGAGCGGGAGCAGCACGCGGAACCGCGCGCCGCGTCCTTCCTCGCTTGCCACTTCCACCTGCCCGCCGTGCGCGGTGCAAATCGCCTTCACGATGGACAGGCCGATGCCCGCACCGCCCAGCTCGCGCGAGCGGGCCTTGTCCACGCGGAAAAAGCGCTCGAAGACGTGCGGCAGCGCGCCCGCCGGAATGCCCATGCCCGTGTCCGTGACTTCCAGCACGGCCTTGCCGATATTCGGCGCGGCGACGACGGAGAGCGTGACGGAGCCGCCGGGGGGCGTGTATTTGACCGCGTTGTCGAGGAGGTTCACGACCACCTGCTTGAGCCGGGCGCGGTCGCCCTCGACGCTCACGGCGCGGGGCGCGAGGCAGTTGAGCGACACCTGCTTGTCCTCGGCGAGCAGGCTCATCTGCTCGGCGGTGGTGGCGGCGAGCTGGCCCAGGTCGAAGGGCACCGACTCGGCCTGTGCCTCGCCCGCGTCGAGCCGCGACAATGCGAAGAGGTTCTCCACGATCTTGGCGAGCCGCTCCACTTCTTCGAGCACGCTGCCGATGCGGTCCTGCAACTCGGGCGCGCCGTCGGTCTGTTGCAGCATCGTCTCCAGCTCGCCGCGCAGGATGGTCAGCGGCGTGCGCAGCTCGTGCGAGGCGTCGGCCATGAAGCGGCGGTTGTGGCTAAGTGCCTCGTCCAGCCGGGCAATCATCTGGTTGAGCGCGGTGGACAGCCGCTCCAACTCGTCGCCCGTGCGCGGCACGGGCAGGCGCTCGCCGAGGTTGTGCGAGGAAATCTGCTCGGTCCCGTGGATGATTTTTCGCACCGGCTCCAGCGCGCGCCGGGCGAGGAACCAGCCGCCGCCCGCCGCCACGGCCAGCAGGAAGGGGAACGCCAGCGCAAACGTCACCAGCCACTCGCGCAGCACCGTCTCCACCGGCCCGAGCGACGCGCCCACTTCCACGCGAAACGTCCCGGCCGCCGTCGGCACGGGGCCGGTGACAATGAGCAAACTTTCGCTCTCCGGCGGCGACTCCACGCGCGCGTAGGCCCGCGCCACCGTCGTTGCGGCGGGCGGCACCTTGGTCGGATCGAAGCTCAAGTCCGCCGGCACGCCGCAGACGTAGAGCACGCTGCCATCTGGGCGGGTCACGCGGATGAAGCGGCTGTTCAATTCCGGCGCGTAGCTCTCGCGGATTTCCTGGATGACGTGCGCCTCGCCGAGCTGCGCGACGCGCGCCACGAGCGTCTCGGCGATGACCCCCGCGCGTTTGGACTGCGTCTCGCGGAGGTTCTTCTCCAGATGATGCTTCATGCCTAAATACATGAAGCCGCCCAGCAGCAGGAAGACGACGGCGATGACGCCCGCATACCAGGCCGTGAGCTGGAAACCGATGGAACGCGGGTTCATCCGGGCGTGTCCTCGCTTAGGCTGTAGCCCACGCCGCGCACGGTGCGGATGAGCTTGGTGGGAAAGGGATCGTCCACCTTCGCGCGCAGATGGCGGACATACACGTCCACGATGTTCGTCAGCCCCTCGAAGCTCTCGTCCCAGACGTGCTCGATGATCATGGTGCGGGACAAGACTCGACCCGAATGCGCCATGAAGTATTCGAGCAGGGCGTATTCCTTGCCGGTGAGTTCCAAGCGCGTCCCGCCGCGCCGCACCTGCTGGGTGAGCCGGTCCAGCTCAAGGTCCGCCACGCGCAACGTGCTGCTACGCGCCACCGGCCCGCGCCGCAGGAGCGCCTTCACTCGCACCGCCAGTTCCGCGAAGGCAAACGGCTTGGTCAGGTAATCATCCGCGCCCGCCTCGAAGTTCTCGACCTTCGCAGCGGTGTCGTCCTTCGCGGTCAGAATGAGCACCGGCACATCCGGCGTCTGGCGGCGGATGCGCTTGAGCACCTCGGTCCCGCTCATCACCGGCAGCATGAGGTCGAGGATGATGGCGTCGTATTGGAAGCTGGCGGCAAACTCGCACGCGCTCTGCCCGTCGAAGGCGAGGTCCACGGCGAAGCGCTCGGCGCGCAGGCCGCGCGCCACAAAGTCCGAAACCTTCCGATCATCCTCAGCCAGGAGCAATCGCATGTCGTGTTGTTCGACCGCAGAGTCGGCCGGGGACATTAAAGAATTCCGAACGAAACATTAAAAGCCGTTCAGAATCGCGGCGGGCACCGAAGTTCGCCTTCCGAGTGGGCGCAATCACTCCAGTAAGAAGCCACCAGTCGAAGGTCACCCCGACCGGGGTTGCTTTCCCGCACTTGGGCTGCTCTCGACCGTGGCTCTGGCTTTTTCCTCGTCAACCGGGAGCCAGCCAGCGACGCCCCGCCCTCAGCTTTGGAGCAGCAACTGGCACTGGGTGAGGAAGACCTCCATGGGGAAGGGTTTGCGCAGCACCGGGACGCCGAGGGTGTCCAACTCCTCGTTCAAACTGGTGCTGCCGGCGTCGCCGGTGATGAAGATGAAGCGGCGGGCCAGTTCCGGCCGGGACTCGCGCACCCAGCGGAACAGGTCAAGGCCGCTGATGTGGGGCATTCGCACGTCGGAGATGATCAGGTCGAAGTGCTCGGCCTTGAGGCGCGTGATGGCTGTCTGGCCATCGGCGACCCACTCGGCTTGCGAACCCATGTTGCGCTGGACGATGGAGCGCAGGATGACGGCGATGGCGTCCTCGTCATCCACGATGAGAATGCGGCGCGCCCCGGTGACGCTGGCGGCGAACCGCTCGGGGACCGGGCTGGCGGCGGTGGGATTGCCCCCGCGTTCCGACGACTGGGCTATCGCGGCGGCGGCGGCGGGAAGTTTGACACGCGCCTGCGTGCCCTCGCCGGGCACGCTCTGGAGGGTCAGTTCGCCCCCGTGCTGCTTGATGATGGTGTAGCAAACACTCAAGCCCAGACCGGTGCCGCGATCCGGGGCCTTGGTGGTGAAAAAAGGGTCAAAGACGCGGTTGAGGTGCTGTGGGGCGATGCCGCAGCCGGTGTCCGCGAGGGTCAAGAGCCAGCAACCGTTGTCCCGCGTGACCTCGAAGCGCAGGGCGCGGCGGGGGCTGCCCTCCATGGCGTCGAGGCTGTTGATCAGGAGGTTCACCAAGACCTGCTTGATCTGCTGGGCATCGGCCATCACGCAGACCGTGGCGCCCGGGAGAAGCACCTCATGCTGCACGTCGGCCTGCCGCAGGCGGTGGGTGAGGATGGTCAGCGTGTCCTCGATGATCTCGCGCAGGTCGCACTGGACCAGCTCCATCTTGACCGGCTTGGAGAGCTGCAGGAGCTGGCGGATGATGCGGGCGGCCTCGGTGGCGCTGTTGCGCATGGCGGTGCAGTGCCCCAGGATGACGGCGGGGTCGGCCTTGAGCCGGAGGTCCTCGGTGACCATGTCGGCGAACATGAGGATGGGGGTGAGCTTGTTGTTCAGCTCGTGGGCGATGCCGCCGACGAGCGACTCCAGCAGGTTGGCCTTCTCCTTCTGGGCCAGTTTGCGCTCCAGCACGCGTTGCTCGCTCACGTCCTCGAGAAGCACGCTGAACTGGCCGGTTTCGCCGACCCAGTTGACGACGATCTTGAACTGCCGGATGCCCAGGCGCGGAAGCTGGAGGCGGAAATCACCGCTGTGCGCAATGGGGGAACGAGGCTCATCCTCCGCATCGCTCTCCTGCCGGCGCACGAGCAGGAAGAAGGCCTGCCGGTCAGCCGGCACGATGAGGTCGCTCAGGTTCAGGGCCTTGGCCGAGTCTTTGGTTGAGTCCAGGCCAAGCAGGACTTCGAACCGGCGGTTGTGCGACTCGACCTGGCAGAGCCGGTTCAGGAGGGCGACGCCCAGCACATTGTTCTGGAAGAGGATGTCATAACGGCCCTGCGAGCGGCGCAGCTCGTCGAGGCTCTCGTTAAGCGCCCGGTTGCGCTCGGCCAGCGTTTTGCGCTGGGCCTCGATCTGGCTGGTGGATTCCGCGATCAGCCGGGTCTGCAGCCGCACGAGCGTTTGCACCTGAATGATGCCCCGGAACATGCCCTGCTCATCAGTGAGCGCCACGTCGTCGTAAAACTCCTCGCCCTCGCGGGACAACGCCTGGTCCAGCAGTTCCAGCAACGGCATCTGATCCGGCACGGCCAGATGCCTGGCCATCAGGTGCTGGCCCACCGGCTGACGCCCGTAAACGGCGAAACCAAAGCGCGCGCCCAACAGGAAACCCACATGGCCACGGGACACCATGCCCACCACCCGCCCGTGCCGGGTCACCCCCACGTATTCGGGCTCGTGGCTCTGGAAGTAACCATAGACGGCTTCGAGCGTGGTGTCCGCCTCCACGGCCTCACGGTGGCCGATGAGCGAATCCAAGGTCTGGAGTTGCTGCTTCACCGCCAGCCCACCGGGATACTCGGATAAAAGATTCATAGACTCCTATTCTCGTCCCGGCGCTTGAAGGCAGGACGACGGCTCGGTGACAGAACCGTGAAATATTCGACCGGGGCGGGCGGGCGGCCAGCAACCTGACAACCGCCCGCCAGGCCGCCAAAGACCCCGCCAAAGGCTCAAATGTAACGTAGTTGTCCGTTGACATCGGACAGTTTCGGTTATCCTCCCTCCATGCAAATCCAGAAGAAGCTGTCCGCCCGCGCCTCGGCACTTGCTTTCGCCGCCCAAGACGCCGCTGAAACGGCTAAGGCCGCCGAGACCAAGGCCAACGTGGCCGCCCACGAGCACAAGCAGGCCAAGGCCCGGCTGAAAGCCGCTCGCAAGGCCGCAAAGGCCACCAAGCGCGCCGCCCGCGCCGCCGCCGAGACCGCCGCCGACGCCGCCAAAACCGCCAAGCGCGCGCGCAAGCAGGCCGAGCGCGCCGCCCAAGCGCTGGCCAAGGCGAAGCAGCCCGCCAAGCCGGCCAAGAAGAAAGCTGTCGCGAAGCCCGCCGCCAAAGCGACCACGCCCCGCAAGCGGCCGGCGCGCGAGGCCGCCAAGGCTGTGCCGGCCGTCAATCCCGTTCCCTCCCCTGCCCCGTCAGCGCCGCCGCCGGAAGCTTCCGGCCTGGACGCCGCTCCTCCCGGCCAGTCCTGACGCGCCGCCCACACTGACACCGGAACGTCACCGTGCTTTCACCGCGCCGCCGTTGAGCGGCCCGGCTGGCGGGCCGATGCTCCCGGTCTATGACGCACCGGGTTTTGGTCGTGGATGACGAGGCGGACATCACGGAGTTGCTCACCTACAACTTCCGCGACGCGGGCTATGAGGTGCTCACCGCCGGCGACGGCATGGCGGCGGTGTCCCTCGCGCAGCGCTGGCTGCCCGAGGCCATCGTGCTGGACCTGAACCTGCCGGGCCTGGACGGCTTCGCCGTGTGCGAGATGCTGCGCGTGCTGCCCTCCACGCGGGACATTCCCATCCTCATGCTCACCGCCTTCGCCACGGAGCAATCCCGCGCGGTCGGCCTCCGGCTGGGCGCGAACGGCTACCTGACCAAGCCCTTCAGCCCGCGCGATGTCGTGGCGCGCGTGGCGGAACTGGTGAGCCAGGCGGGCAACGAACTGCCGGCGGCGTAAGGACCAAGTGGCCGCGGGCCGCGCACGCGCCGTCACCGGCCCGTCGCCGCGAAGTTGCAATTGTCATCTGTCCAAGCGCGCGTCCCGTCAGCTACATGGAAGGCGGTGAGACTGTTTGCCACCGCAACCGCCGCCATCACAACGGCGAATGTCCGGGCGAAAATCTTCCGATTCACGCCGCGCAGTCCCGCCGCCCCATCCTGCCGCCCATGACTGCCACCCTTGCCCAACCCAGACCCACCACCCTCGGCTCCCGCGTGCTCGCGCGCAGCGGCCTGGCCGACCGCTACGCCGTGCGCCTCGCGCGCGACCGGGCGGACGTGCTCGCCGCGCAGACGCTGCGCTTCCTCGTCTTCAACGTGGAGTTGAACGAGGGCCTCGAAGCCAGCTACGCAACCTGCCGCGACGCGGACCCGTTCGATGAAGTCTGCGACCACCTCGTCGTCGAGGACCGCGCGACGGGCGACATCGTCGGCACCTATCGCGTGCAGACCGGCGCGATGGCGGCGGCGAACCGGGGCTTTTACAGCGCGGGCGAATTTGACTTCGCCCCGTTTGCGCCGATGGGCGCGCAGCTTGTCGAGCTGGGCCGCGCGTGCGTCCACAGCCAGCACCGGAACCTCGCCGTGCTCGCGTTGCTCTGGCGGGGCATCGCGGGTTACGCCCGCGAGCGCGGCGGACGGTATCTCGTGGGCTGCAGCTCGCTCCCGACCGTGGACCCGGCGGTGGGCGCGGGTGCCTACTCGCAGCTCATGCGCACGCATCTGGCACCCGAGCCGTGGCGCACCGTGCCCGTGCCGGCCTGTCATTGTCCGCTGGACCAAATCGCGCCGGAGCCGGTCCGCCTGCCGCGCCTGCTCTCGGGCTACTTCTCGCTCGGCGCGAAAATCTGCGGGCCGCCGGCGCTGGACCGCGAGTTCCGCACGATTGACTTCCTCACGTTGATGGACTTGGAGACGCTGCCGGCGGGCGCGCTGGGTTGAACATGAACCACCTGCGCTCCACGCTTCGCTCCGCCGGACGCCTGGGAACCTTCCTCGGGGTGGCCGGTCTCGCCTTGCTGCATTCGGCGTGGCTGGCGCTCGCCGAGCGCAAGCTTCCGCCCGCCACGCGTCGTGCCCGCTGGCTGCGCCGGTGGTGCCGGGTGGTGCTGCCGTTCATCGGCGTTGAGGTCGAGCTGCGCGGCCGCGCGCCGGACGGCGGGCTGCTCGTCTGCAACCACGTCAGCTATCTCGACATGCCCGCGCTCACGGCGGCGACGGAAATGGTGTTCCTCTCGAAGGCCGAGGTGCGCCGCTGGCCGCTGCTGGGACCAATCGCCCGCGCCGGCGGCACGCTGTTCGTCAACCGCCAGCGCCGCGCGGACGTGGCCGACCTCGGGCCGCAGTTCGTGCCGGTCATCGAGGAAGGGGTCGTGCTCACGCTGTTCCCGGAAGGCACCAGCACCGGCGGCGACCGCGTGCTGTCGTTCCACAGCTCCCTGCTCGCGCCCGCCGCGCAACACGACTGGCCCGTCACGCCCGCGTTCATCCGTTACGAGGTGACGAACGGCGTGGTGGAGGCGGACGTGGCCTACTGGCGCGACATGACCTTCCTCCCGCACTTCTTGAACCTCCTCGGCAAGCGCCGCGTGCGCGCCATCGTCCACTTCGGCGCACCGCTGCGAAACTCCGACCGGAAAGCCCTTGCGCGCGAACTCCATCGCGCCGTCTGCGCGCTGGCGGGCCAGGCCAGTTCAGCGCAGCTCCCAGCGGAGCTGGCGCAGCCGGCGGCCTGACACGCGCAGCCGGAGCCAATTCCTCGTCCAGCCGCCAGTGCGGATGGTCTCGTCCCGGAACTGCTCGATGAGGATGTAAAACTCCGTCGCATCCCGCGTCTGGCCCAGCTCGCGGATGAGCGCAAGGTCGCGGGCGAAGAACTCCCGTCGCACCAGCCACACGAGCGCCGCCAGCGGCAGCGACACGCGGGGCAATGCGCGCCAGAAGACGCGCCGGAGCCAGGCCGGTTCATCGCATTCCCATTGCGCCATCGCCCGGTCGCGGAAGCAGGGAAATGTCGGACGCAACGGGACGGTGGTCATGTGCCAGTCGAGGATTGCTTCAGCCATGCGCGCGTTGGGTTGAGTCAGGCCAGCACCGCGTCGGCGAAGTGCGGCACCGAGGTGTCCTCGCGCAGCACGGTTTCCTCGCCCACCAGCCGCCGGTGCAGCGCCTCGCTCCAGTCGGCGGTGAGGTAGCGGAAGAACCAGCCCCCGCTGCGGCGCAGACGGCGATACGCGGCCTGCAAGTCGAGCACCATCGTCACGCGACGGTTCGGGCAGTTGAGTTCACCCACGTCGTGCGTCGCCACCGGCTCGAAGCCCATCACGCGCGTGTGGAAGAGATACGGGCTGTGCTGCTCGCCCTCGAAAATGTCCGTGACGTAGTGCGTGAAGCCGCGCTCCAGCGTGTCCCGCGCGGCGGCCCGCATGAGCGCGGCGGCGATGTAGTGGTTCTTCCGGTGCTCCGGCAGCACGGCGAAGCGGCCAATCTCCGCGACGCGGCGGCGCTTCACGAACTCGGCCACATCGAAGTTCACGCCGGGCACGGGCTGGAAGCCGTATTGCGCATAGACCGCCAGCGGCGGATTGAACAGCACGCGCAGCACGCCCACCGGCTCGCGGTTGCGGCGCGCGAGGAACCACGCGACATCGAAGCGGTCGAGGTCGTCTGGCGAGAAGACCTGGTTGCCATCCGCCACCCAGCGCTTTTCGCGCTCGTAGGTGGCGCGGAGGACTTGCAGCGCCTCCTGGCGCTCGCACTCGGAGATGACGGGGACCACGCTGACTCGGCTGAGGCTAATCATGGGTTTTCCTTTCGTTGGACCAGGTTTTTCCAGACAGACGGGCAATCTCGCTCATCACGCAGGCGTGCCACGCGCGCACGGCAGCGGCAGTCAGGTCGCGTTCAGCGGGCGGAACAAGTGGTGCGCCAAACTCGATTTCCATTGGAGCAAGCTCCGGGATGCGGGACGCCTGCTCGTGGCGCGGGAAGCGCACGCCGGCAGGCACGACCGGCACGCCAGCTTGCAGCGACAACTTCGCCGCTCCGTGGAAGCCGCGCAGCAATCGGCGCGGGTCACGGTTCGTCGTGCCTTCCGGGAAGATGCCGACGGAAGCGCCCGCCGCGAGCCGCTCCGCCGCGCGGGTGAACGCCGGCACGCGGTCGGTGAGCAGCGGGCGCAGCGCGTTGAGAAAGCGGGGCCGCGCCGGTTTGCGGTCCAGCGTGATGACATCGCCCGCGCGGTAGATGCACGCGATGCCGGGGACGAGCTTGAGGTTCCAGTCGGCAATGAAGTGCAGCGCCTTGCCGCCGCGCGCGTGCAGCAGGAATGCCGGCAGAAACAGCGCCTCCAACTTCGTGCTGTGGTTCAGCGCGAGGATGAACGGGTCGTGCTCCGTCGCAATGCGCTCCAAGCCGCGCACACGGACGATGCAGCCCCCGAACGCCAGCAGCAGCCCGCGAATCACCCCGCGCGCCAGCGGACGCCCGGCCTTGTGCGGCATCGGCGCGCCGAGGATGTCGCGCACCGTGAGTAGTGCGGGCGAATTGCCTTGGAGCGCGGCCCTCCGGGCCGCAGCGGCGGCCAGCACCGTTGGCGTGCGGACTTCGGAAACCGCTCCCGCGAGGTCGCCGCTGCGGGCCGGAGTCCCGCGCCCCGCCACCGGCGCGGACGGCGCGGCATCGCGGTCGGGAGCGGGGGCGGTGGTCGTCAGCATGGCCGGATTGCCTTTCACACCGAGTTGACCATCGCGAGATGCCGGGCGCGTGGCGGCGGCGTCACGTTTCCGTGAAGCCGCCGCTTTGCCGCGGGGGCGTTCCTTGGCGTCCAGGGCTAAAAATCAAAAACGGGTTCCGGCGAAGGAAACGCGGGAGAAAATCGCCGGAACCCGTGCCCCGCCACTCAGCGGCGCGGTCGCAATCTGTCCGCGCCGCGTCACGAACACACGTCCCTCCGGTCACGTTCCCGCAACGTCCCCGGGCGGCGCGTGTCACCGTTTCTTAACCCCCGCGCCACACGCCCGACACGCGCCTGTCGCATATTTCCCCTCTGCTTATGCCAGCGCCCCGCGCCCAAGTCCTGTTCGCCAGTGCCGACGTCGACGAACGCTTGCAGGCCGAGGCCAGCCTCGCCGTCGCCGGCTGCCGCGTCCTGTGTGCCACGGACGGCCCCGGCGCGCTCCGGCTGGCGCGCGCCCGTCTGCCCGACCTTGCGCTGCTGGACCTGCAACTGCCCGGCCTCGACGGCCTCGAAGTCTGCAAGGAGCTTCGCCGCGACTCCGCGACCGCGCGGATGCCGATCTTCATCCTCAGCGCGCGGAACAATCCCACCGAGCGCCTGCTCGCGCTCGAACTCGGCGCGGACGAATTCCTCCCGCTCCCATTCGACTCGCGCGAGCTGGCCCTGCGCGTGCGCAACATGATTGACCGCACGCGCCCCGCCGCCGAGCCGCCCGCGCAGCTCCACGTCGGCGAGCTTGTCGTGGACTTGTCCGCGCACGAGGCGAGCGTGGCCGGGCGGCAGCTCCGGCTTTCGCCGACGGAATTCAAGCTGCTCACCGCCCTGCTGGAGCACCTCGGCCATGTGCAATCGCGCGAGGAACTGCTCCACCACGTCTGGGCCGACGCCACCCTCGCCACCAACCGCACCGTGGACACGCACATCCGCCGCCTGCGCGCCAAGCTGGGCCGGCTGCGCTCCTGGATTCACACCGTCCGCAACGCCGGCTACTGCCTCAGGCCGGAGTGAGGGCGGTGCGCAAGCTGGAGTGCCTTGGCACTTTTTGACGCACGGCAGACAGCGACGCACGCGTTCGAGGTGGTGAGACTCCTCACGTCGTCTCCTACGGGTGGAAAAACGAGGCAGGCCCCAGCCGCACACGTATTCGGACTGGAGCCTGCCGTCCCCTCACACGAGGGAACTCTGGAAGAGGGCCGCCGGGTTTGCTCTCCCGGCGGCCCCTTGATTGGTGGCCTTACGGCGTGGGCACCGCGCGGAAGAAGCGGCGGGCGCGACCGTCCGAGGTCGTGTCAATGTAGAACTGCCGGCCGCCCTGATGAACGACGTTCGTCAGGGTGGTCCAGGAGTTCGTGTTGGTGATGTCGGCGAGGAACTCGAGGCGATACTTCGCGTTGGCCGGGCCATCAATGGTGACGCCGCCGAAGAACGCGATGTCCGCCGTGCTGACGGGCACCGGGACGCTGGTGGTCACGCCCGCGCCGTTGCTGATTTGCACCGAGTAGTTGCCCCCGTTGGCCGGGAGGAACCCGTTGACCGTGAGCGTGCTGCTGGTCGCCGTGGGGATGAGCACGCCGTTGAGGAACCACTGGTAGGTGAACGGCCCCGTGCCGGCGACGGCGTTGGTCGGGACGCTCAAGACGAGCGTGCCGCCGCTGCTGACGGTCGCGCCGGGCAGGCCGTTGCGGAACAGCGTGTCGCCGATGATCGGCGGCGCGGTGATGGCGACGTTGGCAACTGCGCTGGTGACGGAGCCGTTGCCGTTGGCGGCCACCAGCGAGTAAGCGCCGTTGGCGACCTCGACCATGAGCTGCAACTGGCCGTTCTCGCGCAGCTCGGTGGTGTTCAGCCCCGCCGGGATGCCGGCGGTGGTGTGAAACTGGTCGGCGATGAGGTAGGCGCGGTGGCCCAGGATGCCGCTGACATCAATGATGCCGGAGGCCTCCTCGTCCTGCGTGAGGAAGCCGGGCTGGCCGGTGGTCACGAGGTTCGGGCGGTGCTGGGAGACGAGCACGAGCGAGTCCGTGGCGACGACATACTTCCACGTCTTGCCGTTGTGCGCCTGGTTGCCCACGTCTTCCTGGATGAGGAGGTTGCCATCGGGGTCAATGCCGATGTTGTCCATCATCTTGATGCCCTCGGTGCCGTCGAGCAGCATGTCAATCACGCCGCCGGACTCCGGGTTGGCGATGTCTGTGAAGCGCAGACGCCACAGGCGGCTGGTGCCGGTGAAGCTCGCGGTGGTGACGAAGTAGAAGTCCCGCGGGTTGGCCGGGTCCCACACGCCGTCCTCGACGCGCTGGAAGGCGGTCACGGCGTTCGTGTTGCCGAAGTCCTCGAGGTTCTGCTCCGACAGCGCGGTGGCGTTGCCGAAGTTGAACAGCGTGAAGTTCCGCTGGACCGCCGTGGTGCCGGCGACTTCCTGCGCCAGGCCCGTGACCTGCACGCCGTAGAGGCTGCCGTTCTGGAGGCCGGCCTTCTCGATGTCGAGGCCGCCAGCCTGCTTGTTGCCGATATAGACATACACCTGCGAGTCCGTGGTGCCGTCGTCGTCCATGCCCATCACGATGGTCTTGGCCTGCGCGAACGGGCTGGCGAGCGAGTTTTCCCAGGCGAATTTGCCCAGGTAGGGGAGCTGCCAGGCCTTGCCGGCGTCCGGTCCCGTGGCGACGAACGCGAAGGCGCGGCCGTCGGTGTTCTCCTCGCCGTTCATGAAGATGCGGTTCGGGGTGCCGACGCCGCCGCCCGGGAAGTTGAAGGCGGAGACGGCAGGCAGGTCGGCGGAGCAAAGGCGGGCAATTGCCGCGTTGCTCTGCACGAAGCCGCTGCCGTTCCAGATCTGGATGTTCGTCGCGAGGTCGCTCACGTTGAGCACCGCGAGGTTGCTCTTGGCGATGACCAGCTTGCTGACGAACGCGCCAATCGCGCCGTGCGCGCGGACGATGCCGTCCGTGTTGCGGATCTCATGGTTCACCAGCACGGTGAACGTGCCGTCGCCGTTGTCGAACGCGCCAAGGCCGTCCATCAGGCCCGCAAGCCGGTGCGGCGAGCCGTCACCCTTGTTGTTGACCGTGTCGCCCACGGACATCAGCGAGATGAGCGCGTGGCCGGAATCCACCGCCTCCTGGAAGGGCGGGCGGCTGCTGCTGGGGCCGGTGTGGTCGAGGCCGGCGGCTCCGCGCACGTTGTTGAGCGTGAGCGTGGCGCCGTTCGCGCCGGCGATGGCGACGCCGTTCTTGAACCACTGGAACGAGGTCGCGCCAGTGACGTTCGGGGCGAGTGTCACGGTGCCGCCGGCGTTGGCGAGCGTGTTGGCCGGCGGCTGGGTGTTGACGGTCGGCGGCGTGGCCGGGAGCGGCGCGGTCTGCGGGAGCCGCGCCCCGTTGCCGGACATTACGCCGTAGGCGCCGAGCGTGGTCCAGTCTGCGGCCCAGTTGTGGTCGCCAAATGCGCCAACGTAGGGGGCGTTGACGTAGAAGCCGTTCGCCACGGTGGGCTTGATGTTGGCCGGGTTGAGCGCCGGGCTGCCGATGGCCGGACGCGGGTCGAGCCCGAAGCCCGTCACGCGGCTGATGCCGGTGAGCTGCGGGCTGACGATGAGGTTGGTCTTGGCCGGGTCCGTGAGGAACGGCTGGAAGTTCGCCGTGATGGCGATGTTCGTCACCGTGTCGCTGGTGCCGATGCCGAAGAAGATGTTGTTCTGGAAGTCCAGCTTGCCGCTGGCGATGTGCGTGCCGGCGTTGGCGTCAATGCTCACGCCCCGGCGCGCGAAGTCGCCGAAGATGCCGTTGAAGAAGCTCGGCGCGGCGAACTCGCGGATGGTCATGCCGTTGCCGCTGCCCTGGCCGTTGACCGCTCCGGAGCCGAGCACGGTGAAGTTCCAGACCTTCCACTCCGAGGTCGGCAGGACGCCGGTGTTGGGCGCGTCGCCGTCAATCTCGAAGCCGCTGTCCTTGAGGCCGTGCTCCTGGATGCCGAACCAGAACTGGTTCTGGCCGCGATAGCCCTGGTCGGCGTCGAAGGCGTCGTCGTCGTTGAACGCGGAGACGAGCCACTTGGTGCTGACCGTGCCGCCGAAGAACTCAAAGCCGTCGTCCGCGATGGCGTAGGCCTCGACGAATTCAATCGTTGTTCCCCGGCCCACACCGCAGAGGGAGAGGCCGTTGATTTCCTTGTTGGACTCGAGCTTCTTGCCGCCGTGCCGGATGGACACGTAGCGCATCACGCCGGAGGAGTCGTCGTCGTTGCTGCCGCCGAAGCGGTGGACGTTCTGGCTGTTGATGACGGTGTCGGGCAGGCCCTCGTAGATGTCATACTTGGGCGTCGCGCCGTTGCCGGTGGCGTCGGTGGCGCTGTTGATGCCGGCGTTGCCCAGCAGGACTATGCCGCCCCAGAGGCCGCGGTCGTAGAGGCCGAGGTTGGGCCAGGCGTTCGTGGTGCCGAGCGTATCCGCCGTCGAGGTGAAGACGATGGGGTTCTGCGCGGTGCCGTTGGCGAAGAGCTTGCCGCCGCGGGTGACGAAGAGGGAGCCGAAGCCGTTGGTGTTGGCGAGGTCGTTGGTGCCCTTGACGATGGTGCCGGCCTCGATGTTGAGCACAGCGCTGGACTCGACATACACCTTGCCGACGAGGTGGTAGATGTTGGTGCGGGTCCAGTTGTTCGTGCCGGTCAGCGAGCCGCTGATGGTGACGACGTTCTGGCCGTAGTTGCCGTTCGGGCGGATGACGCCGTATTGGGAGAGCGTGGTCCACTTGGCAATCCACAGGTTGTCCGGGCTGAACGCGCCAAGGTGGCTGGTCGGGACGATGAAGCCGCCGGGGGCCGCCACCTTCACGTTGGCCTGATTGAGGGCGGGGCTGCCGGCGGTCGGGCGCGGGTCGAGGCCGCCGTCGTTGATGCGGCTGATGCCGGCGAGCTGCGGATTGACGATGAGGTTGGTCTTGCTCGCGTCGCTCAAAAGCGCCTGCGCGTTGGCGGTGATGCCGATGTTCGTCACCGTGTCGCTCGTGCCGAAGCCGAAGAAGATGTTGTTGGCGATGTCGAGCTTGCCGCTGGCGATGTGCGTGCCGGCGTTGGCGTCAATGCTGATGCCCCGGCGCGCGAAGTCGCCGAAGATGCCGTTGAAGATGCCCGGCGCGGCAAACTCGCGGATGGTGAAGGCGTTGCCGCTGCCCTGGCCGTTGACCGACCCGGAGCCGAGGATGGTCGCGTTCCACACCTTCCACTCGGAGGTCGGCAGCACGCCGCTGTTGGGCGCGTCGCCGTCCAGCTCGAAGCCGCTGTCCTTGAGGCCGTTTTCCTGGATGCCGAACCAGAACTGGTTGAAGCCGCGATAGCCCTGGTCCGTGTCGAACGCGTCGTCGTCGTTGAAGGCCGAGACGAGATAGCGGGTGTTGACCGTGCCGCCGAAGAACTCGAAGCCGTCATCGGCGATGGCGTAGGCCTCGACGAACTCGATGACCGAGCCGCGCCCGACGCCGCAAAGCGACAGGCCGTTGATTTCCTTGTTGGACTCCAGCTTCTTGCCGCCGTGCCGGATGGAGACGTAGCGCATCACGCCGGAGGAATCGTCGTCATTGTTGCCGCCAAAGCGGTGGACGTTCTGGCCGTTGACGAGCGCGTCGGGCAGGCCCTCGTAGATGTCATACTTGGGCGTCGCACCGTTGCCGGTGGCGTCGGTGGCGCTGTTGATGCCGGCGTTGCCCAGCAGGACGATGCCGCCCCAGAGGCCGCGGTCGTAGAGGCCGAGGTTGGGCCAGGCGTTGGTCGTGCCGAGATTGTCCGCCGTGGAGGTGAAGATGATGGGCCGGTCCGGCGTGCCTTGGGCGAAAAGCTTGCCGCCCTGGCAGATGAAGAGGGAACCGAAGCCGTTGGTGTTGGCGAGGTCGTTGGTGCCCTTGATGATGGTGCCTGGCTCGATGGTCAGGTTGGCCCCGGTCTGGACATAGACCTTGCCGACGAGATGGTAGGTGTTGGTTGCGAACCATGTCGTGCTGCTCGTGAGGGAACCGGAGACGGTCACCACGTCAGCACCCGCCTGCGAGGCCGCCAGCATGAATGCGAGGCCCAGCGCTTTGCCGAGTGTTTGGAGGGATTTCTTCATAGGGACGAACTTGCGTTAGTTGATTCAACGACCGGCGCATTAAGCAGTGGCTCCGTTACGCGCCAAGGGCGGGAAGGTTACGATTGCGTGAGACGAAATCCGGCGGGCTGTCACAATCCGCATGAAACCGGCACCGAGCGCGCGGGGCTGAATTGCGGAGTGATGGAGTGGTGTGCTGGCCAAACGCGGCTTTCCAAGACTCCACTACTCCATCACTCCGCTCATCCCTGCGGCTCAATACTCGTAGGACAGCGAGATGCCGAACGTCATCCCCTTCGTGTAGGCCGAGTAGCTGTTCTGGGACAGATCCTTGTCGCCGTAGGTGCGGCGATAGACCGGGTCGAGCAGGTTCTTGGCGGTGAACTTCAGCGCCATGCCGGGGCGCAGCTTCTGGCTCCACACGAAGTCAAGCTGCGGCGCGGGCTGCTCATACACGTCATTGATGAGCGCGGAGGCGATGGTCAGACGCGGGCCGACGACGCTGTAGCCCAGGGTCATCGAGGTGCCGGTGCGCTTGTTGTCGTAGTTCAGGTCCGTGCTGAAGATGTAGGGCGACTGGTCGTAGAGCGGCCGCGTGGCCTTGGCATCGGGCACGCCGAGCTGCTTGGTCGCCAGCTCGCCGGGCGTGAGCTTCACCTCGGATTTCAGCATCGAGTAGCTGAAGCCCCAACTGAAGTTGTCCAGGAGCGGGCTGAGGACATCGAGCTTCTTGCGCGCCTCCAGCTCGAGGCCATAGATCGAAGCCTGGTCCCGGTTCTCGTAAATCAGGATGTCGCCCTGCAAGTCCACGAACTTGCGCTCGATTGGGTTGGCAATCTTCTTGTAAAAGCCGCTGACGGAGAACACCTCGCCGGGGCGCGGAAACCACTCCCAGCGCACGTCGTAGTTGTCCACCGTGCTGATTTGCAGCGCGGGATTGCCGCGCACCAGCGTGTCAATCGAGGGGTCATACGCCTGGTAGTTCGCGATCTCCCGGTAGCTGGGCCGCGCGATGGTCTGCGCCCAGGCGACGCGCAGGTTCATGTCCGTGGCGAGGTTGAAGACCAGGTTCAGCGACGGCAGCCAGTGCGCCGCCTGCAAGGAGCTGTTTGCCCCGCCCAGGTTGCTGCCGCCGGTGCCCGCGATGCTCAGGTCCGTCATCTCCAGCCGCGCGCCGCCGATGAGCCGCAGCCGCTCCGTGGCCGCGAGGTCCGACATCATGTAGGCCGCCGTGATGTCCTGCTGCCCCTCATAGCGGCTGTTGCCGATTTCGTTGACGAGATAGCGCTCAATCCGCCCGCTGGCGAACTGCAGCGCTGCGTCGTCGAGAAACGTGTTGGGCGTGCCGGTGAACTCGCCCACGTCACCCAGCGCGCTGGCCATCTTGTATTGGAACGTCCGCTCGGTGAACTCGCGCTTCGACGCGCTGAAGTAGCCGCCCGCCTTGAACTCGCTGTCCAGTCCGGCCCATTGCAGGAACGGCCAGGTGAAGTCGCTTTTCAGGTTGAAGTTCTCGTCCAGCAGGTCGCGGAAGTAGCGCGTCGGCAGAAACGGCTGTGGGATTTCCGCGCTGTTGATCTGGTAAATAGTCGTCCCGCCCGGCCCGGGGCGCTTGAAGGCGTTGAAGAACCGCGAGTCCGGCTCCGCCTGCGTCGTCTCCGAGAGCGTCGCGAGCCACTCGAACTTCGGCGCGTTGTGGCGCGGCAGCTCGTGCGTGCCCTTGAGCTGGAACGTGTGCAGATGCCGCTCCACGAAGAGCAGCTCGTTCTGCTCCAGCGCCGTCGGCGTGCCCGCCGTGTCAATGGAGGCGCCGTCCGACGTGCGCGCCGTGTCCTCGGCGAACTGGTTGTAGAGGAAGTTGAAGGCGAACTCGTGGCCTTCAACCGGCTTCAGGCCCAGGCTCACCGACGTGACCCACGACGCCTCCATCACGCCGCGCTTGTCCTTCAGCTCGACGCTCGGCTGGAGCGCGCCGGCGTCGTTGCGGAAGCGGTTCCGCGTGCCGCCCTCGTAGGACGAGAACGAGCGGCTGTAGCTCATGCCCATGAAGTAGCCCGCCGGCATCCCGAGGAAATAGAACTGGTCGCCGGTCGAGAGCGAAAAGCTGTTGTTCACCGGCGACGAGCCGTTCACCGGACCGAACTGCGTCGGGCCAAGCTCGCGCGTCAGCCGCGCCAGCGTTGCGTTGCCCGCCACCGTGGTGCCCACCCGGCCCGGGATGAAGAAGCCATCCGCTGCAAACTGCGGCGGCAGCTCGCGCGTGCCGTCATCCAGCGCCGCCCAGTCGAACGCGCCGCCGCTGTAGGTGGGGAACGCGTCGTTCAAGCTCGACTGCGTGTTGTAGGAGGCCCCCAGCGACATCTTGAAGAAATGCCGCGACGGGATGGACTTGGTGACGATGTTGACCGCGCCGCCCGTGAACGCGCCGGGCAGATCAGGGGTGAACGTCTTCGCGACGACGATGTTGTCAATGATGGCCGCCGGGAAGAGGTCGAGCTGAACGGACTTGCGATAAGGGTCCGCGCTGGGAATGTCCGCGCCGTTGAGCGTCGTGCTCGTGTAGCGGTCCGCGAGGCCGCGCACGACGACGAACTTGCCTTCGACAATCGTCGTGCCCGTCACCTTCGAGACGATGTCGCCCGCGTCCGACGCAGTGCCCTTGGAAATCTGCTCCGAGCCGATGGCGTCGGTCACGGCGGCGGCCTTCTTACGCTCTTCGAGCACCGCCGCGATGGTCGTGGGCTTCACGAC
>WRPG01000056.1 GCA_009773355.1 Limisphaerales bacterium
AGCGCGGCCACGGTGTCGCCCCGCTCCCTGCCGGCGTGAGTGATCGCTCGCGCCGGCACCAAACCCAAGCTACAAGCGCGGCCCTCTGGGCCGCAGCGGCGGCTTGCACCGGGTGGGCGTCGGAATACCGGTGGCACTCCCAGCGAGGTGGCTGCTGCGGGCCGGAGTCCCGCGCTCCGCCGTCCGAACGCACCCTTGCGCGGCGCGCGGGAAGGGCGGACACTGCGCCCATGAGCGGGATCACGACGATGCGCCAGCGGCCCGGCGGACCGGTGAAACAGTTCTCCGTCTTCACGCCCAACCGGCTCGGGCGGCTGCACACGCTCACCACGCTCCTGGTTTCGCGCAACGTCCACATCCTCGCACTCACGGTGCTCGACACCACGGACAGCTCCATCATCCGCCTCGTGGTGGACGACCCCGAGGCCGCGCGCGACCTCTTGCACGAGCATGGCTTTCCCTTCAGCGAGAGCGACCTGCTGGTGGTGGAAATCGCCTCCGAGACGCAGCTCAAGGACGTGCTCGCCGCGCTGCTCCAGGCGGAAATCAACATCCACTACATCTACTCGTTCATGACGCGCTCGCAGGACAACTCCGCGCTCGCGCTGAACCTGGAGGACCGCGAGGTGGCGGAGGAGGCGCTGCGGAAGCACCAGTTCAAGGTCCTGGGGCAGGCGGACATTTCCCGCTAGCGGTGGTCGTAGCTACGCGCTTTCCGCGCTCCGCACGGCGGCAAAGAACGCCGCCAGCTTGGCCTCATCCAGAACCCCGTTCGTCCGCACGCCGCTGCACAGGTCGAGGCCGAAGGGGTTCAGCAACTTGATGGCCCGGCCAACATTCTCAGGCCGCAATCCGCCGGCGAGGAACGCCGGCACGGGCGAGCGCGCGATGATCTGTCGGCTCAACGCCCAGTTGTGAACGCGCCCGGTGCCGCCGAGTTCTTTCACAGCGAGAGATTGGTTGCCGGAGTCGAGCAGCAGCGCGTCCACCTGCGGCGCGACCGCGAGCGCCTCGGCGATGGATTCCTCGCCGGTGATGTGGATGACCTGCACGAGCGCGATGCCGGGCAGCGCGCGGCGCAGCTCCGCGTGCGCGCCGGGCGCGACGCGGTCGCAGAGCTGGAGCGTGTTGGTGCGGCAGCGGCGCTGCTGGGCGATGATGTCCTCCGCCGAGGGTTTGCTCGTGAGCAGAAACGTGGCGATGGGCGGCGGGACGGTGGCGGCGATTTCCGCAATGAGTTCCTCGGCAATCACGCCCGGCCCGCTGGGCATCGCGGACACCAGTCCGAGGGCTGATGCACCGTGCCGGACGGCCAGCCGGGCCTCCACCACGCTGGCGATGCAGCAGATTTTGACGCGCGTTCGCATGGCTCAGGTGAGTTTGCGCTGCGCCCACCGTCTGCCTGACTTCAGGGCGGCGAGCGTCTGGGCGAGCCGGTGGGCGCGGGTCTCCGGGCGCTTCGCCATCGTAAGCCAGACGAGGTATTCGCGCTGGCAGGTGGGGGAGAGCTGCTTGAAACCTTCGGCGGCGGCGCGGTTTCGCTTCTCCGCGAGCGCCTGCTTGAAGAAGGCGGGCATTGGCCAAGGCTTGCGCTTCACCTTCGGCGCGGGCGGGAGGGTCGGGTCCGCGTCCAGCGCGACCGCCGCGTGGAGCAAGTCACGCAAGGCGGCGTGATTGAGGCCGTCGAGCGTGGCCAGACGGAGGGAGCGGATGTTCGTGTTGCCCTCGCCGCCGGGGCTGAAGAGCCGCGCGGGGTCGGGCAGTTCCGTGCCGCGAAAGAACGTGACGCCGAGGTGCTGTTGGCACGCGCTCAGGCCGCACACGAGCTTGCGCCCGGAGAAACACAGCATGTTCCACTTGATGGACTCCGCAAGGTCCGGCTCCCAGTTGAGGAACCACTCGACGACCTGTTCCGCCAGCGGCTGGGAAAAGTCCGGGCAGGTCTGGAGCCATTCGCCGGGGTCTTTGGTGCGGGCGCGCGAGCAGTCCATGGCATGAGCATCAGAAAAGTGCGGCGGATTGGCAACCCCGGCCCGTCGGCGAAGAATTCGGGTGCAGAATTCGGATTGACTCCCACGCGGACGGAACCCGGAATGGCCGCCATGTTGAAACGAGTTCGCAGGCGCGCCGCAAAGGCTCCGCCGATCGCAGGTCGCTTTGCCATCGTCGCCTCGGAATACAACGCGCGCTACGTGGACGGGATGCTGCGCGCGGCCAGGGAGGAGTTGAAGCGGGCCGGCGCGACGGAAATCCAGGTGGTGCGGGTGCCGGGGGCGTTTGAGATTCCGGTCGTGGCGGGGGCGCTGGCCCGGCAGCATCCGGGCTGGGACGCGGTGATCTGCCTGGGGGTCATCATGCAGGGGCAGACCTCGCACGCGCAGCACGTCGGCGAGGCGGTGACGCTGGCCTTGTCGCAGATCGCCGTCCAGAGCGGGGTGCCGATGATCCACGAGGTGCTGGTCTTCACCAGCGAGGAGCAGGCGCCGGTGCGGTGCCTGAGCCGGGACTTCAATCGTGGCGCGGAGGCAGCCCAGACGGCCTGGCGGATGGCGCGGGTGATGGGCGAAGTGCGGTCGGCGGAGGACGAAATTCCGTTCTGACCGGCCTGCCACCCGGCATAAGCCCCCCGACTCCCCACCAGCAGGGCGGTTGAAATCTTGACCACCCCCTTGACCGCGAATTCCAGGCCGCTACTCTCCGTCCACTTTGGCAGCCCGCCCCAACCGGCGGGCGTCCATTTGGACAACACTCAAACACGAAAATGAAATCCCTGATACTGACCCTCACCGCCGTCGCATTGGTGGCCGGCAACGCCTCCGCCGGCGATGTCACCGGCAAGATCACCCTCAAGGGCACGCCCGCCCCGGAGAAGGAAATTTCGATGGACCCCGCCTGCGGGGCGATGCATGCCGGCAAGAAGCCGACCACCCGCTTCTACGTGGCGGACGCCTCCGGCGGGCTTGCCGACTGCGTGGTGTATCTCGAAGGCGCCAAGGGCGGCGCGGCTCCCGCGGCGCCGGTGGTGGTGGATCAGCGGGGCTGCGAATACCTCCCCTACATCAACTCCGCGACGGTCAACCAGACCATCCGCGTGATGAACTCCGACCCCGTCATGCACAACGTGCATCCGACTCCGGCCGTGGACGGCAACAAGGAGCAGAACAAGGCCCAGTTGCCCAAGGGCGCCCCCTTGGAGTTCACGTTTGCCAAGGCCGAGAAGTTCCTCCGCTTCAAGTGCGACGTGCATCCGTGGATGTTCTCCTACGTGAGCGTCTTCGACCACAGCCTGCATGCCGTCAGCGGCAAGGACGGCTCCTTCAAGATCACCGGCGTGCCGGACGGCAAATACAAGCTGGTCGTCGAGCACCGCAAGGGCGGCAGGGTCGAGAAGGACATCGAAGTGAAGGGCGGCGCGAAGGCCGACCTCGACATCACGGCCAAGTAATCCAGTTTCCGAGTTTCAGCCGCCGCTGCCGCATGGCAGCGGCGGCTTTGCTGCTTTCCGGGTGCGCGTTGCCCCATCAGTCTGTGGTGTTGCAATTCTGCCAGCCTTGTCACACAGTCCCGACGTGAGCCAGACGCTTTCCATCCGCCTGCCGGACGCGCTCCGGGAAAAACTTGAAGCCGACGCCCAGAGCACCGGCCAGAGCAAAAGCCAGATTGTGCTGGCCGAGTTGGAGCGGCGCTATGCCGGCCGGGGCGAAGGTCAGGGCATCATGCGGCTGGCCGGCATCATGCGTGGCCCCACGGACCTCTCCACCAACAAGGCGCACCGCCGCGCCTGGGGAAAGCGCGCCCGGTGAACTACATCGCCGACGCGGGCGCGCTGATTGCGCTCATGAACCAGGAAGACCAGCACCACGACTGGGCTGTGGCCACCCTTCCCCGTCTGCCTCGCCCCTGGCTGGTCTGCGAGGCGGTGCTGGCCGAGGCGGCGGCCATGACCGGTCAGCCGCTGGCATTGGCGCGGGAGGTTGCGGCAGGGGAGCTGGAACTAGCCTTCGACTTGGAGCGACAGCTTGCGCCGGTGGTGAAGCTGCTGGAACGCTACGCGGACCGGGAGATGGATTTGGCGGACGCCTGCGTGGTGCGGATGAGTGAGTTGTATCCCCGCCACACGGTCATCACCGTGGACCGGCGTGATTTCACGGTCTATCGCCGCAACCAGCGCGAGGTTCTGCCGTTCATCGCGCCAGAAGTTTGACCTCTTGCCGTGGTTTCCCCTGCCTCCCATCCCTGGCTCCACCGCTTCGCCCTGCTCACGGCGGCGGCGACCCTCGTTCTCATCGGCATCGGCGGGTTGGTGACGAGCCACGGCGCGGGCATGGCTGTGCCGGACTGGCCGAACAGCTACGGCTACAACATGTTCACCTTCCCGGTGTCCATGTGGGTCGGCGGCATCCTCTACGAGCATTCGCACCGGCTGGCGGGGTCGGTGGTTGGGTTCCTCACGCTGGTGCTGGCGCTGTGGCTCAACGGCCGGGCCGCCGCGAAATGGCTGCGGTGGGGAAGTCTCGTGGTGCTTGCGCTTGGCCTGCTGGCGGCCACGAGCAGCAAGGTGAAACTCGACAACGTGCTTTTTCTCGCCGGCACAGGCGTGGCGGGCTTCGGCGTCAGTTTCGTCTGGCCGCGCCACGAGCCCATCAGCCCGCGACTGGCGCGGTTCGGCGCGCTGGCGCTGGTGCTGGTCATCGCGCAGGGCATCCTCGGCGGGCTGCGCGTGACGGCGCTGGCGGACTGGCTGGGCATCTTCCACGGCACGCTGGCGCAATGCTTTCTGGTCCTCATCTGCGCCATCGCGTTCGTGACGAGCGGCTGGTGGGAGCGGCTGAAGGTTGAACCTCAACTCGCGCCCGTCCCCGCGAAGCTGCGACGCTTCCTGCTCGTGACCACGCTCCTGATTCTCGGCCAGCTCGCGCTCGGAGCCTCGATGCGCCATCAGCACGCGGGCCTGGCGGTTCCCGATTTCCCGCTGGCCCACGGCAAAGTCTGGCCGGCGACGGACGCAGCAGCCTTGGAGAAATACAACCAGGCGCGGCTTGACGTGCGGGACTTCAAGCCCATCACCGCCGGGCAAATCTATTTACACATGGCGCATCGCCTCGGCGCGTTGATCGTGTTCGGTCATGTGCTGGGCTGCCTGTTGAAGCTTCGACGCACGGTGGGCGGGATGCATCCGCTGACGAAGGTCGCAGGCGGGTGGTTCGCGCTGATTTGTGTTCAGTTCGGCCTCGGCATCTGGACGGTGTTGAGCAACAAGGCGGCGGACATCGCCACCCTGCACGTCGTGGTGGGAGCGGCCAGCCTGGTCACAGGCGCGCTGCTGACGCTGCTGGCGACGACGGTTTTCCGGGCGGGACAATGCGCCGCGGGTCAGGCCCAGTCTCAATCCAGTCCCGCCGCCGCCGGGGTGAAAGCGTGAATCCAGCGCAGGATTATGATCAGGATTAAGCGCAGGATTAAGATTCAGGACGGCCGCCTTCGCGCTTGCCCTTGCGCCTGAACCGACGCTTAATCTCCCTCTGATTTTGGTGAAGACCACCGCCCAAACGCTGACTGAAGACGCTCCTGCCGCCGACAAGGCGCGCGCCGGCGTGCTGTCCGAGTTGTTCAAGGCGCGGCTCACCAGTCTCGTGCTGCTCACCACGCTGGTCGGCTTCTACCTCGGCCAGCGCGGGGGGATGAACTGGCTGCTGCTCATCAACACGCTCATGGGCACCGGTCTGCTGGCCTGTGGTGCGGCGGCGCTGAACCAGTATCTTGAACGTGACTTCGACGCGCTCATGGAGCGCACGGCGGAACGGCCTCTCCCCGCCGGTTTGATCCAGCCGCAAACCGTCGTGGTGCTCGGCGGAGTGATTTCCGTGGCCGGGCTGCTCTGGCTGGCCTTTGGCGCGAACCTGCTCACCGCCGTCCTCGGCGCGGTGACGCTCATCAGCTACCTGTTCATCTACACGCCGCTGAAGCGCAAAACCACATTGAACACGGCCATCGGCGCGATTCCCGGCGCGCTTCCGCCGCTCATGGGCTGGACGGCGGCACGCGGCGACTTGTCCATCGAGGGCTGGGCGCTCTTCGCGATTCTCTTCTTCTGGCAGCTTCCGCACTTCCTCGCCATCGCGTGGATGTATCGCGAGGACTACGCGCGCGGCGGCTTCGTGATGTTGCCGCTGGTGGACCGGGATGGCGCGCGCACCGGACGCTCGGCGGTGAGCCACACGCTGGGGCTTTTGCCGGTGAGCCTCAGTCCTTTCGTCTTCCAAGTCTCCGGCGCGCTGTATTTGTTTGGCGCGCTGGTGCTGGGCCTGGTGTTCCTCTGGTGCGCGCTGCGGTTCGCGCGGCAGTTGGACCGCCTGAGCGCGCGGCGGCTGTTCTTCGCCTCGATTCTGTATCTGCCGCTGCTGCTGGGGCTGATGGTTTTTGACAAGCGGTAGCAAAAAGTGACCGGGAAAACACAAGCCACGTAAAGCACCGCAGTCCGTAATTGACATTCAATCCCGCGCCGCTAGACAGAACGGCTTCTGCGCGGGCGCAGCGCACAACGCAGACAAAAAACGACTTATGCAGGCCACGACATCCACGCACACGGAAGCGGCGCACAGCCACGAGCACCATCACGACCCCGGCTTCCTGCGCGCCTACGTCTTCTCGACCGACCACAAGGTCATCGGCATCCAATACGGCTTCACCGCGCTGGCGTTCCTGCTCTTCGGCTTCCTGCTGATGATGTGCATGCGCTGGCAGATCGCCAAGCCCGGCGAGGCCATGCCCGTCGTGGGCAAGCTGCTCGAGTCATTGCTGGGCGACGTGGCCAAGGGCGGCGTGATTTCCCCGGACCTCTACAACGCCTTCGGCGCGATGCACGGCACCATCATGGTGTTCCTCGCGGTGGTGCCGCTGGCGTTTGCCGCGTTCGGCAACTACGTGGTGCCGCTGCAAATCGGCGCGGTGGACATGGCCTTTCCCCGCGTCAACATGGCCAGCTACCAGTGCTTCGCGGTCGGGGGCGTGATCATGTTCGTCAGCTTCTTCATCCCCGGCGGCGCGGCGCAGGGCGGTTGGACCTCCTATTCTCCGCTGGCCACCATCATCCCCACGAACGGCCAGACTTTCTGGCTCATCGGCATGGTGTTCCTCATCACCTCGTCGCTGCTGGGTGCGGTCAACTTCATCGCCACGGTCATCCAGCTCCGGGCGCCGGGCATGACGTGGCTGCGGATGCCGTTCTTCGTGTGGACGCAGTTTGTGACGGCGTTCATCCTTCTGCTGGCCTTCCCGCCGCTTGAGGCCGCCGGCATCCTCCAGTTGATTGACAAGGTGCTCGGCTCCAGCTTCTTCATCCCGACGGGCCTGGTCGTCTCGGGCAAGCCCTACGATGTCTCCGGCGGCGGCAGTCCGCTCCTGTGGCAGCACCTCTTCTGGTTCCTCGGCCACCCGGAGGTGTATGTGCTCATCCTGCCGGCGATGGGCGTGGTCGGCGAGATCGTCGCCTGCAACACCCGCAAGCCGCTCTGGGGCTACAAGTCGCTGGTGTATTCGGTGCTCGCGGTGGGCTTCATCAGCTTCATCGTCTGGGCGCACCACATGTATCTCACCGGCATGGGCACGAAGATTTCCACCTTCTTCCAGACCACGACGATGATCATCTCGATCCCGTCGGTCATCATCCTGACGTGTCTCTTCATGTCGCTGTGGGGCGGCTCCATCCGCTTCAACACGCCGATGCTCTTCGCGCTGGCGTTCCTGCCAATGTTCGGCATCGGCGGGCTGACGGGCCTGCCGCTGGGCTTCAACTTCAGCGACCTCCACCTGCACGACTCCTACTACGTCATCGCGCACTTCCACTACGTCGTCGCGCCGGGGACCATCTTCGCGCTCTTTGCGGGCGTGTATTTCTGGTATCCGAAGATGACCGGCCGCTACATGAGCGAGACGCTGGGCAAGATTCACTTCTGGGGATCGCTCATCGGAATGAACCTCGTGTTCATGCCCATGTTCTTTCAGGGCCTCTACGGCATGAGCCGCCGCATGAGCGACGGTGGCGCGACCTACGCGCTGACCAACACGGCCAACGAGGGCGTCGTCACCGCCTTCACCGGCACCGTGATGAAGCTCAACGTCTTCGTCACCCATGCCGCGGTCCTGCTGCTCATCGCGCAGGTTCCGTTCATCATCAACGTCTTCATGTCCATGTTCAACGGCCGGAAGGTCGAGTCCGACAACCCGTGGGACGCCACCACGCTGGACTGGCAGACGCCCACGCCGCCGCCGCACGGCAACTTCGCCAAGGAAATCATCGTGCATCGCGGCCCCTACGAATACAGCGTGCCCGGCCATCCGACCGACTTCACCCCGCAGAACGCGCCCGACCCGAAGGCGGCCAAGTAGTCTCCCCTGACGCCACCACCCATTTTCCCCATCGCCTATATGGAAATCCCTTACACAGTCAAACCCCGCCCTGACACGGGGCTTTACAACGCCAAGCTCGGCATCTGGCTCTTCCTCGCGTCCGAGGTGATGCTCTTCGGCGGCCTCTTCTCCTCCTACATCCTGCTGCGCGTCGGCGCGGACCTGTGGCCGCACGGGATGCTCAACATCCCCATCGGCACCTTCAACACCTTCGTGCTCATCGCCTCGTCCGTGACCGTCGTCATGTCGTGGGCGTCGCTCAAGCTGGGCAAGCTCGACGCCTTCAAGAAATACATGGCGCTGACCATTCTCTGCGCGCTGGGCTTCTTGAGCGTGAAGAGCTTCGAGTATCACGCGAAGTTCACGCACTACGACGTGTGGTTCAAGGACGCCGCCACCGCCGAGAAGTATTTCAAGGCCGCCTACGGCGAGGAGAAGGGCGTCGAGGCCGCGCGCAAGCTCTTCGTCGAGCGCTTCCACCTGCACAACACCAAGGCCACCTACGACGCCAACCAGGTCCAGATCGGCGGCCACATCGAGGGCGATCCGCTCTGCGCGACCTTGAAGAAGCTCCTCGCGGCGAAGAAGGAAACCATCCAGTTCACGCCCGACGCCCCCTTTGGCACGCATGACCATCCCAAGCCCATCGAGGTCAAGTTGAGCGACGTGATCCGCCTCTCCTCCTACGTGCCGTCGCACAGCACCTACTTCGCGATTTACTTCACCATCACCGCGCTGCACGGCCTGCATGTGCTGGGCGGCGCGATTGTGCTGACCTACTTCCTCCTCACCGCCGACAAGTGGTGGAAGAAGAACCCGGAGCAGCTCGCCAACCGCGTCGAGGTGGGCGGCCTCTTCTGGCACTTCGTTGACCTCGTCTGGATCTTCCTGTTCCCCGTCCTGTATCTCCTCTAACGCGCATGAGCCACGACCACTCCCATTCCCACGGCCCCGGCGAAGCCTGCGACCACGGGCACGACGACCACAACTCGCCGGAATACATCCAGAAGACCATCAAGAAGTATATGATGGTGGGCGGCATCCTCTTCGGCGGCACCGTGCTGACGGTGGGGATGTATTACGTCCACATCCCCAGCGTGGCCATCACCATCGCGGTGGCGCTCCTCATTGCCACCATCAAGGCGGGCTTTGTCGCCGGCGTGTTCATGCACCTCTCGGACGAGCGGAAGATGATCTACGGCGTGCTGGCCTGCACCGTGTTCTTCCTCATCGGCCTGATGGGCCTGACCATCTGGGCGATGCACGATTTCCCGTTCTTCACGCTGGTTGGCGGCAAACCTTCCTGAGTGCATAGTCTGCCATGTCACTGAAAGCCTTCCACGTCCTGTTCATCACCGCCTCGGTCGCGCTGTCGTTCTGGTTCGGCTGGTATGAGCTGGACCGCTACACGAGCACGAAGGCGGCGGCTGACATGTGGTTAGGCATCGGCTCGTGCCTGACGGGCGCGGTCCTCATCGCCTACGGCATCTACTTCCTGAAGAAGCTCAAAAACATCAGCTACCTGTGAACCGCCGCCTCCCAGTGGCTCGACATTCCAATGTCGAGAAGTCCGCAACCCCGATGTCGCGACATTGGAATGTCGCGCTACTGGCCGCGCTGGCCCTGCTCCTCGTGAGCGTGCCCGACGCGTCTGCCTGCGCCGCGTGCTTCGGCAAGTCCGATTCCAAGCTCGCCGAGGGCATGAACGCCGGCATCTTCGCGCTGCTGGGCGTCATCGGCGGCGTGCTCTTCGCCATCGCCGGCTTCTTTTTCTACCTCGCGCGCCGCGCGGCCACGCATCCGCTGCCGCTGCCCGCCGAATCCCTTCCCTCCGTCGAAACCTCGAAAGCCTGAACATGCAACCGAATCCCACCTTTCTCGAACAACTCCAGCAGGGCTTCATGCCCATCCTCGCCTCCGAGCACGGCAAGGACGTGGACTACTTCCTCCTGCTCATCCACTACTTGATGGCCGCGCTGTTCGTCGGCTGGATGGCGTATTTCCTCTACGCCCTCTTCCGCTTCCGCAAGAGCGCGAACCCGAAGGCCGACTACGTCGGCGCGAAGGGCGCCCTCGCCAACAACGCTGAAATCGCCGTCGTCATCGTCGAGGCCATCCTCCTCATCGCCTTCGCCATTCCGCTCTGGGCCAAGGCGGTCGAGAAGTTCCCCGCCGAGAAGGATGCCACTGTGCTGCGCCTCGTGGCCGAGCAGTTCTCCTGGCAGGCCCGTTATCCGGGCAAGGACGGCAAGTTCGGGGCGCAGGACATGCGGCTCATCACGGACAAGAACCCGCTGGGCTACATCGAGAAGGATACTGCGGGCGCCGACGACCGGCTCTCGCCGCCCAAGGACATCCACGTCCCGCTCGTCCCCGTGAAGGTGGACGGCAAGGACACCTTCAAGCCCGTCATCGTCCACCTGACCACGAAGGACGTGATCCACTCCTTCAAGGTCACCGCGATGCGCATTACGCAGGACTGCATGCCCGGCATGAGCATTGCGGTGCATTTCACCCCCACGCGGGTCGGCAAGTTCAACATCACCTGCGCCCAGCTCTGCGGCAACGGCCACGCCTCGATGAACGGCCTCTTTGTCGTGGACTCGCCGGAGGAGTATGAGAAGTGGCTCGCCGGCAAGACCACGGCGGCCGGCGGCGCGCCGCAGAGCTTCGAGTAACCGGAGCCTCCCTTTCACCGGGCGCGCGCCGCAAAGCGCGCGCCCTTTTTTGTGTCCGCCGAACCCGCCGAGTCCAACCCCGCCCAGTCCCGCTCTGTCGAGTGGGCGGTCTGGGGTGGCATCGTCTTCGTCGTGCTCGCCATCGTCTCGGCTTACGTGCGCGAGCGGCAGCGCGTCCCGTCTTCAAGGCTGCCCGTCATCGCGCAAGTCGCCGACTTCACCCTCACCAACCAGCTTGACCGCCCCGTCCGCCTCGCCGACCTGCGCGGCCAGGTCTGGGTCGCCGACATCATCTTCACCCGCTGCCCCGGCCCCTGCGCGACGATGACGAAACGCATGAGCGAGCTGCAGGCCGCGCTCCCACCGGACGCCCCGGTCAAACTCGTCTCCCTCACCACCGACCCCGCGCACGACACCCCGCGCGCCCTCGCCAGCTATGCGCAGCGCTTCGGCGCGGACTCGAACCGCTGGCACTTCCTCACCGGCCCGAAGGCCGATCTCGTGAAGCTCGCCGTGGACAGCCTCAAGCTCACCGCGCTCGACAAGGAGGAGGCCAAGCGCACGTCGCCCAACGACCTGTTCATCCACTCGACCATCCTCGTCGTCGTGGACCAGCAGGGCCGCCTGCGCGCCGTCTTTGAGAGCCTCGACAACGTCTTGAGCGAGGACGAGGTCGCCACCGGGGCCAGCCAGACCAGCAGCACTTGGGAAAAAAGCGTGAAACCCCGTCTGCTTGAGACCGTGAAGTCACTGCTGTCGGAACCCGACAAATGACCCTGTGAACACAGTTCGGATGAACCTCCTTGGAACCGCAGAGGCACGATGGACCCAGAGAAGCCCCGCCGGGGAAATTCTCTGTGTTCATCGCGTCTCTGTGGTTGAACTCTGCCTGCCACGATGACCTACACCGACCTCCCGCTCGTCAACGCCTGCCTCAACGCCACCTGCACCGTGCTGCTGCTGCTGGGCTGGAACTTCATCCGCTCCGGCCACCGCGAAGCGCACCGCTCGTGCATGATCGGCGCGCTGTTCACTTCGGCGGCCTTCCTTGCCTGCTACCTCTACTACCACTGGAAGATGCAGCAGGTCCACGGCGCGGCGCACACCAAGTTCGTTGACCCCGCGTGGTTCCGGCCGATCTACCTCGCCATCCTCTTCACGCACCTTGTCGGGGCCATCGCCATCGTCCCGCTCGTGCTGCTGACCGTGAGCCGCGCGTTCAAGGAGCGCTTCGAGGCGCACAAGGCCGTCGCCCGCTGGACGCTGCCCATCTGGCTCTACGTCTCCGTGACCGGCGTGGTGATTTACCTGCTGCTCTACCAGGTGTTCCCGCAGGTGAAGGCAAGTGTTCAGTAATCAGTGTTCAGCATTCAGTTGGCGCGCTTACGCCCGTTCCCACTGATTACCGAACACTGAACACTGATGACTCGCCCGTCACCACACGCCCAGCTCCTTCAACTGCCGCTCCGCCACCCCTGCCCAACCCTTGTTCGCCGCCGGACTCGCCGGGCTGGGATGCAGAATTCTGCCGAAGCGCACGCCGCTTTCACCCAGCGCCTCGCGCGCCCGCTTCTCCGCGAAGTCGCCCACGCCGATGACCCATTCGGCGCGCGTGGCCGCGACGACCTGCTGCAGATGCTCGTCGCACGCGGCGAAGAGTTTCTCCACCTCCGCCGCGCCGAGCTTGTCGGGCGTGAGGTTGCGTCCGCCCTCGTCCATGAAGGCCAGCGGGCAGAAGTTCACGACGAAGTGCTCCGCGAAGAATTTCTCCGGCGTCCCGAACTTCGCCGCGAACAGCCCCCACAGCCGCCGCCCGCTCACCTCTGAGCGTGGGCACGCGAAGCCCTCGATGGGCCGCTTGGGATGCGCCTGCTTCGGTTGCGCGATGAGCGTGTAGATGCCCATCCAGTCGCGCACCGCCGCCACCTCGCCGAACGGCACGCCCGTCTGCGCCATGCCGAACGGGCCGGGGTTCATCCCGAGAAACAGCACGCGCTTCGGCGTGCCGCCGAACTTGCGCAGAAACATCTCATGCGCCGCCCACGCGTAGTCCAGCGGGTTGTAGACGTAGGCCACCGGCGGCTTGAACCGCAGCCGGCTGACCGCGTTGCTCAATTCCCGCGCCGCATTAACCAGTTGTTCGCTCATGGAAAAGTAATCCGGTAAGGCGCGCTGTCCTCAGCGCGCCGTCAGACCGTTCGAACGCCTCATCGGCGCGCTGGGGACAGGCGCGCCCTACCAACTCTGCCCTCAGTTCGCACGCCCCTTGCCTTGTGACACCATCACCTCGAAGCGCCGTGTCCCAGGAGTCAGGCGGAGCCGACCATTTTCCGATTGGCCGATGCCACTGGCAAAGGTCGTGATGATGCCGGTGCGCGTCATATACCAGACGGTTTCGTTCGTCGGTCCCAACTCGAACTCCCAGTCGAGGCTGTCCTCTGCTGTCGCCTTGCGCACGCGCTGGCGCACCGGCACGCCGTTCACCTCAAAGTCAAACTCAGGCAGCTTGTTCACCAGCCGGTAGCCGCGGAACTTCACCGTCGGCTCCACGTCCGGGTTGCCGATGCGCAGCGGGTGCCCGTCGGGCGCGGTGAAGAACCGTTTGCCCAGCGCCGCCGCCTGCCCGCCGCCGCGTCCGGTCCAGACCTTGGTGACATCAAGAAATTCGCCACTCCACGCGAAGCGCACTCGGCATTGCTCGGCGTCGAAGACGTAGCTCACGCCGCCCGGCAGCCCGACCGCGATGCTCCGCGTGCTGGAGTCCGCGATGAACGTGCGGAAGACCACCGGCTCGTCGCGCACCACCAGCCGGTAATCCTGCGGTCCTTCGAGCAAGCCCTCCGGCAGCGGCAGCGACTTGCCGCCCGCCAGCACGCTGGCCAGCGCGGCCATCTTGGCCTGCGCCTGCGCAGCCGGCATGTCGCTGAAGAACGCCGGCATGGCCGTGCCCGGCTGGAGTCGGCTCGGCTCGCGCAGCCAGCGCAGCAGCCAGTCCGTGCGGATGCGCGCGTGCATCTCCGTCATGTCCGGCCCGCGCAAGTCGCCCGCCGAGCGATGCCCCGCGAAGTCGTGGCAGTTGATGCACGCCAGCCCGCCCTCGCCCTTGCCCAGCAGCTTCACGCCCTCGGCGACGTGCGTTGGTGAAGGTGGTGGCACCGTCGCGCCCTCGCCGAGTTCCGCGCCGGCCTGTTGGGCGAACAAGTTGACGAGCGGCCTCGCCGCCTCGCCGCCGTGCTCGGGCGCGAGCTTCATCCACGGGCGGACGCGCTTGTTGTCCACGAGCACCCGCGCGAGCCAGCTCGCGCGCAGCTTGTTGCCCGCGTCGGTGAGCGAGGGCGGCGCCTCGGCTCCCTCCAGCTCCCGTTTGGCCGGGCCGTAAAACTCATGGCACTCGCCGCACTTGAGCTGCCGCGTGAGCCGGTGGAACTCCTGCAACGGCGCGGGCGACGCGCCCTTGGCCGCCAGTTGCTCCTCCACCGAGCCGGGCCAGGCCAGCTCGCGATTGCCAAACGCCGTGTGCGGCACCGGCTCGCGGGCGAAGTGCTCGGACTCCCATTGCAGTTGCAGCCGCGCCGTCGCGCCGGGTTTGCGCGTGAACTCGATTTTCAGCGCCCGCTCGCCGGCTTCGAGCTGCGTCGGCCGGCCTTGGATTTCCTTTCCGTCCACAAACACCTTCGCGTCGGCGTGGAGCGTGTGGCGTCCGCTGCGGGACAGCTTGAGCACGCCCTGCCACTCGACTTTGAACTCCGGCTTGAGCGCGGGATGGATGGACTCGCCCGGCAGCAAGGTGAAGTTGGGCGTCGGCAGGGCGAACTTGGCGCTGCGCTGTCCGTCCGAGGCCGTCGCGACGAGACCGGACTGAAGCGGCGCTTGCGCGAACGCTCCGGCGCTGACGAGCAGCGCCGTGATGGCAAGACTGAGGGTGCGGGCGCGGAACACGGCGGCAGGCTACGAGGTTTTCCGCGAGGCCCGCAAGCGCAACGGGCGGAGCGGAATTCTGCTTGCTCCGTTGCACCCTCGGGCCGGGCAAGCTGGCTGCGGACGTGGGCGTCCGCGCTCCTCACGTCGCCGGCACGAAGCGCTGGAACACCAGCGCGAGCACGAAGCACGCGAGGAACGCCACGCTCACCTGCGGCGGCTGGTCCGCCACCGAGAGCAAATCCACGAGACAAATCCCCGCGAGCAGGCCCGAGACGGTCTTGCCGATTTCCGGCGGCGATTGCCAGAACGCCGGGCGCAGGCAGCGCAACGCCCACAACGCCACGATGGCCGAGGCCAGCAGCGCCTTTTCGCGGAAGAAGCCGTCATTGACGATGAACGCCAGCACCAGCGGCGCGGCGAGGAACACCAGCGGCCAGTAGCGGATGAGGCCCGGCGCACTCTCGCGGCGCGCGAGGTAGCTCAGACCCACGATGTAGCAGCCCAGGACGACGGCGGTCCAAATCGCCAGTCCGCCCACGCCGCGCACGCCGGCGGCCGCCGCCGTGAGCACCAGGAAGAACCGGCATGACGCCATCAGCACCGGCGACCAGTCGAGGGATTTGTGATACGCGTCGTAGAGGACGACGCAGACGAGGAGCTGCAACGCGAGGATGGCCGGCTCGCGGCCCAGCCAGCCGAGCATTCCCGTGCCGGCGGCGAGCAGCAGCGCGCTCCACAGCCAGACCGACTCGCGGGAGATTGCGCCTGACGGGATGGGCCGCTCGCGCCGGTGCTGCGTGTCGAACTCCGCGTCGAAGGCGTCGTTGAGGAACATCCCGCCGACATAGACCAGCGTCGCGCCGGCGCACAGCCAGGCGAAGCGGCTCCACTCGCCGCCGCCGCCGAGCAGCCAGCCGGCGAGGCAATTGGTCCAGACGGTGGGCAGGTTGGAGACGCGGCCCAGCACCAGGAGCGTTCGCAGCGATGCCATGTGCGCGGGAGGATGCCGGACGGAGAGCTGCCGGGCGAGACTGAAAGCGGTGGAGAGCGGCAGCTTGCGGGGAAGGGTATTCAGTAATCAGTGTTCAGTGATGCACGACCAGCGGTAACGCGCTGTGCTTACCCACCGATTGCTGAACACTGAATCCCCCCCGCACTTCCCCGTTGCACCGAATCCCACCGCCTGCCGAAACTCCGACCGATACATGGCCACGCACTACATCGGCATTGACCTCGGCGCGGAGAGCGGGCGCGTGATGCTCGGCTCGCTGGCGGGCGGGCGGCTCGCGCTGGAGGAGATTCACCGCTTCGCGAACACGCCGCTGCGCAGTGGCGACTCGTGGCACTGGGACGTGCCAGCGTTGTGGGCGGGCATCAAGGCAGGGCTGCATCAGGTCGCGCGGCGCAATGTCCCGGTTGCCAGCGTCAGCGTGGACTCGTGGGGCCTCGACTGCGTGCTGCTCGACGCGCACGGCGAGGTGATGCCGCCGGTCTTCCACTATCGCGATCCGCGCACCGGGCGCGGCGTGCAGACGCTTTTCGCGAAGATGTCGTGGGAGAAAGTCTTCGCCGAGACGGGCATCCAGTTCATGCCCATCAACCAGCTTTACCACCTCGCCGCCGAATCGCCTGAGCGGCTCGCGCGGGCGGCGCAAATCGTCCCCATCGGCGACCTGTT
The DNA here is from genome assembly GCA_009773355.1 of Limisphaerales bacterium. Lineage (GTDB taxonomy): Bacteria > Verrucomicrobiota > Verrucomicrobiia > Limisphaerales > SXTU01 > SXTU01. The sequence goes on from WRPG01000056.1 coordinate 16,687, forward strand.
CAACTACTTCCTCAGCGGGGTGGCGCGTGCGGAAGTCTCGATGGCGAGCACCACGCAGCTTTACAACCCGCGCACGCGCACCTGGTCCAAGCCGCTGCTCGATGCGCTGGGGCTTGCCTCGGAGAAGTTTCCGCCGCTCGTCGAGCCGGGCACGAAGCTGGGTCGCCTGAAGCCTCAGATCGCGAGCGAGACGGGCTTGAGCGCGGACGTGGAAGTCATTGCGACCTGCACGCATGACACCGGGGCGGCGGTGGCAGGCGTGCCCGTAGCCGCCGACGTGAGGAGGCGGACCGGTGGCGCGGGTGCTGATGAAGTCCGCCTCCTCACGTCGGCGGCTACGCCAAGCTGGGCCTACCTCAGCTCGGGCACATGGTCATTGCTCGGGCTGGAACTGGCGGAACCAATTCTCACCGACCGGTGCCGGGAGTTGAACTTCACGAACGAGATCGGCTTCGGCAACTCGGTGCGGCTGCTCAAGAACATCGTCGGCCTCTGGCTGGTGCAGGAGTGCCGCCGCGAGTGGGCGCACGCGGGCCGCGACCTCGATTACGCCGCGCTAACGCAGCTCGCCGCCGAGGCCGAGCCGTTCCGCTCGCTCATCAATCCCGCCGACCCGCGCTTCCTCGCGCCGGACGCGATGCCGGAACGCATCGCCGCCGCGTGCCGCGAAACCGGCCAGCCCGTGCCGGAGACGCCGGGGCAGTTCATCCGCTGCGCGCTGGAAAGTCTGGCGCTGGAATATCGCCGCACGCTGCGGCAGGCGGAGGAGCTGGCCGGGACGAAGGTCGGGCGGCTGCACGTCGTCGGCGGCGGCAGCAAGAACGCGTTGCTGAACCAGTTCGCGGCGGACGCCTGCGGTCTCCCGGTCGTCGCCGGTCCCGCCGAGGCCACGGCCATCGGCAACATCCTGGTGCAGGCCATAGCGCTGGGGCACCTGCCCTCGCTCGCGGCGGGGCGTCACTTGGTGGCGGCTTCGTTTCCCTTGGAGCGCTTCACCCCGCGCAACCTTGCGGCGTGGGACGCCGCGTGCGAGCGGTTCATCCGCCTGCCGTAGCAAAGCGCGCTTGCCGCCTTGGCCGCGCTTTTCCACAGTGCCCGCGTGGAACGCCTTTGCCTGCTGCTGCTCGCCGCCGCGCTCCCGCTGGCCTCGCTGCGCGCGCAGTCCGATGACGCGCTGCCCATCCTCGTGCAGGTGCTCGCCGCCACCGATGACGCGCAGGTGCAGCTCGACATCCTCAAGGGCCTGTCCGACGGACTCAAGGGCCGGCGCGGTGTGAAGGCTCCAGCGGGTTGGGACGCGGTCGCCGCCAAATTCGGCAAGGGCGGCAACGCGCAAGTGAAGGAGCTGGTGCAGCAGCTCTCGCTCGTCTTCGGCAGCGCCAGCGCGCTGGCGGACATGCGCAAGCAGTTGCTCGACGCGAAAGCCCCGGCCGCGCAGCGGCTCGCGGCGCTCGAAGCGCTCGTCGGAGCGAAGGACGCGGGCCTCGCGGACTCGCTGCGGCAGTTGCTCAAGGAGCCGGCGCTGCGCGGGGCCGCGCTGCGCGGGCTGGCCGCGTATGATGACGCCAAAACGCCTCCGGCCGTTTTGGACCTGCTTCCAGCTCTCACGCCTGCCGAGAAACGCGACGCGCTCGGCACGCTGGCTTCGCGCCTTTCCTTCGCCCGTCCGCTGGTCGCGGCCTTGGCCGGTGGCAAGCTGGCGGCGAAGGATTTGCCCGCCGACCTCGTGCGCCAGCTCCGCAACTACCAGCAGGCCGACCTCAACGCCGCGCTGGACAAGCACTGGGGCGCGGCGCGCGAAAGCACGGCGGACAAGAAGGCGGAGATGGAGCGCTACAAGGCATTGCTCGCGAAGCCGGGCGCGCTGAAGGACGACTTGGTGAAAGGCCGAGCGGTGTTCGCGAAGACCTGCGGCCAGTGCCACCAGCTCTACGGCGTCGGCGGCAAGGTCGGGCCGGACATCACCGGCTCGAACCGCGCGGACCTCGACTACCTGCTGCACAACATCCTCGACCCAAATGCGGAGATCCCGAACGACTATCGCACCTGGAACCTCGACACGAAGGACGACCGCAGCGTCTCCGGCGTGATGGCGCGTCAGGACGCGACGACTGTCACCATCGTCACGCCCAACGAGTCGCTCACCATCGCGCGCACGGACATCGCGAAGCTGAAGCAGAGCGAACTGTCCATGATGCCGGAGGGATTGCTCCAGGCGCTGCCTGAAGACGAGGTGCGGAACCTGATCGCCTACCTGCGTGGCAAGGAGCAGGTGCGGCTGCCGGGAGAAAAGTAGGTCAGGCTTCCAGCCTGACATTTAACTTCACTCGTTCCGCTCAAACGGGATTTCAACAATGGTGGTCAGGCTGGAAGCGCTGACCTACTTGGCGGGCTTCAAGAAGTGCTCGAAGAACGCGACAAGCGCGGCGTTGGACTCCTCGTTGGGCGAGTGGTCCTTGCGGTTCGTCATTGCGACACGGTGCTTCACGCCGAGCAGGTCGTTCACGGCGATGGTGTGGTTGAGCGGAATCCATCGGCTCGGCGGGTCTTCGCTGCCGCCGCTGACGAGGAACGGGCGCGGGGCCATCAGCGCGTGGACTTCGTGGAGGTCGCGGCCCGTCTCCATCATCGTCTTGTAAGCGCCGGTGCGCGGGCTGTCGGGGCGGATGAGGCCGGGCTTGCGCGTGACCTTCGCATCGCGGCCCAGATACCACGGCTCCCAGTAGTTCACGTTTGAGCGCGGCTCGTCGAAGACGATGCCGGGGTCGCTCCACGCGGCGGCGGCGAACTTGTCATGGAAGCACGAGGCGAACATCGCCCACTTGCCGCCGTAGCTGTGGCCGGCCACGCCGATGCGCTTGGCGTCCACCTGCGGCAGGTTCGCCAGCGCGTGCCAGCAGTTCGCGCCGATGTAACCGAGGAAGGAGAGCGGCTGCCAAACCTCGCGGCCGGGGTCGGGCTTGCGGGCGTCGCCACCGGGCGAGCCGATGCTGAGAGAGACAAAGCCCTTCCGCGTGAGCTGCGCGGCGAAGTCGCGGTGCGGGTTTTTGCCAAGGCCGATGCTCGTCTCCGGCTCGTAGAACGGCACGAGCACAGCGGGGAACGGGCCTTTGCCGTCGGGAATCAGCAGCCACGCCTCGCCGGAGACGCCGGGTGCCAGCTCCACGCGGACGCGGTGCTGCGTGAAGTTGTCGCGCTTGCTCTGCGCGAGGTATTCGAGCTTGGGCTTTTCCAGCACGGGCGGCCACGCGCCCATGAGGCCGTGCCATTGCGCGAGGATTTCGGCGCGGCGACGCGGCCAGTCGGCGGCGGACTTCACGCGTGAGCCGTCGTTGAAAAGGAGCGGCGAGCGGTAGCTGCCGAGTTGGCCGGTGAAATCCTTTGGCGGCGTGAAGAAGGAGGAGATGAGTTGCGTGGCTGAGTCGGCGGCTTGCAATCCAGACGCGCCGAGCAAAGCCAGCAGAGTGAGTAGTGAGCAGTGATTAGTAAGGCGTGGCACGCGCATGGGTTTCATGCCTCCTTCGACGATGTCACGGATGATTCCTTGGAGGCCGTTTCCGCAGGCGCGGCGGCGGGCGGCGTGGCCTTATGCTCGTCCATCTGCCACGAGAGCAGGAACATCAGCCCCACGCCCACGCAGATGCCGCTGTCGGCCACGTTGAAGGCCGGGAAGCCCGCCTCGTTGCCGCTGCGTGTTCGCACGTGGAAGTAGAGGAAGTCCACCACATGGTGGTGGACGAGCCGGTCAATGATGTTGCCCACGATGCCGCCGAACATTAGCCCAAGCGCCCATTGGCCGAGGCAGTGTTCGAGGCCGAAGTGGTGCCGCGTGAGGAAGAGCGCGAGCAGGGCGAGCAGGGCGATGATGGTGAGCAGTGCGTTGCTGTTGTGAAACATGCTCCACGCCGCGCCGGTGTTGCCCCAGTGGACGAACTTGAAGAAGCCGTCCACCACCACCCGTTCCTCCGCGTAGCCGAGGAAGCGCAGCACGGCAAACTTGGTGAGCTGGTCGAGCACCAGCGTCACCACGGCCACAAGGGCCATGCGGCGGTTCGGAGTCAAGGTCATGCGCGGCTTTGTGTAGCCGGTTAGGAACGTGAAGACAACGCCCGGCTGCCCAGCCACTGCACGCCGTTGCCCAGCCCGCACACGACGCCCAGCAGCGCCACGTCGGTCGGGCCGACGGGCAAATCCCAGTGATACGCCAGCACGAAGCCAACTACCGAAGCGAGTCCGCCCAGCACGCTCGACGCGACAACGAACTGGCGCATCGTCCCGGCAAAGGGCCGCACCGCCAGCGGCGGCAGCAACAGGAAGCCGAACGTCACCAGCGGCCCGACGGCAATGACCGCCACCGAGATGGCCAGGCCGATGAGCAAATAGAGCAGCAGGTCCCAGCCGAAGACGCGCTTGCGCAGCGTGAGCGCCAGTTCGCGGTCGTAGGAGACGAGGATGAGTTCCTTGCGGAACAGCCAGAGCAGGAAGAGCACGCCCGCGAACGCGCCGAGCGTGAGCTTCAGGTCGGAGTTCGAGATGGCAATGATCTCGCCCTTGAAGAGGTTCAGCCAGCCGCGCTCGGCGGTCGGGCATTTCGCCAGCAGGAGCAGGCTTGCGGCGGTGGACAGCACGTAGAGCGCGCCGACGCGTGCCTCATTCCAGGCCACACGGCGGCGTTCCAAAAATGCCAGCGCGGTCACGGCGAGGATGGAGAAGGTCAGCGAGCCGACGAACGCGAGCGCGTGCTCGTCGAGCGTGCCGTGGTCCAGATGAATGTGTCCGAGCGCGTGCAGCGAGAGCGCCAGCGCCACGCCGGTCGAGGAAATCTGCGGCAGCGCCACGCCCATGAAGACCATCCGCCGCAGCACGAGGAACACGCCCACCACCGGACACGCCAGCCCGATGATGATGCTCGTGTGGAGCGCGTCCCGCAGCAGGAACGACGGCGAGAGGACTTCGGTGAGGACGTTCATGCTGCGGGAATGACCAAGGTCCAAGGTCCAAGGCCCAATGAATGCCCAATGACGAATGCCCAATGGATGAAGGGGCACCAACCTGCGCGAGCGGCTCGGTCCTTGGTCATTGGGCATTGATTGGTCATTGCGTCATTGGGCATTTCTCGAAGCTCACCTTCCCATCGCCCACCCGCAGCACATCGGTGGCGTGCTTGCGCGCCAGCGGGAGGTCGTGGTTGACCATGAGGATGGTGAGCTGTTTCTCGCGGTGCAGGCGGGAGAGCATCTCCATCACGGCCTGCGTCGTCTCGGGGTCAATGCCCGCCGTCGGTTCGTCGAGCAGAAGAACGTCCGGCTGCGTCGCCAGCGCGCGGGCGATGAGGACGCGCTGCTTCTGGCCGCCGGATAAAACCGAAAAAGCTTTCCGCTCCAAGTCCGCCGCGCCGGTCTTCGCCAGACACTCGCGAGCAAGCTGCCGTTCGGTTTCGCCTGCTCCCCGGCCCGCGCCGAGCCGGCCGTAAGTGCCCATCAGCGCGACCTCGAAGGCCGAGAGCGGCCAGAGCGGGTCGAGGCTGTCGCGCTGCGGCACGTAGCCGAGCACGGGCGGCGCGCCGTTCGCGCCGAAGAATTCCACGCGGCCCGACAACGGCGGCAGGATGCCCGCGAGCGTCTTGAGCAGCGTTGTCTTGCCCGAGCCATTCTCGCCCACCACCGCTGTGAAGCGTCCGTGCGGCAGATCAAGCGTCAGCCCACGCAGCACCGGCTTGCCGTCGTAGCCCACGGCGGCGTCGGCGAGGCGCGCCCACGGGTTGTCGCTGGTGCTGCTCACGGCTGAAGTCCCTTGAGCAGCGCACGGAGGTCGAACTCAATCAACTCGAAACAAGACTTCGCCTCGGGCGCGCCGCCCACGAGGCCTGGGCAGACCACGAGCCGCGCGCCGATGGAATCGGCCACGAACTGCGGCGTCTTCCGGGCGCGGTTCGGTTCCATGAGCACGAGCTTAACGCCGGCGGACTTCGCCTGCGGGATGAGCGTGTTGATGTGCGTGGGCGTTGGCTCGATGCCGGGCTTTGGCTCTATCTGGCCGAAGACTTCGAGGCCGAAGCGCGCGGCGAGGTAATCGAAGGACTTGTGGTAGGTGATGACCTTCACGCCGCGCAACGGGACGGCCAGCTTGTCCCACTCCACCAGCCTACCGGCGAGCCGCTCGTTGAACCGCTTCAGGTTGGCGGCGTAGTGCGGCGCGTTGGCGGCGTCGAGCCTCGCGAAGGCCTCGGCGATGGTCGCGGCCATCGCCTGGAAGTTGCCGGGGTCGAGGTTGAAGTGCGGGTTGCCGGCGGCGTGAACGTCGCCCTGCGAGCGGTCGAGCTTCGTCGGCACGTCGAGCAGCTTGAGGCCGCGCGCGAGCACGATGTGGCCAGGCGCGTTGGGCAGGATGCGCGGGTTGCGCGCGTTCAGGACGAGCGGCGGCAGCCAGCCCTGCTCCAGCTCCGCTCCGCCCTCGATGAGCGCGTCGGCCTGGTTCAGCACGCGGATGAAGCTGGGCTTGGCGTCCACGAAGTGCGCATCCTCGGTGCCCTTGGCGAGGCTGGTGACCTTGACCTTGTCGCCGCCGATATCCTCGGCGAGCGAGGCGAAGTCCGGCAGCGAGGCGACGACGTTGAGCCTGGCGTGCGCCGCGCCCGTGAGCAGCGCGAGGGCTGCGAGGAGGCAGAAGAATTGTTTCATGGCCTTGGTGAGTCGAGGTCAGAACTTGTGCGCGCCGTGGCTGCCGAGCAGGAACTCGAATTGCAGCCAGAGCGAATGGTCCACGCCGATGTGCCGGCGCTGGTCGTAGTTGTATTGCAGGCGGACCTTGGAGAACTCGCTCGGGTGCCAGGTGAGGTTCGGCGAGAGCCGCCAGCGGGTGTCGCGCTGGGCGTCAATGCCGAAGAGGTTTTCGTATTGCGCGCGGTCGCTGGTGACGTAGTCCCAGCGCGCGCCCGCCACCCAGCCAGGCCGGAAGCCGTAGCTGACCTGCGTGTAGAAGCCGTAGTCGGTGAGCGTCTCGCGCGGCACGAAGCGGATGGAAGCATCGCCGAAGACGTCCGGCTCGTCCGCAAAACCGACGAGGCCGACGTCGCCGACTGCGCCGCTGGCATTGAAGTCATCGGCGGCATTGTTGTAGGCGGCGACCTGGTATTTGCGGAGCATGGCCTCGGTCTGCCAGGTGACGAACGGGAAGCCCTTGGTGTGATTCGCGGGCTTCCATTTCCAGGTGAGGTCCGCGCCGTGGATTTGCGTCTCGGTGTCGGAGCCGGCGGCGTTCGCGCCGAACGCGGCGGAACCGCCGACGAGCAGCGTCTGTGCGTCGGTCAGCTCCCACGAGGCCTGCCAGCGCGGGGTGAAGATGAAGTCGCGCAGCGCGGAGGCCCCGCGCGCCGTTTGCGGGCGGCCGAGGAAGACGCCGCCGCCGTGGTCGCTGCGAAAGCTTTCCGCAGTCTCCCCCTGGCCGTTCTGCACGGTGAAGGACAGCTCGGAGTAGAAGGGCGTGGGCAGCAGCCAAGAGAGCCGCGCGCCGGGGTTTCTCAGGCCGTCCGCGCCGAACATGCGCCCGTTGATGAGCGGCTGGTCCGCGAACGACCACGCGTGGGGATGCACCGGATTGTGGCGGCCAAACTCGGTGAAGAACTGCCCGGCCTTGAGCTGCAGGTTGCCCGGCAGCGAGAGCGATTCAAGGTAGGCCTCCTCCAACTCGAAGGTGGATTCACCCGCCGCGCTCAGTCCGTAGATGAGGTTCGCCTGCCCGCGGAAATACGGGTCCACGATGCCCTCGAACACGGCCTCGATGTTCTGCACGGAGAAGCCACGCTGGTTCGGGTCATGGCCGCCGGGCTGCAACGCGCCAAGGTCGTTCGCTGTGGAGCCGCCCACGGCGAACAGGCCGTCCAGCGACAGGTTCAGGTAGCTCTGGCCCGCGCGCACGAGGCCGATGGGGTCGCCGGGCCGCCACGGTTTGGAGATGCGCTCGTCGGTGAGTTCGCTCACGCGGCGTTCGAGTTCCTCAAGCTTCGGGTCAGGCGTGGCGGCCTTCGCACCGGGAATGGCCGGCTGGCCTTTGAGGACTTCGATCTGCTTCTTGAGCGACTCGATTTGCTCCGCCTGCTGCTTCTGGACGCGGAGAAGTTCTTCGAGCTGCTTTCTGAGTTCAACTGGATTGACTTCCTGCGCTACCAGCGACATCGCGCTCACGGCAAGGGCGGAAGACAGGCCCACAAGTTTGCTAAAGTTCATTTCTAAGGCTCCGAATTGGCGTCGCATGGACATCATACGACAGGGTTTTTCCGACGGACTGACACTGACCAACTAACCGGGGGGGCGAGGGGGAGGTCAGACCGTCGGCGGAGCGCGACCGGCGGGGAGCCGGTGGGGAACGGGCGGGACGAAAAGCGAGACGGGGGAGCCGGGCGGCAGCGCATCGCCAAGGACCGCGTCGGGCAGCGGCGTGTCCAGCACGGGCACGAGGAGCTTGCCGTCGGCGAGGTGCTTGACGACGCAATCGTGGTCTGGCGCGTTGTGGTGCGCGTGCAGACACGCGTGGGCCTCGGGAGAGACCGCGAGGAAGCCGACTGTCACCAACGCGCACACCGCCGCCAGCGCGACGAGGAAGCGCACGGGCGAAAAGCGGTTGGGGCGGCTGGATTGCAAAGTGACCGCAAGCAACCAGAGACGCGGCGACGACGCAAGCGATTTTTCCCTGACGGTTTTCGGCAGGGGGTGACCGAGAGCGGCGCTGAAGCGACCGCAGTCCAAACACTGGCGCGACTTACCTGCGGCCTTCAACATCGCGAAGCGTCTGGACTGCGGTCGCTTCAGCGCCGCTTTTTCCCGCCGGTTCGATGCGCCCACACTTCTAGCCTGACGAAACCCCACCCCGCCAAAACCCCGCCTTTCCTTCCGTCACGGCGTCCGGCACTCTCCCGCCATGCCGTTTGCAAAACTAGGTTTGTCTCAGCAGGTCTTGGAAGGCGTGAAGGCGATGGGCTACACCGAACCCACGCCCATCCAGCTCCGCGCCATCCCGCTTGTGCTCGAAGGGCGCGACATCATCGGCAGCGCGCAGACGGGCACCGGCAAGACCGCCGCCTTCGCCCTGCCCATCCTCACGCGCCTCCAGAGCCACAAGCGCGCCACGCGCGCCATCATCCTGGAGCCGACGCGCGAGCTGGCCTCGCAGGTGGAGACCGCCTTCCGCGACTACGCGCGGTTCACGGACCTGACCGTCGCCGTCATCTACGGCGGCGTGGGCTACCAGAAGCAGCTTGATGCGCTCAAGACGGGCGTGGATGTCATCGTCGCCACGCCGGGCCGCCTGCTCGACCACATGGAGCAGGGCAACTGCAACCTTGGCCAGATTGAGCATCTCGTGCTCGACGAGGCCGACCGGATGCTGGACATGGGCTTCCTTCCCGACGTGAAGCGCATTCTCCAGAAGTGCCCGAACGAGCGCCAGTCCATGCTCTTCTCCGCCACCATCCCGCCCGCGATTGAGACGCTCATCCAGTGGGCGATGAAAAACCCGGAGACGATTGAAATCGGCGCGCGCCGCTCGCCCGCCGAAACCGTCAAGCACGTCATCTACCAGGTCAGCGACACGCAGAAGACCGACCTGCTGCTGGAGCTGCTCAAGCGCGTCAACTACGATTCCGTCATCATCTTCTGCCGCACCAAGCACGGGGCCGACCGTGTCGCGCACACGCTCAAGGCCGCGAACCACGCCGTGGCCATCCTGCATTCCAACCGCACCCAGGCCGAGCGCGAGCACGCGCTCGAAGGCTTCCGCAAGGGCAGATACGAGGTGCTCGTCGCCACGGACATCGCTGCACGCGGCCTCGACATCGCCAAGGTTAGCCATGTCATCAACTACGACGTGCCGCAGCACCCGGAGGATTACGTCCACCGCATTGGCCGCACCGGCCGCGCGGAGAACACCGGCGACGCCTTCACCATCATGGTCGCCGAGGACGCCATGCACGTCTTCTCCATCGAGCGCTACATTGGCCGGCCCATTCCCCGCGAGAAGCTGGAAGGCTTCAACTACCGCTACACCGCGCTCTTTGAGGCGGACAAGCCCGGCGCGGCCAAGCCCCACGAGCGCAAGGTGCAGATGGCGCGCATCGGCGGCGGCTACTTCTTTGGCGCGCGCAAGCGGCGGCGCTGAGGCTGGCTGACACCGGGTGGCTCCTCGTTCTGCCGGTGTGTTTGTCCGCATCGGCCAGCACCACGACTTGGCCCCGCCGCTCCATCTGAGTTCGTTTCAATCCGGGTGGGGGGAGCTTTGCGAAGCTGCACTTTGACAATGCGCCTGACGCCGGATGATGAGGATTTGCATTGGTGCCAGTGTCCGGGGCAGAGTCATCCCCAAGACTTGTTTGAACAACACCGCCGCCAGGATGAACCCTGTTATCCGGCATGTCTGACAGCGCCACCCAGGCCCGGCTCAAGCCCGGATGCAGTGTGCCCGGCGGCGCTCTTCTGGCTGTCCTTCTCGTTGCCTCGTTCGCTTCCGCCGCGCCGCGCGTCACCTCTCCCAAAGCCTTCCTCGGCTTCAATCTGGGCGATGATTACCAACTGCCGAACTACACGCAGCTCACCGCGTATTGGGAACGCCTCGACCGCGAGTCTGACCGGCTGAAGGTCGTTCCCATCGGCTTGACCGAGGAGGGGCGCACGATGGTCATGGGCATTGTCACCTCCCCCGCGAACCACCGGCGGCTTTATGGCTTCAAGGACACCGTGCGCCGGCTCGCGCTGGGCGAGGCCACGGCGGCGGACGCGCAGCGGCTCGTGGAGGAAGGCCGGGCGGTGGTGTGGATTGACGGCGGGCTGCACGCGACCGAGACGCTCGGCTTCACGCAGTTGATGGAGACGCTGTGGCAGTTCGTCAGCCGCGACGACGTGGAGACGCGGCGCATCCTCGACGACTGCATCATCCTCTTCGTGCCGGCGAACCCCGACGGCATGGAGCTGGTCGCCAACTGGTATATGCGCGAGGCGGACCCGAAGAAGCGCTCCCTCGCCGGGCTGCCGCGCCTCTACCAGAAATACATCGGCCACGACAACAACCGGGACTTCTTCGCCTGTGTGCAGTCCGAGTCGAAGGCCATCAACCGCATCCTCTACCGCGAGTGGTTCCCGCAAATCCTCTACAACCACCACCAGTCCGGCCCGCAAGGCACCGTGATGTTCGCGCCGCCGTTCCGCGACCCCGCGAACTACAACGTGGACCCGCTGGTCACGAGCGGCATTGACGCGGTGGGCGCGGCGATGATGCAGCGCTTCCTGGCCGAGGGGAAACCGGGTGTGACCGTCCGCTCCGGCGCGCGCTACTCGACGTGGTGGAACGGCGGCCTGCGCACGACCGCCTACTTCCACAACATCATCGGCTTGCTCACGGAAACCGTCGGCAGCCCGACACCAATGACCATCCCATTCCTGCCGGACAAGCTGCTGCCCAAGGCCGACTACCTCGCGCCCATCGCCCCGCAGCGCTGGCACTTCCGGCAGTCGGTGGACTACTCCGTGACCGCGAACTATGCCGTGCTCGACTACGCCTCGCGCCAGCGTTCGACGCTGCTGCTCAACGCGTGGCGCATGGCCCGCACCGCCATCGAGCGCGGCAGCCGCGACAGTTGGACCGTGACGCCGAAGCTCGTCGAGCACGCCGGCAAGGAGCGCAAGGGCAGCCCCTTCCTCTCCAGCGCCGCGATGAACGAGTTCAAGCGCCTGCTGCAAGACCCGGCGCACCGCGACGCGCGCGCCTACGTTCTCCCGGCGAACCAGCGCGACTTCCCGACCGCAACGAAGTTCATCAACACGCTGCTCGAAACCGGCGTGCAGGTGCATCGCGCGACGGCGGACTTCACCGTCGGCACGAACCGCTACCCGACCGGTAGCTTCGTGGTGAAGTGCGCGCAGCCGTTCCGCGCGCACGTGCTGGACATGTTCGAGCCGCAGGACCACCCGAACGACTTCCCGTATCCCGGAGCCGCACCGACTGCGCCGTATGACATCGCCGGCTGGACGCTGGCGTTTCAGATGGGGGTGAAGTTTGACCGGGTGCTGGAGAAGCTCGAAGGACCGTTCGTCGAGGTGAGTTATCCGCAAGCCCCGCCGCGCCGCGAAGTGGCGAGAGCGCCCAGCGCCGCCGGCTATTTCGTCACCGCCACGCAGAACGATGGGTTCCGCGCTGTGAACCAACTGCTCGCTGCGGGCGAGGAAATCAGCCGGATGACTGCTGCTTACTTCTCCCTCGCCCCCTTGGGGGAGAGGGCCGGGGAGAGGGGGTCCGTGAGCCAGAACCAATCGGACATCGCCCTCACCTCTCCCCATCCCTCTCCCCTCCCTCCGGGAGCGGAGAGGGGGTCCACTTTGGGGGCCTTCTTCGTCAAGCGCGGCCCGCGCACTGAAGCGCGCCTCGCCAAGGTCGCGACCGAACTCGGGGTTCAATTCACCGCCGTCGCTACACCGCCCACCAGTGCGGTGCCGCTCAAGCCCCTCCGCATTGGCCTGTGGGACCGCTACGGCGGCTCGATGCCCTCGGGCTGGACGCGGTGGGTGCTGGAGCGGTTTGAGTTTCCGTTCCAAGTCGTGTTCCCGCCGGAACTGGACCGGGGCAACTTGCGCGAGAAGTTCGACGTGCTGCTCTTTGTGGACGGCGCGATCCCTGCCGCCCCGCGCAACTCCGGCTCCACCACGAACACGACCAGCACGACATCCACTCCCACGGGCGATGCGCCCGCCGACACGAGCGCCGACGTGCGCGAGGAGTCGCTGCCACCCAAGTATCGCGGCCAGCGCGGCAACATCACGGCGGCCAAGACCATTCCGCAGCTCCGCAAGTTCCTCGAAGACGGCGGCACCATCCTGACCATCGGCAGCTCGACGGCGCTCGCGCGGCACCTTGGGCTGCCGGTGGAAAGCCATCTCACCGAGCCTGACAAGGAGGACAAACCCCGCCCGCTCCCGCGAGAGAAGTTTTACGTGCCCGGCTCCGTGCTGCGTGCCCGCGTGGACACCGCGCACCCGCTCGCCTGGGGCATGGAGCCGGACGCCGACGTGTTCTTTTCGTCCAGCCCGGTCCTCCGCTTCACGGACGAGGCCGAGCCGGGCCAGCTCGACTGCGTCGCGTGGTTCAACTCGCCGAAGCCGCTGCGCAGCGGCTGGGCGTGGGGGCAGCAGCATCTCGACAACGGCATCACCGTCGCGGAGGCCAGAGTGGGGAAAGGCCGGCTGGTCCTCTTCGGCCCGGAAGTCGCCTTCCGCGCGCAGCCGCACGGGACGTTCAAGTTCCTCTTCAACGGGCTGTGGCTGCCCGTGCTTGGCGATGCTCCGTGACGGCCTTGGCCTGTGCCGGCTGCTTCCAGCCGCCGTCCGAACCGTTCGTTGCCCACTGACGGCGGCTAGAAGTCGCCGGCACGGGCTGCGGTGCGAATCAGCACTCAGTCATCATCATCCCCGCCCGGCTTGGTGAAGTTGAAGGCGGCGCTCACGGGCGGCGCAGGCGGAGGAAGAACGGCCCGCTGCCGAGCGCGTTCGTGGTCACGAAGTCGTTGTTGATGATGGTCAGGGTGTTGGTCGCGTCCACCCAGTTTTGCAGGCCCAGGCTGGTCGCCGACTGCAGGATGAAAGCCGAAGAGCTCACGGGCCACGAGATGACCAACTGCCCGCCGGACACGGCGAAGGACAGCGTCGGTGTGGCCGCGCCGCCGATGAACGAGTTGAAGCGCATGACGAACAAATCCTCGCCGCCCGCGCTCGTGGGAGTCGCGTTGCCCAGCGTGCTGGTGCCGGTGAAGTAGCCGGTGAGGAAGGCGTTGCCGTTCGTGTCGGCGGCGATGCCCAGCCCAAAGTCGCCGTTGAGGTCCGTGCCGCCCGCCTGCTGGGCGAAGGTGAAGTTCCCGTTCGCATCCAGCCGCGACACGAAGGCGTCGTAGGTGCCGACGATGCCGTTCAAGGTGCTGGCACCAAACGTCGCGCTGCCGCCGAAGTAGCCGGTGACGTGGACATTGCCCGCCGGATCGAGCGCGACGCCGCGCGCGGCATCCGCGCTCTGGCCGCCCGCCTGCCGCGCCCAGAGCGCGGTGCCGCCGGCGTTGAACTTGGCGATGAAAAGGTCGGCCTGCGCGCCGCCGGTGCTGGTGAGGTTGGTCACGCCAAACGAGGCCGTGCCGCCGAACTCGCCGACGACGTGCGCGTTGCCGGCGGCGTCCACGGCGAGGCCGTTGGGCCGGTCGTCGCCGGAGCCGCCCGCCTGCCGCACCCATTGCAGCGTCCCGGCAGAATCGTATTTGGCAAGGAAGAGGTCGCCCGACCCGCGGTTGGTCAGCAGCGTGCCGCCGAAGTCCGCCACCGGGCTGAGGAAGGCGCCGGTGACATACACGTTGCCGGCGGCGTCCGCGCCGATGCCGGTGCCGGTGTCGTAGGTGCCGCCGCTGAAACTGCCGGCCTTGCGCGCCCACACCGGGTTGCCGGCGTTGTCATACTTGGCGGTGAAGATGCGGCCGAGGTTGGTGAAGGTGGTCACGCCGAACGTGTCCTGAACGGAGCGGCCGGTGACCAGCACGTTGCCGGCGGCGTCCAGCGCGATGGCCGCGCCCGTGTCGGCCACGAACTCCGTGCCGGTGCCGCGCACCCAGACCAGGTTGCCGGCGGAGTCGTATTTGGCGACGAAGATGTCCGCGTAGGACGATGGACTGGAATTGACGAGCGTGACGGCCTCGAAGGCGGCGGTGGCCTCGAAGCTGCCGGTGACGTAGCAGTTGCCATTCGTGTCCACCGCGATGCCGGCCCCGGCATCGAAGCCGGCGCCGCCCGCCCGACGCGCCCACAACAGCCGGCCGGTGCCGTCATACTTGGCCACGAAGATGTCGCTCTGGCCGGCGCTGGCGAGGGCGTTCGTGCCGAAGGCGGCGGTGCCGGTGAAGGTGCCGGTGACGAAGGCGTTGCCCGCCGGGTCCAGCGCGATGGCGTGGCCGATGTCCGAGCCGGAGCCGCCGGCGGTGGAGGCCCACGGCACGGTCACGCTCAACGGCAGGACCGTGAGCAAGGCGGCGGCGCTCGTGCGCGTGCCCAGCGGGTTGCTGACGGTCACGGAATACAGACCTCCGTGCGAGGCGGCCGCGCTGGCGATTGTGAAGGTGGCGTTGGTCGCGGCGGGGAGATTGGTGCCATTGAAGAGCCACTGGTAAGTGAACGGCAGGTTGCCCAGCACGGTGACGGAGAAGGACACCTGGGTGCCGGCGGTGACGATCCGGCTGGTGGGATTGCCCACGAGGAAGGGCGGCGAATCCACCGTCAGCGTGGCGTTGGAGCTGGTCACGGATCCGAGCAGGTTGGACACCACCACGCTGTAGGTGCCCGCGTTGGTGACCTGCGCGCTGGGGAGGGTGAGCGTGGCGCTGATTGCGCCGGGGACGTTGGTGCCGTTCAACCGCCACTGGTAGGCCAGCGGCGCGGTGCCCGTGGCGGTGACGCTGAAGGCGACGGTGTCCCCCGCGACAGCGGCGACGCTCTCGGGATGCGCGATGATGGCCGGGGCCGAGTTGACCACCAGCGTGGCGCTGGCGCTGGTGGCGAAGCCGTTGGAGTTGGCCACGCGCACGGCGTAACCACCCGCCTGGCTGGCCAGAATGTTCGTGAGCGTCAGTGTGGCGTTGGTCTGGCCGGGGAGATTGAAGCCGTTGAAGCGCCACTGAAACGTGACCGGGGCGGCGCTCAGGACCGTGACGTTGAAAGTGGCGTTTGAACCGGGATTGGCCGTGACGTTCTGGGGATCGGCCGTGATGCGGGGCGGCAGAGTGTCACCCAGCAATTGCAGGGCGGCATTGGGCAGGAGCCAGACCCCGCGGCCCATGCACCCGGCGACCAGCGAGTCGGTGCCCGCGTCGTAGTCCATGTCCCAGACCATCGCGTTGGGGAAATTGGCCCCGACCCGGTTCCAGACGCCGCGCTGGTCCGTGCGGGAGAGATACACGCCGCGATCCGTGCCCACCAGAATGCCGTTGACCCCGAATCCCGACATGAAGCGCAAGGACCAGATCCGGCCCACGCCGGTGAGGTTGCCGGTGATGTTGACCCAGCTTGCCCCTGCGTTGCTGGTGACGAACACGGCCTGGTCGCCGCCCACATACGCGGTCATCCAGTCCGCCGAATCCAGCGCGATGGCCGTGACCGCGCCGCCGGGAAACGAGGCGGCGGTCGGATTCAGCGCGAACGTGGCGTTGGTGCGCAGCAGCACGGTGGAGCCTTCGCCCACGTAGAGGACGTCGGGGTTTGCCGCGCCGGCACGATAGCCGCCGTAAGCCAGCGGGGCGGGCATGGCGT
Source organism: Limisphaerales bacterium (assembly GCA_009773355.1). GTDB lineage: Bacteria > Verrucomicrobiota > Verrucomicrobiia > Limisphaerales > SXTU01 > SXTU01. Next base: position 33,003 of record WRPG01000056.1, read on the forward strand.
TGGCGAAAACATTCGTGCCGACCTCGCGCAGCCGCTCGCCCTGGTCGAGCGACTCATACACGCCAAAGGCACCCACAATCACCAGCCGCAGGGGATCCACCGCGTTGACCTGGACGGGGGTGACAAAGTTGGGAACGAAGAAGGGAAACCCGTTCGTCACGGTCAGGGCGGGAAAGTCCACCTGCACCGCGTTGTTGGCCGCATCGAACACCGTGCGCCGGAACGCGCCCAGGTTCTGAAAGCTCGTGTAGACCACGGAGAAGCCGGGCCGGCTGCGCGTGTCCACCGCCACATCCCCGCCGTCGCCGTTGTGCATCGCCAGCCAGGCCTGGCCGCCGGGCGCGAGCTGCCGCGTGGTGCCGGTGTCCTGGTTGCCGGAGAGCGCGACCCGGGCGTTGCCGTCATAAGCTGCGTCGTGCGCCTCGGTGATCTGCAAGCCTGCGCCGCTGAGGGCGAACCAGTCGCCCGTGTTGGTGCGCGCGTTGGTGCGCTTCCACACGCCGCCGTCATCGCCCTCGATGAGGTTGCCGGCGGCATCGAAGGCCATGTCCCGCGAGTCCGCATGGGGCGCGCTGCTGCTGGCCGTGCCGCCGCCGGCCGGCCCGAGCACGTTCGAGTGGGTCAGATGCACCCACTGGCTGCCGGTGGGCCGGGAGGCATCGCCCCGGAAGAGGCGGCCCGAGAAGTCCCGCGCGCCGATGGCGTTGGGAAAGCCGGTGAGGTCATTGAAGCCAGCCGGCTGCCGGTCGCCACCGACATAAACAATGGTTGAGGTGGTCGGGTCCGCCGTGATGGAGAAGTGGATGCTCCCCTGGCCGCCGGGGTCGCCGTTGCCCTTGGGCTTGGGATTGATGCCCACGGAGCCGCCCACCTCGTTGGTCTGCGGCGTGTCCATCTGCGTCCAGGTCGCGCCGCCATCGGCCGAGAAGAACAGCCCGGCAAGCTGGCCGCGGTTGACGATGCCCACGAAGACGTTGTTGTTCCGGCCCACGGCGATCTCGATGTTGCTCGTGTTGCCGGCGGTGATGAGCGCGTCCATCGCGGCGCTGCTCACCTTCACCCAGTTCGCGCCCGTGTCGCTGGACTTGTAGATGCCGTTCACCGCCGCGAAGTTGAGCGGCGCGTAGAGCACGGCGTTGTTGACCGGGTCGGCGGCCAGGTCGTTGCAGACGCCGGCCGGCAGGCCCGTGCCGGCCCCGCCGGAGATCTGCACAAACGTCGCCCCGCCGTTCACGCTGCGAAACAGGCCGACGTTGGGCAGGGTGAACGTGTCCGCCTCGTTCACGGACACGACCAGCGTGCTGCCGCGGGCTGCGACGCCGGAGATGTTCTTGCCCGTGAGCAGGCCGCCGCCGTTGATCTCCGTCCAGGTGTTGCCGCCGTCCGTCGTGCGCTGCAAACCCGTGCGCGGGCCGCCCTCCTGGGCGAAACTGCTGAACCGGCCCACCCCGGCCACGAGGGTGTTGTTCGACAAATCCGTCGGGTCGAACACCAGCGCGCCAATCGAGAGCGAGCCGAGTTGGTCGGTCAGCGGCGTCCACACCGGCGCGGAGGACTGGGCGTTGAACGTGCGCCAGACGCCGCCGTTGACCGTGCCGATGAAGAGGGTGTTCGGATTGGCCGGATGCGGGGCGACCACATGGACCGCGCCGGACACCGCGTTGCTCACGGCGGCGTTCTCGGCCTGCCCGCCATAGGCCGGGCTGGGGCCTTGCGGCAGCCAGAACACGCTGGTGGCCACGGCGGGCGGCTGGGCGCCCGCCGGCACTTGATAGGCGGACGCTGCGGCCGGCAGGCGGGCCGTGCCGGGGCCG
>WRPG01000057.1 GCA_009773355.1 Limisphaerales bacterium
CGAGACCGAGCGCACGCTGCAGGCCGCCGTCGGCGCGCGCGGCTGGGGTGCCTACCAGCGCCACGCCGGCGAATGGCTGAGGCAGTTGGGCCGGTGAACCGAAGCCGGCCCGGGCGGCCGTGGACCCGGTGCCGAAGGCGGAAATTTCCCTCGCCTTGCCGGAAAGCGCGCTGTTAGGTTCGCCAAATTCGCGCCTGGTCCGTTCCCGGCGCACACGACAAACACGCAATGAAAGCCCTCACCACCGCCGCCCTCGCGCTCGGCCTTCTGGCCGGCTCCGCGTCCGCCGCCGACACCAAAATGACCCTGAAAGACGACAAGGACAAAGTCAGCTACAGCATCGGCCTCAACATCGGCAAGAGCATGAAGCAGGAGGGGCTGGACATCAACCCCGACGCCCTCGCCGCCGCGATGAAGGACGTGTTCGCCGGCGCGAAGCCGCAGCTCACGGACGAGCAGGTGCAGCAGGTCATGCAGGACTTCCAGAAGAAGATGATGGCCAAGCAGATGGCCGCCCGCGAGGAGGGCCTGACCAAGAACAAGGGCGAGGGCGAGAAGTTCCTGGCCGACAACAAGAAGAAGGAAGGCATCAAGACCACCGCCAGCGGCCTGCAATACAAGGTCATCAAGGACGGCACCGGCAAGACGCCCAAGGCCACCGACACCGTGAAGACCCACTATCGCGGCACGCTCATCAATGGCACCGAGTTCGACAGCTCCTACAAGCGCGGCGAGCCGGCGGAGTTCCCCGTCAACGGCGTCATCAAGGGCTGGACCGAAGCGTTGCAGCTCATGAAGGAAGGCGCAAAGTGGCAGCTCTACATTCCGTCCGAGCTGGCCTATGGCGAGCGCGGCGCGGGCAAGGACATCGGCCCGAATTCGACGCTCATCTTCGACATCGAGCTGCTCTCGGTGAAGGCCGGGCAGTAGGCTTCAACCAAACTTGCGAAGGCCGCGTCTGGCAACAGGCGCGGCCTTTTTCGTGGGCGGCCAAGGCGAAGTGTTCAGGATTCAGCAACCAGTATTCAGTTGGGCCTCAGCACGTCTGCGACCTCACAGAAGACTGAAAACTGATTACTGAACACTGCTCCTCGTCATTTCGACGCCTTCAGGAACGCCAGCAAGTCCGCCAGCTCCTGCCGTGTCAGCGCCTGCTCCAAGCCGTCCGGCATCAGCGAGACCTTGCCGGGCCGCATCTCCATCACGTCCGCGCGGGCGATGCGGGCCTCGGTCTCGGGACCGTTGGCCAAGATGACTTCGTCCGGCGCATCCTTGCGCACGATGCCGGTGACATCCTCGCCGCCCTTGACCACGACCGTGAACGGCTCGTAGCTCCGCACGAAACTCGCGCTCGGGTAAATGATGCTCTCCAGCAAATCCACCTCCGTCCGCACTTGTCCGATGCGCGTGAGGTCCGGCCCCAGCTTGCCGCCGAGGTAGCCAAGGGCGTGACAGGTGAAGCACGCGGCCTTCTGGCTCTTGAAAACCTGGTGGCCGCGCCGCACGTCGCCTTCCTTGAGCGTCGGTGCCAGCTCCTCCAAGTGCGCCCGCTGCTTGCTGGCATCCGCGTTCAGCCGCGCGAGCAGCTCCGCGCCCGCGTCCTGCACGGACTTCGGATACTTCGCGAACAGCGGCTTGAGCAAATCCACGCGCAGGCCCCGCAGCCCGGCGGAATCCTTCAGCGCCGCAACCAGCTTCAAGCCCAGCGCCTCGTTCGGCGACTTCTCGAACACCGGCAGCAGCTTCGGCGCGTCGAGCGGGGAAATGGACTTCATCGTGTCGGCCAGCGTGAGTTGTTGCTCGGCGGACAACTTCCCCTTCGCCAGCACGGTGCTGGCGGCGCTGCGGGTGAGCATCGGTTTCGCCGGGTCAAGGCTCGCGCGGACAAAGTCGAACATTCGCTGGGAGCTGAACGGAACGCTACCGGCCAGCACCAGCGCGTCCAGCCGGACTTCCGCCGGCTCGTGGATGTCCTCGCCCAAGGCTTGCAGCGCGGTGATGAAGGCGGCGTTTCCCTGCTTGGGCAGCGTGAAGGTCCGTGCCGTCGCGACGGCCTGGCGGCGGAGTTCGGGGCTGTCGCCTTCCAGCAGCCAGGTGACCTCCCTGAGCCAATCGAGCGGCGTCTCTTTCAGCCCGGACGAAGCCATCGCCCGCAAGACAATCAACCGCGCCTCCAACGGCGTGTGCTGGGACTTCACCAAATCCACCATGACTCTTTGAATCGCCGGGGACTTGGCCAGTTGCGCGAGCCGGGTGGCCGACTCCTCGGCATCGGGAAGCGGCAACGACTGGCCGTAAGTGAACAGGTTGCCGTGGAATTGCGTGGCGAGAAATTGGCCCATCTCCGGGCGGTGGCTGGCAACCCACCACGCCGTCTGCCTTAGGAGTGGCTGTTTGGAATAACACAAGCGCCAGACATTCTCCGGCTTCAGGCTGCTGTTTGGCATCTGGTCGAGCGCCACCAACGCCGCCCGCTGCACCGATGCGTTCGGCAAAGCCAGCCCGGAGGACGTCTCGGCGGCGGCTCCGATTTCGATGAGCGCGGCGATGAGCGAATGCTCCAGCATCCGCCGCCCATCACCTTCCTTGAGTATCGCGAGGTGCGCCGCGCCCTCCAGCAGCGCAGCCACCGCAGAGGGGCCGCCGATGCGTCCGAGTGCCTCCGCAGCCACGCGCCGGGCGGCGACCGTGGTTTCGTCTGCGGTGAGGAAACTTTGGATTCGCCCGACTGCATTCGTGTCCCGCCAAACGCTCACGACGTGCAGGGCGGCGTGGCGGACGGAGGCGTCCGTGTCGTTGAGCGCGGTGCGGACGGCCTCGCGCGCGGCAGGGCCGGGAATGCGGGCGAGGGACCAGACGGCGGCGAGGCGCGTCTCTTCCGGGTAGCAGCCGACGTGAGGAGGCTCTGACTCGGGTTTGGGGTTTCGCGTTTGAGGTTTCGCGTTGGAAGTGAGCCTCCTTACGTCGGCTGCTACCAGAAGCTGGCGCAGCGCGGGCACCGCTGGCTCGCCGCGTTTGCCCAGCTCGTGGATGGCGCGTTGGCGGACGTAGAGGCGTTCGTCAGCGAGGAGCTTGGCGAGTTCGGCGGGTTTGAGCGCGGGCCAGTTCAGCTTGAGGCCGCGTGGGTCGGCGGGTTTGGGCATTCCCGCTTTGCGCAACCGGTAGATGCCACCGAACACGTCCGGCTTGGCGAGCTGCGAGGTGGGGCAACAAATCTTATACCAGCCGCCGGTGTCCACGATGAGGATGCTGCCGTCGGCGTCTTCCAACACGTCGGTCGGGTGGAAGTCAACATGGTCGCTGGCGAGCAGGTCGGTGTCCTTCGTCTTGAACGTCGCGCCGTCGGGAATGAGTTCGTGGCGGACGACTTTGCGGAGGTTGAAGTAGCACGCGAGCAAGTTGTCGGACCAGTCTGCGCCGAAGACCCGCGAGCGATACGTGGTCAGGCCGCACGGCGCGGCTGCGCCCATGTGCGTCATCACCGGCATGAGGTCGCCGGTGCGCGGGTGGCCGTCGAGCGCGGCCTGCTCCTTGCCATACACGCCGCCGTAGATGGCGTGGAGCAATCCGTCGCGCTTGCCACCGCCGGGCTGGACGAACGTGCAGCTCAAGAAGCGTTCGCCCGTCGAGTGGAACGCGACGCCCACGGGATTGTCCATGCCGCCGGTGAGCACCGGTTCGATGCCCGTGCCGTCCGGTCGCGCACGAAAGATGTGCGAGGCGCGGGTGACGAAGGGCTTGCCGTTCGGGAGCGTGTAGCGCTGCTCGGCGAACGCGCCCTTGGTCCAGTAAATCCAGCCGTCCGGGCCGAGGTAGGGGCCGTGCAGATCGTTCGCGCAGCCGGTGAGCGTCTTGCCGTCGTGCCACACGTCGCGTTTGTCGGCGACGCCGTCGCCGTCGGTGTCCGTGAGCTTCCAGATTTGCGGCGGCGCGGCGACGTAGAGCGAGCCTTCGTAAAACATCGCTCCCTCGGGGAACATCATCTTGTCGGCGAACACCACGGACTTGTCGAAGCGCCCGTCGCCGTCGGTGTCCTCCAGGCGCACGATGCGGTGGTCCTTGCGCTCGTATTGCGTCGGGCCTTTGTCGCTGGAGCCGGAGGAATCGGTGGCGTAGAGCCGGCCCTGTGGGTCATAACTGATGGAGATGGGGCGATTGACGAGCGGCGCGCGGGCGACCAGCTCAACGATGAAACCGTCGGGGAGCGTGAAGGTGTGGTCGTTGAGGTTGGTGGTGGCGGCGCGGGCAAAGCTCCAAAACCCAAATCCCAAGCTCCAAAGAAACACCAAGCTCCAAGTTCCAAGGCGGCGTGCGCGCGAACGGGGAATTGGAGCTTGGTGTTTGGAGCTGCTTGGGAGCTTGGAACTTGGAGCTTGGAGCTTGTTCATGGTGTCCGTTGATAGACGCGCACGTAGTCCACCAGCATTCGCGCGGGAAAGACGGTTTGCGCATCGGGCGGGCCGGGCCAGTTGCCGCCGACCGAGAGGTTCAGCAACAGGTGGAACGGTTGGTCGAAGGGCGCGGGGGAACGGGCCGCCGTCGCTGCGCCACTTGGTTTGCATGGAAACAAGCAGGCCATCCACATACCAGCGAAAGGCGTCGCGCTCCCATTCCACTGCGAAGACATGGAAGTCGTCGGCGAACGTGCCCTGCCGCAGCGCGTAGGGTTTCCCAGCGGACTGCTGGCGCGGCCACTTGCCGCCGAAGTGAATCGTGCCGTGGACCTGGTGCGGCTCGTGGCCGATGACCTCCGCGATGTCAATCTCCCCGCTGGCCGCCCAAGGGCCGTATTTCTCGTGCGTGGGCAGCATCCAGATGGCCGGCCAGATGCCGCGCCCGCGCGGGAGCTTCGCGCGCACTTCAACACGGCAGTAGGTCCAGTCCGCGCGATGCTTGGTGCGCAGGCGGCCTGAGGTGAACTGCCGCGTCTGGCCCGAGAGCGAGTAGGTTTCCTTCCGCGCCTCGATGACGAGCTGGCCGTTCTCGATGCGGACGTTCTCGGGGCGGTCCAGGAAGACTTGCAGCTCGTTGTTGCCGCCGCCGTGGGCGTTTTCCTCCACGGCCCACTTGGCGAAGTCGAGCTTCGGTCCGTCGAACTCATCCGACCAGACGAGCTTCCACGGCAAGGGCGCGGCGGCGAACGCCTTCAACCCCAACGCGAGCACCAGCGTGGCGAGAACCCGGAAAATCACGCCCGGCAGCGTAGCCTTCGGCCCCTGCTTGGCAAGGTCGCGCCCGTGAACAAAAAACCGCTGACAAGCGCCGTGGGATTGCGTTCACTCACCGAGCTTTTGCGGAGCGCGGCGGACTCAGCCATGAGGGTTGACGCGCGGCGACGCTCCGGCCTGAGCCACTTTTAGATGCCTAAACGCACCGACATCCACAGCGTCCTCATCATCGGCGCCGGCCCCATCATCATCGGGCAGGCGTGCGAGTTCGACTATTCCGGCACCCAGGCGTGCAAGGCCCTCAAGGAGGAGGGCTACCGCGTCATCCTCGTGAACTCCAACCCGGCCACGATCATGACCGACCCGGAGTTCGCCGACCGCACTTACATCGAGCCGATCACTCCCGAGTGCGTCGAGAAGATCATCGTCCGCGAGTTGGAAGAGATGAAGCGCATGGGCGTGCCCGTCGGCCAATCGGCAATCGCCAACAAACTCGTCCTGCTCCCCACGCTCGGTGGGCAAACGGCTTTGAACACCGCCATGGCTTTGCACAAATCTGGCGTCTTGGATAAATACGGCGTCGAGATGATCGGCGCGAAACCCGAGGCCATCCACAAGGGTGAAGATCGTTTCGCGTTCAAGGAACTCATGTTGAGCATCGGCCTCGACGTGCCCATCTCCGGCGTCGCGCACAACATGGATGAAGCCCGCGCCGTCGCCGACAAGATCGGGCGTTTCCCGCTCATCATCCGGCCCGCGTTCACCCTCGGCGGCACGGGCGGCGGCATCGGTTACAATCGCGAGGAGTTTGAAGAGATAGCCAAGCGCGGCATTGAGCTTTCGCCCGTGAACGAAATCCTCATCGAAGAATCTCTCCTCGGCTGGAAGGAATACGAGATGGAAGTCATGCGCGACAAGGCCGACAACTGCGTTATCATCTGCTCCATCGAAAACTTCGACCCCATGGGCGTCCACACTGGCGACAGCATCACCGTCGCGCCCATCCAGACGCTGACCGACAAGGAATTTCAGATCATGCGCGACCAGAGCTTCGCCGTCATCCGCGCCGTCGGCGTCGAGACCGGCGGCTCGAACATCCAGTTCGGCGTCAGCCCGGAGAACGGCCGCATGGTCATCATCGAGATGAACCCGCGCGTCAGCCGCAGCTCCGCCCTCGCGTCCAAGGCCACCGGCTTTCCCATCGCGAAGATCGCCGCCAAACTCGCCGTCGGCTACCTGCTCGACGAACTCAAGAATGACATCACGCGCGAAACCCCCGCGAGCTTCGAGCCGAGCATTGATTACGTCGTCACCAAGATTCCGCGCTTTGCCTTCGAGAAATTTCCGCAAGCCGACCCCACGCTCACCACGCAGATGAAAAGCGTCGGCGAGGCGATGGCCATCGGGCGCACGTTCAAGGAGAGCCTGCAAAAATGCCTCCGCTCGCTCGAGATCGGCCGCAGCGGCCTGGGCGGCGACGGCAAACCCTGGCGCATCGGCACGGAAATCTATGGCGACCGCGACATCCTCCCGCGCGACGTCATCAGCCGCAAACTGAGCGTGCCCAACGCCGAACGCATCTTCTTCATCCGCCATGCCCTGCGCGCCGGCTTCACCATCGAGGAGATTTTCAATCTGACGAAAATCGACCGCTGGTTCTTGGTGCAGATCAAAGAGATCGTGGATTTTGAGGAGGAACTGGCGGGGGCGCGGAACTAATCCCAAGACTTATGCAAAAGTGGCTCAACCGAATCTTCCAGATCATCTGGGTTGTCGGGCTGCTATTGCTGGTGGTGCGGCTGGCGAATTGGGGCCTGAGCAGGAGCCGCACGCTGCCTGTTCCCCCACAGGCCAACGGATATGAGCCATTGGTCCTTGCTGCGCGTGAGGTCAAGTCGCCTTCCTCGGACTTGGCCGAACTAAGTCAAGAGCAAGCCCGACAGTTGGCCGAGGAGAACAAACCTGTCCTGGCAATGGCCCGCAAGTCTCTGGCCATGGACAGCGGCGTGACTCTGGATACGAAAAAGGGCTGGCAGAATCAGCACAACCAGGATCTGAAGGACTTCAAACGCCTGGCCGTTGCATTTGCCGTGGAGGCGAAATCCCACCTGCAAGCCGGCCGCACAAACGAAGCCGCAGGCTGCCACCTGGAGGTAATTCGTCTCGCCAAGTGCGTAAGCCACGGCGGCATTTTGGTGGATGGCATCACGGGCTTGGCCCTCGAAGTGATCGGCGGGGCGTCGTTGCAGTCCTTGCTGCCGCAGTTGGACGCGGCGTTTTGCCGGGAATCCGCCGTGACGTTGGAAAAACTCCTGGCCGCACGCGCGCAGCCGGAAGCGATCATCACCACCGAGCAGGCGTGGTCCCGGCGACAATTTGGGCTGGTGGACGTGATCGGTGGCTGGTTGGGACGCGAGGGCCACGCGAGGCGATTCGCGGAGTTCTCCAAAAAGGCGAACGACGCAACCGCACGCACCCAACGACTCATGCTCCGGCTGGCGGCTCGTGCCTACGAGCTGGATGAAAAGCGTCCGCCTGCAACCGTAGCCGAGCTGGTTCCGAAGTATCTGAAGACGGTCCCGCTTGATTTGCAGACAGGAAAGGCGGTTCAAGAAATCCCAGCACTCGTTAAGTAGGCGCGTCCGCAGGCTGGTGGAAATCATGCATAAGGCCGACGCTCGGCCGAGCTGCGTGCCTCACGCGGCAGACATCGTGGTCATACGCCCTGCTTCAAGTGATACACCTTACGCGGGTCTTGGGTGCTGCTGCCGATGGCGACGAGCTGGCCGAGTTCGACGAGGCGCTTGAGGCGTGTCTGCGTGGCGCGGGTGGTGCGCTTGATGGCGGCGGCAATCTGGCTGGTGGATGCACCGGGTTTGCGGCGGAGGAATTCCACGATGGCGGTGTCGAGCTTGTCGCGCTCTGGTTTGGCCACGCGCTCGCGGCGGAAGGTGACGCGGAAGCTGCTGCCGATTTCTTCCAGTTCCGGCTCGGGCAGGCCGGCGGCGCGGCAGGCGGCGGTCATGCGCTGGATGCCGCTGCCCCATTGCTCGATGAGGCCCAGCTCGTGAAAGACGCGACCGATGACGCGGTTGCGGAGCTTGGAGACGCCGCGCCGGATGTCCTCCACGGTCAGGCCGGGCGGCAGGTTGCCAGGGTTTTCGATTTCAATGCGGTCGCGGAAGATGGCGAGGCGGATGGGTGAGCCGCGTTGCGCGTAGTCGGCGTGGACGAAGGCGTTGGTGATGGCCTCGCGCAAGGCGACGACGGGGAATTCCCAGACTTCGCGGTGACGCACGCCTTTCACTTCGAGCGCGCGGCGGGTGTTGCGTTGCACGAAGCGGATGGCTTCCTCCACCGCGAGCACGGGATAGCTCGTGAGGTTGGCGGAATCGAGGATGACGCTCTTGTCCACGCCCTCGAAGCAGCCGGCGCGCAGCCAGGCCTCGGGGAATTGTTTCAACCGTTCCGTGCCAAACAGCACGATGCCGCCGACGGTCGGCACTTCGCGTTTCTGATGCGGAGCGAGGAGGTGAAGCGTCCGCAAATCTTTCTTCCGCAGCCGACGAATGGACGCGAAGCACTCGGAAGCAGCTCGGAAGTCGATCGCTTCCGAGTTCAATTCCGGCAACGGCTCCTCGTCGTAGCTGCGCCCGCGCACCACGCGCTGAAGCTCTGCCACGGCGGCGGCATCAGCCTGACGGTTTGTGGAGCCGACGCGAACATAGACGCCCGCCGGGTAGCCGACGGCCTTCACGTAGTGCGGACGGCTGGGGCTGGGGAAAAGCTCGACCGCCAGAACGTGCGTCTTGCGGAACGGGATGATGTGAATCTCCGGCACGAGGCGCGGTTCGATGCGGTCGGAGATGAAGCTGGCGAGCTGCTCCTCGGTCTTGGCGATGTCCGGCACGCCGATCACCTTGCGCGAGCCGTCCAGCACGCCAATCAACAGGACGCCGCCCGCGCCGTTGGCAAAGGCCACGAGTGTCCGCATCACTTTGTCTGGCGAGGAGAGGTCACGCTTGAACTCCAGGGTCTTCCCTTCGTGCTGGCGCAGCAGTTCCGCAAGGTTGAACATGGTCGGAAAACTACTCGGAAGCACTTGGAAATGGCAAGGCTTCCGAGTGGCATGGAAATGGAAACATTGCGCGAGCCAGAGCCGATCAAATTTCGGTGTCGCGGTGGGCACTTCGTTCGCCACACTGCGAGGCGACATGACGACCGCCGCCGTCGCCACCATCGCGCCGCGTTCGCTCCTCGACCTCACGTTTGCGGAGCTGGAACGGGAGTTCATCGCGGCCAAGTTGTCTCCACTCCACGCGCGGGCGCTGTGGCGGGCGTTGCACCACGGGCTGAAGCGGGACTTCACCGATGCGACGGATTTTCTGCCTCCGTTGCGGCGCTGGCTGGCGGAGCAGGTGGGCGAGGGAAGCCGGTTCTTCATCGAGGCACCCGTCGAGGGCGCCGACATCGCGAGCAGCGACGGGTTAACGCGCAAGTTCCTGCTTCGCCTCGCCGATGGGCAGACCATCGAGACGGTGGTGATGGGCTTCAGGGGACGCTACACGGCCTGCCTGAGCACGCAGGCCGGCTGCGCGATGGGCTGCGTCTTCTGCGCGACGGGGCAGATGGGCTTCGTGCGGCATCTGCGGCCCGGCGAAATCGTGGCGCAGGTCCGCCATGCGCAGCTCGCGTTGCGCGCCGCCGGTGGTGACGGTTTGCGCAATCTGGTGCTCATGGGCATGGGCGAGCCGTTGCACAACTACGACGCCGTGATGACCGCGCTGGAAATCATCTCCGACCGGCGCGGCCTGAATATCGGCCCGAGCCGCATCACGATCAGCACGGTGGGCGTGGTGCCGGGCATCTTGCGGCTGGCGGCGGAGCAGCGCCCGTATCACCTCGCCGTGAGCCTGCACGGCGCGACGGAGGAGGAACGCTCGGCGCTGGTGCCCGCGAGTCAGCGCTGGCCCTTGGCCGAACTGATGGCGGCGTGCCGCACTTACTTCGCGCAGACGGGAAGGCGCATTTTCTTCGAATGGACGCTGATTGCCCACACGAATGATTCCCCGGCGCAAGCCGGTCGGCTGGCCACGCTGCTCAAGGGACTCGACGCCCATGTGAACTTGATCCCGCTCAATCCCACCGGCGGCTTCGCCGGCACTGCGACGCAAACTGGCGCGGCGAAGACGTTTCAGATGACTCTGCAAGCGGCCGGCATCCCGAACACCATCCGCCAGCGCCGGGGCATTGACGTGGCCGCCGGTTGCGGCCAACTGCGGGCGGAGAAGTCCCGGGCCGAGCGTCTGGTGGCAGCAAAGTGAATTGATGTTCCCGCGAAGGGCTTTTGCTGCGACAGTCGGCTGCTCGTTTTTGATTATGGACATTTCATCCGCCACTTTTTTCCGCAGCGCCCCGGACCTGGACTCGTGTCCGGACGAGTCGCTGCCGGAGTTTGCCTTCATCGGGCGCTCCAACGTGGGCAAGTCGTCGCTGCTCAACATCATCGCGGGCCAGCAGGGCCTCGCCCGGGTTTCCGCCACGCCGGGCTTCACCAAGCTCATCAACATGTTCCTGATGAACAAGACGTGGCGGCTGGTGGACCTGCCGGGCTACGGGTGGGCACACGTGGCGCGGCACGACAAGGCCAAGTTCAACCAGGCGGTGGCCCATTACCTGCGCAACCGCCCGAACCTCTGCCTGGTCTTCGCGCTGGTGGACTCCAGCCTGCCGCCGCAGGAGATGGACCTGGAATTCGTGGAGTGGCTCGCCGACAACTCGATCCCCTTCGTCCTCGTCTTCACCAAGACCGACAAGGCGAAGCCGCCCGAGGTGCAGGCGAACATCGCAGCGTTCTCGGAGCGCATCTCCGAGTGGTGCGAGCAACTGCCGGAGATTTTCAAGTGTTCCGCCGTGGCGAAGCATGGCCGGCGGGAATTGCTCGGGGTGATCGCGGCGGCGATGGCGGAGTATGAGGCGCAGACACCGGCTGACGCGGACGAAGCATTGCCCGATGCGAAGCTGCCACAAGCCAGCAGCCCGGGCGCGCGGGGCCGGGATGCGCGTGGCACGCAGGCCAAATCCCGGCGGCCTTGGTGAGGTCGCGGGCCGTTCCCTACACCACCTCGAATTCGCGCGTTTCGAGGGAGTTTCTGCCGGACTTTTGAATCGGCCTTGGCTCGGGCTGGGCGAAGTCATTCAGGTCCACCGCACGGGCGCGCACGGAGTATTTGCCGGGGGCCAATCCTTTGAGCGAGGCGGACCAGGAAACCATGCTGTAGCGCAAGGGCCACGTCGCGGGCTGGCCGGTCTGCGGATTGAAGCCGAGGATTTGCCGCGAGGAGACGCCAGCGGGAAGCACAGCGCTCCAGTCGGCGGGCGGGGCTTCGAGCTGCGTCGCGGTCCAGTGCTCAGGGGCGTCGGCCTTCGCATCGGCGCGACTCAGGGAATACTCGACGCGCTTTAATCCCGACAGACCGGAGATGACGAGGCCGTTGAGATGCACCGGCTGGCCGGCGGGGATTTTTGCCGGGAGGTTGTCGAGATACGCCGCTGTCTTGAGCGGAGCCTCCGGGTCGTTGTTTTGCTCGGCGTAAGTGTCGTTGGCCCGGTAGTCGTTGGTCACGACGATGCGCTGGAGCCACTTGATGGATTTGAAGCCGTGCGCCCACGGGATGACCATGCGCACCGGACCGCCGCGCACCAACGAGATCGGTTCGCCGTTGAGGCGGTAGGCAAGGAAAGCTGGCAGTTCCCCCGGTGCGGTCTCCATCGCCTGCGAGTAGCTGACCGAGGACTGGAAGAGCTGCTTCGGATCGTGGTGGTGGAAGCCCCAGTAGTAGATGCGGCGCACGTTCCGCAACTGGCCGCAGAGTCGCAGCACCTCGCGCAACGGCACGCCCTCCCACAGTCCCTGGCCGAGCGGCGCAGGGATGTTGAGGCACTGCATGGCCTTGAGGTATTTCACGCCGTGCCTTTCGCCAAGCTTCAGCAACGTGGGCAGGTCCAGCGCGGTGCCGTCCGCGAGCGTGAGCGGCGTGCTCAGGCCGGCTTGTTCCTTGATGGCCGGGTTCGGCGTCGCATCGGCCGTGATTTCCAGCCGCCACGTCTCGGGCGTGAGGCGGGCCTGCACGAGCGCGTCACCCTTGAGCGAATGCGGCTTGGGATTGCCCCGGGACACGTCGCGGAATTTCTCGGCGGGCGTGAGCAAGGGATGCGGAGCGGCGGGAGCGGCAGGCTTTGGCGCTGTGGGAGCCTCCGCCGCTTGCGCAGTGCCGGGCAGCCCGCTCGCGAGCGCGGTCGCAGCCAGCGCGGAGCCGGCGCGCACGAAGTTCCGGCGGGTGAGGGAGTGGGAAGGGGTTGGAGGTTTCATGGGGCGGTCGGAATGTTGCAGCCCGGCGCAGGCGACGCAAGCGCGGCTGGCGATTCGCGGCTGTCATCGGCACCGGACGGAGAGCGGCGATGAAGCCACCGCAGTCCAAACGCTGGCGCGAATGTGTGATGTCCACGAATTTCGCGAAGCGTCTGGACTGCGGCGCGTTCACTGCCGCTCTTTCCGAGGCTCGCAGTCTCGCAACCGTTCCGCCACACTCCTGCGCCATGAAGCAGGGCCTGGTGCTGGACAAAGTCGTGTTGCTTGGGCGCACGCTGGACGAGTATCGGCGCTACTTCACGCTCGACCTCGAAGGGTTGCGTGGTCGGAAGATTCTGGACGTGGCGTCCGGCGTGAGTTCGTTCTGCGCCGAGGCGCGGCGGGCGGGGCTGCGCGTGACGGCGTTCGACGCGATTTACGAATTGCCGGCGGACGAGATTGAGCGGCGCTGCGCCACCGACCTCGACCATGTGACCGATGCCATCCGCGACCTGAAGACCTATCGCTGGGACTTCTACCAGTCGCCGGAGAACCTGCGGAAGTTCCGCGAACAGGCGTATCGCGGGTTCCTTGCGGATTATTGCGCTCAAGGGAAGGCGTGCTACGTGCCGGGCCTGCTGCCGAAGCTGCCGTTCCGTGACGGCGAGTTCGACCTCACGCTAGTTTCCTACCTGCTCTTTGTCTATGAGGACCAGCTCGACTACGAGTTCCACAAGCGGTCGCTGCTGGAAATCATGCGGGTGACGTGCGGCGAGGCGCGGGTGTATCCCATCGTGACCTTCGAGGCGAAACGCTCCAGCTATCTCGACCGGCTGCGAAGTGACCGCGAGTTGCAGCACCTCGCCTTCGAGGAGGTGCGGACGGACTTCGAGTTCCTGCTCAACTCAAACTTCTACCTCCGCGTGTCCCGGCGCTGAGGCCGGGCCGGTCAGGCGGGCCAGAGCCACTTGAAGATTTGCGCGCCCACCACGCCGCCAATCAGCGGGCCGACGACCGGCACCCAAGCGTAACCCCAGTCCGAGCCGCCCTTGCCCGCGATGGGCAGCAGCGCGTGGGCGAGGCGCGGGCCGAGGTCGCGCGCGGGGTTGATGGCGTAGCCGGTCGGGCCGCCCAGCGAGAGGCCGATGGCCCACACCAGCACGCCGACGAGCGCGGGGCCGAAGCCCGCGTCCCAGCCGAACTCCGGCTTGAGGTTGGCCTTCGCGCCGATGGCGAGCACGCCGAGCAGGAGCATGGCGGTGCCGATGATTTCGCAGAGCAGGTTCGCGCAGGATTTGCGGATGGCGGGGGCGGTGCAGAAGATGCCGAGCTTCGCGTCCTGGCTCTCGGTTTCCGCCCAGTGCGGCAGATAGGCAAGCCACACCAGCACGCCGCCGAGGAACGCACCCGCCATCTGCGCGCCGATATAGACCGGCACCAGGTCCCAACTGAGCTTGCCGATGCTCGCCATCGCCACGGTCACGGCGGGGTTCAAATGCCCGCCGCTGATGCTGCCGATGCAATACACCGCCACGGTCACCGCCAGCGCCCAGCCGGTGGTGATGACGATCCAGCCGGAGTTCTGGCCTTTGGATTTGTTGAGGAGGACGTTTGCCACGACCCCGTCGCCCAGCAGGACGAGGATCGCGGTGCCAATGAGTTCAGCAAGGAAGGGCGACATGGTGGTTGCGCGTTTGTTCTTTAGGGAACGGCGGGAGCGTAGCAGCCGCCGGAAGACGCGCAATGCCGAAGCCGTGGCGTGACGGGCCTCCTGGCGCTGTCCATTTAACCGGGACAGCCTCACTCCATGCTCCACTGCTCCGTGCTTCCGTGGTTCACCCCGGCTTGCCCTCTGCCTGCGGCCCGCTACCGTCGCGGGCGTGCCGGTTTTTCACGAATGCCAGCGTTGCACCGCCTGCTGCCGGTGGCCGGGGCAGGTGCGGCTCACGGAGGCGGAGATTTCACATCTCGCACAGTTTCGCGGGCTGGACGAGCGCGACTTCATCCAGCAGTTCACGCGGCTGCGTCCCGACCGGCAGGGTCTTGCGCTCATGGACAAGCCCAACGGCGAATGCGTCTTCCTCGACGGCGAAAGCTGCGCGGTCCAGCCGGTGAAGCCGCAGCAATGCCGGGACTTTCCGAACTTGTGGAACTTCCCCGGCTTCGAGCAAACCTGCCGCGCGGTGCCCAAGCTGGTTTCGGAGGAGGAATACCGGCGGCTGGTGGCGGCGGCGACAGGGCGGGCTGTGTGATAGAGCGCCGGGCGCGCTGTCCTCAGCGCGCCGCCGAGAGTTTGCGGCATCCGGGCAGCCGCCACGGCCCGGAAGCCGCGCATTGGGACCATGAACCGGAAGGAGAAGTTGGCAGGAAAATTGTGGGCAGGAAGATTTCCGCTTCAATTTTCCTGCCCATAATTTTCCTGCCAAGTTCCCGGTCCATGGAGAGGAATCGGGCGCAGCCCTGCACCATGCCACATCACTCCTTCGTGATGCCCAGAGTCTGCTCGAACTCCGCCGAGAAGGCGCGCATCTGCGCGATGATCTTGTCCGGCTGCTGGGAGATGCTCTCGATCATGCGCGGGGCCAGCTCCGGCTTGCGCCGCAGCAACTCGACCGCCGCCACGATGAGCGAGAGGTTGTTGTTGATGTCGTGCCGCGTGGTGGCGAGTTTTTCGTTCAGCTCGGCGACCTGCTCCGGTGTGAGCGTGACGGGTGTCTGCGGCGTTGCCATGCGCGGAGGATGGGGAATTCAGGCGGCAAGGCAAGCCCGGTTGCAGGCTGCAAGCGCGCGATGGGGTGTCCCAATCAGAGCTTGTGGTCGCCCGGCTTCACGCCCTTCTTGTAGCCCTTGAAGGAATACATGGAGGGCTTGTATTCGCCGATGTAATCCACGTTCGCCTTTGCCGGAACTTCCATGCCGAGGCCCCAGAAGACCGAGTTCACCACGAGCCGGCGCGTGCCCTCGCTCTGGAGGTCGGTGGCCGCGCCCATTGTGGTGGTGAAAATCTTGTTCACCTTGCCGGCCTCGTTCTTCACTTCGCGCGTCCATGCCACCGGCATCGCCGGAGCGTTGACGCCCTGCTCCTGCTTGTCGCTCGCTCGCTTCTTGATGTAGTCGGCGGGCGGATCGGTGGGCTTCATGCCCTTGAGCACCTGGCCGCGCAGGAGAATCTTCGCGTCGGCGGGCGGATAAGCCTCGTAAGTGTCGGAGTCGGCGAAAATCTGGCCGGTGCCCTTGAGGATGGGGTGTTTCTCCGCACCCGGCTCGACGACTCCCAGCATTGCCTCGACCTTGTGCCGGCCCCAGTGCGAAACCCATGTCTCGCCGAGCACCTGCTTGCCGAAGCCGCCCTTGTTGCCGAAGTTCCACTTCTCGTAAGGCCCCTTCAGCCCGTTGAAGGCGTGCGTGCTCGTGCGCAGCGCGATGAGCGGCACGCCCCGGTTCACGGCGGCCTCGAACTTCTTGTTCGTGTCGTCGTCCCAGTGGCGGAAGCGCAGCAGCATCACGATGGCGTCGGCGGAGTCGAGCGCGGCGGGATTGGAGAGGCTGCCGCCGGCGTCGGGATCAATGATGCCGTCGGCGTTCACAGAGAAGAGCACGGAGCATTTGAAGCCGTGGCGCTGGCTGAGAATCTTGCCGAGCATCGGCAGGCCTTCCTCGCTGCGATATTCCTCGTCTCCGGACAGGAAGACGATGTGCTTGCCCTTGCCGGGGCCGGGCTTCGGCTCGTAAGTGACCCAGGTCTGCTCGGCGGCGGTGGCGGCGGTGGCAACAAGGGCGGCGGAAAGCAAGGCTCCGAAGCTGCGGCGGGAAAGGAGGGAGGACAGTTTCATGTTCGAGTTGGGCGTTGGACGCGGGCGGGACTGTAGGGCTTCGCGCGTTTCCCGCAATCCTCTTTACCCGCCACCACGCTCCGGCTAAATGACTCGCAGCCATGAACCCGCCGCTGCCGCCTGAAATCCGCGTGGAGCCGGGCCGGCAGGGCATCCGCTACCTGCTGCCGCCGCGCGAGACCGGGCCGCTCAAGTTTGTGGCCGTCTTCTTCATCGGCTTCGGCTGCCTCTTCGGCGGGTTCGCGCTGTTCTGGATTCTGGGCGTGCTGGGCGTGGTGCTACCGGGCACGCCCGGCCCGGCCAACGTGGCCTTCGCCTTGTTCGGTCTGCCTTTCCTTGCTGCCGGGCTGGGCATCGTCGGCCTCGGTTTCTTCGCGTTGTGTGGCCGCTGTGAAATTGAAGTCCAAGCCGGCGAACTGCTCGCCCGCGAGCGCGGCGGGCCGTTCCGGTGGACGCGCCGCATTCCATTGAAGGACATCCGCCGCTTCACGCTGGCCGCCGATGCGGTGCGCGTCAATGACCAGCCCGTGAAGTCCGGCCCCATGTCCGACGTGGGCGTGTTGAGTGCGGAGGTCGGGGCCGGCAAGCCACGCCTCGTCGTGCTGGGCTACCCGCGTGCGTGGGTCGAGGCGCTTGCCGCACGCCTGAACGCGGACATCGTCGAGCTGACCGGCGCGGCCCCGCTGCCCACGACCGTCACGCAACTCGACCCGGCCACCGGGAGGGGCATCGCAAGTGGCGACCGCTTCGACCCGCCCGCCAAGACGAGCATCACCATCAGCCAGATGGCCGGCGGCATTGTCGCGGTCGTGCCGCCGCAGGGCGCGCGCGGAACGCGGGGCTTGCTGGCCTTTGCCCTCATCTGGCTGGTGTTCGTCAGCCTCGTCGGGACGGTGTTTGCGATTGCGCCGGAATCAACGAAGCGCCGCCGGAATCAGAGCAAGGCCATCCCCGCCGTCGTGATCGGCGCGTTCGGTCTCATTGGCGTCGGGATGCTCACCGCCGCCGTGAATCAAATGCGCCGCAAGGCCAGCCTCCGTGCTTCGCGCGACGAGTTGATCATCCTCCAGCAGTCGCTGTTCGGCACCAAGACCTTCAAGCGCAGCAGCGGCCAACTCGCCGCCATCCGGGTGGGCGACAGCGGGATAGTGGTCAACAATGTTCCCTTGGAGGAACTCCAGGTTCACGGCACCGACGGGAAGAAACACGGCTTCTTCACCAACCTGACCAACGACGAGTTGCACTGGCTCGCCACGCACCTGCGCCACGCCACCGGCGTCGGCGAAGCGCCCGGAGAATCCTTCGAGCCGCCGAAACTGGCGTAGCAACGGAGCGCGGCCCTCCGGGCCGCAGCGGCTGACCTTGACGATGGCCGCTTGATTTCCAATGGCGCGTCCGGCAATGGACCCGCTGCGGGCCAGAGTCCCGCGCTCCGCTTGCGTTTGGATTGTCGCCCGCCATACTCGCGCCTGCTTTTCGCATGAGCACACTCAACTTCGCCATCATCGGCACCGGCGGCATCACCCTCCAGAACCACCTGCCCGGCCTCGCGCTGTGCAAGGACGTGAAGGTCCACGCCCTCTGCGACGCCAACCCCGCCACGCTCGAAACCGCCCGCCAGCAGACCGGCGCGCCCGTCGCCTCGACGAAATGGGAGGACATCGTCAGTCGTGACGATGTCCACGCGCTCATCATCGCCACGCCGAACGCCTTCCATCCGCCCGTCGCCATCGCCGCAGCGCGGGCGGGCAAGCACGTCCTCAGCGAGAAGCCGCTCGCGCTCAACGCCGCCGACGCGCACGCGATGGCCGACGCCGCCGAGCAGGCGAACGTCCGCCACATGACCGCGTTCACCTATCGCTTCGTGCCGGCGATGCGTTACCTGAAACACCTCGTGGGCCGGGGCGAGCTGGGCCGGCCGTATCACTACCGCTCGTGCCGGTTGCAGGACTGGGGCACGCGCAACGTCGGCTGGCGGCAGCAGAAGAAACTCGCGGGCACCGGCGAGATCGGTGACATGCTCTCGCACCGCATTGACTTCGCGCACCACCTCATCGGCCCGATGGCGCGGCTGGTGGCGAACTTGAAGAACCTCACGCCGATGCGCGACGGCGCGCCGAACGACACGGATGACTGGGTGGCGATTCTCTCCGAGTTCAAGTGCGGCGCGAGCGGCGTGCTGGAAAGCTCGAAGCTCGCCAGCGGCACGAACGAAAGCTGGCGCAGTCCCGACCGCGTGGAGCTGAACGGCAGCGAGGCGAGCTTCAGTTTCACGACCGGCTGCTGGAATGAGCTTCAGTATGGCAAGGTCGGCGGCCCCGGGCTCAAGGCACTGCCCATCCCGCGCGAGTTTTACACCTGGCCCGGTTCGCCGCGCGATCCGGGCGTGGGCGATCCGTTGGTGAGCTTCCGCTACGATCAGGCGGTGGAGTTCGTGAACGCGATCCGCGAGCAGCGCCCGTGCAGCGTGACTTTCCACGATGGCGTGCGGATGCAGGACGTGACGGACGCGGCGCTCAAGTCCGCCGAGACGCGGCAGTGGGTGGACTTGGGTTGAACGCCGGCCGGGCCGGCCGGGGTTTTTGATTGAGGCGGCGGGCCGGACTCAGTATCAATCAGCGCATCGCCCCTGCTGTGGCCGGGCACAACGCAACCGAATCGGACCATGAAAGACATCCTGAACCGTTTCAGCCTGGAGAGCGTGAAGATCAACAGCCAGACGATCAGCATCGCCGTCCTGCTGTGGTTCGTCACGCTGGCCTGCGCCATCTGGAGCATCAACTCGCAGCCGTTCAACAAGAAGGAGCGGACGTTCTGGACGGCGATCGTGGTGATGTTCCCGCTGGCGGGCCTGCTGTTCTATCTCCCCTTCGCGTGGCGCAACGCCGCGACCGGCTCGCTGTCCTTCTGGCGCAAGCCCAAGCGCACCCGGCAGTGATCGCGCCGCCGGTCCTCCCCGCGCCATGCGTTCCCCCAAGCGCCGCTGGAAAGCCCTGCTGGGCGGCGCGCTCGCGCTGACGTGCGCGGCCTCCGCGCGGGCGCAGTTCTCCAGCCAGACCACCGGCACGGCCAGTCCGACCTTCCGCCCCGGCGGCCTGCGCGAGGGCCTGACCACCACGTCGCTCAACGAGAAGCGCGACGCCGAGCTGGGCGGCGAGGGCACCACGGATTCCAGCCTGGTGCGCGACGCCAGCGCGGCGCAGGAGTCGTTTTTCCGCACGTTCCAAAACGGCATCATCCGCATCCCCAAGCTCGGCTACGGGCAGGGCCAGTTGCGCGTCGCGGCGCCGCTGGGGCCGACCACGGGCATCCCGTTGTTCGGCTTCGCGGGCAAGCCGGAGGACGCGGAGTTCAAGCTGGGCAACTTCTACCTCGACGTCTTCTCCCTCGGCGGCTCGGTGCTGTGGAGCGACAACATCAACCTCGTGGAGGTCGGCAAGGAGTCCGAGGAGATCGCCGTGGTGCGGCTGCGGGCCACGGCGATGTATCAGATCAACCCGGTGATGCAGCTCTCGGCGGCGGGCACGCTGGTGTGGCTGCCGTTCAAGCCGGACATCGGCTTCACCGACCCGCTGGCGGACTACTCGTTCAGCCTCGCGCCGATCTTCCAGACGCAGTTCAACTACGACATCCCGTTCAACAAGGTGGATGTGCAGGTGATCGAGAACTTCACGGTGCAGAGCGGCGGCTTCGGCACGGGGCGGTCGTTCGACCTGCTGGAGCGGCAGGCCGATGACCTGGAGGACCGCGCGGGCCGCTACTCCTTCCGCGACACGCAGGCGCAGGGGCCGACGGACAAGCGCTTCCGCTCCGCGCCGTCGTTCCGCAACGAGATCGGCGTCAACGCCAGCACGCTGCTGCCCACGGTCACGCGCTTCACCGCCGGCTACTCGCATGAGAACATCTGGCAGGCGCGCGACAGCCTCGGCCAGCAGAGCAGCTCGGACACGTTCACCGGCGAGCTGCGCTCGGAGCGCGAGAACCTGCGCTTCAAGCCGTTCTTCAACTACAGCGCGCGCCACCAGAACAACCGCTTCGGCTACGACTCCTCGATGCGCGGCGGCTTCTCCGGTCCCATCACGCCCTATCTGGAGCTGCGCAGCGACATGGGCTACTACCTCGCGGGGGACGAGTCGGGCGAGGGCTACACCTGGTTCGTGGGCCTGCTGCACCGCCCGCGCGAGCGCCTTGAGCACGACCTGAGCTACCTGCGCACCATCACCTACCCGGACCGCTCCGTGGTCACCATCGTCGGCTACCACGCGCAGTTGCAGGCCAGCCCGGACCTCATCCTGGAGGCCGGCGCGCAGGAGCAGAACGTGGAGCCGCTGGACAACCCGAACAATTCCTTCGGCGGGAAGGAATTCCGCGCGGAGGGCCGGGTCAACTACCGCGTCCTCGACCGCATCGTGTCGCGCCTGGGCTTCGCCTGGACGCACAGCGTGGGGCGGACCGGGGCGGTGCCGCTGCGCTTCGATTTGCACACCATCCGCTACGAATGGGTGATCGCGCACACGACGACGTTTGAATCCTCCCTCCTTTACCAGCACGAGTTCCGCGACTCCAACCGGGCGCTGGACAGCTACGTGGAAAACGTCATCTCGCTGACGCTCACGCGGAAATTTTAGGGTGAAACCGCCGTGCCTGTTCAAAATTGTTTTTGCCAATCGGCCCTATTCTGTGGCATGAAGCCCGGCGAAATTAGCTTGGCCCAACAGATTAGCACGCCGGCACGGTTCACAGCTCGGAACATGACCAGCCAACTTCTGCGCGCAGGACTTCTGCTGACGCTGCTCCTGTCCGCTGCCATGCGGCTGACGGCGGCGGAACCCCGGCCCACGCAATCGCAAATTGATGCGGTGCGGCAGCAGCATCTGCAGGCCATCCAAAAGCTGGACTGGGCCGCCGCCGACCGCCTCGACAAGGAACTCAAGGCCCTCGAAGCCCGCGCCGGCACCGTGTCCACCACGACCACGCTGTCGCCGGCGGCCTCGTTCTTCTCCGCGCCGGCGGGCAGTCCGGCGGTGCCGCCCGCTGGCAGTTCCTCCGTGTTCAATCCGCCGACCACCTCGTCGGCCACGTTCACCGCGCCGGCTTTCACCCCTGCGCCAGCGACCAAGAGCGCCGCGCCCGTGCCCAAGACCTCCACCCCGGCCGCGCCCGCATTCTCCGCCCCCGCCCCCAGGACCAGCCCCGTCCCGCCGCCCGCCGCGTCATTCACCGCTCCCCCCGCGACGACGGTGGTTTCGCCTGCCCCTGCGGCGCGGACGACGCTCTCCTTCGGTGGGCCGGTGGCCGCGCCCCTGGCGGCCGAGGAGCCGCGCCCGGCGGAACTGCCGCCCGCCGTCCTGGAGCTGCGCGCGGCGGAGTCCGCGCTCTCCAAGCTCGAGGAATTCCGCATGGCCGAGAGCCAGACGACCCGGCGCGGCACCGCGCCGCCCGTCGAGCCGTTCCGCTCCAGCCTCGTGCCGCCACCGTCGGCGGTCATGACTCCGTCCACGCCGTCAACCCCGTTCACCTTCACCCCGGCTCCGTCGGTCAACCTCACCGGCACCTCCGACGATCTGCGCCGCAAGCTCGACGACCTCACCCGCCGCCGCTCCGAGCTGCAGGTCGAGGCCGAGCGCCTGGCGAAGGACAACGTGGACTGGGAGGCCCGCTACAACGCCGCCAAGGCCGAACTCGCCCGCCTCGAAGCGCAGAACCAGGACCGCAACCGCCTCCAAACCATCCGCGATGAAATCGCCCGGCTCGATTCCGACTCCACGCGCCTGATGCAGGAGGCCGAGGCCAGCCGCGCCGACCAGGACCGCCGCGCGCGGGCCATGCTGGCGCCGCGTGCCGAGACTGCCCCCGGTCTCGCCTCGCTCATGCGTGATCGCCCGACGGTCCCGGCCTTCGGCGGTCAATTCCCCGCCGCGCCCGCTGCCGCCGCGCCGGAGCGCAAAGGCCCGCCGACCTTTCAGTCCGTCGGCTCCTCCAAGCCGCAGCGCCCGGTCACCGAAGGCAACATCGTCCGCACGGGCCGTTCCGGCGAGGACACCGTCGCCCTCCAGCGCGACCTCGACAAGCTGACCGAGAAGCGGGAGATCGTCATGCGCGAACTGGACGAGGTGCAGCTCAAGTTCAACCTCGCCCAGCGCGAACTCGCCACGGCGGGCCGGACCGGCGTGCAATCGGACATTGACCGCTGGACCAAGGAAACCGCCGCCCTCGACGCCCGTTACAAGGCCGCCACCGCCGAGTTGTCCAAGATTGACGCCGAGACGCAGAGCAAGATCGCCGCGATGAAGGGCGCGGTCAGCGGCGGGGATCCCGACACCGTCAACCCCGGCGACTCCCTCCGGCTCATCGTGGCGGAGGACGACACCTACAACGCCATTTATCCGGTCAAGCGCGACGGCAACATCACCGTGAAAGGTGTCGGTCGGGTCATCGTCGGCGGCAAGCACATCAGCGAGGCCGAGGCGGCGGTGAAGGCGGTGCTGGAGGAAACCCAGTTGCAGAAGGCCACCGTGACGTTGGAGTTCGTGAACAAGAAGGAGACCCCGCAGGACGGCGGCGGCCCGATGCCCACCGAGACGGTTGTCATCTATCTGGCCGGCGAGTTCATCACGCCGGGGCCGCTCAAGATCCCCGAGGGCGTCTCCCCCACGCTCATCACCACCATCATCCGCTCCGGCGGCATCACGCCCTCCGGCGACCTCACGCGCACCAAGCTCCTGCGCATCGAGAACGGCCAGGGCGCGGTCGAGGAGATCAACGTCGCCGCCATCCTCTCCGGCAACATCCCGCCCACGGACATCGCGCTCAACCCCGGCGACATCATCATGATCCCGGCCTTCGCCCCGGTGGTCTATGTGACCGGCAACGTGAACAAGCCCGGCACGCTGCGCCTCTTTCAGGACGAGACCCTCACCGCCTACGCCGCCATCCTGCGCGCCGGCGGCTTCGCCCGCTTTGCCAACCTGAAGAAATGCACCGTGGTCCGCGACCTCGGCAACGGCGAGAAGATCCAGATGCCGCTCAACGTGAAGGAAATCCAGAAGGGCCTCGCGCCCGACATCGTCCTTCAGGGCAAGGACATCGTCGTCGTGCCGGAGAGCTTCTTCAGCTTCTAGCGGGCGCGGACGGAAAGCCAGATTGACCGGTCGCGGATGAAGACGCAGTAGTTAAAGCCAATGTTGCCAGGCTCAAAAAAGCGGAAAGCGGATTTTACGGACGTGGTGATGTATGTCGCCATCGCCTCGAAGCATCTCCGCACCATCATCCTGCTCGTCACCCTGTCACTCACGGCGGGCCTGCTCTTCTACATCTTCAGCCGCCCGGTCTATTTCTCCAAGAGCGTCATCAGCTACACGTCCATCGGCACGGGGCCGGCCATTCAGCAGGAAAATTTCCAGAAGGGCGAGCGGGGGGAGCGCTTCTCCGAGGATCTGTTCCTCAAGGAGTTTGACGCCGAGCACATTTGCGTGCGCGTGGACAAGCGGCTGGGCGACGAGCTCGGCGCGGCCCGTGCCGGCAAGAGCGGGCGCAAGCAGGTGCGGGCCACCTGGACCACGGACCACAACATCGAGTTGAATGTCCACTGCTACATCCCCTCCTGGGTGACCAAGTATCCGGAGATCATGATCGAGGAGTTTCAGAAGGAGCGCGAAGAGCGCGCCCGGAGCCTCTATCACGCCACCACCAATAAATACATGGCCACCATCAACGAATACTTGAAGGAGTGGCAGAAGCAGCAGGCGATCGAGCAGGGCGTCAAGAGCAAGTTCGACCCCGACCGGCTGAAGTTCGACCTGGCCCAGCTCAACACCTTGCCGGCGGAGCTCGCGCGCTACACCCAGGCGTGGCAGGAGTGGGAGCAGGTCCGGCGCAAGCTGCTCAACCCGGCCATCAGCGTCAGTGACCGGCTGCAGATTTACTCCACGATTGATTACAGCGTCCAGGGGCCGACGATGGTCGAGGTGGACCCCGGGACCAAGGAGCGGGTGGCCCGCGAGTTCCGCCCCTCCAACGGCACCGTGGTCATCCGGCCCCAGCGCAGCAGCGACTCGGACTGGCTGGAGATTGAGCAGAGCAAACTCAAGCTGGAGCGCACCATTCGCGAGGAGTCGGTGCGGTTCAGGCCCTCCCATCCGAAGATGGTCACACTCTACAAGCAATACGAAGCGCTGGATAAATCGCTTCAGGAGGAGTTACGCAAGGCGGAGGCGAAGTTCGAATACCACGGCCGGCTGCTGGCCACCCGGCTACAGAAGCTGCAGCAGGAGGAGCCGCTTTGGCGGCAGAAGCAAAAGGAATACGAGAAGTATCTGGAGGAGATGAACCTCATCACGCAGGGACAGACGCCTTACCCCCAGATCATTGGTGAATTGCAGAAGCGCATGACCGAGGCCGCCCTCGCCATCAACAACGAGCGCGTCGCCCTCAAGTTCAAGGAATTTGATCTGCCCATCCGCGACGAAATCCCCATCTCGCCCAACCGCCTCAAGATCGTGCTCATGTCCCTCGCGCTCGGCCTCGGCCTCGCCATCGGCGTGCCGTTCCTGCTGGAGTTCATGGACCAGACCGTCACCAACGTGGAGAAAATGGAGGAGGCCACGAACATCCGCGGCCTCGGCATCGTGCCCGACTTCGAGGACACCATCGCGGAGGCCTACCCGCTCATCTTCAGCGACGGCGTCGCCAATCCCGACTTGATCGAGAACTTCCGCGTCGTCCGCACCAACCTGCTCTCCAGCGCCGCCACGTCCAAGTTCCCGCAGGTGATCATGATCACCAGCACCTCGCCCAAGGAGGGCAAGACGGTCGTGGCCTCGAACCTCGCCATGTCCTTCGCGCAGATGGGCGAGAAGACGCTCATCCTCGATGCCAACCTCCGGCGCGGCATCCAGCACCATCTCTTCGGCAGCCGCTCCGCGCCGGGCCTGAGCAACATCCTCATGGAGAAATACGACGTGGCGGACGCCTGCCGCCCGACCACGATGGAGAACCTGCACATCCTGCCCAGCGGCGACCAGTTGGAGGGCGACATCGAGCAGCTCGGCTCGCCGGCCTTCGTGCAGGTGATTGACCAGCTCCGCAAGCGCTACCAGCGCATCATCGTGGACAGCCCGCCCGTGCTCGGCCTGGCGGAGACCAGCGTCATGCAGCCCGCCATGGACGGCGTCATGCTCGTCATCTGGAGCGGCCAGACCCCCACGCGCGCCGTGCGCACCGCGATGGAGATGCTGGAGGCCAACCACGCCAATTTCTACGGCTTCGTGCTCAACCGCCTCGACCTGATGGCGACGATGAACCGGTTCCACTACTACTACTACACGAACCACTACTATAACCGGTATCAGAGCCTCACCCGTCAGCCGGGAAGCTGAGGCCGTCCCGCATGAGCGAGACGCCGCATCCGATTTCCCCCTCCGTGCCGCCCGGCGTCTCGGTCGTCATCCCCGCCTACAACTACGCCCGCTTCCTCCCGTCCGCCGTCGAGTCGTGCCTCCAGCAGGACTACCCGAACTTCGAGGTCGTGGTCATTGACGACGGCTCGAAGGACAACACCCGCGAGATCATGGCGCGCTACGGCCCGCCCGTCCGCTATGTTTATCAGCAGAACGCCGGCCTCTCCGCCGCGCGCAACACCGGCATCCGCGAGGCGAAGTTCGACTACGTCTGCTTCCTCGACGCCGACGATCTGCTGCTGCCCACGCACCTGAGCGACAGCATGGCGGCCTTCGCGAAGCTCCCGCCCGACTACGGCCTCGTCGCCTGTGACGACCATCTCGTGGACGTGGACGGCCAGCCGCTCCCTTTCACCGTCCATGTGCCCGTGCTGCCGCGCGAAGTCACGCTCAAGGACATCCTCATGCGCACGCGCTTCTCGCCCACCGGCGCGGTCGCGCGCAGGGAAGTCTTCGCGCTGTGCGGTGGCTTCGACACCACGCTGCGCAGCACCGAGGACCGCGACATGTGGATCCGCATCGCCGCCCAACGCCGCATCTGGCATCAGGGCAAGGTGCTCGTCCTCATCCGCAAGCACGGCAACAACATGAGCAACAACGCCGACCGGATGAAGGCCAACATGGCGGCGGTGCTGAAAAAATCCTACGACGCCCAGGTCGTGCCAAAGTCGAACGTCTGCTTCTGGCTGCAGGTCTTCAGCTACTGGCGTTTCCAGACCTCGCTCATCTACAACGGCATCAAGCAGCCCGCGCGCGCCTTCCGCGACCTGCTGATCTCCGTGCTGCTCTGGCCGTTCTTCCCGAACCCGGCGGCGAACGGCAACCCGCCGCTCTTCCGCCTCCGCGCCTGCGTCCGCTACGCGCTCAACGCGCTGCGGGGCGAGGTGAAGCCGTAGGACGCTTATGATGGGGCGCGCGTTGCGAAATCAGGAGCCTGGCGGCGCTCGCGTGCTGCGTGTTGCGTGTTGCGTGATTACGGCAGGACGCGGTCGGAACAGGGCACGCAACCCGCAGCACGAAGCACGCTTTGGCCCTTGCGTGTTCGTTGGCGTCCATTAGCGGTTCCTCATGCGCCGCCTCCGCATTCTCCACGTCGTCTTCTCGCTCGAACCGGGCGGGATGGAGAACGGCATCGTGAACGTCGCGCGGCGGCTGCCGGCGGATGAGTTTGAGGTCCACGTCTGCTGCCTCGAACGCGGCGGCGCGTTCGTCGAGCGCCTGCCGCATCCGGAGAACGTGGTCGTGCTCAACAAGCCGCCCGGCTTCTCCCTGCGCGCCGTGCTGGGCGTCGCGCGCCATGCGCAGCGCATCGGCGCGGACCTGCTGCATCCGCACAACCTCGGCCCGCTCACTTACGCCGCACTCGGCTCCGGCTGGGGGTTTTGGAAACCGGTCTTGCAAGGCGAGCACGGCGTCTTTCAGGGCGACCAAGGCAGTCCCGCGCGCCTCCGTCAGCGCCAGCGGCTCTACCGCGCTTGCCGGAAAGTCCACACCGTCTCCGAGTCGCTGCGCCGCTACCTGATCGAGCACGGTTTCCCGGCGGAGAAGATCACCGCCATCCTCAACGGCGTGGACACGGAGCGTTTTCAGCCGGTGGACAAGGCGGCTGTCCGCGCGCAACTCGGTCTGCCGGCGCAAGGCCAGTTCATCGGCATCGTCGGACGCTTCGATCCGAACAAGAAGCATCTGCTGCTGATCGAGGCGTTCAACCGTGTCGCCGCACAGTTGCCCGGCGCGCGGCTCGTCATCGTCGGCGACAAGGGCGCGGAGAAGGACAAGATCCACGCCGCCGCGCAGGCCAGCCCCGCGCGCGATCACATTCACCTCGCCGGCTTCCAAGCGAACCCGACGCCGTGGTATCAGGCGCTCGACCTGCTCGCCGCGCCGTCCATCTTCGAGGGCCTGTCGAACGCCGTGCTCGAAGCGATGGCCTGCGGCGTGCCGTGCCTCGCACACACGGCGTGCGGGAACGCCGAGGTCATCACCAGCGGCTCGGACGGCTTCCTCGCCGCGCTGGATTCGGCGGACGCGCTGGCGGCGGAACTGCATCGCGTGCTGGCGAACCCGCCGGAGTTGGCCGCCACCGGCCAGCGCGCCCGCGCCCGCGTGATGCGGGACTTCTCGATGGACGCGATGGTTCGCAATTACGCCCGCATCTACCGCGAAGTCGCTGGTTTTCCAGCGTGACGGTGCGGCGTTTTGAACAATCCCCCGCTCGGCCAGTCCATTCCCGTGACCGTCTGCCCGTTGGTTTCACCGGACTTCCCGGTTGATTCCGACCCGCCGTCGGGCACATTCTGCCAACAACACCTATGAAACGAATCCTTTCCGTGGCGCTGGCCCTGGCAGTCCTCGGCGGCGCCGCGCGGGCGGTCGAGTTCACGCGCGACCAGGCGGGGCGCATCGCCAAGGCCGTCGGCACGTTGCTGGACCAAGTGCATTACAAGCGTGTTCGCCTCGACGACACCATCGCCGAGATGCACCTGACGAACTACGTCAACGCGCTGGACTTCAACCATATGATTTTCCTCCAGAGCGACGTGGACGAGTTCCTCGCCAAGTATGGCAAGGAGCTGGACAACCTGACCAACAAGGGTGACGCGGAGCCGGCCTACGCGATCTTCGAGCGTTACCTCAAGCGGCTGGATGCGTGCCTGGGACGGCTGCCGGCCTTGCTCAAGGCGAAGCACGATTTCACGCAGGACGAGAAGTTCATCGCGCAGCGCAACAAGCTCCCGTGGCCGAAGAACGAGGCGGAATCCGCCGAGCTGTGGCGGCAGCGCATCAAGTTCGAGCTGCTCAACGGCAGGCTCACCGACGAGACACCGGAGAAGACCGCCGACAAGGTCACCAAGCGCTACGCCCGGCTGCAAAAGAACATGAAGCAGTTCGACGCCAGCGACATCCTCCAGACCTACCTGTCCGCGCTGGGCATGGCCTTCGATCCGCACTCCGGCTACATGGCCCCGCAGGACGCCAAGAACTTCGCCATCCACAACGTGGACCTGAAGCTCAACGGCATCGGCGCGCTGCTGGGGCAGGATCCCGACGACGATTACACCCGCATCAAGGGCCTCACCCCCGGCGGGCCGGCGGAGCTGGGCAAGCAGCTCAAGCCCAACGACAAGATTGTGGCCGTGGCGCAGGGCGAGGCCGAGCCGGTGGACTGCGTGGGCATGAAGTTGAGCGAGGTCGTGGACATGATCCGCGGCAAGAAGGGCACCGAGGTGCGGATCACGGTCATCCCGGCGGACGCCGTCAGCGAGTCCGAGCGCAAGGTCGTCCGCATCATCCGCGACGAGATCAAGCTCAAGGAGCAATACGCCTACGCCCGCATCATTGACCACGTCACCGCCGACGGAAAGCGGCAGCAACTGGGCGTGATCGAGCTGCCGCAGTTCTACAAGAAGTGCGCGGCGGACGTGGAGAAGCTCATCGTCCGATTGCAAAAGGAGAAGGTCACCGGTGTGATCCTCGACCTGCGCCGCAACGGCGGCGGCCTGCTGAACGAGGCGGTCGAGCTGACCGGCCTGTTCATCAAGAAAGGCCCCGTGGTGCAGGTGCGGCAGGCCCGGCAGATCGAGGTGCTGGAGGACGAGGATGGCCGGGTGACCTACGACGGGCCGTTGATGGTGCTCGTCGGCCATCACAGTGCCTCGGCCTCGGAGATCGTCGCCGCCGCGTTGCAGGACTACGGGCGCGCGCTGATCGTCGGCGACCTGGCCACCCACGGCAAGGGCACCGTCCAGACTCTTTACCCGCTGGCCAGCTTCATGGGCACCCGGCAGGTGGCGGACCCCGGCGAGCTTAAATTCACCATCTCAAAGTTCTACCGCATCGCGGGCGGCACCACGCAGAAGCATGGCGTCACGCCGGACATCATCCTGCCCAACGTCCTCGACTTCCTCGAAACGGGCGAGGCCTACCTGCCCAACGTGCTGGAGGCCGACAACATTCCGCCCGCGAAATACCAGCGCGCCGACCGCGTCAACGGCGGCCTCGACCAGTTGCGCAAGAATTCCTCGGCCCGCATCACCAAGGACAAGGACTTCGCCTACATCCGCGAGGACATCGAGCTGGTGAAGAAACAGCGTGCGGACAAGACCATCTCCCTGAACGAGCAGCAGCGTGTGCAGGAGAAAAAGGACATCGAGGCGCGCAACGAGGCCCGCAGGAAGGAGCGCGACGCCCGGCCGGTCTCCGCCGACAAAGTCTTCCTCGTGAAGACCGAGACGGTGGACAAGAACCAGCCGCTCATCGCCGTCCAGCCGCCCAAGCCGGCGCCAACGACCGCGAAGGGCAAGGATGCGGCTGCCAAGGCCAAGGCCGCGACGCCCGCCAGCAAGCCGGCCAAGGCTCCGGAGGACGGTGAGGAGCTGGAAGACACCACCGACGCCGGCAAGGCGATCATTGATGTCTATCTCCGCGAGGCGCTGAACATCCTGTCCGACTACACCGTGCAGCAGGCCAAGGGCGGCCGCGGTGAGATCGTGGCCGTCCCGCGCCAGTGACGCCAGCGGGTAGCTCGACATTCCAATGTCGAG
The DNA here is from genome assembly GCA_009773355.1 of Limisphaerales bacterium. GTDB lineage: Bacteria > Verrucomicrobiota > Verrucomicrobiia > Limisphaerales > SXTU01 > SXTU01. The sequence goes on from WRPG01000057.1 coordinate 30,355, forward strand.
TGCTGAAATACTCCCAAGCATCGCGGTTCTCGACATTGGAATGTCGAGCTACGGGCACGATGACGCCGCTGCTTTCGCTCGGGACTTCCCCCGAGCCAAATCCTTTGCCCCGGCCGCAACTTTTCCCTACCGTCGCCGTTCAAGTCTTTGTTGCTGAATGGCCTTTGTATCCATCAAGAACGTCTTCGCCCGCGCCGCGCTCGCGACGCCGGAGCAGTTTGACGAGTGGTCCAAGCTCTGGCGTGCGGCGTCTGACGGCGGCTCGCCGGAGCCGCTCATCGCCTTCATGGTGCGCGAGTCAGGCCTGAGCGAGGAGGCGTTTCTGGAGAAGCTGGCGGCGGCGCTCGAATGGCCGTTCCTCAACCTCAAGCTGCTCGACATCCCGGTGGAGGCGCGCGCGCGCGTCTCCACCAAGGTCGCCTTCCAGCACCTCGTCATGCCCACCGCGTTCACCGACGGCGTGCTGCAAGTGGCGGTGAGCAACCCCTTCGACACCGCGCTGCTCAACGCGGTGCAGTTCGACGCGCACTGTCCGGTGAAGTTCGCGCTCGCGCCGCGCGCGGAGATCGAGAAGGTGCTCAAGAAGTATTACGGCGTCGGCGCGGAGACGCTCGATGAAATGTCCGAGAACGAGCCGCTGGAGCTGGAGATCGCGAGCGACAAGGAAATCACCGAGGGCGACCAGGAGGCGAGCGTCATCAAGTTCGTCAACCAGATCGTCTGGGAGGCCTTCAAGGCGCGCGCCACGGACATCCATTTCGAGCCGGCGGAGGACGAGCTGCGCATCCGCAACCGCATTGACGGCATCCTGCACCAGATCCCGCTGCCGCCGCAGCTCAAGCGCTTCCAGGCCGCCATCATCTCGCGCATCAAGGTGATGTCGGGCATGAACATCTCCGAGAAGCGCCTCCCGCAGGACGGCCGCATCAACGTCCGCATCAAGGGCGAGGAGATTGACATCCGCGTCTCCACCGTGCCGACGGTCTATGGCGAGAGCGTCTCGCTCCGCCTCCTGCTGCGCGGGAAAATTTTCCTCAGCCTCGACAAGCTCGGGTTCACGCCCGCCGAGGAGACCGCCATCCGCGACATCATCTACAAGCCGCACGGCATCATGCTCGTCACCGGGCCGACCGGCTCGGGCAAGTCCACGACGCTCTACGCCTTCCTCAGCTCCATCAACTCCGTCCACAAGCGCATCATCACCATCGAGGAGCCGGTGGAATACGAGTTGAAGGGCATCAACCAGATTGCCGTGCGTTCGGACATCGGGCTGACCTTCGCGATGGGTCTGCGCCACATCCTGCGGCAGGACCCGAACGTCGTGATGGTCGGCGAAATCCGCGACCAGGAGACGGCGGAGATCGCCATCCGTGCCGCCCTCACCGGCCACCTGGTCTTCAGCACGCTGCACACGAACGACGCGCCCAGCGCCTTCACCCGCCTGATTGACATGGGCATCGAGCCGTTCCTCGTGGCGTCGTCCGTCGAGGCCATCATGGCGCAACGGCTCGTCCGCACCATCTGCCCCAAGTGCAAGGTCGAGCAGCAGGTCGAGCGCGCTTATCTGATTCGCAACGGGTTCCCGCCGGACGAGGTGGCCACGACGAAGTTCATGCGCGGCGCGGGCTGCGAGGACTGCCGCCTGCTGGGCTACCAGGGCCGGCAGGGCATTCACGAGCTGCTGCTTGTCAACGAGGCGTTGCGGCCGCTCATCATGAACCGCGCGCCCGCCTCCACCATCGCCCAGCGCGCGCAGGCGGACGGCATGAGGACGCTGCGCATGGATGGCTGGAAGAAGGTGCAGGAAGGCATCACGACCATCGAGGAAGTCCTGCGCGTGACGCAGACCGAGGAGCATCTCAAGGCGCTGATGGACGACACGGGGACGATGTTTTTGACAAAGACGTGAGGCGATGAACGCGAACCTCAAACTCCAGTCGGTGCGTGAGCAGCCAAGCTCCAAGCTCCAAGTTCCAAGCTCCAAAGAAGCTCCAAGTTCCAAATCCCAAAGGAGCGGTGGAGTCTTGGACGTGCGCAGTTTTTCTGTGGTTAACCCCGGCGCATTGGAACTTGAGCTTTGGAGCTTCTTTGGAGCTTGGAACTTGGGCTTTGGAGCTTTCCTCCCGGCACGAAATCCTTCACAGCCCGCGTGAAGCCTTCTCCCCCCAACGCCTGCAACGTCCTCGACCTGTCCGCTGACCGGCGGCGGTTGTGGCATTTCGACATCGCGGGCGACGGCGAGGCGGAGCTGGACGAGGAATTTTCCGGCCTGCCCGGCGACGCGCTGCCGACCCAGCACGTCGCGAAGGACTGGCGTGCGCTCTTCAGCAGCCGGCTGAACCTCGCGTGGCTGCCCGCTGGCAGCGTCTTCCTGCGCGTCGCGCAGTTTCCCAAGTGCGACCGCGCCGAGCTGCTCGCGATGGTCGAGCTGGCGCTGGAGAAGCTGTCCCCGCTGCCCGTCGCGCAAATCGTCTGGACCGTCGAGCCGGTGCCCACCCGCACCACGGTGCCCAGCGAGATGCAGACCGTCATCGTGCTCATCGCGGCGCGGCACGAGGTGGAGAAGTTTCTCGGCACGCTGGAAGGGCGCGGTTTCCTCGCCGACCGACTGGAAGTGCCGCTGCTGCATCAAGTGCTCGCGACGAAGGTCGAGGGCGAAGGCGCGTGGGTTTATCCCGGCAGCGGCGCGGACGCGCACTCCTGCCTCGTCGCGTGGTGGTATGGCGGCGAGCTGCGCAGCCTCACGCTGGTGAAGCTCACCGCGCCGGAGAACTGGCAGCGCGAGCTGGGCGAAGTCCTGACCAAGTCCGCGTGGGCGGGCGAGCTGGAAGGCTGGCTCACCGGCCTGCCGCGCTTCCGCCTCGTGTCGGTGCCGGAAGACCAGGAGGTCTGGCTGCGCGTCCTGCGCGACTTGTCCGACAGCCCGGTGGACGTGACGACCCCGTGCGACGCGGCGGCGCTGGCCACCCTTTCCGCCCGGCGCGCGGCGCGTGGCGAGAGCCTGGCGAACCTGCTCCCGGCGGAGTTCACCACGCGCTACCGGCAGCAGTTCGTGGACAGCGTGTGGATGCGCGGCCTGGGTGCGTTGGTGGTGCTGTATCTCTTCGGCGTGGCGGTGTTTTTCGCGTTCCTCTGGCGCGCGGAGACGCAGCAGCAGGATTTGCAAACGCGGGTCAACGGACTCTCCGGCTCCTACACGAACGCGCTCGTCGCCAAGGCGCGCATCCAGGTCCTGCAGGAGCAGATCGCGCTCAAATACGCCGCCATCGAGAGCCTCAAGGCCGTCTCCGCCAAGCTGCCCGAGGGCATGCAGCTCACGGATTTTGCCTTCCAGCGCGGGCAGAAGGTGGCCCTCCGCGGCGTGGTGCCGGCGGAGCAAATCAGCAAGCTCACGGACTACAGCGCGGCGTTGCAGGCGGCCACGCTCAACGGCCTGCCGCTCTTCAAGTCCGTCAGCGCGCCCACCTCTCAGGGCAGCGGCGCGACGGTCAACCAGTTCAGTTGGACCCTGAGCTGCGAGCTGCGCGGACCCGAGCTGGAATGAAATCGCTCTTCGACAAATTGAACCTCGGCGCGATGGAGCGGCGCATCGTCGTGGGCGCGGCGCTGGTGCTCTTCGTTGTGGTCAACGCGATGTTCGTCTGGCCGCAGTTCAAGGACTGGAGCAAGGTGCAGCTCGAAATCGCCAAGGCGCAGAAGACGCTCGACGACTTCCAGAAGGAAGTGGACCAGCTCCCCAAGCTCCAGAAGCGGGAGGAGGAGCTGAAGGGTGAGGGCGGCGCGCAGCTCGCGTCCGCCGAGATGGCGCTGGCGCTGCTCAAGGTCGTCCAGCCCAAGGCGTCCGCCGCCGGCATCAACGTGGTGCAGTGGGATCCGCGCAAATCCACCGGGCCGGGCGCGGCCAACAGCTACTTCGAGGAGCAGACCCTCCGCATCAGCTTTCAGAACACCGGCGACGCCGAGCTGCTCAAGTTCATGGTGTCGCTGGGCGAGAACAATTCCACCATCCGCATCCGCGACCTGACGGTGAAGCCCGACCCTTCGCAGATGAAGTTGATGGGCGAGCTGACCATGGTGGCGAGCTACCAGAAGGCCGCGCCGCCCGGCAAGCAACCCACGGCCGCAACTCCCAAACGTCCATGAAAACCAAACTGACGGGCCTCCTCCTCACCGCCGTCGCGACCGTGCTGCTCGCGCAGGTGCCGCCGCCCCCCGCCCCCGCGCCCGCGCCGTCGGACAAGGGCAAGGGCAAGGCCATCAGCGTGCCGCTGCGCACGTTCAATCCGGGTGCGCCCTCGAATGTCAGCGCGGTCACGAACACCACCAGCGGCGCGCCCACGCGTCCGCCCAGCACCGCCGCTCCCGAGTTGCTGCCCGCGCTGCCCCTGCCCGCCGGCACGCC
>WRPG01000058.1 GCA_009773355.1 Limisphaerales bacterium
GGTCAAGCGCGCGCAGCCCCAAAATCGGCGGAAGCCCTCGTCGGCACGGCCCGCAGAAGTCGGAGTTTGAAAATCAGCCTTTGTTCAGCGTTTCCCTAGTTCGATCTCGGGTGTCAGCTCATAAACTGGTTCATCTTCGCCATCGGGCTGGTGTCGGCGCAAATAGCCGTGCGCTGGATCGGTCCACTCCAGCAGGTAGTCCTTTGCGCTTTTGCCTGTGGGCGCCTCGCCTGGGTCGCGCAGTTCCTCCAACTCCGCCTCCAACAGCGCACGCAGGCGGCTTTCATTGAGAACTGGTCGGTGTTCGCGTTTGAAGGCGGTGGACAACACGGCCAAAACCAGCGGTGCATTGTCAGCTCGTAGCAGCCGCAACGATGCGGATTGGCTGAATTGCAGCAATAACTCGGCGTGGTTCACGGGTTCCAAGGACAGAATCTCAACTCATTTCCGATCAGGCAATGGCGTAATCCGGTCTGGTCGGGAAGGCCGATCCGCTTGGCACAGGAGGCCGAACAACCCACTCCGTCAGGTTGCTGCTGGGTGATTGGGCCTTAAGCGGTAGAGAAACCGTCAGCCCCTCAAGGATGAACGGCTGCGATCCCGGCGCAGCCCCACTTCTTAGCCAAACCAACGCAACATCCTCCGAGCAAGTGTTCCGGTTGATTTCCACGCGCTCAGACTTACGCAGTGGCTAGGACAACGGCTGTCCGTCCAGTCGTCAATCTCACCCTCCGCCATCGCCATCAGATCGTCGAGGTTCTGCGGGTTTGATGGTGGACGCGGTTTCACGGAGCGATTCTGTCGTTCATCGCAACAATCTCAAGCCTATCAACGGCGAGGAAGTCCACCAAAGTTTCCGGTTCCACCCAGTTGCTCCCCAAGTTCGCCTGCTGCTTCAACCGCTTCACCTTCTTTGGCCCACGCTCGAAGAATTCCTCTGCTGTGATCAAATCCGCCAGCATCAAGTTCTGCTCGAAAGGCGTCCGCATCTCCACCTGCGAGCAAACATCAGTCAGCGCTTCAACCAAGCTCACCGATTCGCCAGCCAAGTAGTCTTCCACCAGCACTGCTACCGATTCCTCCAAGCCAAAACCCTGTGTTCGCAAAGGAGCCGTGGTCAGCAACCGCGACGGGAATTGGCCCAGCTCAACGTCCCTGTGGCTGGCGATGAAGAGAAGCCGGCACAAGGAAGCGAAAGGCCAAGCAGCGCCCTTGAACGCACCGAACAGCTTTCCGCTCAACCTCGTGTCCCGCGTCAGCGCCAACCGGAGCAATCCACCATCCCGTTCTACGCCGATGAAGAAGCACGCCTTGGGATAGACGTTCATCCGGTTGAATCGGGGCCGTAGCGTGCGCAGCAGTTCGTTCTCCCTCAGCACAGCGCTTACCGTTGAATCACACACCTCCCGGTCAATCCGCCGGACCAGATGCACCAGCCGGATGGTCTTCCTTGAGTCACGGTCAGGGTGGACGTGGCGGTAGCTGTTGAGCCGGTCGCGGAGATCGCTCGACTGGCCGACGTAAAGCAGCAGACCGGCCTCATCAAACATCCGATACACGCCAGGTGCTCTTGGAATGCCACGGAAGAAAGCCGCCCCGTGCCGTTCGGTCAGCGGCTTTGGCGCAGGCAGAAGGCGCAGTTGCAGGCTCATTGTGTCCTCGGCTTTCCCGCTCGATGCACTCTCAAGGAAAAGCCCCGGCCATTCTCGAAAGTCTCAACGGTGGCGGCAATTTCCAGCACCGGATAACGGACAGTAGCCAGCCCGTAGCTGCGGTAGGTTGAGGCGAAGAGCTCGGTTTCCACGATGCCGGTGCGATCCGCCAAGGTCAGGAACTTCATCGGCTCCCCGGTGATCTGGTGGTGGATGCGCTGCTCGATTACGAGGCCGCAAGCAGCAACCTCCTGCCCGACAAACTCGCCTAAATCTCTCACGGCCCCGAGAGGCCCTTGCGAGAGCCGAAATTGTTCCGTCACCTCATACCGTTTCTGCGGAAACGGCGGCCGCCCCATTCCGTGACGAAACCTCCAGCTTCTCCTGCGTGGCCGCGATGAGACCCTCCACTGTGGCAGCGGAGGCGATTTCACCGGCGGTCAGCAGCACCTCCGGCCCGCGGCCGAAGTCCGCCAGGATCACCGGCAGCGGCAGGTCGAGATGGGCGTAATGCTGTCCGAACTCGGGCCGATGGAGAAAGAGCACCGGACAGCCGAGCGATTCGAGATACTTTTTCCACGGGTGAAGCATCCCGCGCACATCGTAGGTAATCCGGCAGAGCGTGCACGGGTTTGAGTCCGGCCAGAGCAGCTTGCTCGCCCAGTCCTTCGCGGCGTTGAACAGGCCCGCGTCGGCATTGTAGGCGAGGATGATTTTGCGCGGTTGCATGAGGCGATGCCCATGCTTGTGAAGCCGCACCAGGGACTCTATTCCATGCACCAAAATCGGCCGCGCTGCTAACGGGTCAGCCCCAGCCAAGTGCGGAAGAGTCCCTTGACCCATGGGGTGAGGCGCGTGCGGCTGTAAAGATCGCCCACTTTGCGGACCGCCTCGGTCTGCGTCGGGTAAGGATGAATGGCCGAACCGACGGTCTTCAGGCCCAGCCCGCCCTTCATGGCCAAGGACACCTCGCCGATCATGTCCCCGGCGTGCGCAGCCACGATGGTGGCGCCGAGGATTTCATCCGTGCCTTTGCGAACATGGACTCGCACGAAGCCTTCGGTTTCGCTATCGAGAATCGCGCGGTCCACCTTGCTCAAATCCTGCGTGAACGTGTCCACTGCGATGCTTCGTTGCTGCGCTTCTGCTGCGGAAAGCCCCACTTGCGCCAGTTCCGGCGAGGTGTAGGTGGCCCACGGGATGACCAGCGAACTGGCTTTGGCACGGCCCTGGAACAGTGCGTTTTGGATGACAATGCGCGCCATGAAATCCGCCGCGTGCGTGAACTGATACGGCGAGCAGATGTCACCACAGGCAAAGATGCGGGGGTTGCTGGTCTGCAACCGGTCGTTGACCTTCACGCGTTTCTGGTCGAACTCGACGCCCACCGTTTCCAGACCCAACCCCTCCACATTCGGCGCACGGCCTACGGCGACGAGCAGTTGGTCCACGGCGAGGTCGTAGCCTTGGCCGTGGGACTCGACCTGCATCCGCACGCCGCGCGGGACGGGGGAGAGTTTGAGATCCTTGCCGCAACACAGCAGCTTCACCCCGTCGCGCAGCAGGGCGGTCTGGACGATGCCGGCGGCGTCACGGTCCTCGCGCGGCAGGATGCCGTGCATCGCCTCGACGAGAAACACCTCCGAGCCGAAGCGCGCGAAGGCCTGTGCCATCTCACAGCCGATGGGGCCGGCTCCAATCACGCCAAGGCGCTGGGGCAGCTCGGCGAGCGAGAACAGGGTTTCGTTCGTGAGGTAGGAAACCTCCTTCAAGCCCCGCATCGGCGGCGCGGCGGCCCGCGCTCCGGTGGCGATGACCGCCTTGGCAAAGCGCAGGGCCTGGTCGCCTACCCGCACCGTGTCGCGCCCGATGAACTTGGCGCTGCCGATGAACACGTCTATCCCCAGCTCGCGAAACCGCGCCGCCGAATCGTGCGGGCTGATGTCCGCGCGCAGCCGGCGCATCCGCTCCATGACGGCGGGAAAGTCCACGGAGATTTCGCCGCTCACGCGCACGCCGAATTCCCCGGCCGAGCGTGCTTCAGCCGCCGCGCGCGAGGCGCGCAGCAGCGCCTTGGAGGGCACGCAGCCTACGTTGAGGCAGTCGCCGCCGAGCAGGTGCTTCTCGACGAGGGCGACCTTCGCGCCGAGGCCAGCCGCGCCCGCCGCTGTCACCAAGCCCGCCGTGCCGCCACCGATGACGACGAGGTTGTAGCGTGGCGCAGGTGTGGGATTGACCCAATCAGGTGGATGGACGTGGGCGTAGAGCTTGCGGTTGTGCTCGTCCCAGGGCTGGAGTGGCGTTGGGTTCTCGCTCATGCAGTTCAGACGAGGGCGGCACTGGTGCGGCGGGCCAGCGCCTGCCGGGCAATGCGCGTGATGACCACGGTGACAGCAATCGTCGCCGCCAAGCCCACGCCGTAGAGCGCCCATTCCGCCGGGGATTTCTGCTGGCCGCCGGCCCCCGCGCGCGCCAGCGAGCCGAGATACACATACATCACCGTGCCCGGCATCATGCCGATCCATGAGGCGAGCACGTAGTCGCGCAAGCCTACTCGGGTGACTCCGAAGGCGTAGTTGAGCAGCGTGAATGGGAACACCGGCGAGAGGCGCGTCAGGCCGACAATTTTCCAACCCTCCGCCGCAACCGCCTGGTCAATCGCGGCGAAGGTCGCGTTGCCCGCAATCTTTCGGGCCACCCAGCGGCGCGCGAGATAACGCCCCACGAGGAAGGAGGCTGTCGCGCCCAAAGTGGACGCGAGGGACACATAAACCGAACCCCACACCACGCCGAACACCGCCCCCGCGCCCAGCGTGAGCACCGAGCCGGGGATGAACAGCACGCACGCCAGCACGTAGATCACCACGAACAGCACCGGCCCCCACGGGCCGAGTTGCTCAACGGCGACGAGGCCATCCCGCAACAGGCCGCGCACGTCGAACCCCGTGAACACGGTGGCGAGAGCGAGGACGACAACGGCGGTCACGGCCCACTTGCGCCACTGGCACGAGCCGCACACGGGCTTCGCGGCGGCGACCGACCGGGGAGTGGACTCGGGCGTGGTCATGGGCGGGAGATTACTTCGCGGCCCCGTCGTTGAGCGACCAATCATAGTCGGTGAAACGGATGCTGAACTTGCCCCCGGTCAGCGCCCGGCGAGAGGCGTCGTCGAAGAACGGTGTCACGAACTTCAGCACGGAACCGGCGGGCTGCTCGAAGTCCTCGCTGAACCACTTGAAGATCGGGGAGAGATGGACGATGCGCTTGGCGGCTTCCACGCGGTTCTTGTGCGCCTGTGCGAGAAACCGCCGGCCCTGCTCGTTCAACTGCTCGTCCAGCCGCGCGGCGATGTAAGCCTCGGCGCGCAGGGGCGGGCACCCCTTCGCGGCGCAGACCATTGCAAAGTGGGCGCGCGGCTCCGCGTAGCGCTTCCGAATGAGACCGTGCTCGACGTGCTCCAGTGTGGTGGTCTCGCCGAAGAGGCGGACGACCGGCTGTTTCCACGGGCCGCTGAGGAAGCCGCCGATGTCCTTGATGCTCTTCACCGGATGGTGGTCCGTGACGAGTTTGAGCGTCGCGGCGTTGTAGAGGTTGAGCAGGAAGGCGAGGCGCTCTGGCTGCGGCCAGCGATTGAAGTCCGCTTCCGACACGGTGGCAAGGGCATCCAGATAATCTTTCAGTGGTTTGATGTCACGTCTCAGCGCCGCGTAATCCACCGCCGCGTCACGCACATGAGCCTTGAGCACGCGGTCGAACGGGGCGTGCGTATGGTCGAACCCGGCGGCGGGTGAATCAACCCCGGCAAGGCACGCCAGCAAGCAGCCGGCGGCCAGCAACAGCGCGCGTTTCAAATGCGTTCCTCCTCCAGGTCATAGACATCGAACCAGACATACACCGGCCGGTTCTTCGGAATGAACTTCGGGATGTAATCCTCCAGGAACGCCTGTAGCTCCGGCGGCATGTCGCACGGGCGCGTGTAGCGCAGCTTGTTGTTCCAGACCGCGATTTGCGTGCGGTCCTTGACTTGGGATTGCCTCTCAATCCAAGCGGCCACCTCCGCATCCGTCGCACCGGTCGCCACCAGCGCCTTGAATTCCAGCGCGGAGATGCCGGTGAACGTAAGGAACTGCTGGTCGAGCGGACAGTCGAAGTGATACTCGCCGGCGGTCCCAGCGAGCACGGCTCGGCACTTGTCGAGGGTCCGGGCGGCGATGACGAATCCGCTCAGCGTCTCGCGCGGGCTGCGCGGATAGTCTTTGGTCAGGTCTTTGGCGAGGAGTTTCAGTTCAGTGGTGTTCATGGTTTGTTCGACGGTTGCGATTGCCGGGCTGGAGCCTGCGGATCCGAATTGAACGGACCACCTCGCCATGACTAATGGCGCACTCTCGTTAAGCTACGCAGGCATCAACCGAGTCGCCGATGGGAAGCGGAGGCAGGCCGGATTATTCCAAGGCAATGAAGAACGCGGCGAGCCAGCCGGACTCACGCCTTGCCCTCCAGTTCGGCAATGCGCGTGCGGAGCGGGGCGATGGCTTCCTCGACCTCGGCGGCGGTGTAGCGCGGCGTGATGTATTTGGGGCAGTTCCAGTCGAACGACACGACCTCGATGAGAAACACGCGCTCGACGATGCTGCGCGCTTCCGGCTCGGCGAACTGCGCGACGAGTTCCGGGTGCTGGCGGGCGTCTTCCACACGGGCATGGCCAAGGATTTTCAGACGCTCGCGGCGCGGGTAGTCCATGAGGAACAGCGCCACGCGGTCGTTGGCGGCGAGGTTGCCGGTGGAGAGCATCTGGCGGTTGCCCTTGTAGTCGGCAAAGGCGAGCTGCGTCGGGCTGACGACGCGCAGGAAACCGGGACGCCCGCCGCGATGCTGCACGTAGGGCCAGCCATTCTCGCTCACGGTCGCCATGTAGAAAGAGTCACGCGCTTCGATGAAGGCGCGCTCGTCGTCGGTCAGCGCGTCGCGCTCGGGCTGGGGCGGGAGGTGCTGCGAACGCCCGAAGTAGTGTTGCTGGGCAGCCAGCACTTTCGGGGTGAAGCAGGTTTCGAGAAAGCGTCCGGCCACGGTGGGTTGGAGGTGGAGAGTTAAGCGGAGCGCGGCTGACCCTGTGGGCACAACCGCGCTCCTGAACGGTTTAGAACACCAGCGTCTGCCAGCCCTCGGCGAGGTAGCGGCGGATGCTTGCGAGGCCGGGGGTGCCGGGCAGCGCGTGATCCTTGATTTCGGGCAGGCCGCACGCGGCGACTTCCTTCGTCGTGCCAAAGACGGCGGAGCAACCGCACGAAGCACCGGTGATGACCGGGCGCACGGCGTTGTAGAGGCCGTTGGCCGGGTGCGTGAGTTTGGTCAGCTCGGCAGGCCAGCGCGTGCCGGCACCGGAGAAGACGACGTTGACTTCGTCGCCTTTCTCGTGGGCTTCGGCGGCAAGCGCGAGCGCGTTGAAGGCGCGTCCGAGTGCTTCTTCGCCGTTCTTCGGATCGGAGGTGATGATGATGGCTAGTTTCATGTGTTTTGTTTTTGTTGTTGTCTGATGTTCGGGGAGAAAATTCGCGAGCCGGGCTTCATGCTTGTCCGCCGAAGCTCGCGTGGTCGTCGGCATCGAGGTAATCCATGATGGTATGCAGGTCGGTGCGCGCGGGATTGAGGCGCTTCACCTGCGCGGCAAACCACTCGATGTCCTCGGCGTCGCCGATGGGCATGGTTTCGAGCCACGCGGACCAACTGCGAATCTCGTGCGGGAGTCGTCGCGGATTCGCCTGCGCATTCACCCAGAGGAGAATGTCCCAATCGCTCGCGCCGCTTTTCACCTGTTCCAGCAGCGCTTCCTGCGCGATGCCGGTGAAGGCGAAGAACTGCCGGTCCATCGGGTTGCCGAACTTGTAGTCGCCGGCCTGGCCGGCGAGCGACGCGCGGGCCTTGTCGAGGATGCGCGGCAGCATCGCGTAGCCGCCAAGGCGCACGCGCGGGCTGCGCGGCGGGCCTTGCGTGAGATTCGGGGCGGTGAGTTTTTGAGATGGTGTGCTCATGGGTTTGCCTTTGGTCTCAGGCTCGCGCCGCAAACCGCTCCTCAATGACCACCTCGCTGTCGGGTAGGCGTTCGCCACGCGGCCAGACGGGTTTGGCCTGCTTGCCGATGGCGAGCATGAAGCTCAGGGCGTGGTCGGCGGGCAGGCGGATGAGTTTGGCGACGGCCTCGGCATCGAAGCCGACCATGGGGCAGGAGTCGTAGCCGAGTTCGCGTGCGGCCAGCATGAGCGTCATGCCGGCAAAGCCGGACGAGCGCATGGCTTCGTCGCGGATCAGTTGCGGCTTGCCGTCGTAAAACGGCGTGAGCGCAGGCACAAGGATGTCCTGCACTTCCTGCGGCGCGTGACTCCAGTAGCGTTGCGGGTTCTTGGCGTGAGCTTCGAGGTCGGCGCAGAGAACGACGAGCAGGGAGGCGTCGGTGACCTGGGATTGATCCCACGCGACGGCGCGGATCTGCTTCCGCAACTCCGGGTCGCGCACGAGCACGAAGCGGTAGTTCTGCATGTTGAAGGACGAGGGCGCGAGTTTGGCGAGGGTGATGAGCCGCGCGATTTCGGCGTCGGTCAGGCGATGGTTAGGATCGTAGTGTTTGACGGAACGGCGGGTTTCGATGGCTTCGATGGTGTTCATGGAGTTCTGCTGGGTTGGTCTAGGTTGAATTACGGCGGTCAGGATTTCCGGTCTGCCTTCCAGTATTTCCACACGTCCACGATGTCGAAGGCCAGGGACACGGCGGTGAGGACGCACCACCCGATGAGGTAGGCGCGGAACGCCCCCTCAACGTGCGGCAGCCGCGCGAGGACATGGAGGAGCAGAGGAATCCACAGGACGTGGCCGCAGCCGAGTATCTTGGTGAAACCAAACCGTGCATACAGCCCCATCACCAACATCGAGGAAACCATGAAGGTGACGACAATGAGCCGGGCGACCGGTTCGCTCCAAAAGGCGATGCCGGCCAGGTTGGCGAGCATGAGGACGGACACCCAGAGTGGAATCCACAGGGGTTGTCGCATCAGTTCGAGGAAGAATTTGAGGGGGTTGTTCATCGTGTGTGTTGTTCGGTCGGGTTCTGGTTTGAAGCGGCGGCGGCTCCGGTATTCCCGCTGCCAGCGCCCAGGAACTGCTCGATGAGGCTCGCGAGATATACCGGCGTCTCGTGCATGGGGTAGTGGCCGGCGTCGGTGATGAAGGCGAACTGCACGCTCGCATACCACGCCCCGAAGGTTTTCCTCAGATGCTCCTCCTGGAAACCGGGCAGATCCTGGCGCCCGCCGATCACTTGGAACGGCGTCCCGACTCCGGCCTGGCGGACTTCCTGGGAGAAGTCGCTCTCCAGCCACATTCGATAATAGCCCTTGAGCGCCTCCTCAGTGGAGGTCTGGAAGTGCCGGTTCGTTTTGAATCGGCTCCAGGTCGGCGAGAGCCGCTGTCCGGTCAGCAACGAGAAACCCTGTTCCGACAGGTTGCGCTCGTGAATCAGGTTCCAGAGAAACTGCTTCGTGCCCTCATCCGCCGGATAACCGTTCGCAGCCACCGGCGTGATCGCGACCACGCGCTTCAGCCGCCTTGCGCCGGAGGTCCAGTCATCCAGTGCCATGCGCTGCACCGCCATGCCCGTCATGGAATGGCCGATGAGATGAAAGTGCTGCCAGCCCAGCTTGTCGGCGAGGCGGAAACCGTCCGCCGCCACCTCGCCCGCCGAGTAGTCCCCCGTCAAGTGCCGGGATTTCCCATAGCCCCGCACGTCGGCGAATACATAGGTGAATGCGTTCGGATCAAGGTAGGGGAGCAACGGTTCGTAATTGGCCGCGTCGCCCATCCAGTCGTGGAAAACGAGCACCTTCTCCGCGCCGTGGCCGAAGTGGCCGTGGCCGAGGATGGGGGCGTGCTCACTCGTGGCGACGGGTGCCGCAGGCGTGGTGTCGGATCGAGGTGATGGCATGGTTGATGGATGGTTTGCGGTTGGGAGTGCAGGCCCGGCTCAAGCCGCCGCAGCCAGGGCCATGGAGATTTCCCTCCGGGACTGAACGCCCCGCAGCGTCCGCACCGGCCTGCTGGCCTTGAACACGATGAGCGTGGGAATGGCGGTGATGCCGAAGCGCGCGGCCAGTGCGGGCGACTCGTCAATGTTCACCTTGGCGATGACGGCCCTTCCCGCGTGCTCGCCAGCAACCTCCTCCAGCACGGGTGCCAGCATCTTGCACGGGCCGCACCACTCGGCCCAGAAATCCACGAGGACGGGCGAGTTGGTGCTGGCGAGGGTGGGGTCGAAGCTTTGTTGGTTCAGAGTCTGTGTTTTCATGGGGGATGAGTCGTTGAGTGGTTGAGAGAAAGCTCCGGCACCGCAGAATGGAGTCGCATCTGTTCAAAAATCCGTCTCGGCCAGATGGGGTTCACACGTGGGGCGCGGGCCTTGCGGCCAGCGGAATTTGCGATCAGCTTCGGCGATGGGCTGGTCGTTGATGCTGGCAAAGCGGCGGGCCATGTAGCCGTGCGCGTCGAACTCCCAGTTCTCGTTGCCGTGGGCGCGGAACCACTGGCCGCTGGCGTCGCGGTATTCGTATTCGAAGCGCACGGCGATGCGGTTGCCGGTGAAGGCCCAGAGCGTCTTTTGGAGGCGATAGTCGAGTTCGCGCGCCCACTTGCGTTTGAGGAACGCAACGACTTCAGCGCGACCGCGCAGGAACTCGGAGCGGTTGCGCCATTCGGTGTCTTCGGTGTAGGCGAGCGCGACGCGCTCGGGATCGCGGCTGTTCCAGGCGTCCTCGGCCATCTGGACTTTCTGGCGCGCGGTTTCCTCGGTGAAGGGCGGGAGTGGTGGGCGGGGATTCATCGGGAGATGAGTTGGGTGTGTAGAGGCAAGTTCTTGGGTCGCCCGGTGGACCCGGGCGACCCGGATCGTGAGTTGTCACTTGCCGTGTTCCGTCACGAGCTTGGGCCAGGCGGCGTCGGCCTTCTTGAGCGTGCCTTGCGGATCCTTGTTGAACATCTTCTGCACGTCGGCGCTGTAGTTCAACACGAGGCGGTCGTTGACCACCTGCCACGTCGAGATGTCCACCGGGAGCAGGACGCCCAGCCCCGCTCCCACCGCGCAGTAGCCGCCATAGGCCGGCGCATAGCGGTCGGGGTTGGCCTGGAAGGCGTCCCGATTCTTCTTCGAGGCGAAGAAGTAGGTTGCGCCCTTGTGCGTGGCGGTGATTTTGAAATCGCCCTTCACCGGTTTCTTGTCCGTGAAGAACGCGACCGGGTCGTAGCCGTCGAGGGCGTGGCCGATGGCGCGGTCAATGTTGAGGAGTTCCCCGCCGAAGGAGAGCGTCGCGGACAACGCGAGCGCGGCGAGGGTGGTGGTGATGATTCGTTTCATGGTTTTGCTTTGTGTGATGTCTATTTGTGGGGCCACCATGCCGTTGGCGACGTGGTGGAAATCAGCTCAGTGGCCGCAGCCGCATCCCGTGGCGCAGGCTTCGGCGGCGGGTTCAACGGCTTTCACCTCGGGGAAATCCACCACCGTGCGGGCGACGTGGTTGAGGTAGTTGGTGAGAATGTTCAGGGCGACGTTGGCGATGGTCTCGACGATCTCGGCGTCCGTCAGCTTGGCACTGCGCGCGGCCTGGAACTCCGCATCGCTCAGTTCGCCGCGTAGCACCACAAGGTTGCGCGCGAGACTCAGGATGGCGGCGGTGCGTTCATCGGTTGCCACGACCTTGCGGGCGTCGGCGATCTCACGGTCGTTCAACCCGACCTTGCCGCCGATGAAAGTATGCGCGCTGCGGCAGTATCCGCAGTCGTTGATCTCCGCGACGGCCAGGGCGATCTGCTCGCGCACCTTGGCATTGAGGACGCCGCCGGCGAGAGCGCCGCTGAAATTCAAATAACCTTCGAGCGCGGCCGGTGAATTCCCGAACACGCGGAGGATGTTGGGCACGAAGCCGAGCTTGGCCTGTGCGCCGTCAAAGAGTTGCTTGGTCTTGCCAGTCGCGTGAGCGGGGTCGAGTTGTGGGATGCGGTTCATAACGGTCGTGTTGTCTTTTGCTTGTCGTTATTCAGAGCTGCGTTGTGCAGCCGTGATCCTCCTAACGCTCAAGTCGTGCCAGGGAGGGAGGCGCATCGAAATTCGAGCAATCTCCAATGATTCCAGTGTTTCCACGTTGGATTCTTCTCTACGAATAGTCGTAATTTACGAATCCTCGTTGTGGATAGAGACGAAACCTCGTAGCCTCCGGCCATGAACTGCGCGAACCTCCCGCAGGTGATGGTTTCCATGGCCCAGAACCGGGTGCTGCCGGAGGTGTTGCGAGCCGTCGTCGGAGGCATCGCCCAATGTCCGAACGTCGTGCTCGCGCGCATCTGGCTGATCGAGCCGGGCGACATCTGCGAGCAGTGCCACCTCCGCGCCGAGTGCCCGGATCAGACGCGGTGCCTGCACCTCGTGGCGAGCGCCGGGAACTCCGCCGATCCGCAGGCGGATTACACGCGGCTGGACGGGAGGTTCCGGCGGTTCCCGATGGGCGTCCGCAAGATTGGCCATGTGGGGAAGACCAGCGAGCCGCTGCTTGTGCGTGAGCTGCGCGGAGACGAGGAGTGGATTGCGGACCCGGAATGGATCGCGCGGGAGGCCGTGAAGACGGTCGCCGCGCAACCGCTGGTTTTTCGCGGTGAAGTGCTCGGCGTGCTGGGCTTGTTCGATTGCGGCCACCTGAGCGACGACGACCTGCGCTGGGTGCGGGTCTTCGCCGATCACGCGGCGGTGAGCATCGCCAACGCACGGGCTTTCGAGGAGATCGAATACCTCAAGGCCCGTCTGGAGGAGGAAAACAGTTATCTGCGGCAGGAAGTCACCGAGGCCATCGGCGCGAGCGGCATCGTCGGCGGCAGCCCCGGTTTGAAGAAGGTGCTGCAACAGATCCAGCTCGTCGCGCCCACCGACGCCGCCGTGCTGGTGACCGGCGAGAGCGGCACGGGCAAGGAACTCGTCGCGCGCGCCATCCACGAGCACAGCCCGCGCAAGGACCGCGCGCTCATCAAGGTCAACTGCGGCGCGGTTCCGGAGACGTTGTTCGAGAGTGAATTCTTCGGGCACGTCAAAGGCTCCTTCACCGGCGCGTTGCGGGACAAGCCGGGGCGGTTCGAACTGGCCGACGGCGGCACGTTGTTCCTGGATGAAATCGGCGAGGTGCCGCTGGCCATGCAGGCGAAGCTGCTGCGCGTGTTGCAGGAACAGGAGATCGAGCGCGTCGGCGACACCCGCACGCGCAAGATCAGCGTCCGAATCATCGCCGCGACCAACCGCGACTTGAAGCAGGAGGTCGAAGCCGGCCGTTTTCGGCAGGACTTGTTCTACCGGCTGAGCGTTTTCCCGATTGAAATCCCGCCCTTGCGCGAGCGCCGCGACGACATCCCGCCCTTGGCCGCCCATTTCGTGAAACAAAGCGCCCGGCGAATGAATCGCCCCGCTCCGCGCCTCACGCAGGGAGCGGTGACTCAGTTGACCACCCACGCCTGGCCTGGAAACGTGCGCGAACTCCAAAACGCCGTTGAACGCGCGGTCATCCTTGCCCAAGGCGGACCGCTGCGCTTTGAATTTGCGGCCTCAGCATCGGTGGAGTCGCCGCGCGCCAAGCCTCCGCCGTCCGAACCGTCCAAGTTTCTGACGCGTGACGACCTCAAGCGCCACGAACGGGAAAGCATCATCACCGCGCTTCAGCATACGGGCGGCAGGATCTTCGGCGCGGACGGAGCGGCGGAACTGCTCGGCATGAAGCCCACCACCCTTGCCTCGCGCATCAAGGCGCTCGGGCTGCAGCGGAAGGGTGCGCCCCGATGACTCCACCAGCCCAAGGTCAGCCTCGCATCCCGCCAGCCCCGCGCTCGATACAGAAGGGCAGCTCGCTCGCTGACCTGCTGGACCGGGAGGCTGTCGCGTGCCTAGCGCACAACCTCATACTCGCGCAGCCGGACTTTGACGCCAGTGCGTTCCAGCGTTCCGCGCTGGAAGGATTGGAGCCGCTGGCCATTCTCCAACGGGGCGAGCACCTCGCCCACGCGCTCCGTCGGCATCTTCCCGACTGCTACGCCGACGCGGTGCGGGTCGTGGTCCAGTCGTTGACGCCGCCGCTGACACGCACGAATGAGCTGGGGTTGGGCGTTTTCTTTTATCTACCCCACGTTTGCTTCGTCGCAAACTACGGTCTGGACCCGGCGCACAACGGGGGAAACGATCCTTTTGAAACCTCGATGGCGGCGCAATACGAGTTGACCCGACGTTTCAGCGCGGAGTTTTCCATGCGTCCGTTCCTCATCAAATGGCCGGAGCGCACGCTGGCCCGCCTGATGGAATGGACGCGCGACCCCGACCCGCATGTGCGGCGGCTGTGTTCGGAAGGCGCGCGCCCCCGTCTGCCGTGGGCCAGGCGAATCCCCGCCTTCATCCAGAACCCGCGTCCCGTGCTGCCGATTCTGGAGGCGCTCAAGGACGACCCGGACCTGTATGTGCGGCGCAGCGTGGCCAATCACGTCGGTGACATCGCGAAGGACCATCCGGCCCTCGCGTTTGACCTTTGTGAGAGTTGGTTGAAGGGAGCCTCACCGGAGCGGAAGTGGCTCATCCGCCATGCGGTGCGACATCCCGCCAAGCAGGGCGTGCAGGTCGCCTTGCGCCTGCGCGCGCTGGCGAAGTAGTCTGTGCCCATGGCCTACAACGAGCAGCTCGCGGAACGAGTCCAGCGCCATTTCCATGCCCGGCAGGTGAAGCACGAGGCCAAGCGCATGATGGGCGGCCTGTGCTTCATGGTGAACGGCAAGATGTGCGTCGGGGTCGAGCAAAACCGGCTGATGGCGCGCATTGGCCCGGAGGCTTACGAGGACGCGCTCACGCGCAAAGGCTGTCGCCCGATGGATTTCACCGGGCGACCGATGCGTGGGTTTGTGTTCGTGGAGCCGGAGGGATTGAAGACGGAGAAGGACTTGGCTTGCTGGTTGGAATTGGCGCTGGTTTTCAATCCCACCGCGAAGAAATCAGTTTCGAGGAAGCGGTAGCGTTCCTCGTGATTACTGGCTAATCTTATGGTGCTCGGCCTTTGCGAATAAAACTGGCGATTGATGTCGAAATCACTCCTCGTCGCCCGACATGACTTGTGACGGGGCACGTTGCTCGCGTCTCCTAAACGCAAACCATCAACTGAAAAAAAGCATGCAATACGCGATACTATTCTACGAAAGCGAAGCCGACTTCGCCGCCCGCTCCGGGCCTAACTCCGAGTCTTATTGGGGGGCGTGGATGGCTTACACCAAATCCATGCAGGAAGCCGGAGTCATGAAGGACGGCATGTGCCTCCAGCCGCCGGCGACCGGAACATCCGTTCGTATGAAGGGGGGAGCACGCAAAGTGCAGGACGGGCCGTTTGCTGACACGAAGGAGCAACTCGGCGGGCTGACCGTCATTGATGTGCCGAATCTCGATGCGGCTTTGGAATGGGCGGCTCGCGCGCCATCGGCCAGCACCGGCGGCGTGGAAGTTCGCCCGATGGTGGGCTGCGAAGGCTGAAGTTGCTTACAAACCGGAAGCCACCTCGGGTCATCGCACGCGAGGTGGCTTTGTTTGTTGCGCTTTATGGAGACGGAGTCTGCCATCCAGGAGATCGCGCGCGATGGCTATAGTCGCCTGCTGGCAATTGTGGCTTCGCGCACTTACGACCTTGCGGTTGCCGAGGACGCGCTGGGCGACGCTTTTCACGCGGCGCTGCGTCAATGGCCGAATGATGGCGTTCCCCAATCGCCGGAAGCCTGGTTGCTAGCCGTGGCCAAGCGTCGTCTCGTTGATGAGCAACGACGAAAATCGACACGCGACGACGCCGAGCCGTTGCTTCGCGCAGCGGCTGAACTGGACGCTATTGAAGCGACCGGTAGACCCGACCCCAGCAGCGTCGTGCCGGATGAACGGCTCAAGCTGCTCTTTGTTTGCACGCATCCGGCGATTGATGTCGCCGCCCGGACGCCGCTCATGTTGCAGGTGGTTCTGGGGCTTGATGCCTTGAGGATTGCGTCGGCCTTTCTTGTTGCTCCCAGCGCCCTGAGTCAACGGTTGGTGCGGGCGAAGGCGAAGATTCGGTCTGCGCGAATTCCATTCACCGTTCCCGAAAGCCCGGAATTGGCCGACCGCCTTGAGTCGGTGCTGGAAGCGATTTATGCCGCCTACGGTGCGGGCTGGGACGATGCCGTCATTGCGGATAGTCCGCGCCGGGAATTGACGGCCGAGGCCATTTGGCTCGCGCGAGTGCTGATGCATCTCATGCCGGACGAGCCTGAATGTCTCGGCTTGCTCGCTCTGCTGCTTCACTGCGAAGCCCGGCAGTCTGCTCGTCGAGATAAGCAGGGGAACTACATTCCACTCGCGGAGCAAAACACTTCGCTTTGGTCACGACCTTTGATGACAGAAGCCAAAACCTTTCTCGCACGCGCCAGCCGTCATCAACGACCTGGCCGATTTCAGTTGGAAGCTGCAATTCAATCTGCGCACGCGAGTCGCGCGTTCACCGGAGGCACACCTTGGAGCGGCATCGTTGAGCTATATCGAAAACTCCTGCGAATCGCCCCGACAATTGGCGGTCACGTCGCTTACGCCGGGGCGTTGCTCCAATCAGGAAACCCGCAGGCGGCTTTGTGCGAACTGGAGAGCCTTGCTGGAAACGAGGTCACGAACTACCAACCGTATTGGGCGGCAAAGGCGCAGACGCTGTTAGCGCTAGGGCATAACAGCGAAGCTTGTGTCGCAGCACAACATGCGGCGGGTCTGACGCAGGATGAAGCCGTCAGGCGATTCCTGATGAAGCTCGTGTCGTCGGGTGCTTCTCTCGCTCTCTGAGCTTGGGGTTTTGACCGGTCCAAGTGGCGACCTCCGCATCAGTCGCGCCAGTGGCGACGGACGCCTTGAACTGCTCCGCGCCAATCCCGGTGAACCCGAGGCACTGCGCATCGGCGGACGATTGAAATAGTATTCACCCCTGTTTCCGCAAGGACGGCACGACACTTGTTCAGCATCCGCGCGGCGATGACGCAGCCGGCTAGAGCCTCGCGCGGGCTGCGGGGAGCTATTCTCGATTTCGCGCATTGCCCCAACGCTGGAGAGGGTCGAAACCACATAAGGCCCAAGCACGGTGAGGCCCATCCGAAACCACCGGGCGGCCAGCACGTCGCCGCGCAAAATTGCATCGCCGTGATTGATGGTGATAAGGATCGCCTAGGCCACGATGGCGTATTTGAAGGCGCGTTTGACTACCAAGGGCTGCAATGCGATTCGGAGCGTTTGTTTCATTCAGCGCCCTGCCGCCTGCACCGCCTCCACAATCTTCTTGGCTTCAAGCCGCACTTTGTAGTCAGGATTGACGTGGGCGAAGCGAATCTTGCCGCTCGTCTCCGCCACAAACACCGCCGGGTGCGGTAGGATGCGGTGGTCGCGGCCCGAGGCGGCCTCTAGCTTGATGCCGAACCCCCGGTATTTCTCCACCGCCGCGTCGTCCACCTTGAACGCGATGCCAAACGCCTGCGCCGCAGCCGCGTCGCTGTCCGAGAGCAGGCGGTAGCCGAGCTGGTCGCGGTTGGGCGTCGCCTTGAGCTTTGCGGGTTGATCCATGCTGATGGCGAGCAACTGTGCGCCGGCCCGCGCCAAATCTTTCTCGATGCTGGCGAGTTCCTTCAAATGCCGCGTGCAGAAGGGGCACCAGCCGCCACGATAAAAAATCAGCACTGTGGGCCGGGCCGACAGAAGTTGGCGCAGCTTGACCTCTTTATCCTCCTCCGTGCGGAGGGCGACATCGGGAACGGCGTCTCCGGGAGCAAGTGGTTTGGTGGCCGGAGCGGCGACCAACAGCGAAGCGCACGAGAAAGAACAGCGAGGCGAGGATTCGGGGAAGCATGATGGTGTATGATGGTGTGAATGGCAGGTTGGCGGACGGAGAATGTCAGGCCACCGCGCCGCCGCAACTGCTGCCGTGCCCGGCCGTGCAGGCGAGGCAGTGGACGCCGGTGAGAATCTCCCGTCCCGCGAGCGTGGCCGGCGTCACGTCCCACAGAAACTGCGGCCGGCCGTTGCGGAGCTGCATCCCGAGCATCTGGTTGAAGTCGCAGTCAAACACCTCGCCCTGCCAGCCCACGCTCAAAGTGCTGCGGCACATGAGGCCCGCGACCGTCGCCGGATTGAACGCGGTGGCGAGCAGTTCGAGATACGCATCCCATTGCCCGGCGGCGCGCAGGTCTTCGGCAAAGCGCGCGATGGGCTGGTTGGTGATGGTGAAGAGCGAGGTGAATTCGATGCCAAATCGCGCGCGCAACTCGGTTTTGTAATCCACTTCCAACGCAGCCTGTGGCGGCGGGAGCTTCGGGCCTTGCGGATTAAAAACTAAGTTTAGCGGCAGCCGCGAGCCGTAGCCGACGGCGTTGAGTTTCCGCAGTGCGCGGATGCTTTTGTCGAACACACCGTCGCCGCGCTGCGCGTCCACGTTCTCGCCGAGATAGCACGGCAGCGACGCGACGACCTCCACCTCGTGCGCGGCGAGATACTCCGGCAGCCAGCCAAACGCCTCCGTCTCGATGATGGTGAGGTTGTTGCGGTCAATCACCTGGCAGCCACACGCGCGGGCCGTCTCGACCAGCAGTCTGAAATGCTCGCTCAACTCCGGCGCGCCACCCGTGATGTCCACGACCGCCGGACGGTGCTGGCAAATCCACTCCACGATGCGCCAGGCGACGTCAGCGCTCATCATTTCCGTGCGCCACGGTGCGGCGTCCACATGGCAGTGGCGGCAGGTCTGGTTGCACTTGCGCCCGACGTTGATTTGCAGCGTGTGCAGTGGGCTGCGCCGCAGTGCGAGGCCGTGGGTGTGCAGGCGCGCGTCGAACAGGTTCGTCATCGTGGTTGGGAAACCTTGGGGCGAAGATTATTCCCCCAGTCGCAGGCAGAGCAGCTCCTTCGGCGAGCGGAGGTAGAGGCGGTCTCCCACGAAGGCTGGGTGGGCCATCGAGTCCACCGCCTTGCCGGGAAAAGGGCGCAAATGCGAGATGACCTGATAGCGGTCCCCCGTGGCGTCGAGCAGCAGCAGGTCGCCGCCGATTGTCCAGACGAGCACGCGGTCGGGGCCGGCGACGAGCGTGACGTGGTCGTGGAACATGTCGTTGGACACCCGCCAAAGAGTTTTCAAACCGGTGCTCAAATCGAGGCAGAACATATCGCCGTAAGCCGTGGCGAAGACCTTGCCGTTCACCACGGCGGGCGTGCACGTGTCGGGTGCGAGGTCCTTGTTCTTCAGTGTCGGTGTGGCGACGAGCCGTCCCTGGCGATCAAACGCATGCAGGCGCGTCGCGTTGTTCTCGGCGGCGAGGAGCAACTGACTGCCCACCACGACGGGTGTCGTGACGTTGAAGTCCGCGCCGGCGGGCGGCACCAGTTCCCACAGGCGACGGCCCGTCTGCGGATCCCACCCGCCGAGGCTGGCCACGTCGTAGCCGATGACTTGCGCCACCCCATCGAAGTTGCCGTGGATGAACGCCGAGTAAGCAGCCGCGTGGCCGGGTGTTTTCCAAATGACCTTGCCCGTGCGCCGGTCGAGCGCGACGACTGACGCCTCCTTTGCGCCGGGGGCGATGATGAGTTTGTCATCGAGCACCAGTGGCGAGACCGACGCGCCCCACGTCAGCCGCGGCGTGCGGAACTCGTCGAACAGGTGCGCCTTCCAGACCACCTTGCCGGTCGCCAACTCGACACAATGGAGGTGACCGAGCGCGCCTTGCAGGTAGGCCAGCCCGTCGTGAATCACCGGCGTCGCGCGCGGGGCGTTCGAGTAGTCCAGCTCGTCAGGCGCGGAGTATTCGAGCCGCCAGACTTCCTTGCCGTTGGTCGCCTTGAGGCAGCGGAACAAATCTCGCTTGGCGTCCGCGGTCTTGTCCGGCACGAGGACGAACTGCGTGGTCGCCGCCGGACCGGCCATCGCCGGACCTGTGAGTGGTGCTGACCAGAGGCGCTTCGGCTGGACCAGGAGCCGGCGGGGAAGCTGCGGCACGAAGCCCTTGCGGCCCGGCCCGCGCCAGTCCGCCCACTCCATCACCGGCTCCGGGCGGAGCGACACGAAGCCGGCCTTGCTCTCCAGCGCGGCGAGCAATGCCGGCGACTTGCTCACGGCCGCGAGCGCGTCGGCGATTTGTTTTTCCAGCGCGGCGTCCACTGCATCGGTGGCGAAGACGCGGCTGAAAGGCACGGCGTCGGTGGCGGCGAGCACGCGGACGGAACCTTTGTCGAGCTTGCCGCAACCTTCGAGCAACGGTGGGAGGAAGTCGGAGACCACCGCTGCGTCTGCTTCGCCGTCCGCGAGTGCAAGCGCCGCCGCATCCATGCTCCCGAAGCTTTTGACTTTCGCCTCGCTCTTCGCAGCAGCCAGCGCGCGCTGCGCGGCACCGTGGGTCTCTTCGTCCTCGACTGGGCCGAGGGCAATGATTTTTCCGGCCAGGTCGGCCAGTGATTTCGCGGTGCTGGTCTGGCGGACGAGGAAGACGCCTTTGAGTTCCGTCGCGCCAGCGCGGTCGGTCAACGCGGCAAGCGGGCGGACGGGGAGATTGCGCTTCCGGGCGTCGAAGCGCACCACCGAGTCCTTGCCGACGATGAGATGGGGCGGACCGGACACCAGTTCGAGCGCGAGCGCGAGGCTTTCTTCGAACGTGATGGTGACCGGACGGCCGAGCACCTTTTTCAAGTGCACCGCAAGCTGGCTGTAGCGCCGCTGGCCTGTGCCCGGGACGCACGAGCACGAGAGCGGGAGCGCCAGCGGGTCCATCACGATGAGTCGCACCGGCTCCTTCGTGGCTGCGAGGACGGGCCGCGCCAGCGCGAGCACCGCCCCGGCGATCAGACGGGTTCCCCAACGCCGGCGGGAGAGCGGTTCAGACGGCACGGTGGGTCAGTCCTGCTTGGCCAGCACCCGGATGATGTGCGCGCGCACGTCCATCACGTAGATGCGGCTGGCGTCGTGGTTGACCTCCATCGGGATGTAGCAGGATTGCGCGGCAAGCTGGCTGCCCTGGTCGAACTTGGTCGTGTCCACATACCCGACGAGCCCGAGGAAGGTGCCGTCCTGCGCGTATTTCTTCACGCGGCCCACGCCGGACTCGCATGTGTAGAGCACGCCACCGGGACCGAAGTCGAAGTTGCACGGATTGCAGCACGCGGCGAAACCGGCGAGGCTCTCGCGGTCGCGCCGGCCCCAGGTGCCGAGCGGTTTTCCGTCGAGGTCGAAGCGATTGACGCGGTGGCGGGAGTTCTCGGCGATGAGCAGCTCGCCCTTGGCCACGCGCAGGTCAATGTGGCTGCAACAGCCATATTGCCGCTCGACGATGAGCTTCGGCTCGGAGAGGTCGCGCTTGAAGCGGTAGAAATCCTCCGTGGCGCGCAGGCTGTTGCCCATGCCCAGCGCGAGATAGACGTGCGTGGCGTCGGCGCAAAGGCCGGCGGCCTGCGCCTTCTGGCCGGAGAGCTTGTCCGTGTCCAGCATCCGGACGAGCTTCCCCTCGGCGGTGAATTGCGCGAGCTGTCCGCCGCCCGCGACATACACCGTCCCGTCATCGCAGCCGAAAATCATTTTGGGCTGAAGGCCGCCGGACATCGGCCAGGTGGCGAGGATTTTGCCCTCCGAGCTAACGACCTTGAGCGCGTAAGCGTGGCCCGCGCGGTCAATCGCCAGCGCCGGGTTGATGCCGCCGCGCGCGCTGGGGTCGTTCTGGCGGGGGTCCGTGCGCTTGCCGGGCGGCGGCGCAAGCACGCGGGGTGCGTGGGCCGACACGCCACCTTCGGCCCACGAAACGCCCACCAGCAGATTTCCCTTGGCGTCCATCGCGATAGTCTTGAGCAAACCCTCGGGGCCGATGGAAAAACGGATGGGCGCGATTTCCTTGTGCGTCGGCGTCTCCAGCGAGGCGGCTGGCACGCGGAGCGGGACGGAAAGGCCGGCCATCGCCAGCGCGGCCCAGGCTAGTGCGAATCGGGGGAATGAGCTGGGGTTGGTCTTCATGGAAGTCCGGGAGGTTGATGGCTACGGAACTGTGACGGACGGCACCGACCGTCCGTTACAATGGAGCCGCTGACAAGCACGGGAATGGTTCATCGCCAGGATGTGAAGGTGGTCACCCGCAGGCGCCATTGCCCCCGTCGCAGCACTGGCTGGCGGCGGTGGTGGCGTCGTAGTGCTGGCCCTTCGTCTCGCGCGGATGGCGCAGGCGCGGGCCGGTGCAGTCAAAGGGCTTCGCCTCGGACAGCGGCACTTCGCGCAGCGGCTCCACGAAGGCGAAGTGTGGACGATACGGCTCCTTCCGATAGAGCTGATACGTCTTGTCGCACACGGCGTAGCGGCGGCCGCGTTCCATCCGGTGCCCGTCGTCGTCGAGCACTTCCCGGAACGGCCCGAGGTAAATCACCGCCTGCTGCCGGTCGAAGCAGGGGCCTTGCTTGCCCTTGAACGCCTGCACGGTGACGCTGCGGAACTCGATGCCCTCGACCGTGCGCCACGGCGCGTCGTCGCGCTTGAGCAACTGGATGCCGTAGAAGCCAGCGTCGGCGAAGGCCTTCAGAAAGCCTTCCTCCGTGAGCGCGCCGCTGAGGCAGCCGCTCCACAGTTCCGGGTTGTGCTGCAAGTGCTCCGGCACTTCCTCGTCGGCAACGATGTCCGAGATGACGGCGCGGCCGCCTTTCCGAAGCACGCGGAAAATCTCGCCGAACAACTGCCGCTTGGCGCGCGGCTCGACGAGGTTCAGCACACAGTTGGAGACGACCACGTCTACGGCGTCAGTGGCGACGAGGGGATGGCGCACGCGCAATTCCTCGGCCAGCTCGTCGGCGGCGAGGAAGGACGCGGCGTCCGTGATGGGATGCCGCTGCAACTCGCGGTCGAGCCGTTCGAGATCAAGCGCGAGGTCCTGGATGCGGCCTTTGCGGAACTCGACGTTCGCGAAGCCGACTCGCTCCGCCACGACGGGCGCGTTGCGGCGGGCGACTTCGAGCATGGCGTCAGTCATGTCCA
Organism: Limisphaerales bacterium; assembly: GCA_009773355.1. Lineage (GTDB taxonomy): Bacteria > Verrucomicrobiota > Verrucomicrobiia > Limisphaerales > SXTU01 > SXTU01. The sequence continues at coordinate 22,736 of WRPG01000058.1, forward strand.
CGCCGATGACCTTGCCGGTCGCGCCGACGACCTGTGCGGCGATGAAGCAGATTTTCCCCGTGCCGCTGCCGAGGTCCAGGACGGTCTCGCCGGGCCGCAACCAGCGCGACGGGTCGCCGCAGCCGTAGTCCTTCTCGATGACCTCGGGCGGGATGATCGTGAGCAGATCGCGGTTGTATTCGACCGGACAGCACAAGGCGGCCTCGGGCGCGCGCGCGGCGCTGGCGTAGCGTTGCTTGACGATGGCCTCGGTGGAGGGGCGTGGGGCGGTGGCAGTCATGGTTTCCAAAGCGTGGCTCGTGGTCGGTCGTGGTCGGAAGCTGGCGGCTTCACAGGTAGCGCTTCATCGCGTCCGGGTCCATGTGGCCGGCGAGCAGGAAAGTCTGGCCGCCCCGCGTCCACGCGGCGGTGTTCACGTCGCCGACCCGTGCGAATTGCGGCTGGCCGTCGGCCGGCAGACCGGGCAACTGGCCCGCGTCGAGCACGAACAAATCCACATGCTTCCCCTCCAGGCCGAGGCACATCATCGTGACGCGGCGGCCCTGCCATTCGAGGATGCGGCAGCCCTCGTAGCGCTGGCCTTTCAGTTGCTCCGAGAGCGCGAGTTCCGCCGGCTGCTGCCGGGCACGGAGCCACTGCTGAATCTCCGGGAAGCTGGCGGCCATCACATTCACATGCGGTCCTTGCTCGGCAAGGCGGAGCAGCTCCGCCGGCTGGCTGCTGGCCAGCGCGGGGCCGGGGCGCAAGGCGCGAGGCAGAAGCACAATGCCCAGCAGCACCACGATGGCCGCCGCCGCCGCGAGCCACACGGGCCGCCGTTGCCAGACCGGCACGACGATGACGCTGCGCGCCGCGAGCAGTTGGGTCTTCAAGTCCGGTGGCACGGGGAAGCTGCCGAAGCTCCGCGCCAGTCGCGTGTCCACGGCCTGTTCCTCGGCGAACCACCGCGCCAGCTCCGGGTCGCGCTTCAGCATGTCCAGCGCCTCGGCGAACTGCGGGTCGCTCTGGTCCTGCCCGTCCACGCGGCAGGCGCGCAGGATGAATTTGGCGGTTTCTCGGGTCATACGGCTAATTCTGGTTGGCCTGGTCCTGGTCCAGCGCTTCCGGCTCGGCGGCGGACTTTTGGAGGCGGACCGCCAGGCGTTTGCGGAGCAGTTCCTTGCCCCGGGACAGCCGGGACATCACGGTGCCGATGGGGATGTCCAGCACCTCGGCGATGTCCTTGTAGGCGAGTCCCTGGAGGTAAAAGAGCACCAGCGGCGCGCGGAAGTGCTCCTCGATTTGCAGCGCGGTGTCCATCGCCAGGACGCCGTCCACCTCGTCCGCCATCTCGGGCGTGAAGTGCGGCAGCTCCGGTTCCACGGCGGAAATCTCAAAGTGCGGGAAGCGCGTCGCGTGCCGCCGCCAGCCGAGGAAGACGCGGTAAAGCGTGGTGAACAGCCAGGTCTTCACCTTGCTGCGGTCGCGGAGCTGGCCGCCCTTGGTGAGCAGGCGGACGTAGGTCTCCTGCGTCAGCTCGGCGGCATCGTCCGGGTTGCCCGCCAGGCTGAACGCGAACCGATACAGCGGCTCGTGATGCACCGCCACAATCTGCTCGTAGTCCAGGTCGTCCACGTTCATGCGAAACGGGTGGCAGGGAGTTTATTCCCGTCCGGATTCCGGGGCGAACCTTTCGTGCCGTTCAGGCGGAGTCGGCGCAAGCGGAGTCCGTGCAGCGTGCTGAAGCACTCACGCACCACGAAATCAACGGCATCGGCCAGCGGCATGCGAATCAGCGAACGGGAAGGACGCACGGCCCCGTTGACGTGCGGCTGCTCCGGGATGCCCAGTTCGACCTCGTCGAGCAGCGAGCCAATCAACCGGTCCCCCGGCAGGGTGGCGATTTCATCGAGGGCAGATCGGCCATTGATGAGCAACACGGACGGGTCGGTGCGCGACTCCAGCAGGCTGCGGGCGTGGGCGATCGTCCAGCGGCTCAACTGCACGGGCGAGGGCAGCGCGTCGCTGGAAGTTTCCGACGGCGTGTGGGTGAACCGCGCGATGGCGGCGGACCAGTCTGGGAATGGCGGTGGGGTGTGCATGGGTTCAACGGAGTTCATCGAGCATGGCTTCAAAGGCGGCGACCGAACGAGTGCCGAGGAAACGCCGGCGCACGCGGCCTTGCGGGTCGAGCAGGACGTTCGTGGGCAGCTCGTGGCCGAGGAAGCGCGCGCCCACTTCGCCCTGTGCATCGTGGAGCAGCAGATACGTCAGGCCCTTCTCTCGTGCGAACCGTTGGAGCTTGGCCCGGACTTTCGCCGGGTCCGCACCATGTTCGTGGTCGTCGTCCCCGTGGCTGTGGTCGTGGCCGTCGGGTGCGCCGTCCAGCGAGACGCCAACAACCGCGAGGTCGTCGGGTCGCTTGCGCTGCAAGGCGACGAGGTCGGGAATCTCCTGCACGCACGACGGGCACCACGTCGTCCAGAAGTTCAGGAGGACAACCTTGCCGCGAAACTGCGCCACGCTCACGGGCCTGCCCTCGACATCGCCCAGGCAGAATTCCACCGGCGGCCCCGGCAACGGCTGCGGAGCACGGCTCGTCGCCAGGTCCACGAGCGGCGGAACCTGGTCCGGGTTGGCCGCGTGCCACGCCTTCCAGCGCAGCACCCCCTCGCGCCGCTTCGCGGCCTCCTTCTCCGCCGCGTCTCCACCGCTGGTGAAATGGCCCGGTGCGCGGATGCCGAAGTCCTGCCCCGTCCAGTGACGCATGGCACCCGCCGTGGCGGCGACCACCTGCGGCTCCGGGTCGTCCAGCAGCGGGAACACCACCGCGATGGCTTGCGCGGACGGCAGGCGGCGAAGCTGGCTGATACCGAGCAGCCGAACGTGTGGGTCCGCGTCGGACAACTGCCGCTGCGCCAGCACCACAAGGCCGGAGGACGGCACGCGACTCAACGCGCCGAATGCTAGTTCCCGCACCGCGAGGTCCGCGTCGAGCGTCGCCTCCCGGAGCAACGGCTCCGCGCGGGTGCGCCAGGCCGGTTCCTTGTCCGCAAGTTCCTTGAGCAGCCGCACGACCTCGAAGCGGTGCGGCACCTTGCCGGTCTCCCACAGCCGGCGGAGTTCCGCCATCGGGTCAGACGCGCCGAGGGTCACGGCCCTGATGGCATCGCCCGTCGTCGAATCGTTGCGCAGCACCAGCCACAAGCCCAGCCGCCGCTGGCCTTCCCGCCCGAACGTCACCGCCAGCACGCTGACGACGACCAGGGCGATGAGCAGCCGGCGCAGCAGGCGGGAGCGCGACGGGGATGGAGCCGAGGTGGGATTCATCGAGTGTAAAGGGGCAGACCGGGGCCGTGCTCGGCGGGCACGGGGAAGGAGGGGTGCCACCTCACCGCAGGGGGCGGTTGCCGGCCCCGGTCTGAAAGGAATTGGGAGCAGCCCCGGTTGTGCGGGACCAGCCCGATCCGACCGCACATTGACCACTCGAACCACAGCCGGAATCGAATTGAGTCAGTCAACCAGAACAGGAGCAGCAGCGATTCCGCCAGCAACGTGCCAGGAGTGAGCCGAGGGTGGGGGATTGCGCTCATGTTTCCAACGCCAGCCGCACGGCGGCGGTGAGCGACTCGATGGTGAATGGCTTGGCGAGCACCATGGGCTTCAACTCGCCCGTCTCGGCCGGTTCGAGGAGCGAGTGATGATGCCCGCTCATGAACAGCATGTCCGTGTTCGGCCAGCGCGTCCGCACTTCACGGAACAGCGCCCAGCCGTCTTGCTCCGGCATCGTGATGTCGGACAACACCAGGTCCACCGCGCCCCGGCACCGCTCCAGCAGCGCCAATGCTTCGGCCACCGAACCCGCGGTGAGCACCGTGAGGTTCTCCCGGTCAAGCACCCGCCGGACAAGGTCGCGCACCTGGGATTCATCATCCACCACGAGGACGGTGTGACGGAGCGATGCTTCCGCCGCCGGGCTGCTGCCTTCATTGGGGGGTTGGTTGAGGTGGCTCATCGAGAAATCGGCGGTGGGTTCAAGGCACGGCTCCGACGCGAAAGTAGCGTGCGCTCCCGGCAGGCATGGTGACGGTGAGTTGAAACCGGCCCGCTGCGATGGGAGTGATGACCGGGACCTGCGTCTGCCAGGTCTGGCCGGCAAAGAGATTGGTCCGGCTCTCAACCAGGTGGTTGGCATCGGTAAACGGCGAGGTGACTTCCAGTTGAGCGGTCGTGCCCGTGACTTGGAGCTGGGTCACCCGCACTTCCGCCGTCGTGAAGTTTCCAAAGTTCGCCGGGCCGCTGAACCAGTTGGTCGTAACCGTGTCGGCCAGCTTGAACGGCTGCAGCGACTCGCCACTGCGCGGCAGCGGCAGGAAAGCAGCGGTGGATGGCCAGATGCCCGCCGCCACGGCGACACTCGTGCGCCCCAAGCTGGCTGAACTGCCAAATTTGATGCCCGTGATGATGGAGCCGGGACTGGCAAAATTGCTGTCTCGGTATAGCCATACGTCGCTCGCCGTGGCGCTCAATCCGGATAGGGTGAAGGTCTTGGATTCGCCTGGACCGAAGCTGGTTCCCGCCGGAATGCCCGAGCCGTAGTTGAAGCTGTGACAGAACGGCAGGAACGAGGCGACGGTGAAGCCTGCCGTGCCGGTGTGGGTGACCTCGACCTGGCTGGTCGCGGGATTGACCTCGGTGATGCGCAGTTCACTCACGTCCGCGTGCAACGCGCCGGCCAGCGCCAGCAGCAGCGGCGCGGCGAAGAATGTGGCGCCGGGTTTCATGGCTGCCAAAGCCGGGTCTCCGGGTAAAACGCCTGCCACGCAAACCAGTAGGCCAGCACATGGGGCGCGGGCCGCCCGTCCAGCGTGACGCTGGGGTGACGGGTGGTGGCTCGATAGAGAACTTCCAATCGCTGACCGGCGAACTCCGTGCTGGCACTCCGCGCTTCGGGCAATTGCGCGACCGGGAACGCGATGGCCTGACCGTCCACCACCACGCCGAGCACCCACGCCTTGTTCGGCAGTTCCTTCCGTCGTGTCGGCACGGGGAAGATGGTTTCCGGCGCGTGCTCATAGCCGGCGTAAGGCAGGTTCTCGTAATCTCGCGCGAAGCCGGTGTCAATGGAGAGCACTTCACCGTCCGGATGCCGCTCCCGCCATGCGGCCCAGGTGAGGTGCTCGCTGACGAGCAGGTTGAGCCGGGTGCGGACTTGTGACCCGCTGACCGCCTCCATCTTGAGCTGCGACCAGAGCGACTCGGTCTGCCGGTCATACATCAGCACGTCGCTTTGGTAGAGCAGCCCAGACACGCCGAAGCTCAAGACCCGCTCCCCGACGCGCCGGTCAAACACCATCGCCGTCCCGCACAGCGGACAGAAGGTCACAGCGACGGCCGTGCCCCCCAGTTCGTCGTTGACGATTTCATGCCACACCAAGATGCGCAGCGGGTAGGCGCGGGTCACACCGTTCACCGTCATGCTGATGACCACATCGTCGTCGCGCAGGAATCCGGCCCGCGCCGGGGCAACGAACTTGGGCCGGTCAATGGCCGGGATGCCGTCGCGCGGCGGGCCGCCCGAGAGAATCTGTTCGCGGGGGATGGTGGCATTGCCGAGATCGAAGCCGTTGTTCGCACCAACTGCGGCGGGAGGCCGTTCGGCGGCCAAGACTTCGCAAACCTCCGGTGCCGCTTCGGGCAGGAAAGGAAATACCAGGCCAACAACGGCGGTCGCACCCAGGCCGAGGCCGAGGCAGACGCCCCAGCGAAGTTTTTTCTTGGGCTGGGCAGCGTTCATGGTGCATGCCGTTCTTTCGGCGCGGCAGCCTCCGCGAGGGTGAGTTGCACCTGCTCGACGACGACTCGAAAGGACGAGCCAGTGTCGTCGCCGTCCGCGTGCAACCAGAGGGCCGTCGTGAGCAGTGGCTCGGGCAAGTCCTGCGCAATCACGAAGTGCCCGTCCGGCTGTGGCGTGGCGGTGATGCGTTCGAGAAACAGGTCGCTGGCTGGATGCACGCGGACACGGCCCACCTGCTGCGCCTCCGTTGCGAGGTTGAACGAGTGGATGCGACGGACTCCACCCTTCGGGCCGAGCACGTCATCCATCTTCCGCAGCCATTCCGGGGCGGTGCGCCGCTCGACCAAGGTGAGCGCCTGTCCGCCCGGCTCCACCAACCCGACGCGCAGCAGCGCATCGTCGAAACCCTTGGTCCAATGCTTGTCAGGCGGCACGCGCAGGCTCCCTGTGAAACGGCCCCGCACTTCCAACCGCGTCACGCGGGCTGGTTCCCGCAACACATGCACCAGCGGCCCGGCTGACTTGCGGACCTCGAACTCCAATCCAGCGGCAGTATGCCGCACCACATTGGCCGGGATGCGGTCGAACTTCAGCAACTGCCATCCCTGCGGCTCCGCCACGGGGAGGATCAGCAGGGCGCACAGCGCGTCGGGGTTCCAACTGTCACGGAGGAAGGACATGGGTTTGGGGACGGCTTGGGGCTGACTCAGTAACGAGCGGCAGGTTTCGCCGGCGCGGGGACCGGAGCCGCCGCCAGGAGCGGCTTGATGGCCTTCTCGAAGTCAGCCTTCGACACAACGCCGACGTGCCGGCCGGCGATTCTGCCGTCCCGACTGATGATGAACGTCGTCGGGATGCTGCGCACTCCGCCGAATGCCTGCGCGGTCTTCAGGTCTCCGAGCACCACCGGATAGTTGATGCCGAACTGCTTCATGAAGGGCTTGAGCACCCGGGCACCTTCCTCGTCGAGCGAAACGCCGACCACCACCAGGCCCTGGTCGCCGTAGGTTTTTTGCAGCTCAACGAAACTGGGAATTTCCGCTTTGCACGGCGGGCACCAGGTGGCCCAGAAATCCAGCAGCACCACCTTGCCCTTGAAGTCGGCGGACGAGACGGTCTTGCCGTCCACGTCCTTGAGCGACCACGCCGGGGCGGTGACACCAGCAATCGGCTTGGAGTCGGAGGCGCGGGTGGGAACAGTGAGCACCGCCAGCAGCACCGCTGCGGTCAGCGTGGAAAGAATTCGGGTAAGTGAGAGTTGAAGTTTCATACACCGGTGCGAATGGCCTGCCCGGATGTTTATTCCACGCGCAGGCCGAAATTCTCGTTGGTCACATTGCCTCCAACAAGAGGCCCGCTGGAGGTGTGGGAATAAACCTCACGGCTGCCGGTTCGCAGCAGGGAACGGGCGTTCCGTGGTGCCGCGCTGTGCGGCTCCCGGACGCTCACAACCAGTCATCAGCTCACATCACCATGAAACACACCACCAAAACCCTGCTCGTCACCGCCGCCATCACCGGCCTGCTGACGGGTGCCACCGCCTCCACCTCCCGCGCCGCCGACAAGGGCGAGAAGCCCGGCAAGCAGGCCGAGGGCAAGAAGCTGCCCAAGGTCCATGACTGCGCCGGCAAGAACGACTGCAAGGGCCTCGGCGGCTGCAAGACCGCCAAGAACGACTGCAAGTTCAAGAACGACTGCAAAGGCAAGGGCGGCTGCAAGGTCTCCCAGGCCGACATTGACAAGGCGTTCGGCAAGAAAAAGAAGTAAGCCCGAAGCAACCCGCACCCCACCGGCGCGACGGCTTCCAGCAGCGGAACGCCGTCCGCCGGTGGGCATTGCCATGCCTGCCAATTCCTTCAACGGCTTCACCGACTACGGCGTCGGCATCGGCCTGCGCGTGCCGCACTACCGGCACATCCTCACCCGCAAGCCGGTGGTGGACTGGTTTGAAATCATCTCTGAGAACTTCATGGTGGACGGTGGGCGACCGCTCGAAGTGCTCGACCAGATTCTGGAGCAATACCGCGTCGTGCAGCACGGCGTCTCGCTCTACTTTGGCTCGGCGGACGAGCTGAACCGCGAGCAGCTCAAGAAGCTCAAGCGCCTCGTGCGCCGCACGAAAACGCCGTGGCTCTCCGACCATCTTTGCTGGGGCAGCGTGGATGGCCGCTACACGCACGACCTGCTGCCGGTGCCCTACACGCTGGCCGCCGCGAAGCACGCCGCGCGGAAGATTCGCGAGGCGCGCGACTTCCTCGAAGTGCCGCTCGCCATCGAGAACATCAGCAGCTACGCCGAGTTCCGCGCCTCCACGATGACGGAGTGGGAGTTCCTCACCGAGGTCGTGGAGCGCGCCGATTGCGGCATTCTGCTGGACGTGAACAACATTTACGTCAGCTCGCAGAACCACAGCTTCGACCCGTTCACGTATCTGGACCGCATCCCCGCGCACCGGGTCGCGCAAATCCACATCGCCGGGCACACGCGCTACGACCGCTACATCCTCGACACGCACGACCATCCGGTGATTCCGCCGGTGTGGCGGCTATACACTCACGCCACAAGTCGGACGGGCCGCACCGCGACGTTGCTGGAGTGGGATGCGAACATCCCGTCGTTCGAGGAAGTCCATCGCGAGGCGCTCAAGGCGCGCCAGTTCATGGGGGAACTGGTCGAAGGGGCCGCCGGAAGCAATCCATCGTCATGCTGACGTTTGAATTTCCCCTCCACCGCCTCCCCTTCGTGAAAGCCCGCCATCATTGGTTCCATGAGCGACCGGCCGCTGCGGACGCACTGGGGTTGACCATCCACTACCACTGCCGCCTTACCGCGCCCGTGCCAGGCTTCCGGCGGACGCCGAAGTTCACGAAGCTCGTGGACCTGCGCCAGTCGGAGGAGGAAATCTTCAACGCCTTTGGCAAGGACACCCGCCACAAGCTCAAGCGTGGCATCGCCGAGGGGTTGCGCTTCAGCATCGTCGAAGACCGCAACGAACTGCGGGACACCTACAACGAGTTCGCCTCGGCCAAACGGCTGCCCCTCATCGAGGAGCGCGTCCTAACCGCCTACTGGCCCAGGCTGCTCGCCACGAAGCTGGCGCAGGATGGCAAGGTGCTCGTCATGCACGCCTACCTGCTGGACCGGCAGTGCCTGCGCGCCTGCCAGTCGCACGCGGCGGCGCTGTTCCGCTCGACCGATGACCGGCAGCAGCAAAACCTGATCGGCCGCGCAAACCGGCTGCTGCATTACCTCGACATGCTCGCCCTCAAGGAGCGGGGCTTCGAGGTGTTCGACATCGGCGGCTACGCGCTGAACACGACCGACCCCGAATTGCAGGAGGTGAACGCCTTCAAGGACAGCTTCGGCGGGCGGCTGGTCGAGGAAAGTGTTTACACCTCGCTGCCGTTGCTGGTGCTGCGCGGGTTCAGCGGCTGGTTGCGTGGCGTGCCGAAGCGCCAGCCGCTCCCCGCATCCTCCGAGCCACAGCGCGCGGATGGCACAGCTTGAGTATCTGCAACCCTCCCGTTCCCATGTCCGCACCAGCCCCCAACTCTTCCCCGCGAGTCTCCCGTCGCCAGCCCACGCCGAAAGCACCCGACGCACGGACGGTGGCGAGCCTGAGCCGGCTCCAATTGCTCGTGGCCAGCGCGACGATGCGCGAGCTGAACGAAGATTTCGAGATGCGGCCCCGCTGGACGGATGGCCGCTCGATGCGTGCCCGGGCCAGCCGTTTCATCAAGCCCAACGACCGGCTCACGGCCTTCGAGCGGCTGGAAATCTACAACCGCCAATACTGGTTCCGCCTGCTGGAGAGCTTTCACGAGGACTTCCCGGGCTTGCGCGCGGTGCTCGGTCAGGAGCGTTTCGTGCGGCTCGCGGTCGCGTATCTGTCCGCGCATCCCTCGACCTCCTTCACGCTGCGCAACCTGGGCCGGCATCTGGTGCGGTTTCTGGAAACCCAGCCCAGCCACACGGCGTTCAACCCCCGGCTGGTGCTCGACCTCGCGCGCTTGGAATGGGCGCACATCGAGGCGTTCGACAATGCCGCCGAGCCGCCGGTGACGGCGGACGCGCTGCTGGACGCGAACCCGGCGGAACTCCGCCTGCGATTGCAGCCCCACGTCACACTGCTTCACCTCGCCTACCCGCTGGACGACTTCCTCATCGCGCTGCGCCATGTGGAGGACTCGCGCGCGGAGACGAGCAATGCGGTGGCGGCGCAACAGTCCCGGCGTGGCATTCATCCCGTGCGCTCACCCAAGCCGCAGCCCGTCTGGCTCGCCACCCATCGGCATCGGAACTGCGTGCATTACAAGCGGCTGACCGTGGCGCAGTTTCAGTTGCTCGACGCGCTGCGCCAAGGGCTGCCGTTGGCCGAGGCGTGCGAACTGGTCCTGCGCGACTGTTTCCGAACGAAGCCGGAACACTTGCGCCGTTGGTTTGGCGACTGGGCACTGCTCGGCTGGTTCTGGCTGCCCAAGGAGTGAACTGGAACGCAACTGAAACTGACATCTCCGCCGTCCGACTCTCATGCGTGAAACTTTGCGCCTCGCCCGCCAGCCCGCCATTGTCCGGCGCGCGCTTAAATACGCCCTGGTCGTCGGGGCGATTCTGCTGGGCATCAACCACGGTGACGCGCTCTTGCGCGGCGAGGTGGACCGGACGCGGGCTTGGCGGATGGCGCTCACTGTGCTGGTGCCGTATGTGGTCTCGACGCTTTCGAGCGTCGGGGCCATCCAGCAGCTTTCGCAGGGCAAGGACGGGCCGCCGCCGTCCCGTTGAATCGGGGAGCACCTCGACAAACGCGCGCTGGTCACCGCAACCGGGCCAGCGCCTGCGGCGACAAGCCCGCAGCGTAGCCGAGCAGTATCATCTGGTGCCGCGCGAACGTGCGCAGCAGCCCGCCTTGCTGCCAGCGCCGCGCCGAGGTGAGGACGGACGGACGCAGCGTGACGACGCGGCCGACGCGCTTGAGCCGGTGCAGCAGCTCCAGGTCTTCGAGCACCGGCCAGGGCGGGAAACCACCGACGGCCTCGAACAGTTCGCGCCGCACAAACAGGCCCTGGTCACCATAGGGCAGACGGCCGTTGCGACTCCGCGCGTTGGTCAGCCACTCCACCATGCGGCCGCCCCGCATTCGCTCCCGGAGGGCGAAGGAGAACGCCCCGGCGACCACGCCGTCCCGGTCCAATGCTCCCGCCGCGAGCGCGGTGCAATCCTCCGGCGGCCAGGTGTCCGCATGGAGGAACAACAGCACCGCGCCGGCGGCCACTTCCGCCCCGGTGTTCATCTGCCGGGCGCGCCCCGGTGGGGAAGTCAGCACGACGGCACCGCTATCCGCCGCAATGCGCGCCGTGGCATCGGTGCTGCCGCCGTCCACCACCAAAATTTCCTTTGGCTGGGCGGCCTTGATGCGTTCCAAGGTCGCCGCGATCTGACCGGCTTCGTTCAAGGTGGGCACGACCACCGACACGGTCTGGCTCTCCCGCTGGCACTGCTCCCAGACGGCCAGGTCTTCCGCCACATCCACATCCTGCAAGTGCGGGAGCAGCGCGGCTTCACCCACCACCGCCCGGGCCGTCACCAGGGACTGCGCCAGCACATTGGAAGTTCCCCACGCGATGCCGTGGAACAACTCCGGCGTGCTCCTCCGCAGTCCAACCAGATAATAACCTCCGTCCACGGCCGGTCCAAACACCACGGGCTGGGAATGCAACGCCGTGAACGCCCGGCGGAGAACCCGCTCGTCCACGCCCGGACAATCTGCTCCGATGGCCACGACGGAGGTCGCGCCGTGCGCGAAGTGCCACTCGAAGGCCCGGCTCAAGCGCTCGCCCAAGTCGCCCTCCCCTTGCGCCACCTGCCGGAGCTCCGGCCCCAGCCACTGGCACATCTCGCCGTGAGTTCCTCCCGCGTGACGAATTTCCAATGCCACCCGATGCCGGACTACAAATGGCCGCACACGCGCGAGGACATGCTCGGTCAAGGCCCGTTGCAGGCGGGAGGCGGGCCGCGCCGGCCTTGCCCAGCGCCGGAATGAGCCGGGTCTTGGCCTGGCCCGGCTCCGGGAATTTGGTGAACAACAGCAGCACTTCGCGCCCTGGCCCGCAGGTTCGCTCCGTGGCGTCGCGGCCGCTCAAAGGCGGAAGGCGCGGCGGTTGAATCGTGGACCTCACGGATGTGGCACGCCGACACTCCCCGAGACCGCGGCGGGAAGTGGTTCCAACCTGCCCTCGTCCCACAGCGCCAGCCGTTCCCGCATCAAGGCAATCAGTTGGTCGAGACTGCCCAGCGCCTCCAGTTCGCCCGCCGAGACCAGCAGGAAGACGCTTTCGCCGCGCACGGCGAGAATCGCCGGGAGCCGGACGCGCACGGCAGGATAGGCCCGGTGAAACTCGTTGCGATGGAGAAAGCGCTTCCCGTGGGGCACCGACTCCAGGAAGGCCTTCCACGGACGCAGCATCCCGGTCAGCCCGTAAGTGAAATGGCAGAGCCGGCACTCGTAGGTGGCCGGCGAGAAGATTTTGTGCGCCCAGTCGTTGAGCGCGTTGAACAGACCGTTCCCCGCGTTGTAGGCAATCACAAGATGAGCTGTGGGCGGCACGCTGGAGAGAAACGCCAGCGGGGGAAAGTATTCCCGGAAATGCTGCCGGCCATTCCGCCGCTTGTCCGGCGGTGGCATCGGTGAAAGCATCCCGCCGTGTCCAGCGATGCTGTTGCCAATGCGGTGCTCCATCATGAGCCGACGGTGCGGTTGGCCATCTTCCTGGGCGTGCTCGTGGTGATGGCGGCGTGGGAAACCATCGCCGCCCGCCGCACCCGCGTCCTGCCCCGCGCGCGCCGGTGGCCGGGCAATTTCGGCATCGCGGTGCTGGATGCGCTACTCACGCGCCTCGTCGCGCCCGCCGGGGCGGTTGGCTTCGCGCACCTTGCAGAAGCGCGTGGCTGGGGACTGCGGCACTTCACAGACTGGCCGGTGTGGCTGGAGGGCATCGCTGCCGTCGTCGTCCTCGATTTCGCCATCTACGCGCAGCACCGCGTCTTCCATGCCGTGCCATTCCTTTGGCGCTTGCACCGGATGCACCACGCGGACGTGGACGTGGATGTCACCACGGGAGCGCGCTTCCACCCGGCGGAGATTTTGCTCTCGCTGGGCGTCAAGTTCCTCGTCATCGCCGCGCTGGGCGCTTCCCCGGGGAGCGTGCTGGTGTTCGAGGTGTTGCTCAACGCCACGGCCATGTTCATGGTCGGAATGGATTCGCGATGATGCAACGCAAACCAGATGGTCGGCAACGCGTTTCTCCAAATGTGTCGTGAGGATTTCAAAGGCGGACAAAAGTGTGCGAGCAAAGGCGGACAGATTTACTGGGCGCGGATTTGGAGGAGGAGCGCGGGGCGTTCGCCGG
>WRPG01000118.1 GCA_009773355.1 Limisphaerales bacterium
CCGCGAGCACCACAGGACCGAAAACCATGAACAGTATGTAACCGGTAGGTTTTGTAACAATAGCGAGCAATACGGGACCTCGAGTTGTGGCCACGCAAACGGTGAGTTCCACAACGAGCCAACCGGGACTGCAGCGCCGTGCGGCGCCTAACACGCAGCCACCACCGCGAACAGCCGCGGCCGCAGCCGCGCGCAACGGTTTCCAACAGCACCCGCCGGTCGAGAACATCTTGGAGTTGAGTATAGAAAGGAGCGAGATGAGTCTCTTGGCCGAACACGGGCCGCCGGTGTTGTCGCCACAAGCACGTTACAACACGCAACCGGTGGGTCCCGGTTCCCGGCCGTTTAGCAGCACGCCGCTATTGACGTCGGACACCGACGTGACCTCACTGCTGCGCGTCATCCAGCCGCTCGACAGGCTGTTGCTGCCTTCGGGCGCGCGGCCGTCACAGGCGGCGAATCAGGTGAGCGATTTATTGAACAGCAGTCGCCACCTATTGCCCGGCCTGCACGACGAGCTGGCGAACGAGAGCTTCCCCAGTGCGGTGAGCGATATAAGCTTCGGCTCTCTCGAGGGCAACGAGGGCGTGTTAGCGCGACGCGGATACGCGCCCGTCATGACCTCAGCTGCGGTCACGGAAATGACGGGGTACAGCAGCGAATGCGACACAGCATTCCGTGAATATGAGGGTCAGAAAGACTACGAAGAGGTAATGAAACATGCGCGTCAGACGTTGAGTCACGCCCGCGTGCAAACGCGCTCGACCGTAACGGACGTGCAGCGTCCGCTGGCTGAGAACGTGCAGGCCTTCCTGCAGGCGAATGCAGCGGCGCCACCACAGGCGCCGGAAAAGGCCGGTAACGTGAACCGCAAGCGGCACGACTCGGCCAGCACCATTCAGAGCGCGGGCGAACGTGAGTTCGAGGTGCACGAGCTGATGACGCGTGTCATGACCATGGAAGAGACGGTCACCACGGAGATGACCACGGGCGAACAACGCTTCCGCGATGTGCACAGCCGCATAACCCAATGCGAGCGGCAGGTAAGTGACGAAATAGAGGCGCGCGGTCGCATGGAACCAGAATGGCGCCGGACGCTGGAAGCGCAGCTGGCGCTGTGTCAAGAGTACGAGGTCAGAATGCGGGTCGACGCCCTGAACAACGTGGACAGGCGTCTGCACGAACACGGTGAGCGTCTGAATCACCTGTTAGCCCAAACCGCCCGCGACCAAGAGCACGCCGCGCGTGAGTATCTTGAGCAGTGCGCCAGTCAACTGAACGAGCGGTGCGCGCGTCAGATGAATGAATGGCACCGCGAGCAGGCGCCGCCGACCGCGGGTTTTCCCGCCGCGTGGCGCCAGGAGTTCGACCGCCTGATGAAGAGCGCGCGGGCTGAAGCCCAGCATGTCAACACGCGCGTTGAACAGGCCACGGCGCAGATGCGCACCGAACTGGACCGGCAGAAGCAGGAGGCCCTGGCGGAAATGGCCCTTCGCGGACCACCGGCCAGTGGCGTGGACCCGCGAGTGTTGCACGAGCGTGACCTCATATTGGAACGCAGGTGCGCGGAATTAGAGCGGCACAATCTGCAGCTGGAACAGCAGCAGGACTCGCTCGCCACGTATTGCCGCGACGAGATGGCGCGGATGTTCCGCGACCACGTCCAGCCCGGGCGACCCCCGGTGGCGGAGGGGCCCGTGGATGAAGGTGTGATGCCGCTGCGCTGCGCGGAACTGGAAAGACACGCGGACCAGATGCAAAGCCAGCTGGCTGAGCTCCGCGAGCACGTCAACAAGTATTCGCCCGGCGTAACTGCCTCCGCGGTCGAAGCGCGCTGCCAGCAGACGGACCGGGCAGTGACGGCTTTGGGGCAGCACCTGCACCAGACCGACGACCGGCATGTCCAACTGCAGGTCAGGGTCAACAGCATCGACGACACGCTCGTTAACCTGACGGAAGTGGTGGGCAACCAATCAGCCGCAGTCCACCACGCCGTGACGCAACAGCAGCCCGCAGTGGCCCGACTGCAGCACCAAGTGTCGGCCCTCACCGTGTCCATGACTGCACTCTCGCGCCCCGGGAGCGAGGAGCCCACCGCTTCCATGAACGGAGGAAGCCCTGAGCGGGCGAGAGACCATGTTGTCGCTACACCGACGTCGGACGCCCGCCGGGTGGACAGCAACGCGCAATGCGCCGAATGGCAGGTGGCGTGCGCGGACCAGCCGCTGGAGCCGGAGTCCCCCACGCGCAGTGATGGACACCGCTCGCGACTGCGCACATTGCGACCAGCAACCAGATGGACCTCGTCGGTCCGCGACTCGGGTCACCGCGAAATCTCGCCCGGAGAACTGTACGCGGACAGTCGACCACGTCGTGTGGAGCGCCCCGAAAGCGTTAGCAACGGCAGTGAATCGGACGGCAGCACGGATACGCGTCGCCAGCGGTCCCAGTCCGAAAGACGTCGCGTCAGCATTACACCTGTGCCGCCGCGCGAATCAAGCCACCGGCACCGCACCGCGTCCGTAAACCGCGACCGCCGCAGATCAAGGTCGCCGCCGAAGCTGTCAACCGTGACGGCGCCGCGCTTCAGCGGGACGGCCGCTCACGACGATTTCGAGGCGTGGTTCCCACGCCTAGAATCACAGCTCGTGGACAATGAAATACCCCGTGAGAAGTGGGGTCAGGTGCTGGTTGACAAACTGCAAGGGCAGGCGTTATCCTGCCTGACGCACGTGGTCCACCGCATTGCGGGCCGCTACTCGTTCACGCTGGTGAAGCGGGCGCTGTACGAGGTCTACGGCGTCGCCCACCGCAGGGAAGAGTGTACCCAGGCACTGAAAGCGCTGCGGGCTAAAGAGAACGAGAGCTACCACAGTTACTTCCTGCGGGTCGAGGACACCGTATCGCGGGCCACCGCGCACAGGAAAATGTCAGAAAGAGAACGTCACAAGCGCTACATAAACGCGGCGCGTGCCGGGTTCCGAGACGAGGATTTCCAGAACGCAATGCGCGGCATACGCGGGCGTAACTGGACTGACTGGAAGAA
>WRPG01000059.1 GCA_009773355.1 Limisphaerales bacterium
GTCAGTTCCCGACCAAGGGCCAGTGCATTCATCCGCCCATGCTCGCTCACCCAATGGGACATTTACCGTCCCACCCACGTTTGTGAGATAGCTTCTAGTAATTAGTCCAGACCGTCGGCTACGCTCGTTACTCAGCACTAATTACTAATCACTTTCCCCTGTGCCGCACGCCGACTCCGATCAACGCGCCCCGTGGTGGTTCCTGCCGTTCGTCGCGCTGCTCTTCCTCGGCCTGCTCGGCACGCGCTCGCTCAACGAGCCGGACGAGGGCCGTTACGCCGAGATCGCCCGCGAGATGGTCGAGACGGGCAACTGGCTCGTGCCGCGCATCTGGTATGTGCCGCACCTGGACAAGCCGCCGTTCACCTACTGGGCCGTCGCCGCGTCGCTCTCCGTCTTCGGCGTGAACGAATGGGCCGTGCGCCTGCCTTTGGCGCTCGCGGGCCTCAGCGCGGCGTGGGCCACGTTCCTCCTCGTGCGCTCCGTCGCGGGCGCGGCGGCGGGCCGCGCGGCGGTGCTGGTCTTCGGCACGTCCGCGCTGGCGTGGGTCATGGCGCGGATGCTCACCACGGACATCTTCCTCACGCAGTTCATCGCGTGGGCGATCTACTTTTTCTGGCGAAGCTGGCGGAGTCTCGACGCGTTGGCGGAGCCTTCGGCGGTCAGCAGTCAGCCGTTGGCAACGCCCGTCGAGGGCGAACCTGACCCGGTGGGCGATGCGCGTGCGCTTGCCGCCCGCCGCAGCTTCGGCTGGCAGCTCGCGGCGTGGGCGGCGATGGCGGGCGGCTTCCTGACCAAGGGACCGGTCGCGCTGGCAATTCCGCTGGTTTCATTTGGCGCGCTGCTGTGGTGGCGCCGGGGAATTTCTCCGGTGGCCAAGGCGGAGGACTACACGCTGACTCCGTTTGGCGCGGTGTTCTGGCACGGAACCCGGGCGCCCAACCCGCGTCTCAGCATCCTGCTGTTCGGCGCGCTCGCGGGAATTCCGCTGTTCGCCGCGCTGGCGCTGCCGTGGTTCTGGATGGTCTGGGAGACCGTGCCGCACTCGTTCGAGTTCATGGTCAAGGGCCAGATCGTCGGCCATGCGGTGCAGGCGGCGGCGAAGAACCGCGCGCAGCCGTTCTGGTTTTTCGTGCCGGTGCTGATCGCCGGCTTCCTGCCGTGGACGCTGCTGCTGGGCTGGCTCTGGCGGCGCGCGCATTGGCGGTCACTGGATGCGCGGACACAGGAGGCGTGGCTGGTGTTGAGCGTGTGGGCGGGCTTCACCTTCGTGCTCTTCTCCATCAACAGCGCGAAGCTCATGCACTATATTCTGCCCATGTTTCCCGCGCTGGCCGCGCTGGTGGCACTGCGGTGGCCGGGCTTCGGAGCGGCGGAGACGGGCGTCCCGCGCTGGGTCTGGCGCGCGCTGCCTGCCGGCGCGGTGCTGCCGTTGATCGCGTTTCCCGTCGCGGGCTGGTTTGTCTTCAAGGTTCAGGACCAGCTCTGGGTCAAGTTCACGCCCTTCGCCGCCGCGCTGTTGCTGGTGGTGGTCGCGTTGGAGAGCCGCAAGTGGCCGGCGACGCTCTGCGTGCGGTGGGCGGGCGGACTGGCGGCCATCGCGCTCCTCGTCGTGGTCGCGCTCACGCCGCTGGTGGAGACGGAGCTGCGCAGCAACCAGACGCTCAAGCCGCTGGGCCTCGCCCTGAAGCGCGAGTTCCGCGACGGCGACCTCGTCATCATCCGCCACCGCATCCCGCAAGGGCTGCCCTTCTACGCGCATCCGGTCATCAGCGCGGCGCGGCGGCCTTACCTGTCCGGCCTGCCCGAGCACCGGATGCCGTTCGCGTTTCCCGGCAACCGCGAGCGCTTCGGCGACCGCGTGCTCAAGGACGACCACATCTATGGCAACCTCCTCGCCGGCCAGCAACGCGTGCTGGTGGTGGGGTTCAAAGGCTCGCTCACCAGTTCCCGCGCGCTCGCGCGGGGCAAGCCGCTCCGACTGCTCGCACAGGTGGGCGACTGGGAGTTGTTCACGAACCGATAGAACGCCGTGGCGGGGACACTCTTGTCCCCCATTTACGGCGCACCGCCATTGGGGTCGCGGGGGGCTTTCCTGATGGCCGGCGTGCCGATGCTATTCCCTCCAAGGGGACAAGAGTGTCCCCGCTACGCGGTGGCTGCACTCCCGTCTCGACACGCACACGTATCATCGGAACACTCCGCGCGACGCCCGTTTCGCTCACACAGTTATGGACCCGCTCTGGATTTTCCTGCTTGGCATGGTCGTGGTGCTCGGCGGCATTCTCGCCCTGCGCCTGCACGCGTTTCTCGCGCTCGTGCTCGGCGCGCTCGTCGTGGCCGCGCTCACTCCGGCGGAGGCCATCGTCAAGCACGGCCTCAGCAAGAAGCTTTCCCCCGAGGCTGCCCAAGCCGTGGCGGACCAGCCGGTCATCAAGCGCGTCACGCTGCAATTCGGCGCCACGGTCGGGGGCATCGGCGTGCTGATCGCCTTCGCGTCCATCGTGGGCAAGTGCCTGCTGGACAGCGGCGGCGCGGACCGCATCGTGCGCTCGACCTTGCGCGTGCTGGGGGAGCACCGCGCACCGCTGGCCTTCCTCGCCAGCGGCTTCCTGCTGGGCATCCCGGTGTTCTTCGAGACGGTGTTCCTGCTGATGATTCCGCTCGGCAAGGCGACGCGGCTGCGCACGGGGCGCGATTACACGCTCTATGTCCTGTGCATCATCGCGGGCGCGACGATGACGCACTCGCTCGTGCCGCCGACGCCGGGTCCGCTTTTCGTAGCGAAGGCGCTGAACGTGGACCTGGGCGTGATGATCCTCGCCGGCTGCGTGGTGGGCGCGATCACCGCCGGCGCGGGCAAGCTCTACGCGCATTGGATCAGCCGCCGACTGGACATTCCGCTGCGCGACACGGTCAAGACCTCGCTGGCCGACATCGAGGCGCTGTTGCAGCGCGATGAGAAACAACTGCCGCCGTTCTGGCTGGCAGCGATGCCCATCGTCCTGCCGGTCCTCCTCATCAGCGCGGCCACGCCGCTGGACGCGAAGGGCGGCGCGGAACTTTATGCGAAATGGTTCGCGGCGTGTCCGTGGGTGATTGACGTGATCCGCGTGGTGGGCGACTCGACTATTGCGCTGGGCATCGCGGCGCTCATCGCGCTGGGCACCGTGTTGTGGCAGGGCAAGCAGAAGACCGGCGAGGTGATGGACAAGGGCGTGGGCATCGCGCTCGAGGAGGCCGGGCTGATCATCCTCATCATCGCGGCGGGCGGGGCGTTTGGTGGCGTGCTCCAGCAGACCGGCATCGGCGCACGGCTCCAGGAATTATCGGCGACCTACAGCATCGGCATTCTGCCGCTGGCGTGGGCGGTGACGGCGGTCGTGCGCGTGGCGCAAGGCTCCGCCACGGTGGCGATGGTCACGGCGGTGGGGATGCTGGGCGGCATGGCCAGGCCGGAGCTGCTGGGCTTCCATCCCGTGTGGGTGGCGGTCGCCATCGGCTGCGGCTCGAAGCTGGGGCCGTGGATGAACGACAGCGGCTTCTGGGTGATCTGCAAGATGAGCGGCTTCACCGAGCGGGAGTGCCTCAGCACGTTCACCGTGATGTTGAGCCTCATGGGCGTGGTCGGCCTCGGCGTGGTGATGCTGCTGGCGAAGCTGTTCCCGCTGGTGTGAGGACGGGAGGCGAAGTCCCGTCCCGCTCAGAAGTAGCGGACGAACGACTTCTTCTTCAGCCGCTCGACGTATTTCTTTTGCAGCCGGGCGCGCTCCTGATTCAGCAGCGTCTTCTCGATCTCATCACGCACTTCGACCAACGGGCGGATCTGCGCGGCCTTCACCTCCTCGACCTGCAGCAGGAAACAGGCGTCGGGCAGGTCAATCACCCCGGTGCGCTGGCCGGGCTTGAGGTTCGCCGTGGCGTCGGCGAATTCCTTGCGCAGCACGGAGCGGTTGACCCAGCCCAGATCGCCGCCCTCGCGCTTTTGGGAGCCGTCGGAATAGATTTCCGCCATCTCCGTGAACTTCACGCCCGCCGCGAGCTTGGTCTCGATCTCCCTGGCCCGCTGCCGCACGGCCGCCGGGTCGCCCCCGTCCCGCTTGCGCAGCTCGATCATGCGGAGCCGCACCTGGTCCGGCAGCTTGAATTCGTCCTGGTGCGCCTGGTAGTAGGTTTCGATCTTGAAGGGCGAGATGATGACCGCCGAGGAGACGTTTTTGAGGTTCATCTGCTCGACGATGAACTGGTCGCGGATGTCCGTGCGGAACTGTTCGTAGGTCATGTTCTGCGCCTCCAGCGTCTTGATGAGCTTCACGCGGTCGCCATACCGCTCGCGGATGCGCTCCTGCACGAAGTCCTCGATGATGCTTTCCGGGAAGCTGTAGCCGGCGGCCTTGAAGTCGTTGAGTGTGAGCTGGCGCTCGACAAGCTGGTTGAGGCCGTCCTTGTAGATCTCCATCGCCCGCTCGTTGTAGGACTGGCGGGTGATGCCCGGCTGGCGCTCCAGCGCGATGATGGCCGGCTCGATGAACTGCCGCGCCTCCTTCTCGGTGATGACGGTCTCGTCCACAATGGCGACGATGCCATTGACCAGCTCGGGCGCGGCCCCGGCACACGGGCGCAGGCCCGCCAGCAGGAGTGCAAGAAAGACCAGACGCTTCATGTCCATGGCGCGGGAGGATAGGCGGCAAGCGGGTCTGGTCAAGAGCCGCGCGTGCGGAAAAATCGAGGGTTGCCGCCGCAGGCTCGCTTTGGTAGCAACAACTGCGTCAGCCCGGTGCGGGTGTGGTTCAATGGTAGAATGTGGGCTTCCCAAGCCTGAGACGAGGGTTCGATTCCCTTCACCCGCTCCACTTCAACAAATCCCCAATAAAACAAAGGAAACCGAAGTGTTTCGACAACCTCGTTTTTGGAAAGTAAGAATACAAGTAAGAATGTTTTCTTTCCCGTCCTGACTTTTGACCTCAACTGTAACCAACCGTGTGAAACAGCCACAGCAGGCCCGAAAACATTGACCTTGCCGAAGCCGGTCGATATTGGCGTCGCTGGAGCATGCGAAATTGACGGACTCGACGGGGGGTGTTTGAAGGACGGGTTGGAGGCGAAAATCTGCGCGAGGGAAGTTGATCGATCGACGCTGATGAACTTCGCTTTCCGGCTGAGTGCGAAGATGAGGAACTGCTCCCGGTGCCGCCAGATAATGCGGATGAGCGACCCGGAGCGGAGGAAGTTGACCTCCACCTCGTTGTGTCGGCCGGGCCGCGCCATCGGCGTGGGCATCCACAGCTCGCAGATGAAGCCATAAGGCTCGAAGTCCCGGCGGCTCGCGTCGAATTGCCAAGTCTTAGAATACCGTGACTTTTTGCTGTCCCTGAAGGGAGAACATTTGCGAGTCTGACAGCACACTCCTTCCACAATGCCGACTGACCTCGCTCTAAAACCGCCCACGCTCGCCGTCCTCTACGGCAACCGCGATTTCTTCCCCGACATCCTCGTCGCCGAGGCGCGCAAGGACATTGCCGCGCTGTTCGCGAAGCTCGGCATCAAGGCCGTGCAGCTCGGCGAAACCGCCACCAAGCTCGGCGGCGTCGAGACGCACGCGGACGCGCGCAAGTGCGCCGACCTCTTCCGCCGCCACGCCGATGAGATTGACGGCGTGCTCGTCTGCCTGCCCAACTTCGGCGACGAAAAGGGCGTCGCCGACACGCTCAAGCTCGCGCGCCTCAACAAGCCCGTGCTCATCCAGGGCTACCCCGACGACCTCGCGCAGCTCTCGCCCGCGCGCCGCCGCGACGCCTTCTGCGGAAAAATCTCCGTGTGCAACAACCTCGTGCAGGCGGGCATTCCCTTCTCGCTCACGGAACGCCACGTCTGCCGCCCGGATTCCGCGACCTTCCTCGCCGACCTGCAAAAGTTCCTCGGCGTCTGCCGCGTGGTGAACGGCCTGCGCGGCGTCCGCCTCGGCGCGGTCGGCGCGCGCCCCGGTGCCTTCAACACCGTGCGTTACTCGGAGAAAATCCTCGAACGCCACGGCATCAGCGTCACCACCGTGGACCTGTCCGAAATCATCGGCGCCGCCAACAAATTGGTCCCCTCCGACCCATCCGTCGCAGCCAAGCTCGCCGAAATCCACAGCTACGCTCCCGCCCCCGGCGTGCCCGCCGACAAGCTCCTTCAGATGGCCCGGATGGGCGTCGCCCTCGAAACGTGGGTCGAGGCCAACGCACTCGACGCCACCGCCATCCAGTGCTGGACCAGCGTCCAGCAGAACTTCGGCTGCAACGTCTGCACGCTCATGAGCATGATGAGCGAGAAGTTCATGCCCAGCGCCTGCGAGGTGGACGTGACCGGCGTGCTCACGATGTATGCGATGCAGCTCGCCAGCACCACGCCCGCCGCACTCGTGGACTGGAACAACAACTACGCCGACGACGAGGACAAGTGCGTCCTCTTCCACTGCGGCAACTGGGCGAAGAGCTTTCTGCCCGACATCAAAATCGCCAACGCGCCCATCCTCGGCAGCATCCTCGGCGTCGAGAACACCTACGGCGCGCTCGAAGGCCGCACGCCCGCCGGCCCGCTGACCTTCGGCCGCGTCACCACCGCCGACACCGAAGGCCGCATCCGCGCCTACGTCGGCGAAGGCGAGTTGACCAACGACCCGCTCGACACCTTCGGCAACCGCGCCGTCGCGAAGATTCCGCGCCTGCCCTCGCTCATGCAGCACGTCTGCCGCAACGGCTTCGAGCACCACGTCGTCATGACCGTCTCCCATAGCGCCGCGATTCTGGAAGAAGCCTTCCGCACCTACCTCGGCTGGGAAGTCCACCATCATCCGTCGCATTAGCCCCATGCGTCCCATTCCCATCACTGACCACGAACTCGCGCAAAAAGCCGCCGCGCTCCGCCAGCGGATGCTCCGGCTCATCGTGCAAGCCGGCGCGGGCCACACCGGCGGCGGCCTCTCCTGCCTGGACATCCTCAACGTCCTCTACAACCGCGTCCTCCGCGTCTCACCCGAGACTTTCACTGACCCGCACCGCGACCGTTACGTGCAGAGCAAAGGCCACTGCGTCGAGGCCCTCTACGTCGTGCTCGCCGACCGCGGCTTTTTCCCCGACGCCGACCTCGACACCGTCTGCCGCTACCAAAGCCGCTACGTCGGCCATCCCACGCGGAAAATTCCCGGCATCGAGATGAACACCGGCGCGCTCGGCCACGGCCTGCCCATTTGCCTCGGCATGGCGCTCGCGGGAAAAATGGATGCCGCGCCCTTCCGCGTCTTCACCCTGCTCGGCGACGGCGAACTCGCCGAAGGCTCGAACTGGGAAGCCGCCATGGCCGCCGCGCACCACCGCCTCGACAACCTCGTCGCCATCCTCGACCACAACACCCTGCAAATCACCGGCCACACCCGCGACGTGATGAGCAACGAGCCGCTCGACGAAAAGTGGCGCGCGTTCGGCTGGGAAGTCCGCACTATCAACGGTCACGACTACGCCGAACTCACCCGCGCCCTCACCGAGCCACCGCCCGCCGGTAAGCCGCTCTTCATCATTGCCAACACCGTGAAAGGCAAAGGTGTCAGCTTCATGGAGAACGTCGGCAAGTGGCACCACGGCGTCCCCAGCGAAGCAGAGTTAGCCGCCGCCCTCGCCGAACTCGACGCCACCATCCACCGCTTCAGCACATAATTCCCATGCGCCCCATCCGTCCCATCCCATGAGCGCGCCCGCCCCATCCATGTTCACGCCCGCCGCGAAGTCCATGGCCGAACAGCTCGGCCTCAAACTGGGCCGCGCCAACCTCGACGAATTCGCCGCCACGTTGCAATCACTCGCAGAAGCGGATCGCAACATCGTCGCCGTGACCAGCGACTCGCGCGGCTCCGGCAAGCTCGCGCCCTTCGGCAAAGCCCTGCCCAAGCAGCTCGTCGAAGTCGGCATTGCCGAGCAAAACCTCGTTGGCATCACCGCCGGCCTCGCCGCGTGCGGCAAGCGCGCGTTCGGCGTTTCCCCGAGTTGCTTCCTCACCGCCCGCTCACTGGAGCAAATCAAAAACGACATCTGCTACTCGAACGTCCCCGCCGTCCTCGTCGGCATCAGCTCCGGCGTGAGCTACGGCGCGCTCGGCAGCACGCACCACTCGCTCCACGACCTCGCCGTCCTGCGAGCCATCCACAACCTCACCATCATCGCGCCCGCCGACAACTTCGAGACCCGCGCCGCCATCCAAGCCGCCGCGCGCACGACGAAGCCGATGTTCATCCGCTTCGGCAAAGCCGCGATGTATGACTGTAGCTCGACATTCCAATGTCGAGACGAGCGCGCCGGCAGATCCGAACTCGACATTGGAATGTCGAGCTACAGCGTCGGCCAGGTCCGCGTTCTCCGCGATGGCAACGACCTCGCATTCATCGCCACCGGCGAAACCGTCATCCACGCACTGCTCGCTGCCGGCCAGCTCGCCGGGCAAGGCGTGAGCGCCCGCGTCCTCTCGATGCACACCGTCAAACCGTTCGACGCAGCCGCCGTCCTGAAAGCCGGACGCGAGTGCCGCGCCGTCATCACCGTGGAGGAGCACAGCGTCCACGGCGGCCTCGGCGAAGCCTGCGCCGCCACTCTCCTGCAAGCCGGCGTCAGCGTCCCCTTCCGCATCGTCGCCATCCCCGACGAGGACACCGTCACCGGCGCGCAGGCCGACATCTTCCGCCACTACGGCATCTCGATGGAGGGGCTGGCCGAGGCCGCCCACACTTTGTTGAAACGCGCATGAGTCGCATTCTCGCCATTGACCAAAGCACCTCCGCCACCAAGGCCGTGCTCTTCGATGCCACGGGCGCGCTCCTGGCCAAGTCCTCCCGCGACCACCGCCAAATCTACCCGCAGCCCGGCTGGGTCGAGCACGATGCCGAGGAAATCTGGCAGAACGTCCTCGCTGTCATCCGCGACCTCGCCGCGCGGCACGACCTCTCGCAACTTGCCGGCCTCAGCCTCACGAACCAGCGCGAGACCATCGTCGTCTTCGACCGCCAGACCGGCCAGCCGCTCCACCACGCCCTTGTCTGGCAGGACCGTCGCGGCGACGCGCTCTGTCAAAAGCTCCGCGAGCAAGGCCGCGAGAAACTCGTTCAGGCAAAGACCGGCCTCAAGATTGACACCTACTTCTCCGCCTCGAAGCTTGCGTGGCTCATTGAGAACAAACCCGACCTCGCCGCCAAGCTGCGCGATGGCAGCGCCGTCATCGGCACGATGGACGCCTACCTCATCCACCGGCTCACGGGCGGCTCGGTCTTCGCCACGGACCACACGAACGCCAGCCGCACGCTGCTCTTCGACGTAGCTCGACATTCCAATGTCGAGTCGGGAAGCGAGGGGACTCGACATCGGAATGTCGAGCTACGCTGGGACGCGGAGCTTTGCGACCTCTTCGGCGTCCCCATGAATGCGTTGCCGGAAGTCCGCGAGAGCGCCTCCCACTTCGGCGAGACCAACGCCGACGGCGCGCTGCCGCGGCGCGTCCCCATCGTCGGCGTCATGGGCGATTCGCAGGCGTCGCTGTTCGCGCAGCGCTGCTTCGCGCCGGGCGCGACCAAGGCCACCTTCGGCACCGGCACGAGCGTGTTGCTGAACATCGGCAGCCAATTCAAACCCGCCGGGCAAGGAGCCGTCACCGCGTTGGCTTGGGTTCACAAAGGCACTCCGACTTACGCCTCCGAGGGCATCATCAACTTCTCCGCCGCAACGGTGGCTTGGCTCAAGGACCAGCTCGGCCTCGTCCGCGACGCCGCCGAGAGCGAGGCGCTCGCGCTCGCCGTGCCGGACAACGGCGGCGTGTATCTCGTGCCCGCGTTCGCCGGCCTGAGCGCGCCGTATTGGTCGCCCGACGCCCGCGCGGCCATCGTGGGCATGACCGCCCACACGCGGCGCGAGCACATCGTCCGTGCGGCGCTGGAATCCATCGCCTACCAACTCCGCGACGTGCTCGACATGATGCGCGGCGAGGCGGGCGTGGGGCTTCAGTCGCTCCACGCGGACGGCGGCCCTACGCGCAACCAGTTTCTCATGCAATTCACCGCCGACCTGACCGGCGTGGAGTTGAGCGTGGCCGATGTCGCCGAATCCTCCGCGTGGGGCGCGGCGATGAACGGCCTGCTCGCGCTCGGCGAGTTCAAGTCGCTCGACGAACTCGCCGCGCTGCCTCGCAGCACCCGCACCTACTCTCCGCGAATGCCCGCCGCTGAAGTGAAGCGCCTCCACGACGGATGGCTCGCCGCGGTGAAGCGAATCCTCTAAGCAACCAACCACACACATGAAAAACACCATCCTCCGACTCATGGGTCTCATGGGACTCATATCGCTGCTCACTTCCGCCTCGCACGCCGCCGACAAACCCAAAATCGCCGTCGTCATCTCCACGCTCAACAACCCGTGGTTCGTCGTGCTCGGCGACTCCGCGAAGGCCCGCGCCATCGAACTCGGCTACGACGCCACCGTCTTCGACTCGCAGAACGACACCGCGAAGGAGGCCGCGCACTTCGAGAACCTCATCGCGCGCGGCTACAAGGCCGTGCTGTTCAACCCGACCGACGCGAACGGCTCCATCGCCAACGTAAAGAAGGCCAAGGCCGCCGGCGTGCCGGTGTTCTGCATTGACCGCGAAATCAACTCCACCGACGCCGCGACCGCGCAGTTGCTCTCCGACAATTACTCCGGCTGCGTCGCGCTCGGGCAGCACTTCGTGAAAGTCGTCGGCAAGGAGGGCAAGTATGCTGAACTGCTCGGCCTCGTCGGCGACAACAACACCTTCAACCGCTCGAAGGGCTTTCACAGCGTTGTGGACCGCTTCCCCGGCCTGAAGATAGTCGCGCAGCAGAGCGCGGACTTCGACCGTGCCAAGGCGCTCGAAGTCTTCGAGTCCATCCTGCAAAAGCATCCCGACCTCGTGGCCGTCTTCTGCGGCAACGACGCGATGGCGATGGGCGCGTATCAGGCGCTCGTCAGCGCGGGCAAGGCCGACAAGGTGAAGGTGTTCGGCTTCGACGGCGCGGACGACGTGGTGAAGCTCATCGCCGAGAAGAGAATCGCCGCGACCGGGATGCAGTTTCCGAAAGTGATGGCCGCGAAGTCCGCCGAGTTCGCGCACGACTACCTCAAGGGCAAGCGCGACTTCGCGCAGAAAATCCCCGTGAAGGTCGAGCTGGTCACGCCGGAGAACGTGAGCCAGTTCGGCAACTACGGGAAGAAGCCCGCCGCCAAGTAACGCCTGATGCCCAGCCGCACGACATTGTTCGTTGCCGCCGCGCTCGTTGTCGCCGGCGCGGTCTGCTGGCGCTTTCCGCTCTTCCGCATCGTGCCGCTGAAGCAGGCGGAGGCGGCGAAAACCGCCGGTGCCTTCGACGCGGCAAAGGTCGCGGCAGAGTTCTGGAACGCGAAGCTGTTGCCGGCGGCGGATCGCGCCGTCGAGTTGAAGGAACTGCTCGCCGCACTCGCCCAACACCCCACCACCGCGCGCAAGCAGCACGGGCGCACGCTCGGCATCGGCGGCGCGACGATGTTCCTCGTGCGCGGCTCCGGCAAAATCACCTCCGTCTCAGAAGACTCATTAGTCCTATCGCTCCACGATTCGGGCACGCCCGTCACCCTCAACCTCGGCCTGCTCTTCGGCAACACCGTGCGCGACGCCTCGGGCCTGCTCGACGTGAGCGCTTTCCCCGACTCGCAGCAGTTCAACGCGCTCTCGACGGAGCTCAACACCATCGTGGAGACAAAGGTCGCGCCCGCGCTGAAGCAGGCGGCTGCTGCGGGAAAATCCATCCGCTTCGCCGGTTGTTTCGAGCTGGAGGACGACGCAAAGGCGGACGCGCTCACCGTGATTCCCCTCAAAGTCGAATGGCCATGAGCAAGGCATCATCAGCGGCGGGCACGGGCAAATCCCGGAGGCTCGAGTGGCGACGGTTCCAAAGCATCGCCGCGTTGGTATTCATGGTCGTGGCCCTGAGTCTGCACCCGCAGTCTTCGGGCACCTTCCTCAGCCAGGAGAACGCGCTAAATGTGCTGCGGCAAATCTCCGTGAACTTGTGCCTCTCGGTTGGCCTGACGCTCATCATACTCAGCGGCGGGATTGATTTGTCCGTCGGCTCGGTGCTGGCGTTCTCTGGCGCGGTCGCAGCGGGCTTGCTGAAGGACGGCATCGTGCTGCCGGGGCTGGGCGTGGTCGTGCAGTTCACGGCATTAGGCGCGTGTCTCGCCGGGTTGCTCGTGGGCGGGGCGCTGGGCTGGTTTAACGGGTGGGCCATCACGCGTTTCAAGCTGCCGCCGTTCGTCGCGACGCTCGGGATGTTGAGCATCGCGCGCGGGCTGACGCAGCTGTGGACGAACGGGTTTCCCATCACCGGACTTGGCTCGGACCTCGGGCTGATCGGCACCGGGCGGTGGCTCGGGGTGCCTGCCCCGGTGTGGATCAGCGCACTGGTCGTCGCGCTCGGCGTGGGACTGACGCGCCACCTGGCTTTGGGCCGGCACATCTATGCGGTGGGCGGCAACGAGACTGCCGCGCGGTTCACGGGGCTGAACATTGACCGCATCAAACTCGCCGTCTACACGCTCGGCGGCGCGCTCGCGGGCGTCGCGGGGCTGCTGCTCACCGCGCGGCTCGACTCCGCCACGCCCAACGCCGGCATCGGCTACGAGCTTGATTCCATCGCCGCCGTCGTCATCGGCGGCACGTCGCTGAACGGCGGACGCGGCAGCGTGCTCGGCACCGTGCTGGGCTGCCTCATCATCGGCGTGTTGAACAACGGCCTCGTGCTGCTGGAGGTGTCACCGTTCTGGCAGCAGGTCATCAAGGGTCTCGTCATCCTCGCCGCCGTGGCGCTGGATAAGATGAGCGCGAAAGAGTAGCGCGACATTCCAATGTCGCGACGCACGATCATGACAAACAGCCAAACAAAGCGCGCGGGGACGGGTGCTCGACATTGGAATGTCGAGCTACGGATGAAAACTTGAGCCGCCATGGTCAGCTTCGATTCATCCCGCCCCGAGTTCGAGCCGTATGGCTTCACCTGCCAGCGCTGGACGCCGGTGCCGATGAAGCGGCCGGACCGGCACAACGAGATTGAGTTGAACCTGCTCAAGCGCGGCTCGCTGACCTACCTGCTCGGCGGCAATTCCGTGACCATCCCCGCCGGGCGGCTCGCGGTGTTCTGGGCGGCCATCCCGCATCAAATCATCTCCTCGACCGACCAGGCGGAGTATTTCGTCGCGACCATCCCGCTCGTGTGGTTCCTGCAATGCCAGTTCCCGCCGCACTTCGTGGACGCCATCCTGCACGCGCGCGTGGTGCTGGACCCGGAGCCGCGCGTGCGGGGCGGGGACCTGGAGATGTTCGAGCGCTGGGTGCATGACCTGGAGGGGAAGGACCCGATGGGCCGCCGCGTGGCGTTCCTGGAAATCGAGGCGCGGCTGCTGCGCTTCTCGCTGGCCCTGTCCCCGGAGCCGCCGCCAGCCGGGCACGACCGACGGGCGGAGCCGGTGGTCATCGAGACCGGCGGGCTGCACCGCGTGGAGCAGATGGCGGGCTTCATCGCCCGGCACTACACCGAGCCGCTCACGGCGGAGCGCATCAGCCGCGCGGCGGGCCTGCACCCCAACTACGCGATGACGCTGTTCAAGCGCACGCTGGGCCTTTCGCTGATTGACTGCGTGACGCAGCATCGCGTGACGCACGCGCAGCGGCTGCTCGCGACCACGGACGAGAAAATCATCGAGATCGCGCTCGACTCCGGCTTCTCGTCCCTGAGCCGTTTCCACGAGGCGTTCAAGCGCGCGTGCGGCTGCTCGCCGCGCGAGTATCGGAAGTCGCACCGGCTCGGGGCGGCGTAACGCAAAAGGGGCACCGCCGGCCTCCGTTTCCGCCGTAGGAAACCGGAGAAAATGGGCGGGAAAGCCGGAGGAAAAGATTCGCCTGCTCCCTCAGACTGCTCGCACACCCGGTCCAGCATCGGCTGGCAGAACCAGTGGCGGGCGGCAGTCTCGCCGGGTTCGCGCATTGACGTTGGCCGGCAACACAGTGAACCAGAACCGGCCCTCACCATGAACGCCATCCGCCCAAACGCACCGCGCTCCGCGCGCGGCTTCACCCTGATTGAACTGCTCGTCGTCATCGCCATCATCGCCATTCTGGCGGGGATGCTCCTGCCCGCGTTGGCGAAGGCCAAGGAGCGATCCCTGCGCGTCAGTTGCGCCAGCAACCTCAAGCAGGTTGGGGTCGGCGTCTTCATGTATGCGGGTGACAACGACGACAAACTTCCGCCCAATCGGGTGAGCGCGACGTCCGGTTCGCTTTGGTATCCGTATGAAGTTGGGCGCCAGACCGGCCAGAACTGGACGCAAGGTCCGCATAATTTGGGTTCACTTTGGGCAACCAAAGTCATTCCGGACGGCCAAACCTTTTACTGCCCCAGCAGCAAGCGACTGCCGGGAGAGTTTCGTTATGATGCTTACGCGAAGATCGGTCCCTGGCCCCTTGGCGCGGACCCGGCGGATCCGTTGTGGACTCAATTGGGCGTGAGTTCGGGCAACGTCCGGGCCGGATACTTCTACCTCCCACAATCACTGATCAAGGATGTGGACGCGGCTGGAAACCCGCTTCCCTACGCGCGGATAACACTCCGACGCGTCAGCGGGGTGGACTACAACTTCCTGCGAATGGCCGAAGTCAACGCCGGCAAATCCATGGGCACCGACCTGGTCTATAGCAGCGCGCCCAAGTCCCAGCCTCATCGCGACGGCGTCGCCGGGCTGAATGGGTTGTTTGCCGACGGGCACGTGAACTATCAAAGCCAGCGGAAGGTGCCGCAGGCATGGGCGAGTCCCTACAACGACTGGAGCGCTCTGACTCCCGTTGGCATCCGGACCATCATGGACATGTGGGAGCCTTGAGCGTCGCGCCGGCCAGCGGGCAGCCGTTAGAAAACTGGACGAACTCCTGCGAATGGACGGAAGAACTGGTTTGCCCTTTCTGCGAGTCTCCAAGAACACCCAGCCCGGCGCTGTTGCACGCGGAGCGGCCGCAGACGGCAGACGGGCGCAACCAACACAACACCGCATGAAAATGAACTCCACCTGTTCGAGTAAGCCAGACAGCCTGCGCGGCTTCACCCTGATTGAACTGCTTGTCGTCATCGCCATCATCGCCATCTTGGCGGGGATGCTGTTGCCGGCCCTGTCCAAGGCCAAGGCCAAGGCGCACCAGACCCAGTGCCTCAACAACACCCGGCAGTTATCCATGGCCTGGCTGTTGTATGCGGGCGACCACGACGACCGACTGTCTGGCAATGTCGGTGGCAGGACGCGGTCAATGAACCTGACCTACTCGAACCAATCGTGGGTGTTGGGGTGGATGTCTTTGGGCACCGTTGCTTACGGCTCCGTTGACACCTCTCTGTTGCAGGTCGGGCAGCTCGGCAACTATCTCGTAAGGAATGTTGGCGTCTTCAGATGCCCGGCCGACAAGTCCAGGAGCGGTGGCACGAACCGCGTCCGCAGCGTGGCCATGAACGGGTATCTGGGCAGCCCCGCGCTCGGCACTGTCACCGCCGGCTTCCGCCGCTACAACCGGCTCACGGACATCACTTCCCCCACGCCGTCGGACACTTGGGTGTTCATTGATGAGCGCGAAGACTCCGTCAACGACGGCTTCTACTACACTGTGGCGGCGGCCAGCCCGGCAGCGACACAAATAGGGGACTGGCCGGCCAGCTACCACAACCAGGGCGGCGCGCTTTCCTTCGCCGACGGCCATTCTGAAAACCACAAGTGGGTGGACGTCCGCACCCGGCCGGTCGTCAGCGGAACCCAGTTGACCTATCCAACTCCGTCCCCGAACAACGAGGACATGTGGTGGCTCTCGCAGCGCTCCACCGCGCCGAACTGAACCCGTCCACCACGCAGCTGCGTCTTGTGCCCGGCAGCCCGACATTCCAATGTCGGGGTGAACGACAAACAAATCCCAGTGAAACACCCCCTGCCGCGCCGATTGCTGCGCTCTGTTCTCGCCATTGGAATGGCGAGCTACTTGGCGCACGCCTCAACGCCGGTCGCCGCCGCAGCCCCGGCCGCGCGGCATCGGGTCGTCGTTTCCACGGACATCGGCGGGACGGACTTCGACGACTTCCAGTCCATGGTCCATCTGCTCGTTTATGCCGAAGCGATTGACCTCGAAGGGCTGATTTCGTCGCCTTACGGACCGGGGCGCAAGGAGCACATCCTTCAGGTCATTGACCGCTACGAGCGCGATTATCCAAACCTCAAGTCGCACTCCGCCCGCTATCCCGCGCCCGCCGCATTGCGCGCCATCTCGAAGCAGGGCGCAACCGACTCGGCGGGCCTGCGCGGCTTCGGCCAGCCCACCGAAGGCTCGCGCTGGCTCGTCGAGTGCGCCCGGCGCAACGACCCGCGCCCGCTCTGGGTTCTCGTGTGGGGCGGCATTGACGACCTCGCGCAGGCGTTGCACGACGCGCCCGACGTGAAGCCCAAACTGCGCGTCTATTTTATCGGCGGCCCGAACAAGAAGTGGTCCACCACGGCATACGACTACATCGAGCGCGCGCACCCGGACCTGTGGATTATCGAGGCCAACGACACCTATCGCGGCTGGTTCAGCGGCGGCAACCAGACGGGCGAGTGGGGCAACGCTGCGTTCGTCACCACGCACGTTGCCGCTCGCGGCGCGCTCGGCGACTTCTTCGCCACGGGCATCCGCTTCGACGCGAAGACCCGCTCCACCGTGAAGATGGGCGACACGCCGTCGCTCACCTACCTGTTCGGCAAGACGCCGGAAGACCCGACGAAAGACTCGTGGGGCGGACGCTTCGTGCGCGCGTGGGAACGGCCGCGTTACACCTTTAACCGCGCGCCCACGGCGGCGGACCGCGTCGAGACCTTCGCGATTGTGGAACTCATCTATCGTCCTGCTGCAACTGCGCCCGCCGACGCCACAGCGTCGCTGGTCGTGGACAAGCAGAGTTTCCCCGGCTTCAAGGACGACGCGGGCGCGTGGCACTTCCTGTTCTCGCCGAAGGAGGCGAAGACGTGGAGCTACGCAATCAAGAGCACGCACCCCGGCCTCGACGGCCAGACCGGCGGGTTCACGTCCTACTGGGCGACGCCGGACCTGGCGGGCAAGCCCTCCGCGCGCCACCCGAACTGGTGGACGGACGACCCCGACCCCGCCGTGGCCGAGCGCGTGTTCGCGGGCGCGAAGACCGTAAGCAAATGGCGCGAGGAATTCCTCCGCGACTTCGCCTCGCGGCTGGAGCGATGCAAAACACCTGCCGCTCCTGAACCCGCATCGAAACCATGAAACAATCCCTCATCCCAAAACTGCGCGGGTGCCTCCTCGGCCTCGTGGGCTGTCTCCTGGTCCAGTCGTCCGCCCTCGCCGCAGAGAAGCCCGTGCGCATTGTGCTGGTCGGCGATTCCACCGTGGCCCCGAACGGCGGCTGGGGGCCGGCCTTCGCGCAGTTTCTGGGCGACGGCGCGAGCAGCACGAACCTCGCTCGCGGCGGGCGCAGCTCGAAGAGCTACCTCGCCGAGGGGACCTGGGCAAAAGCGCTCGCTGCCAAGGGTGATTATTACCTCATCCAGTTCGGCCACAATGACCAGCCCGGCAAAGGCCCCGAGCGCGAGACCGACCCCGCCACGACCTACCGCGCGAACCTGCTCCGCTGCATCGAGGACGCGCGGGCCATCGGCGCGACGCCTGTCCTCATCACCTCGCTCACGCGGCGGAATTTCTCCACGAACAACCCCGCGCGCATTGACTCGACCCTCACGCCCTACGTCCAGGCCGTGAAGCAGCTCGCGACGAACAAGCAAGTGCCGCTCATTGACCTCCACGCGCGCAGCATCGCCCTGTGCGAGAAGCTTGGCCCGGCGGGGACGGCGAAGCTCAACCCCATGAAGCCGGACGGTTCGCCCGACACGACGCACCTCGACGCGGCGGGCAGTGAAGTCTTCGCGCGCATCGTGGTGGAAGAACTGCGGCAAGTGGTGCCGGCGCTCGCTCCGGTTCTGCTCGCCGAACCGCGCGGTGCCAGCAGCAAGAATCTCAAAGGCAGTCGGGACAACTAGCACCATGCGGCCCGTCACCGAACTGCACCACCAAGGAGGTCACCCAGTATGAACAAGCGCAAGTCGAGCAATCTGACCGCGCTGGCGTTCAGCGGATTCGTGGCCCTTGTCGCGATTGCTCAAGCCCAGAGCGTCACGAATGCCGTCACGCCAGATTTCAGTCTGGTCGGTTTCGCCACGCTGGACGGTGGCACGACAGGCGGCGCGGGCGGGCCGACGAACACCGTCACGACCGCCGCCGCGTTCACCGCCGCTGTCGGCGCGCCGGGCGCGGCCACAATTCTCGTCGCGGGGAAGATTGAGCTTGTCGGCGACGCGGTGCGCATCAAGTCGGACAAGACCATTCTCGGCGTGGGCACGAACGCCGGCGTGGTGGGCACGCTCTCCATCGTGGACGCGGGCAACATCATTCTCCGCAACCTCCAACTCGCCACACCGCCTGGCGTGTCTGGGCGCGATGCCTTGAACACGTCGCGCGCGCACCACCTGTGGGTGGACCACTGCGACTTCGGCGAATGCACGGACGGCCAGTTCGACATCACGCACGGGAGCGACTTCATCACCGTGTCGTGGTGCCGGTTCAGCTACACGAACGCGGCGAACAGCCACCGCCTCTCGATGCTCATCGGCAACAGCGACCGTTACGCCGCCGAGGACACCGGCAAGCTGCGCGTGACGCTGCACCACAACTGGCTGGACACGCTCGTGCGCGAGCGGATGCCGCGCGTGCGCTTCGGGCAGGTCCACATCTTCAACACCTACTACGCCGCGCCGGGCAACAACTACTGCATCGGCCTGGGCCGCGACAGCCAGGTGCGGCTCGAAAGCTCCAGCTTCGACGCCGCCAAGCGCCCGTGGCGCGACTCGACTGACGCGAAGGTCGCCGGCGCGACGCCGGGCCGCATCGCGTGGAACGCGGACAATGTGTTCGCCGCCACGGAAGTCCCTGATTGGGCGCCGAACGCCGAACTCTTCCAGCCGCCATATCCCTACCGCCCTGACGCCGGTGTGACCGTGAAGGAACTCGTGACGAAGCACGCCGGTGCGGGCCGTGGCCCCTTCGCGCCGAAGTGACGGCGGCGCTGCCGCTGGGTGACGCAGGCTTGCAGCTTGTGCAACCCGGTTTCAACCCGGAGTTCGGGATTGATACCGATTCGGAATGACGTTCAGCGGAATCGTTGACCGACCACGACGCGCTGCTTCTCCCTCTCCCTTCCTCGGAGGAGGGGAGAGGGTTGGGGTGAGGGGTTACGTGCGTCGGGGCTGGCGGCCCCACCCCTCATCCGGCCTTCGGCAACTTCTCCCCTCCTCCGAGGAAGGGAGAAGGCGCGCGATATTGCGTTCAGTTCACATTCCACCGTCTGCTATCGGGAATTGGCAAGAATCCAGCCCAGCCCGGCTCGAAGTCCGCACCAGAAAAAGGCCACCTTAGAAAGCCGGGGGATTTGGGTCGGCTGACCGGGAGCAATCTTCTCGCGCCCAGTGGACACTGCGACCGTTACCACTGGCTCGATGCCATGAGAATGTTCACACGAATCACTTCGCCCATGAAACACATCCTCCGACTTCTGCTCCTCCCATGCCTCTGCGCGCTCGCCCTCGATGCCCGCGCCGCCGGGCCGCAGAACTTCACTCCCTTGAAACTCGGCACGCTGCGCGGGCTGGCGGTGGACGCGGCGGACAATCTCTACGTGCCGAATCCCAAACCCGCGACGCTGCACAGAATCACGCCCGCCGGAGTCGCCACCGTCCTGCCCACCGCTCCCATTCGGGACTTGTTCGCCGTGGCCATCGCCCCCGACGGCACACTCTACGCCTGCGAATCCATCCACGCCCTCGCGCACCGGCTCGGCAAGGACGGGGCCACGCCCCTCGCGCCCGCCGGGAGCACAAACACGTTTCTCGGCCCGACCGCCCTCGCGTGCGATGCGGCGGGCAACCTGTTCGTCGCCGAGAACGACTGCAACCTCATCCGCAAGGTCACGCCTGCGGGCGTCATCTCCATCCATGCCGGTGCGTTCCGGCAGCCCGGCAGTCAGGACGGCCCCGCCGCCACAGCCCGTTTCACAAATCCCCGCGCCCTCACGATTGACCGCGCGGGCAACCTCTTCGTCGGCGATGAAAAGGACTTCACCATCCGCAAAATCTCCAAGGACGGCCTCGTCACGACGGTCGCCGGGAAAATCGGCGAGAAGGGGAGCGCGGACGGCAAGGGTCTGGACGCCCGCTTCGCCGCGCCGCGTGGGCTGGCCGCCGACCGCGCCGGCAACCTCTACATCGCCGACACGCCGAACCACACCATTCGCAAGCTGACTCCCGGCGGCGTCGTCACCACTGTTGCGGGCAAGGCGGGCGAGAGCGGATTCGCGGATGGTCTGGTTTCAGCGGCGCGCTTCAACAACCCGCGCGCACTGGCCTTCGATTCCGCCGGCAACCTTTACGTGGCCGACAGCGACAACCACGCGGTGCGGATGATTTCCCCCGATGGCAAGGTCACCACGGTGGCGGGCGTGCTGCCGCCGGCAACAGGCGCGGCGCGTTGAACCCAATCGGCTTCACACTCAACAATCTGGACGCCCACACGGTGTCCGCATCAGCAAACCACCCAGAAAGGAAACACCCATGAGAACACACACCCGCACCTCGCTCGCCATGGTCGCGCTCGGCGGCCTCATCGCCTTCGGCTCGCCCGCGCTGGCGGTGGACGACAAGAAGCCCGCGCCCGCCGAGAAGAAAACCACGGCGGAGGACATTGCGAAGCTGGAGCAGGCCGTCGGCCTCTCGGCCGAGCAGAAGAGCAAGGTCGCCGCGCTCCTCACCGAGCTGAACACCAAGCGCCGTGCCGTGCGCGGTGACTCCACCTTGAGCAGCGAGGATAAGAAGGCAAAAACCAAGGCCGGGGACACGGAGGTGCTCGGCAAAATCAAAGAGGCGATGACCGCCGAGCAATTCGCGAAGTGGGAGAAGCTCCAGGAAGCCCGCCGCAAGGCCCGCGCGGAGGGCGAGAAGAAGAAGTGACCGCCGTGTAGCTCGACATTCCAATGTCGAGCGCCGGGGCGGTGCCCGTGTGAAGCTCTCGACATTGGAATGTCGAGCTACGGCGACGACTGAAAGAACCCAGCAACCTCATGAAACTCATCCTGTTCGTGCTCACGGGTCTGGCCGGCACCGCATTCGCCCAAGCTCCTTGGGCCAACGGCCCGCTTCAGGTCTCGGCGAACGGCCGCTTCCTCCAGCACACGAGCGGCAAGCCGTTCTTCTGGCTTGCTGACACTTGCTGGCTTGCCGTCCAGAAGTTCAGCCGCGAGGAGGCGAAGTCTTACTTCGAGAATCGCCGCGCCAAGGGCTTCAACGTCGTGCAATGCACCGCCGTGCAGATGCTCACCGACAAGACCGTGTATGGCGACGTTCCGTTCGCGGGCGGTGATGTCGCCAGGCTGCTCACCACGACCGGCAGCGACCCCGCCGACGCGGAGCAATACGACTACTGGGACCATCTGGATTACCTGTTCGAGACTGCGGCCGCCAACGGCATCTACCTCGCGCTCGCGCCGACGTGGAGCCACACCGTCCGCCGCGCGCCCATCCCGGCGGACAAGGCCGCGCGCTACGTCGCCGCGCTCGCGCAGCGCCTCAAGGACCGGCCGAATCTCATCTGGCTCAACGGCGGTGCGGCCAAGGGCGACGTGGACGCCGACGTGTGGCAGGCCATCGGCGTTGCCATCAAGCAGCACGACCCGCGGCACTTGATGACCTTCCATGCGTTCGGACGGACGCAGTCCTCGTCGTGGTTCCGTGACGCGACGTGGCTCGACTTCCACACGTTCACCTCCGGCCACCGGCGCTACGACCAGGACACCGACGGCAAACGATTCGGCGAGGACAACTGGCGCTATGTGCTGGACGACCTCGCCAAATCGCCTCGCAAGCCCACGCTCGACACCGAGCCGTCCTACGAGGACACGCCACAGGGATTGCACGACGCCAATCAGCCATATTGGAACGCCGACGATGTCCGCCGCTACGCCTACTGGTCGGTCTTCGCCGGCGCGTGTGGCCACACTTACGGGCAGAACTCGGTGCGGCAGGTTTACAAGCCCAGCGACCCGCGGCCTTCCAGCGGCGCGAAGCACTTTTACACCGCCGTCCTGGACGCGCCCGGCGCGGGCCAGATGCGCCACGTCAAGAACCTGATGCTCTCACGGCCCTACTTCGACCGCGCGAGCGCCCAGTCGCTCACCGCCGGCGACGAGGGCGAGAAATACGACCGCGTGCTCGTGACCAATGGAAAGGAATTCCTGATGGCCTACACGTCCACCGGCCGCGACTTCAAGCTCGCGCTCGGCGAAATCTCCGGCGCGGAAGTTGCCGCGTGGTGGTTCAACCCGCGCACCGGCGAGGCCGCGAAGGCCGGCACTCACAAGAACACCGGCACCGTCGCGTTCAACCCGCCCGGCGAGCCGGGCCGGGGCAACGACTGGGTGCTCGTCCTCGACGACGCGAGCAAAGCCTTCGGCCCGCCCGGCGCTGGCGCGGCGCGGTAAAGCCCGGTATCCTCGACCGCATCTTGTGATGGAAGTGCGCTATGAAACCACGGACAAGGATTTCCTCGCGTTGTTGGACCGCGTCCTGGAAGGCTCGGTGCTGGGGCGGCGGTTCTCGCGTTTCGCGTGGCTCGCCATCTCCGCGCTGGCCTGGCTCAGTGTGCTCCTGCCTTACTTGAAGTTCCGCGAGTTGGGCTTCGGCTTCTGGACGCGCGCCGTGTTCGCGCTGGCAATCACCATCGGTTTCCCGCAGTTCTACAGCGCCTACAGCACGGGCTGCTTCACGGGCATCATCAACGCGCGGACTGCGGAGCGGCTCGCCGGGCCGACCGTGCTCACCGTCGAGGACGGGTTCGTGCAGGTGGCGACGCAGACCACGACTGCGCGGGCGGCGTGGCGCGACGTTCACAGGCTGGTGCCGACCGACACGCATCTGCTGCTTTTCTTCACGCCCTTGGTGGCCGCACCGATTCCGCGCCGGGCCTTTGCGGACGACGCAGCATTCCACACCTTGCACTCCAGGCTGGAGTCGCTCTGGTCCTCGACGAGGCCGGCCGTTCAGCGCCCCGGTTCCACGGCATGAACAGGACTTCAACCAAGCGAATCTCCGAGCATGAGCACCGGTCACGCGCGCTGTGGGCCGCCGACTGCGCGGAGCAAGCGCTCCCGCACTTCGAGGGAAGGCATCCGCACGATGACCGGCCTCGCAAAGCCATTGAGGCAGGGCGCTCATGGGCGCGAGACGAGTTGGCAATGATTGAGGCACGTGCCGCCGCCCTGGCCGCTCATGCAGCCGCCCGCGACGCCACGCATCCTTCAGCTCAGTTTGCCGCCCGCGCGGCGGGCCACGCCGCTGCGACGGCGTATGTCGCCGGTCACGCCCTGCACGCCGCCGCCTACGCTGCAAAGGCAGCCGCTGCGGCCGGGGGACACATCTTGCCCGCCAGCCAAGGACGCTGAATCTCTGACGTCACCCTAGAAACTATGAAAAACTTCCTGTCCAGTTTCCTCCTCGCGTTCGCGCTTTGCGCCACCCTCGCGTCCGCCGCTGATAGGCCGCGCGTGCTCGTGCTCACCGACATCGAGAACGAGCCGGACGACGCGATGTCCATGGTGCGGTTCCTCGTGTATGCCAACCAGTGGGAGGTCGAGGGGCTTGTCGCGACCACGTCCATCCATCAGCAGAAGAAGACGGCTGCGTGGCGCATCCGCGAGATTGTGGAGGCTTACGGCAAAGTGCGGGACAACTTGCTGCTGCACGAGCCGGGTTTCCCGACAGCGGCGCATTTGCTCTCGGTCATCCGCGACGGACGCACGGACTACGGCATGAGAGCCGTCGGCGAGGGAATGGATTCGCCCGGCTCGGAACTCATCATCGCCGCCGTGGACAAGCCGGACGCGCGACCGTTGTGGGTGCCGGTGTGGGGCGGGCCGAACTGTCTCGCGCAGGCGTTGTGGAAGGTCCGCGCCACGCGCACCGCCGCCGAGTTGGACAGGTTCGTCGCCAAGCTGCGCGTCTATACCATCTCCGACCAGGACGACAGCGGGCCGTGGTTGCGCAAGACGTTTCCCAAGCTCTTCTACATCGCCAGCCCCGGCATGCACGCGGGCGGCGCGTATCACTTCGCGACGTGGAGCGGCATCAGCGGCGACCAGTTCCACGGGCGCTTCACGGGCGCGGACTTCGCCATCGTGGACAACCCATGGCTCGACCGGCACATCCGCAGCAAGGGGCCGCTTGGCGCGCAGCATCCGCACACGAAGTTCCTGATGGAAGGCGACACGCCGAGTTTCCTGAACCTCATCGCCAACGGCTTGAACAACCCCGAGCAGCCCGACTGGGGCGGCTGGGGCGGGCGCTACGAATCCTACCTGCCGCGCACGCAGAAGTGGTTCCTCGAACCCGAGACACGCGCGTTCTGGACCGACGCGGTGGATGAAGTGCTCGGCGCGGACGGCCAGTGGCACACGAGCAATCACGCGACCATCTGGCGTTGGCGCGCCGCGTATCAAAACGACTTCGCCGCGCGAATGGACTGGACCATCAAGCCCTTTGCCGAGGCGAACCATCCGCCCGTCCCCAAGCTCAAGCACGCGGCCCAACTCACCGCGAAGCCCGGCGAACGCGTCAACTTGAGCGCCACCGCCACCGACCCCGACGGCCACGCGGTGAGCTACGAATGGTTTTACTATCCCGAGCCAGGCACGTTCGCCGTGTCCGGCGCACGCAGCGGCGCGCCGGTGAAAGTCGAGGACGCGGACAAACCCGACGCGTGGTTCCTCGTCCCGAACAGCCGCGTGCTGCGCAACGGCACGATGCACTTCATCCTCGCCGTCACGGACAAAGGCACGCCGCCACTCACTCGCTACGAGCGGGTGATTGTGAACGTCGCCCCGTGAGCGGCTGGCGGGAGGGGCACCTACCGTGCCTCCCGCCACGCTCTGCCAATCCGGGGTGCTCGTGCCGCGTAAGCGTCCCAGCAACTACGGCCCACAGACACACGCTGAACTTTGCCGTTGGACCGGCATCGCCCCCGCATCGCTGTTGAAGCAGATACCTAAAATAGGGAAACGGGCGTGAGCCAGTTTCCTTCTCCCCACCTCACACCCCCAGCTTCCGAAGCGTTGGCTCGGAGGCTGAAAGGTGGGAGGTGGCAGGACAGGCACGGCCGGAGGACCACTGTTTCAATCCAACAATCTGCTCGGCCATCAGTTTCGACAACGGCACGAAGCTGGTCATAGAAGCAGCAACGTCGAGATCCGTGAGTTCATCTGGCACTTCAGAGCTAACAAAAAAGAGCGCTAGCCAATTCCCCGCCTCCACCCCAGCCCATCCCGACCGTTGAAGGCCGAGACGGACTGAGGCGAAGGGCGTTGGGGTTGATGGCCCGCCCACCCACACTCTGCGGCCGTGCCACGCCGGCTTTGATGCCGGCCTTCTCCACAATCTCCGAGAACCGCATGGAGAGGCCATGCGCGCCGCCGGTCTTTTTTCCGGCGAGCGACGGGAAAAGATGGGCCTCGGCGTTGTCCGAATCGGCAATCGAGAGCAAGTGCTCCTCCAACGCCGGGTGCAAGAGGATTACGACCTGCTTTTCGGGCGTCTTCATCGGCTTGAAGCAGACCAATTTGCGCGTCAAATCAACCGCCGGCCATCGCATATTGGCCACGTCCTGAAGCCGCGCACCCGTGTAGTAGGCAAAAAGAATCGCACCGCCCCAGTCTGCCGAAGTGGCCGAGTGGTCGCTGACAACAGATCTTCCACTTGCTCGCTTGTGAACGTCCCCTTCTCCGCCGCCTTGTGCTTCAAGGTCTCTAACGCCAATGCAGGATTGCTGGGGATGTAGCCTTGTCGCAGGGCTACGTTGAGCGCAGCGCTGATCGTCTTAACGGCAAGGTTGCAGGTTTTGGCTGATTTGCCCGCCTCCTGCTCCCTGTCCCGGAAGGATGCAATATCTTTGGGGCTGATGTGCTGAAGATTCAACTGCGCCCGCCGGCCCAGATGCGTGAGGAAAGTTTTCACAACGTGTGCGTAGCGTTCATGCGTTCCT
This sequence comes from Limisphaerales bacterium, assembly GCA_009773355.1. GTDB lineage: Bacteria > Verrucomicrobiota > Verrucomicrobiia > Limisphaerales > SXTU01 > SXTU01. The sequence continues at coordinate 26,230 of WRPG01000059.1, forward strand.
TCGGATCTCGCCTGCTCCTTGCTAGCCAGCCAGCCGTTGAGCCAAGATTCCACCGTGTAGAATGCCAGGGTCTCTGCGCCACCGGCGCGGGTCATGATGCCCTTCAAGACTTCTCGGGCTTGGGCCTCCACGAGTTGGCCTGAGCGGGCAAGCTGGGCGGCGCGCTCAAATTCGAGGGCCATGGCCATCGCCTTGGATTTGTCGGTGTGCTTGGTGGAGCGGAGCAGTCGTCGTCCGTCCGGCCCCCGGTAGGCCGCCTGCCAGTAACAAGAGTCAGACGCGCGGTGGATGGATGCCATAGACCCCCCCGCCAGCAAAACCCCTAACATCCACCCGTGTCAATGGTGTGTGCAGGTGGTGAAAACAAGGGATTTTATCGAATTACAGAGAAAGGATGGAAACGAGGGTTCGATTCCCTTCACCCGCTCCACTTCAAAGCGCCTCGCTCAACGCGCCGTTCCCGTGCGAAACCCCGCTGCTTCAAGTCCGCTCCCGAGGATGCGTGCCGGAGCGGGATCGCTCCACCATGCGGCTGCCGTCGGCCGGGCGGAACCTTGGGCCGACGTCTTTCACGGCCCGGCTTGTCCGCCTCCGGCGGTAGTCAGGTGTGTTCGTCACGGGATCGCTGTGAAGCAGCGTGCCCAGCGCGGCGCGAACCACCGCTCGCGGTCGAAGGACAGCACCACCGCCGTCGAGCGCCCGACAATCTGCTCGCGCGGCACGGGGCCGAAGTAGCGCGAGTCGAGGCTGTTGTCCCGGTTGTCGCCCAGCATGAAGTAGTGGCCGGCGGGAATGGCCGTTGGGCCGAAGCTCCGCCGGGCGGGCAGGGCGGGCGTCGCCATCACCGGGTGCCTCCGCTCTGTGAGCCGCTCGCTGGCGAAGGCGTGGCGTGACTGCTGCACGGCGGGGATGGCGTTGACGATGACCGTGTCGAGCGAGTCATAGTCCACGGCGCGGCCATTGAGGAACAGCCGGTTGTCGCGCAGCTCGACGGTGTCGCCCGGCAGGCCAATGACACGTTTGACGAGCCGCTGGCCGTTGGCGGGCGAGAAGAACACCACGACCTCCCCGCGTTGCGGATCGCTCCACTCGGCGAGGTGCCAGGTGGTGAACGGAACCTTGAGGTCGTAGGCGAGCTTGTTGACCCACACGCGGTCGCCTTCGAGGATGCTGGGCTTCATGGAGCCGGTGGGCACGTCATTCCAGTCCGCGAGCGCGGAGCGCAGCGCGGTGGTGACGAGCACGATGACGAGGCCGGGCTTGAGCCACTCGCGCCAGAAGCGGTGGGCGGCGGGTTTCCAGCGGGTAGTTTTCATGCCGGGGTTGGAACCCTGGCTGCGTGGCGCGTTCAAAGTTCGCCGGATTCGGCCCCCGCTCATTTCCAGGGGCGGGCGATTTCGGCTTGGAAAGCCGTGCCGGAGTCCGTCTGAACGACGCCGGGCGCGCGATGGCTGAAGTCCCAGATGCGGACTTTACCGCGCTGGTCAACACTCGCCAGACGGTTGCCGGAGGGGCTGAACTGCAGGGTCTGGGGCGCGGCTGCGGAGGGGGGAAGTTCTTCCATCATGCGTCCGTCGCTGAGATTCCAGATCCGGATGCGGAGGTCGGCCGAGGCGGAAGCGAGCAGTGGTTGGGTCGGGTGCGCGGCCAGCGCGGTGATGGCTCCGTCGTGGGCGCGGAACTCGCGGCGCACTTCGAGGGTGGTGGCGTCGCGGATGCGCACGCGCTTGTCCGCGCCGGCCTCGGCGAAGTGCTGCCCGTCAGGCAGGATGGCCAGGGTGTCAATCGCAGTCGGGTGGCTGGCCTGATGGAGCTGTCGTCCACGCGGAGTTTCGAGCAGAACGATGCGTTCCTCTTTGCCGGCCGCACCGCGGGGATGGGTGACGCCGAGGCAGACCAGCCTTTGGCTGGTCGCCCAACCGTAATCTTGGATGCTCCACAAACCGGCCAGGTTGGTGGCCTGCCAAACCATGCGCCCGGTCGCAGTTTCGTGGATGGTCAAGTCACGATAGTCATTCTTGACGGCCACCAGGCGTGCGTCGGGACTCAGGCGCATTGAAACCGCCCTGCCGCTTCGCCCCTGCAGGGTCCCGGGAGTGTAGGAAAGCCCGTCGGCTGTGGGGCGCACGAGCAGGTAAGTGTGTCCGGTCTGGCCTGGGGCTTGGCTCCGCTCCACGAGGACGGACGCTGCCTTGCCCGAGGTGGCCAGGCCAGCCCCTTCCCATCCCGGTGGCAAAGTGCCGACGCGGTCCTTCCACTCACCGTTGCCATCCAACCGCAACGGCACTCCGGACGGCGCGAACACGTCGTCCGAACCCATGAAAACCGCCGCTCCTGGGTAGCCGGGCAACTGCCATGCCGGGGCGCGGCCAGCCAGCGACCATGAGCGGGTTTCGGGTGCCGTCACCACCACTTCTTCGGAAAGGGGATGCACGGCCATGCCCTCGATCTGGCCGTAATGCCCGCGCAAAGTGTGCAGTTGAACGCCCGTGGCGGTGTCCCAGACACGCACCATGGTTTTGTGTTCGTCGTCGGTCACCGCTCCGATGACGCGCTGTCCGTCGGCGGTAAGCCCCACCGATGCCCAACTGCCGGAACCATCGGTGATGGACCGCTCAAAGAACGTGGCTCCGTCGGCCAGTCGGACGCCGCGCACGACCATTCCCCTCCACGGGGTGTAGAAGAGATTTGCCCCGTCGGGCGACACCACCATGTTGAAGACCTCCGCCCGCAGCGGGGGCAGGGTTTGGCGGACGTTGCCGGTGGCGGCCTCCAGCCGCACCAACGCGGTCCCGTTGGCCGCAAGGATTTGACCGTCCGGCGTGAATTCCGCACGCAACACGCCGCCGCGCCGCCAGAGCACCTGCCCCGTGGATGGGTCGCGCACCGTCATTTGGCGGGGGTTGTCAATGTGCAGCACCTTGGAACCATCCGGGCTGAACCGCACGTATTCCGTGTTGGGGGCATCCCACTCGATCAACAAGTTGCCGCTTTCGACATCGTAGATGCCCACGCCTCCATTCATCAGTCCGCCAACGATGAGCCGGCGGCCGTCTTTGGAGAATGCGATGCTGCGAAAAAGGCGGCCCCGCGCCTGCCGGGGACTGAGTTTGAATTCGCCGCGCCGCTGGCCCGTGCGGGCATCCACCAACTGGATGACACGCTCCGTGGAGGCGAGCGCGAAGACGCCCGGTTGCAACGGATGCGCGGCCGTGCCTATGTGGAGCAGATTCTCTCCCGCACGAAAGCTGGCCTGGGAATTGTCCGCCCGCTGGCGGAGATAAGCCCAGTCTCCCTCGCGCAGGTCGCTGGGCACGGCATCCAAGGCCGTAATCATCGTGCGGCTGTCCAGTTCGCGATAGGCGGCCTCGGCGAGGGAAACTTGGGATCTGGCGAGCGCCCGCCGCGTTTCGGCGGCACTGTCCTGCGCCGCGACTTTGGCCTTGATGGCCTCGGCGGCGCTCTGCTCCGCGTGGCGTTCGCTCACCACCAGCCGCGCGACGAAGCCGATGCTCAGGAGCAGGACGACCACGAGGGCGGCGACTGCGACGCGGTGGCGGCGCGCGAGCAGCCAGACCTGGCGACCGAAGCTGGCCTCCTCCGCGCTCGTGGCAAAGCCGCCTTGATACGCGGCGAGGTCTGCCTCGAAGGCCGTGACCGAGGGGTAGCGTTGCGCGCGGTCCACCGCCAGCGCGCGCATGGCCACGGCGGAAAGTGCCTCGGGCACGCGACCGCCAGGCAAGTGCGGCAACGGCGCGTCGGCGGACCGCCTTAGCGCCGGTGAACTGGGGTTGGCGTTTAATGCGATGTTCGTGCGCCGGCTTGTGTGCACGGTCGGCGGCACAATCTCCCCCGCGCGCACCTTGGACAGGATTTCCTCCCGGGTCTTTCCCTGCACGGGCGGATGCAAGGTCAGCACGGCGTAGAGCAGGCCGCCCAAAGAAAAGACATCCGACTGCGGGCCGACTTCCTCGACCAGGCCGGCCGCTTGCTCCGGCGACATGTAGTTCGGTGTGCCCATGACTGTGCCCGCCAGCGTCATCTGGCTGTCGGCTGGTTGGCCGAAGCCGGTCGCTCCCGAGTGGACGATGGCTGGAGCAGAAGCAGCCGGAGTCGGTGTCGAGATGATTGTCTCTGCCTCGGGATCGCCGGCTGGCTGAACGCCGGCCTCCGAGTCAGATGCTGAGGCCCACTCGGACGGGCCGGACTCGGCCGCCAAGGGGCTGCCCGGGAGAATCTTGGCGAGGCCCCAGTCCATCACGAGCACCTCGCCGAATTCTCCCACCATGATGTTCTGCGGCTTGAGGTCGCGGTGGAGGACGCCGCGCGCGTGGGCAAAGGCGATGGCGTCACAGACCTTTTGCAGCACGGTCAGCAGCGCGTGGAGCGGATATTTGGCCACCATGTGCGGGTCTCCGGCGTGCAGGCGCTGGAGGATCTCGTGCAGCGTGCTGCCGCCCACCAGCTTCATGGCGTAGAAGGGCCGCCCCAGCTCATCCGTGCCCAGGTCGTAAATGGGCACGATGTTCGGATGGGCCAACTGGCCGAGCACCTGGGCCTCCCGGAAGAAGCGCTGCCTTTGCTCCGCGCCGGCGTGGCGGGCCTGCATCACCTTGATGGCCACGCTGCGCCTGAGTTTGGCGTCGTGGGCGTCAAACACCACGCCCATGCCGCCGCGGGCCAGTTCCCGGAGCGGACGGTAGTGCTGCGATTCGCCTGCGGGCTCTTCCTCCAATCCCAGTGCCAGAAGGCTCCTGGCCTGGCTCGAAGGATTTTGCGCGGAACTGGGCGAAGGCTTGGGGTCGTGGGTCGCCATGGTGGGCGGGCCTAAAGCAGGCTGACCAGATAGGCCAGCTCTTCCCTGACCTCGGCGGGGTTCACGACGGTATCCGCCACCGTCCGGCGGAGGTGTTCGCCGACGCTGGCGCGGAGACGCTTGACCTTCGTGGCGATGTTCGCCTCGGTCATCGCGAGGCGCTGGCCCAGGTCAGCATAACTGGGCGCGTTTGGGCCGGGGGTGAGCACGGGCACGAACGCCTCGAACTCCTGCGCCCGGCCTTTCTCCGCCCACTCCTGGCGGCAGGTAGCCATCGCGTGTTCCAAGACCGCCAGCGCCCACTGCCGGTCAAACAGTCGCGTCTGATCTGGTTCCACGGCCAGGGCCGCTTGAAACGCTGCTTCGGCGGCGGCGAAGTCCAGTGTGACTTGCTGCCAGTGCCCGCCGCGAGCCTGCGTCTTGGTGCGGCGCAGGGTGTCGGTCGCGAAGTTGCGGAAGGCGGTGACCAGCAGGCTCCGAAATCGCCCGCGCTCCGGGGAGACTTCGCCCAGCCCCCCTCGCTCGCAGAAGCTCGAAAAGAAAGCCTGGGTCAAATCCTCGGCATCTTGCGGGGAGCGCCCCCAGACTCTTGCCAGGCTGTAGAGCGGCTGCCAGTAGGTCCGGCACACCTCGGCCAAAGCCTGATCCCGGCCCACAGTGTCATCCGCCGCGAGCCGGTGGATCACTGACCAATGCGTTTCGGGCATCAGTCCAAGGCGTGAAATGTTGTCCGGCACACCGTAAGAATGGTAAAAGGAGGGGGAGGAACGCCACCCGGAAATTGCCCGGTTGCGGCCACGGAATACGATTTTTCCGCCATTGAGCAGAAAGTCTGTCAGATCGCGCTGCCGATTGCGTTTCAACAAGGAGTTTCTGTGCCGGTTGTTTTTGAGCGCGCCAATGTTTGACTCAGTCCCAAGCCGCATCGTCGGGCAGCCGGTGGGCTTTCGCCTGCCTGCCAGCAGCCGCGCGGCAGAGCGCATTTCCCCCCGCCCCAGCCATTCCGCCGTGCCCAGTGACCCCACCGGTTTGAAATCCCCCGGCTTTCCCACTCCCTCTGGACCAAGGTCTTGACTACTGCCTCAAGGAAGAACCCGCATGAACAACACGCCCCACTCCCACCCCGCCCCGGCCATCGCCACTCCCATCACCCAGCCGGTGGCGCTTAACCCCAGCGTGCGGCTCACCCGGCTGCTGGCCTTGCTGCTGCTCCTGGCCGGCGCGGGAAGCGCCGCCGCGCAACTCACCTGGACCGCCCGCGAAAGCAGCCGTAATTGGGCGGCGGTGGCCAGTTCAGCGGATGGCACCAAGCTCGCCGCCGCCGCCGACCAAGGCATGATTTACACCTCCACCGATTCGGGAGCGACCTGGACCGCCCGTTCCACCGCTGGCACCCGCAGGTGGCGTGCCCTGGCCAGCACCGCCAGCGGAGACAAGCTCCTGGCTGCCGACGACGATGGCCTTGTCAGCGGCGGCGCACTCTACCTGTCCACTGATTACGGAGCGACCTGGACCACCCTGACGGCCGCCGGCAGCCGGTTTTGGTCCGCCGTGGCCATCTCGGCAGACGGGAGCACGTTGGTTGCCGCCACCACTACTGGCCAAGGCATCTTCATCTCCTCCGACAACGGCGCCACCTGGGCGCCGTATTACACGACCGGCGATATTTGGTGGGCTGGGGTGGCCATCTCGAAGACGGGCAACCTAATCGTGGCTGCGGAGGATGCGGGTCGGATTTACACGACCACCGATAAAGGGGCGACTTGGGCGACCAACTCCACCGATGCGGGCGACAGCGCAACCACCCGTGGCTGGACTGCCGTGGCCACCTCGGAGGACGGCAGCAAGTTCATCGCTTCCGTCGGTGGTGCAGTCTCTGGCTACCTCTACACCTACGACAACAACACTTGGACCGAGCGGACCTCGGCGGGGCTGCGGAAGTGGGGTGCGGTGGCCAGCTCGACAAACGGCGCGAATCTCGTCGCTTCGGTTGGCAACAGCCTTTCCTCCGGCTTTATCCACACTTCCGCTGATTCCGGGGCGACTTGGACGGAACAGACGGCTGCCGCCAGCCGTAAATGGCGGGCAGTGGCCAGTTCGGCGGATGGCACCAAAATCCTGGCGGCCGTCTTTGGCGGCCAGCTTTACACCGGCACTCCCGCTCCGCTCAATTCCGCGCCGACCGACATTACGCTCTCCGCATCGAGCCTCGCGGAGAATGTGGCGGCCAACACGACGGTGGGGACGCTGAGCACGACGGATCCGGATGCGGGCAACACCTTCACCTACACGCTGGTGACGGGCACGGACGGCACGGACAACAGTGCGTTCACCCTCACGGGCAGCACCCTGGCCATCAACGCCAGCCCGAACTTCGAGACCAAGAACAGCTACACCATCCGCGTGCGCTCCACCGACCAGGGCGCGCTGTTCTTCGAGAAGGCGCTCACCATCACGGTGACGGACGTGAACGAAGCGCCGACGCTAACCACCGTGACCGCACTTCCGGGGGGGACGGAGGACGTTGCGTTGACCATCAGCTACGCCACCCTCGCGGCGGCGGCGAACGCAGCCGACGTGGATGCGGGGGACACGCTGTCCTTCCGTGCGGCGAACGCAGCCGACGTGGATGCGGGGGACACGCTGTCCTTCCGTATCGAGACCCTGTCGGGTGGCACGCTGACCAAGGGCGGTTCGGCCGTGACGCCGGGCACCACGCTGCTGGGCACGGGCGAGTCGCTGGTCTGGACGCCGGCGGCCAATGCCAACGGGACGCTCAACGCCTTCACGGTCAAGGCCACGGACGGAACACTCGCCTCCGCTGCCGCCGTCCAGGTGCAGGTGGTCGTGGCGGCGGTGAACGACCCGCCGACGTTAACCACCGTGACCGCGCTCACCGGGGGGACGGAGGACGTTGCGTTGACCATCAGCTACGCCACCCTCGCGGCGGCGGCGAACGCAGCCGACGTGGATGCGGGGGACACGCTGTCCTTCCGT
>WRPG01000060.1 GCA_009773355.1 Limisphaerales bacterium
GCACGCTGGCCGGTAGCGGGGTGGGGGTGGTTTCGTTCAGGGTGCGCTGACGCCGGCCAGCTTACCCAAGCGTGTCCGCCAAACCGATACAGGCTCAGCTAGGATGCGCTCGACCTGCGTTTGAAATACCGCCAGTTCAAACGGCTTGCAGAGGTAGTGGGCCGCCCCGAGTTCCTTCCCTTTGGCCTTGGATGCCTCGTCGGTGAGGCCGGTGACGAACATGATGGGCACGTCGCGCGTGGTGGGCAGATTGCGGAGGGCGCGGAACACCTCAAACCCATTCCTGCCCGGCAGCAGGATGTCCAGAATGACGAAGTCAAAGTGCATGACGCTGGCCATCTTGAGGCCCGTTTCCCCGTCGTGGCTGACCATGGCCAGGATGTGCATCTGGGCCAGCGCGGCGCAGGAGGTCCGCCGCTTCGGGATGGTCTTCAATGATCAACACGGTCGGAGACCGCCGGCTGTGGGTGAGGGCCAGCAGTTGGGCCAGACTGTCGGAAGCGCCGGTGGGGCCGGGTGGTTGGGTGCTGTTGGATGCGGCCATGGCAACGAACGATGACGCGTGGGTGGAACTTGGTTATTCAATACTGACCCATTGGTCCGTCCTGCTCCCTGGCTTGCCGCTGCGTCTCGGCGATCAAAATCTGCTCCACCCGGGCTTGAAATTCAGGCAGCCCAAACGGCTTGCACAGATAGTGCGTCCCCAGCGCGGCACTTCGCGACTGGGCTGCTGAGGTAGCGCCCATGAACAGCACCGGCACGTCACGCACTTCCGGCAAATTGCGGAGCGCCCGGTAGGTTTCAAAGCCATTTATGCACGGCAGGAGAACATCCAAAATGACGAGATTGAAGCGCATGGCTCCGGCGATTTTCAACGCGGTCTCGCCATCGTGGGCGACAACGGCATAAATCCGCATCTGCTCCAGCGCGCAATGCAAGGTTTCGGAGGTCTCGCAATGATCCTCGACGAGGAGCGCCGCGAGGTGCCGGTAGCCCTGCGTCAGGGGCAGTTGAAAGGCCAGGCTGTCGGGTGCGCTCATGGCGCCGGGAGTGATGGGTTTGCTTGCGCCAGCCCCGTTGTTGAGGATGCGGAACGTTCGCTGGGAATCAGAAGGCGATATTGCTGCGCTTGGCTGCGGGTAAGGTCCACGGAGTTGTCCGCAAGGTGCTCGCGGAGAACGTGGAGGTTGGCGCTGTAGCCGAGCTGGTTCATTCAAGCTTCGGTTTGGCAACTTGACCGTGGGCGGGCGGAGAAGATTGGGCGGGCGGCACTGCAATTGGATTTGAAACCACTGGCGCATCAGGCTGGCGCAGGGTGTCAGAGTCGTTGGGCAGGCGCGCGCCGCATACCAGGCAATGAGCGAATGTTCGCGAGGTCAGGTGTCCACAGGCGGGACAAAGCATCAGTGCCATAAAATAAAAAAAACGATGCCGCTTCAACGCGTGCCCTTCCCAGCGGCGGGGAAAAACAAGCCGCCCCGGCGAAGTGCCGGGGCGGCTGCTGGCAATTAGCGGGTCAGGTGGAGCGTCGCCCACAGGGTAACCACCGTGCCGTTGTCGAAGGCCTCGTTGAGCCTGGTGACGAGGTCGTTGAGGTTGGCGATGGTGTAGTCCGCCGGGAGCGCGCCGCCGCCCAGCGCGCTCTCCGCCACGGCGAGGAGCTGGTTCACCGTCAAGCCGTCCAGCGAGGTGCCGGTGCCGGTGAGCTTGAGGCCGCCCAGCGCGCCGCCCGCGCCCTGCGTCACGCCCGCCTGGCTGAAGGCCGCGTTCAACCGGAGCGCCAGCACCTGACCGCCGAACACGCCCGCGCTGCTGCTGGTGGGATTCACGAGGTCGGCGGTGAGCGCCGCCGGGGTGCCGCCCTGCGGGAGGAACGCCGTGACCGCCGCCGCGCTGGTGAACTTGATCGAAAAGCCCGCGCCGCCCACGCCGATTTCCACGCCGCTCGGAAAGACGGTGGCGAAGTTATTGTGCAACACGGTGCCGGGGTTGTTGCCATTGGGCGTCGCGCCCCAGCCGCCTTGGGTGAAGCCGGTGAAGTCGCCGGGCTTGATGTCGGTGTCCGTGACCACCGCGCCCACGTCCACGCAGCTCTCAGCCTTCAGATGCGCGCCCACACAGCAGGGGAAGTAGCGATAGACCGGCACCTGCGTGACGGTGAGGTCTTCGTTGGTGACGGTGGTGTAGCCGATGATGATGCCCATCTGGCTGTTTGCGCCGTCGAGGAAGGCGGTGTTGCAGACTTTGCCGCCGCTCGCGCCGCCAGCCAGGTCCGCGCTCACGGTGTAGATGCTGCTGGCGCTGACGACGAGGCCGTCGCCGATGGTGGAGGCGACGTTGCTGGCGCTGGCCGTGCCGGTCACTTCGAGCGAAGGGTCGGTGAGCGTGACGGTCTTGTTGCATTCTTCCAAAGCGGGGATGGCCTTGGTAATGCGGCTGGGCACGCTGCGCACGTTGGCCTCGTCGCGGTCAATGACGCCATTGCCGTTGATGTCCATGTTCTTCGCCGTCGCGCCGCTGCCGCCGCGAGCGCCGGCGTTGCCGAAGCTCACGATGACTTCGAGGCGGGTGCTCTCGCCCTGCCGGATGCCGAGCAGGGAGTTGTTGAAGTTCGCCAGATACACCAGATCCACATGCGCGCCCGGGGCGATGACCTGCTGGGGCGAGAGGGAGAAGAGGGTGTTGTTGTTGGCATCGGAGAATTCCAGGGCGCCGGAGGCGGCGTTCTCGGTGAAGGTGTTCAAGCCCTCGGAACTCGCGCCGGCGACCACCTTCGCGGTCGTGGCGGCGTCACCGAGCGTGGCGTTGGCGATGTCGGAGGAAACGGTCTTCCAGTTTTTGCCGGACTTGCGCTGGAGGTTGACGACGATGTTGCCGACGGTGGCATTGGCGGAGCCGCCATTATAGATACGGAGGTAGCCGCCGAAGGTGAGCGAGTTGGGCGAGGTCGCGCCCTTGGTGACGGTGACGGTCCAGGTGACGGAGCCGGAGCCGGAGGGGAAGGAGGTTTGGTCGGCCGCTTTGGTCAGGGACCACTCGGTGTTGTTCTTGTGGCAGATGACCATGTCCCCGCCTTCGAGAACGAGGCTGGCCTGCTGCGCCCACGCGGAGGCAGTGAGCAGGCCCGCCGCGCCAAGCGCGAAACCGGAGCGGAGGATACGAGTGAGGAGGTTAGTCTTCATGGCTGTGTTTGCCTTGTTGTTACTGTCGTTTGGTTGAAGCGTTGTTGCTTTCATGGCGACAGTTTGCCCGTGGCCCGCGAAAGCGGTATCGGGCGGAAGGCCGGAAGCGGGACTAGGGGGAGGCCGGTGGAGGTTCAGCGAACGGCACGGAATTGTTAGGGCCAAACGCCTTGGCGGATCACTTTACAACCGGGACAGCGTCGAGTTGGATCCTGGCCACAGGCGCGAGTTTGACGGCCAAAGTTTACGCCGGTCAGATGCTTTGGCCGAATAGTTCTTCCAGATGAGAATGCTGTTTGCAGATGACGATGCCGTGATACGCCGGACGATGGCGACCTATCTCCAAGGCCGGGGGTATGAGGTGGTGATCGCAGAGGACGGCAACCGGGCCTGGGAGGAGATCAAGTCAGACCTGACTTTGCGCATGGCCATCATCGACTGGCAGATGCCTGGCATGAGCGGCACGGAAATCTGTCGCCGGGTTCGCGAAGAACTGCACCTCGTTCCCTTCTATCTGATGCTCGTCACCGCCAGCGGCGGGAAAGAAAACTTGGTGAAGGGACTCGAATCCGGCGCGGACGACTTCCTGATCAAGCCGTTGGACAAAGAAATCCTCCTCACCCGCGTGCAAGTGGGGCTTCGCTCCGTCGAGCAACAGTCCCGCCTCGTGGACCGCATCATGGAACTGGACGCCACGGTGCGCCAGGCGGTGGACTTTCGCCGCAACTTGCCAGTCTGCGGCAAATGCAAGCGCATCCGCGATGACAGCCAACAGTGGCACCGTGTGAGCGCATTCGTAGAGGGAGATATTCCCGGCAGCTTCCCGGCGCTCCTTTGCCCTGAATGTTCAGGCTAGCCCGACCGACCGAATGACCAACGCCGTCAGTCTGCATTTCGGCTTGCCTTGGCTCCAGTATCGCAAGCTTGCGATTTTCCCGACTCCGTTCGCAACTCGGCTCACGCCCGTAATTTTCCTGACGCCTGACCTTGGCCTGGGGGACGCCCTGAGGCGGGGCGGCCCGCCGCCTTTGCGGGACTTTCCGTTGAAAAACCGCCCGACCTCGCCCACTGTGCCAGCGAGCAAGCGCCGCGCCGCCGCCGGATGGCCCTAACCCCGCGCCAGCCTCCGCCTGCTGGCACAAAGCCTGCCCCTGAGTGGCTTGTCGTGAGCGGGATGTGCCCGCCGCGCGAAGTGGCTGATGAAACTGATTCCGACCAAACTGTTCGCAAGCCTGCTGGCCGCCGCCGGGCTGCTGGCGCTGGCGGCGGACGCCGGCGCGCAGGGCAAGGGCAAGACCGACACCGGCAATCCCGGCAATAGTCAGGGCAAGGGCAAGCCCACCATTGACCAGCGGCCCGTCGTCATCCCGCGCGACATCGCCACTGATCCCGAGCAGAAGGGCAAGCCCGCCACGCCGGGCCGGCCCGACAAGACGCAGCCCCCGGCGGATGTCCAGACGCTGGTGCGGGATTTCCAGACGGCCCGAGAAAAATTCCTGGCCGACCAGAAGGCGCTCGCCCGCCAATATCAGCAGGCCTCCGAGGAGGAGCGCAAGGCCATCCGCGAGCGCATGAAAGAGATGCTCGACCGGCTGAAGGAGCAGCAGAAGGCGCTGCAGCAGGACATGCGCGACCGCGCGAAGGAACTCAAGCAGCAGTTGCATCCCGACCTGAACCGCCTCATTGACAGCGGCTCGACCGAGGGAGGGCGCGGACGATGAAGCCGCTTTCAAAACCCCACCAGCCGCGATTTACGAACACGACCTGACCTGCTCAACGCTTGATTCACCCACCGCCCACAGCCACGACGGAACCGGAGCGCCCCTGGCTCCGGTCGCGTCATTTGCCGGCGCTCGTCATCGGCGCGACGCTCGGCGTTTTCGCGCTGGGCATCCTCGCGGTCACGCTGCACCTGCGGCGGGAGATCCGCGAGGACATCGCGAAGCGTGAGGGGGAAATCTTGCACTCCGTCGCCATGATGCTGCAGGCGGAGGAGGACCGGACGCTGCTCGACGAGCCGAGCGTCCAGCTCAACGTCCTGCTCAAGACCTCGCGGCTCAAGGGCGTCGTCGCCGCGCGGCTCTTCGACGCGCAGGGCCGCTTCGTCTCCGCCTTCCCCGCGTATGTGAGTGACGGCGCGCTCGCGGCCAGAGACCTCGCCGGACTGCAGCAGTTGCAGACCATCGCCCGGCCCCGCGAGTTCGCCTCGCACGTCGGATTGTCTGAGCAGCCTGGGGCCGAGAAGGTGCCGTTCGACCTCTACGAAATTATCGTCCCGCTGCACGCGCAGGGCGACCGCAAGCTGCTGGGCATCGCGCAGTTCATTCTCGACGGGCGCGGGCTGGCCACCGAGTTGCGCGGCATTGACCGCAGCCTTGCGAACCAGGCCGTGAGTGTATTCCTCATTGGCGGCGCGGTCATGGTCATTGCATTGCGCTGGGCCTTTGGCCGGCTGCAACGCGCGCAGGCGCAGCTCGCGCGGCGCTCGCGCAGTTTGCTCGAAGCCAATCGCGAGCTTGCCCTCGCCAGCAAGACCTCCGCCGTGGGCGCGCTCGCGGCGCACCTGCTGCATGAACTCAAGAGCCAGCTCTTCGGCATTCAGGCGCTCCTCGCGGGCCGGCGCACCAGCGAGGCCGACAAGGCCGAACCCGCGTGGCGCACCGCCGCCGACTCCGCGCAGCGGATGCAGGCGCTCATCGCGCAGTTGCTCGGCGTCATCCGCAACGAGCAGGGCGCGGCCAACAGCTACGAGGTCTCGCTCAACGAACTCGCCGACCTCGTCACCACACAGGTCATGCCGCTGGCGCGCGCGTGCGACGTGAGCTTCACGGCCGAGGTGAAATCGCCCGGCACCGTGTCCAGCCGCGCGGCAAACCTCGTCGGCATCATCCTCGGTCATCTCGCGCAGAACGCGATCCAAGCCACGCCGCGCAAGAAGGCTGTGCGCCTCACGCTCCTCGGCGAGCCGCACGGCGTGCGCTGCGAGGTGCGCGACGAAGGGCGTGGCTTCTCCGAGGAGTTGCGGCCCCTGCTGTTCAAGCCGTGCCTGTCCACGAAGGAAGGCGGCAGCGGCCTGGGCCTTGCGCTGTGCAAGCAGCTCGCCGGGCATCTCGACGCCGAACTGGAGCTGGAGCAGAGCACGGCAAACGGCTGCGTGTTCTCGCTGACCTTGCCGGAGAACCTCGCAGGTGATGTGTCGGCAGAGTCCGATCTGCCACAGTCCAGCGACACGGAGTCGTTTGCCAAACCTGGTTGAAACATGGGGCTGTTCTGTCAGCACAATGTTGCGCACGCCGCTGCCCGCCAAAGGCTAGGGGCGATTGGCGGGAGCTTGCTGGCATGGCTGCGTTTTGGAGTGCGGCGGCAAGCGGAGCGCGACGCCGCTATGACGTGCCGCGAAACGCGGGTTTCCGAAAGCGCCGTCGTCGCTGCGCTTTGCCGGCGCACTCCACGACGCGCGCCGTGGCTGGTCACGCTCGGCGTGTTGCTGCTCGCATTCCTTGCTTCGAGTGCGTCCGCCGGCAGCCCGTTCCGCTGGCGTTGGTCCAATCCCGCCCCGCACGGCGGCAATGTCTTCGACATGACCTACGGCCTCGGCCTCACCGTGCAGGTCTGCGAGCGCGGGCAGATTTACACGAGCGAGGACTTGCTGCTCTGGCACCCGCGCAGCAGCGGCACGACGAATGCGCTGCGCGCCACGACGTTCTTCAACAACCGCCTGCTCATCACCGGCGAGAACGGCACGGTGCTGTGGGCGGACTCGCTCGAAGATTTCCAACTGCTCAACCTCGGCACAGCGGACTGGCTGGAGGGCGTCGCCGCGTCCAGCACGCTCGCGGTTGCGGTCGGCGACAACGGCGCGGCCTACTCCAGCAGCACCGGCACGAACTGGACGCGCGAGACGACGGGCTTCACGGACTGGCTGCGCGGCGTGGCGGCGGGGAACAACCTCTTCGTGGCGGTGGGCGAAGGTGGCCGCATCGCCACGCGTGCGGCGAATGGCAACTGGTCGGTCGAGACGAGCGGCACCATGCGACACCTTAACCGCGTCGCGTTCATCGGTTCGCAGTTCTGGGCCGTGGGCGACGCGGGCACGGTGCTCGTGGGCAGCACCAGCGGGAAGACCTGGACGCCGCACACGGGCTTCACCACGACGAACGCGCTCAACGCCGTCGCGGGCACAAACGACTACCTCGTCATCGTCGGCGACCGGGAGGTGCGCTTGCAGGATGGCAGTGGCGGCTGGACCGACGAGATTCGCAGCAACACGAATTCGCCCGCGCCGAACTGGACGTTTTACAGCGCGTCGTGGCAGGGCAGCCTGCACTTCATCGCCGGGCGCTCGGGCATGATGCTCGAAGGCATCAAGACCAACGCCTCGTCCCCGACGCTCTGGACCCAACGGCAAACGCCCATCCGCAACTGGCTCTGGGACGTGCTGCGGCTGCCGGAGTTCTACGTCGCTGCTGGCGACCGCGGCACGGTGATGACCAGCGCGGATGGGGTGAACTGGGAACTCGAACTCGTGCCCGACGCGACGACGAACTCCGTGCTGCTCGGCGTCGGTGGCACGACGAACGGGCTGGTCGCGGCCGGCAGCGGCGGGCGGATTCTGTTCAGCCCGGCCATCGCGACGAATGTGGTCAGCACGAATGTCATCGCCGGCGTCACGAACTACGCGACCAACACGTCGAGCACGCTGGCGATTGACTGGCTCGCCGCGACGACGCCGAACACCAACGACCTGCAAGCCGTCGCGGTGCGGAACGGCCAGTGGGTCGTGGGCGGCGCCAGCGGCACGGTGCTGACCAGTGGCGACGGCACGAACTGGGCCGCGCAGTCGAGCGGCTCGACGGCGTTTCTCTCCGGCGCGGCCGTGCTGAACAACCTTTTCGTGCTCACCGGCGACCGGGGGACAATTCTCACGAGCGGCGATGGCACGAACTGGTTTCCCCAGGCGAGCGGCACGACGAACTGGGTTTATCGCGTGCGCGCGGTCAACGACCGGCTCGTGGCCGTGGGCGAGAACGGCGTCATTCTCACCAGCACGAACGGCACGAACTGGACAAGCCCCACCAGCGGCACCACGCGGCTGCTCAACGCGGTGGATTATCTCGGCGATTCCTACTATGCCGTCGGCGTGCAGGGCACGGTCCTACAGAGCGGCAACCTGACGACGTGGACGAACCTCGGCACGCTCACGGCCAAGTCGCTTTACGGCGTGGCGGGCACGAGCAACCAGATTGTCACCGTGGGCATCGAGGGCGTGGCGTTGCGCAGCCTGCTGACGGCGGCGGTGGAGCCAGTTTCCTTCACCCGCATCGCGCGCAGTTCCGGGCAGAATCTCCTGCTCCTTTCCGGCTTGGTGGACCGACGCGTGACACTGGAGCGCAGCACGACGCTGACGAACTGGGTGGAGGGCGTGACGCTGGAGTTGATTGACCGCTCGGGCACGCTGCTGCTGCTGGAGGCGGCCGACACCAACGACACGCCGCGCGAGTTTTTCCGGGGGCGGATGGTGCCGTGAGGCGCTACGGCCATTTGGCCCGATTGCCCGCCGGCCTGATTTCTGTTACCCACTGCGCGGACGCCACATGGCCACGAGCAACAAATGCATCCGATTGCTTCTGGTGGACGACCATGAGGTCGTCCGCTCAGGACTGGGCGCGCTGCTGGGCCAGCACGGCGAGCTGGAAGTCGTGGGCGAGGCGGGCACGGTCGCCGCCGCGCTGGAAACGGCGGAGCGGCTGAAGCCGGACGTGGTGCTGCTCGATGTGCGCCTGCCCGATGGCAGCGGGTTCGAGGCGTGCCGCAGCCTGCACAAGCTCACGCCGCCGGTGAAGGTCATCATCCTCACCGCGTTTGCCGATGACGAGATTGTCATGCAGGCCATCGGCTCCGGGGCGGAGGGTTATTTGCTCAAGGAGATTGACGAGCAGGGCCTTGTGCGCGCGATCAAGGAAGTCGCCGAGGGCCGCTCCATCCTCGACCCGGCGGTCACCCGCCGCGTGATGAACCGGGTGAAGGACGGGGCCGGATCGCCGCCAGCGGGCAAGCTGGACCGGCTCTCCGCGCAGGAGCGCCGCGTGCTTGAACTGGTCGCCCAAGGCAAGACGAACAAGGAGATCGGCCTGGCGATGGGCTTGAGCGACAAGACCGTGAAGAACTATCTGAGCAACCTGATGGAGAAGTTGCAGATGAACCGCCGGTCGCAGGCGGCGGCGTTTTTCGTCCAGCATTCCGGCTCGTGATTTGCCGCCGGGCCGGAGATGCTCACACGCATGGGCAAGACGCGGACTGGCAAACCTGAGGGTTGCGTTTCTCGCGGCCTGCTTTGGATGAACCGGTTAAGCTCCAAGCTCCAAATCCCAAGCTCCAAAGAAGCTCCAAGTTCCAAATCCCAAGGGGACGTTGCCTCGTCCGGGTCATCCAGCAGTGAAGCAGGCCGGTTCCAGGCTCCCAACCGGGGCCGTTGGGAGCTTGGAGTTTGGAGCTTCTTTGGAATTTGGAGCTTGGGATTTGGAGTTTTCGCCTCGCTCGTTCCCCTCGCCCGTGCGCAGCCAGCTCCGCTCCCGCCGGAGCTTGCCATCCCCGGCCTGCCCACGCTCTCACCGTGGGACACGGTGTTCACCTTCCAGAGCAGCGCGGGCTACAAGGACAACGTCTCCCTCAGCGCGGTGCGGCCCAGCGGCAGCGCGTTCGTGCGAAACCAGCTTGAGGCCATCGTCTTCCGCCTGCCGATGGACGGCTGGGAGTTCAACGCCTTCGTGTCCGGCGAGGACACGCGCTTCCTTGCGAGTCAGGTCGTGGATGTGGAGCAGAACGCGCTCGCGCACGCGCAGTTGAAGCGAGCGTGGGACGAGCACTGGAGCACCAGCCTGGCCGGCCAATACCTTTACCAGAACCAGGTCGTGGACCTCTCCACCAGCCTCGCCACGCCGACGGTGCTGGCGGTGGAGAGCCACACTTACTCCGCACGCTTCGCCGTGCGGCGGAAGTTCGCGGAGCGCTGGTGGTGGGAGCTGGAGCCGACGCTCACGCGGCAGGATTTCAACAGCCCGTTGGATGACTACTGGGAGGGCGGGCCGAAGCTCTCCGTCGGCCGGGAATACGGCAGCCGTTCCGAAGCCGCCGTGAGCTACGAGTTGAGCCACCGTCCTTACGATCACCGCGAGCAGTTCACCCGCGCCGCCATCGCGATTCCCGGTTCGGAACTCGCCTTCACGCAACACCGCGCGCAACTCACCTGGAAGCACCACTGGGACGAGCAGCGCCGCTGGCGCACGACCGCGAAGCTGGGCTACGAGTCCAGCCATGACAACGGCCCCGGCTACTACGATTTTAGCAAGTGGCAGGTGAGCCAGCAGATTCGCTGGTCCGCCGCCCCGTGGGAGGTGAGCCTTGCCGGACGTTTTGCGGACTACCATTATCCGCGCCAGCCCGTTGCGCCCGGCGACCCGCGCGCGATTGGGCGCACCGATTTCAGCCTGAACCTCCATGTTGAGCGCACGCTCAACAAGCGGGTGAAATGGTTCCTCGACTACGACTTCGAGCGCTCGCTGGCCAACCAGCCCGCGACCGGCTACGCGGTCAACCTGGTCCAGTCGGGTTTGAGCGTGGAATTCTGAGCCGGGGAAACTAGGAACTCGGTCGGCGTTCGTCCCAAATCCGACCGTTACGCTAGAGCTTAAAGACCCTATCACAAGTTGACTTGGCACCCTTTCGGCTCTATCAAACTCGGCATGAAGACTGTCACTGCCAGCCTGTGAAACTGCCTTGCTCCAAGCCTGATCGTTCAGCGCCAGACCGGCGTGGCAAGGACGCGTTCACGCTGGCCGAGGTGTGCGTGGCCACGGCCATCGCGGCGATGACCGTGGCCGGAATCATTCAAGGCTATACGCAGTCCTCCAAGCGGGCGGAATGGGCCGGGTATTCACTGGCGGCCCAGGCGCTGGCCTCGCAGCGGCTGGAGCAGACCCGGGCCTGCCGCTGGGACACGGAGACCGGCGTGGATCAGTTGGTCAGCGCAAATTTTCCCTCACAGACCCTCCTGCTCGACATCCCGGTGGTGGGAACCAACGCCGTCTATGCGACCAACGTGACGACGATCACGGTCATTTCGGCGGCCGCGCCGCAGTTGCGCATGATCCGGGTGGACTGCACCTGGCGTTTTCCCATCACCGGCCGGGTGTTCACGAACACGGTGGCCACCTACCGCTCACCCGACGCCTGAGATGAACCTCCCGGCCTCGAACCACACTGCTTCCCGCCAGCTGATGGCGGTGACCCTGGTCGAACTGCTCATCACCATGAGCCTGACCACGTTCGTGGTGGGCGGGGTGGTCTACAGCCACATCATGGGCGGGCGGCTCATGCAGTTCGCGGCCGCCAAGCTCGGCGCGTCCGATTCCTCCCGCAAGGCCTTCGGCAAGCTGCAGGACGAGATCCGGGCGGCCACCACCATCCGGATCGGCAACGGGACCGCCACGAGCTTCACCGCCATCTCGAACGGAACCGCCATGCAGGGCCGGGCCATCCAAATCTACCCGACAACCAACAACAACTGGTGGATCCGCTACTTCTACGTCACCAACAACAGCGAGTTGCGGCGCGTGACCTCCAGCAACGCCACGCCGCAGTTGATCGCCTCCTACGTGACCAACGCCATCCTGTTCTCGAAGGAGGACTATCTGGGCAACACCCTCAGCGCGGACACCGGCAACTGCGCCGTCAACGTCCGCCTCCAGTTTTATCAGCTCTCCTACCCGATGACCAAGGTGGGCACCAACAACTACTACGAATACTTCCAGCTCCAGACGCGCATCACCCGGCGCATCCTCCAATAACCGGCCATGAACACGACACCTTCCCCCCGCTTCCGGTCGCGTGCCGGCTATGCGCTGGTGATGGTGATGGTGTTCGCGGCCATCGGCCTCATGGTCCTCACGGGGACGATGAACTGGGCCTCCCAGACTTCCCTGATGAACGAGCGCAACAACCAGATGACCGCGACGACGTATGCGGCGGAGGCCGCCACCGAGCGGATCGTCTCCCGTCTGATGCAGGACTACAAGGCGAGCGGCGAGAGCGTCGTGTTCAACAACCTGGCTTCCTACCGGACGAATGTGCCGGCCGCCGGCGAGAACGCCTACTGGGCCGGTTTCCAGTTTTCCAACGGGAGCGGGACGACCAACCAGAACTACGTCGCCCGCACGCAGACGCAGATTTACACCAATCTCAGCGGCCCTTACGCCGGCCTCCGCGGGTTCGTCTCCAACTATCGGGTGGTGTCCAACGCGCGCCAGACCACGGGCCGGTTCAACCTCACCAATGCCGTGCAGCAGGACATCCAACTGGCCTCGATCCCCGTGTTTCAGTTCGCCATCTTTTACAACAGCCTGCTCGAGTTCACCTGGGCCGCGCCGCTGGTCGTGCGCGGGCGCGTTCATGCCAACAGCAACATCTTCCTCGGCTCCTCCGCCAGCCTGAACCTCCAGCAGGATGTCACGGCCACCGGCACCATCGGCAAGCAGGCCTGGTTCGGCTACACTCTGGCCAATTTCACCGGTGCGATCACCTACGGCGGCAACGTCACCAGCAACACCAGCGCCCTCACGCTGCCCATCGGCACCAACAACTCCGCCGCCGCCGTCCGCGAGGTCGTCAACATCCCGCCCACGGCGGAATCCATGAGCTCGCCCATGGGCCAGCAGCGCTTCTACAACAAGGCCGAGATGCTCATCCTGGTCAGCAACTCCACCGTGGTCGTGAAGGTGAAAACCCCGTTCGACGCCTCCCCGACCACCATCAACTGGACCAACGCGAATTACTTCATCAGGACCAACGCCTCGTTCACCGACCAGCGCGAGGGCAAGACCATGAAGACCACCGAACTGGACCTCACCAAGTTCCGCACTTGGGCGGCCACCAACACCGCAGTTGCCGCGAAGCTCGGCGCGGGCAACGCGCCCAACATCGTCTATGTCGCGGATGACCGCACCGTCACCGCCAGCCAGAAGACCGCCGTGCGCCTGATCAACGGCCAGACGCTGCCCACCCGCGGGCTGACGCTGGCCACCGTCAATCCGCTCTACGTGAAGGGCCATTTCAACTGCACCAACGCCGCCCATCTGGGCACCACCAACACCACCTCAAGCCGCCCCTCCTCGCTCATCGCCGACGCCCTGACCATCCAGTCCGGCGCGTGGAACGACGCGGCCAGCTCCGGCTCCTACTCCTCCCGCGTGCCCACCGACACGACGATCAACGCCGCGCTCCTGGCCGGCATGGTCTATTCCGCCGGCGCGAACGGCACCAGTCCCATGAGCGGCGGCGTGGTGAATTTTCCCCGGCTGCTGGAGGCATGGAGCGGGCGCACGCTCACGCTGAATGGTTCTCTCGTCAATCTCTACAACAGCGCCCGGGCCACCGCGCCGTTCCAGAACCCGGGCATCTATTACTCCGCCCCGAACCGCAACTTCAACTTTGACCCGAACTTCCTCGACTCCACCAAAATGCCCCCCGGCTCGCCCGAGCTGCGCGTCCTGATCCGCGGCGCCTGGGCGGCCGCGCCTGCCAACCGGACCAATTATGTCGCTTCGTTCTAGGTTCATCGTGGGCGTTGCGGTCCTGCTCGCCCTCCTGCTGCCACAGTCAGGGGCGGCGCAGCCAGCGGCCACCAACAGCGGGCCGGACTTTCAACTGAGCACCACCCGCCACGAGCTGGAGGGCATCGGTCATTACTTCCGCGCCGTGGCCCGGGCCGGCACGAACCAGTTCGCCTTCATCGTGCCCAAGGGCTACTTCATGCGCGTGGACGAGGTGAACCGCCAGTTGCGCGCGGTCGAGCGGGAGGACAAATGCGCCATCACCGTCCGCCTGATCGCCGCCCCCACCAACGCGGTGGATCAGGCGACGGGCGGCCTCAAGCCCGAGGCCTTCCGGGAACTGCTCCTCCAACGGCACCCCGCCGCAAAAATCATCGAGGAACTGAGCCTGACGGCCGGCGGGCAGGCGGGGCCGGGCTTCGACTTCACCTGGCGGAATGATTCAGGGTTCAACCTGCAAAGCCGGATCGCCTTCATTCCCACGCCGGCCGGCCTCGTCGAGTTCCATCTCATCACCAGCGCCGCGGACAAGGAGGAGTTCACCTACGCCCTCAACAGCCTGATGCTGACCTTCCGCTTCGCCGTGAACGGGAAGCTGGAGCTGCCGGAGATGTCGAACAAGCTCTGAGCGCGCCGCCGGATCCCCGCCTAGCCGGTGATGCCGCCGGAGCTGGTGAAGATGCCTTCCAGCCACATCTTGAGCTGCTGCGGATTGGAAGCCTTCTCCATCGCGCGCTCCTCGGTGACAATCCCCTGCTGGAGCATGTTGTAGATGCACTGGTTGAAGCTCATCATGCCCTCGCCCTGGTCCTCCCAGAGGGTGATGCCGTCCTCGTTTTCCACGATCTTGCGGCTGCCCTCGATGATGGGCAGCAGCTTGTTGAGCTGGTTCTCCTCGATGGCCTTCTTGATGGAGATGGTGTTGATCATGATCTCCAGCGCCGGGCGCATCCCGCCCTCGGCCGTCGGCACCATGCGCTGGCAGCAGACCGAGCGCAGCGTGCCCGCAAGCTGGCGGCGGATGGTGTCGCGCTCGTCCTGCTTGAAGTATTCCAGGATGCGACCCACCGAGCTGTTCGCGCTGGTGGTGTGCATGGTGGAGATGACCGTGTGGCCGGTGTCCGCCGCACTGATCGAAGTCTGGAAGCTGATGGCGTCGCGCATTTCGCCGACCATGATCACATCCGGGTCTTCGCGCAGGGCGCTCTTCATGGCGCGGTGGAAGCTCATGGTGTCGAGGTTCAGCTCGCGCTGCTCGATGAGGCACTGGTTCTCCTCGAAGACGAACTCGATGGGATCCTCCAGCGTGACGATGTGCTTGCGGAAGTTGTTGTTCAGGTGCTCCAGCATCGCCGCCAGGGTGGTGGACTTGCCGGAGCCGGTGGTGCCGGCCATCAGCACGATGCCGCGCGGGGACTCGGCCACGGTCTTCAGGATTTCCGGCAGGCCGAGCTTCTCGAAGGTCGGGACGGTCGCCTTGATGTAGCGCATCACGATGCACCAGCGGCCCAGCGCCTGGAACACGTTGGTGCGGAAGCGTCCGATGCCGGGGGCAGAGTAGGAGAAGTCCGTCTCGCGATCCGCCTCCAGCCCGGCCTTCATGTGCTTGGGGCAGATGCCGTCAATGACGCTCTGCATCCAGACCTGCGTGGGCACGAAGTCAATCGAGTGGAACGCGCGGCTGATGCGGTAGGACGCCGGCGTGCCGACCTTGATGTGGACATCCGAGCAGCCGGCATCCACGCCGGCCTTCAGAATCTGGTTGAAATAGACTACGTCCTCGTTGGCGGGTTCCGTGACTGGCTGTGACATGGCGCGGAAATTATCCGGCGCGCAAGGTCATGCCAAGTTGGAATATGCCATGAGGCTCAGGCGGGCCTGCGCCAGTGGGGACAGTTCCATGAACACCATCGAGACCGTGTAGCCCTGGTGCCGGTCGCCCCGGCAGTCCACCACCACGCCCGTCGCGCTGACTTCCTGGCCGTCCTCGGGGTCGCGCAACGCCACCGTCATCTCGGTCCACGCCGCGATGGGCGTCTCGGACCGGAATTCGATGCCGTTCTTGCGGATGCGCGTGGTGTCGGCGGCGAGGTTGAGTTGCGTGGCGCTGCGGGCGGGGGCGGCGAAAGAGGCGGAATCAGCTTTGCGAGTAGCCATAAGGATTGCGGCAAAGTAGCAGCGAACGGCGGCGCGTCAATGCGCCGCGCCAACATTTTTCTACTGGCCGGGCTGGGGGCCGGCGGGCTTTTCCGCCGGTTTGCCCGCTTTGGGCCTGGTCTGCTCGTGTGCCCTGGCGGCGAAGGTGTTTTCCATCGTCTCCACGAGGGCTTTGAGGCTCACGGGCTTGGACAACAACGGGTGGCCCGCCGTGACCGCGCCTTCCGCCGCCTCTTTCTTGGTCACGGTGCCGGTGAGGAAGATGAGCGGCACCTGCTTGAGCTTGGCGTCGGTCGTGATGCGCCTCGCCAGCTCGCCGCCGTCCACGCCGGGCATGATGACATCAAGCAGGATGAGGTCCGGCTTGAACTCGTGCGCCGTGGCCAGCGCGTGCGCGGCCTGGTTTTCCTCGCGCACCTGATAGCGCTTGGTCATTTCCAAGGTCAGCCGAATCATGCGGGTCATGGCCGGCTCGTCGTCAATGATGAGGATGCGCTTCTGGTCCATGGTCAGGTCCTTTCGGTTCGAAGGGTGATGGTGACCCGCGCCCCGCGCGGGGTGCGATTCTGAATCTGGATGCCGCCCTCGTGCAGCTCGACGATCTTCCGCGACACCGTGAGGCCCAGGCCGGTGCCCTTGCCGGCGGGCTTGGTGGTGTAAAACGGCTCGAACACCCGGCCCAGCTTGTCCTCGGGCACGCCGCTCCCGTCGTCGTCAATCTCCGTCACCAGCACGCGCTCGCCGGCGCGGAACTCGTGCGCCTGCCGCGCGCCGGGGCTGGGCCTGGCCTCCTCGGGGGTGAGCTTCTTGATGTAGCTCCGCACCGTGAGCGTGCCGCCCTCGGGCATGGCGTGCGCGGCGTTGGTCAGCGCGTTCACGAAGACCTGCTTGATTTTGTTCGCGTCCACCAGCGCCGGCGGGAGGTTGTCGCAAAACTCCGTCTCCACCTTGATGCGCGCGTTCCGCAACTCGTGCTTCACGAGGTTGAGCGAGCTGCGCAGCAGCGTGTTCAAGTCGCCGGGCTTCAAGTCCGCCTTGCCGGGCGTGGAGAAGTCCAGCAGGCCCATGATGATGCCGTCGGCGCGGTGCAGCGCGTCGTTCATGTCCTTGAGCACCGTCGCGCCCGGCTCCTCGCCGGCGACGGCCGTCTCGTTGAGGAAGTCTATGCCCATGCGGATGATGGCCAGCGGGTTCTTCACCTCGTGCGCGATGCCCGCCGCCATCTGGCCGATGGACTGCATCTTCTCCATCTCGATGATCTGGAGCTGCGCCTCCTTGAGCTGGTTGTGCGAGCGCTGCAAGTCCGCCAGCGTCCGCAGCAGGTCCTCGCGGCTGCGCGCCAGGTCCGCGTGCGCCTTCTTCAATTTCTCCTCGCCCCGCACCCGCGCCGTCACGTCCCAGAAAATGCCCTGCGTGCCGATGATCTTGCCGTGCGCGTCGAACACCGGCGACTTCACCACCTGCACATGCTCCTTCTCGCCGCCCGGCGGCGTGTGCTCCTCGACGGTCTCGAACAGCTTGCCCGCCGCCATCACGCGCTGGTCGTCCGCCTGATACTTGGCCGCCAGCTCGGCGGGAAAAAAGTCATAGTCCGTGCGCCCGATGATTTCCTGCAGCGTCTTGCCGAGCAGCGTGCAGAAGCGGCGGTTGGCGAAGGTGAACCGGCTGTGCGCATCCTTCCGGTAGATGAACTGCGGGAGGTTTTCGACCAGCGACTGGTAAAACGCCTCCGAGTCCCGCAGCGCGCGCTCGACGCGCTTGCGCTCGATGGCGTAGCGCACCGCGCGATGCAGGAGCACCTCGTCCATCTGGCCCTTCACGAGGTAATCCTGCGCGCCGTCATGCACGGCGGACTCGGCGACCTGCTCATCATCCAGCCCGCTCATCACGAGGATGGGCAGCTCCGGGTGCAGCGCCTGGAGTTGGGCGAACGTGTCCAGCCCCCGGCTGTCGCCCAGGAACAGGTCCAGCAGCACGATGTCGAACGACGCCTGCGCGGCGGCCGCGATGCCCTCGCGCAGGCCGGGCACCTGCGTCACGTTGAACTCGTCGCCCAGCAACGCGCTGATGAGCAGCACGTCGGCGGGGCTGTCCTCAATGAGCAGGACGCGCGTGGCGGCGGACGCGGTGGAAGCCGGAGCGACTGGCTCGGTCAAGTTGGTGGGGGCTGCGTTCATGCCGTGTTCAACCGGGCCTGCGTCCACTCCGTTCGTCCACCGACCGGAAGCACGCTGACACCACGCCCCACGGACTCAGCGGACTGAACGGGGAACCATTGCTTGGCAACGACCGTAGGCCGCTCATCGGTCGCATTCAACCGGAAACTCGGTGCGCGAAATCCTTTCATGCCCCGCTGCGCTCACGGCAACTGCCACAGCGCGTCACGCTTCACCCAGCCGGCACGCTGGCCGGCGTCGCGCACCTGAAGCCAGTCGTCCTTTGCGTCGAGCACGATGACCTCCGCACCGTCGCGCAACGCGAATGCGGCCTTCGACTCCGCCAGCGGCCCCGGTCGGACAGGGGCTTCCGGCACCACCACCACCGCCTGCCGCGCGGCGTTCCGGTCCCAATGGGCGGCGGCCAGCAGGGCGGCGGCCAGCAGGGCGATGGCTCCGAAGGTCTTCGTGAGCCAGGCAAAGGCGGCGCGTTTCGCCGGCAGCGCCTCGCCCAGCGCGAGCAGCAGAAACCACGCGCCCAGCCACGCGCCCGCGAGCCACGCCCACTCGTCGGGCGTGTGATGGCGGAGCAGATGCCGGGCGAGCGGCTCGTCCACCGTCACGCCGAGGCTGCGGCGGGCGAATTGCAGATTGCCGCGCGCATCTGGGTCGCGCGGCGCGAGGCGCAGCGCCAGATGGTAGTGGAAAATCGCCTTGCCCGGCTGGCCGCTTTTGAACCGCGCGTTGCCGAGGTTGAAATGCAGCGCCGCCGTCGGCCCGTTCGTCAGCAGCCGCTCGTAAGCCGCCGCCGCGTCCGCGAATTTCCCTTGCTCGAACAGCTTGTTCGCCGCCTCGAAGTCGGCAGCGGGGACGTTCGCCAGCAGTTGGGAGCACGAGAGCAGCAGCACGGCGAGCAACGCGAGCGCGGGCCTTCCGTAGTCGCAGCCTTCAGGCTGCGTGTGACTGATTCGCAACCTGAAGGTTGCGACTACGGCGCGAATGAATCCGCCGCTCATCCCGCCACCTCCAGCTTCCGCAGCTCCGCCACCGCAGCAGCGAACTGCTCCGTCAGTTTCGCCAGCTCACTCGTCTCGCGCACCGGCGCGTAGCGCGCGGCGTTGCAGGCTTGGAAGAGCGCGTGGAGCGACTGGCAGGTGTCTTCGCTTGCGCCCAGCGGTTTCACGCGCTCGTCAATCACTTCCTCCGTGATGGCGCTGGCGGGCTGGTCGAGCCGCTCGCCGAGCTGCTCCTGCAACAAGCGGAACAGGTTCGCGAAGAATACTTCCGTCTGCGCGGCGGCGGCCTGCTGATGCAGCTCTGCCAGCCCGGCGTTCACCAGCTTCTCCACCTCGCGGCGACGGCGCAGGCGCGGGTTGTTCGCCAGCTTTTCCGCCTGCTTGCGCCGCGCGAGCAGTGCGAGCCACAACGCGAACGGCCCGCCGGACATGAGCCAAAAGGCCGGCTGACGCAGCGCGCTGGCATCCGCCGCCACGACCAATCCGAGGTGCGGCTTGATGTGGACCAGCTCCGTGGCGGCAGCCGCAGCGGCGGCGGCGTTCGTCGCGGTCATCACGATGGTCGGGGCCTGTGCGGCGGCGGCGGCGCGCACGCGCAGCGGCGTGGCGGGCTGCTTGATGGTGCGGTAAGCGCGCGCGTCGGGGTCGAAGAAGCTGAAACCGAACGCCGGCAGTTCCTTCACCTCCGCGCTCTGCGGCTGCACGACCTGCTCGAACTTCTTCACGCCGCTCATCGCCAGCGGGTCGGGCATGTCCGTCGTGGCGCTCGCGGGATACGACTTGAACGTCTCGCCCAGATTGAGCGGCGGCATCTGCAAGCCGTCCATGCCGCCGCGTCCGGTGATTTGCACGCGCACGGTGACGGGGTCGCCCACCGCCACGTCCGTCGGCGCGACGCTTGCGCTCATGCCGAAGCTGCCAATCGCGCCGTTGAAGTCTGCGGGCCGGCCCTCGGCCGGGAGCGGCTGAACGTCAATGGTCAACGGCTCGCTCAGAATCGTGACGGCCTGCGCGCGGACGCCACGATTGAAGAAGTCGAGGACATCGTTGCCGCCGACCCGGATGTGCAGGTTGAACGCGCATTGCGCCGGGCCGAGCGCGAGTTTCCCGGCCTTCACCGGCGTGGCCACGCTGCGGAAAACGATGACGCGGTAGATGGCGTTGCCCACCTGCTCCTGCCCCTGCTGGTGCTGAAACGGCGCGAGCGTGAAGCCGTCGCCTTGCAGGCTGGGCATCTGGATTTCGCCGCCGCCGCTGAAGTAGAGCCGGACCTCAATCGCGAACGGCTCCCCGACGAAGGCGTTGGTCTTGCCCGCGCGCAGCTTGACGAAGGTGAACTGCCGGTATGCCTCGGTGTCGGGCAGCTTCGCGGCGGCGGGATGCACTTTCAGCGCGAGCGGCTGGCTGGGGAGCATCACGCCCGCGACGGGGACGTTGAACGCGGGGATGGTGTAATCGCCGGGCTTGGCGGCGACGATGGCGTAAGTGAGCAGCAAACTGGCGGTGCGCTGGCCGTTGACGATGGAGATTTGCTGGCTCTGGCCGCCGAACTGGATTTGCAGATTCGGCACGTCCGGCAGGCGCGGCACGCCGCTGGGCTGCCCGCCGTCGAAGCGCAGCGTGAGCACCGCCTGCTCGCCGACGCGGATGACGTTCCGGTCCAGCGCGGCGCTGAAGGTAACGGCGTGGGCGGAGGAAAGGAGGAGGAGACAGAAAACGGCGGTGAGCAGATGCCCCGTGCCGGCGACTTGCAGTCGCCGCGTTGCGGGTTGGCAGCTCGGAACCGCCTCGTCAGCTCGCACCCCACGGACGGCGACTGCAAGTCGCCGGCACAGGTTCGCGGAGAAGAAGCCGCCGGTGACCTGGCGGTGCTCGGTGATTTGCTCACGTCCCTCGGCCATCTTCATCACCAGTTCTTCAACGTCCGGTTGCTCGCCTTCTGCGTGGCGTTGGTGGGGAGGAAGATGAGGGCGCGTTCCTCGGCACGCTGCGAATCGAGCAACTGCATGGCTTGCTGCGGGGTCATCTGCCCGAGCGCGGCGGCTTGGGCGGAATCTTTGTCACCCTTCTCGCCCTGCTGTCCCTGCTTCTGTTCGCCTTGTTTGGAATCCGGCTTCTTCTGTTCCGGCTGCTTTTGGTCGCCGGGCTGGTCGGGCTTGGGCTGGTTCTCCTGTTTCTTCTGGTTGTCCTGCTTGGAACCGTCGGGCTTCTCCGGCTTCTGGTCCTCGGATTTTTTGTCGTCCTGCTTCTTGTCCTGGCCGGACTTGTCCTGCTTTTGCTCGTCCTTCTTCTGGTCGTCTTTCTTGTCGTCCTGCTTCTGGTTCTGATTGTCCTTCGATTGCTGCTTGTCCTGTTGCTTCTTCAATTCCTCCAACTTGCGCTGCACGAAGTCGCGGTTGTGCTTCGCGTCGGCGTCCACGGAGTTAAGCTTGAGCGCGGTGTCGTAGAAGCCGATGGCGCTCTCCCAGGCCTCCTGTTTCTGCGCGGCTTCGGCTGCGGAGTCGCCAAGTTGGAAGTAGGCGTTGCCAAGGTTGTAGAAGGCGCTCTGCGCCAGCTTCGGGTCGCGTGCGCCGGTCGCGCCGCTGAAGTGGCGCGTGGCGTCCTCGAACTGCCTGGCCTGATAGGCGGCGGCCCCGGCATTGAAGGCGAGCTTGGCGTCCTCGGGTCGCTGGAGGCGGAGGCGGTCGTATTCCTTCAAGGCCGCGTCGTATTTGCCGGACTCGTAGTTCTTGAGCGCGGTCGCGGAGGAGGCGCTTGCGGAGAGAGGAGAGAGGATAGCGAACAGAAGATAGAGAAGAGCGGCAGCGGCGGCAGACGTGGGTGCCTGCGTGCCGGGGACGGGACGCCGCACTTTTTGGCGTTCGGGCAGAAACATTTCGATCACGAGCAAAACGACGGCGATGCCCAGCGGCCAGTAAAATCGCTCGTGGTGGCGCTGCATCAGCTTCGCGTTGAACTCAGACTTCGGCAACGGGGCGAGGCCGCGCTCGTAGAGCAGGTCCATCGTGTTCGCGCCGCGCAGAGGCAGGTAGAAGCCGCCCGCCGCGCCGGCGATTTGCTGGAGCAGCGTTTCGTTCAGCCGCGACTTCACCACGTTGCCGCTCTCGTCCTTGAGGAAGTCCATCTTCCCCTTCTCGTCCCGCACGCGGATGAGTTCCCCCGCCGCGCTGCCCACGCCGATGGTGAAGATGCGCAGGCCCTTCGCGCTCGCGGCCTTCGCCGCCTCGAGCACGCCGGCCTCGTGGTCCTCGCCATCGGTGAAAAGGACGAGGATTTTGTGGTTCTCGCCTTCCTTGAACGCGGCGAGCGCGGTCTGAATCGTCTCGCCGATGGCGGTGCCGCCCTGCGGGATGATGTTCACGTCGAGCGCGGCGACGCCTTGGCGGAACGCCTCTTCATCAAGCGTGAGCGGGCATTGGAGAAAGGAACTGCCAGCGAACGCGACGAGGCCGAGCCGGTCATTCTTCGCCAGCTTCATCAAGTCCATCGCGGCGAGCTTGGCGCGTTCGAGGCGGTTCGGCGGAATGTCCGCGGCGAGCATCGAGCGCGAGGTGTCAATCGCCACGACGATGTCCAAACCCTTCTGCGCAACCTCCTCCCAGGAAAAGCCCCACTGCGGTCGCGCCAGCGCGAGCACGGCGCACGCGACGGCGGAGACAACCAGCGCGAGCCGAACTTTCTGCCGCGTCTTCGACACGCCAACGGTGAGCTGCGCGAGCAATCGCGACTGCACGAACTGTGCGATGAGCCGCTCCTTCGTGCGCCAAGCCCAGGCGAGGAAGACGGCCAGCAGCGGGACCAGCAGCAGGAGCCAGAGGAGGTTGGGCAGGGCGAACTTCACGGCAGTTTCCTCATCAGTGTGTTGCCCAGCACAATCTCCGCCACCAGCACGCCCAGCCCGAGGGCGATGAGCCAGTGCGCCAGCTCGCGGTAGCGCTGGAACTTCTTCACCTCGACGGTGGTTTTCTCCAGCCGGTCAATCTCGGTGAAGATGCGGCGGAGCGTCTCGGAGTTGTCCGCACGGAAGTATTTCCCGCCGGTCTTCTCGGAGACTTTCGTCAACGTGTCCTCGTCAATGTCCACCGGCATCATGCGCTGCTGGCGGCGGCCGAACTGGTCGGTGTAAGGCCACGGGGCTTCGCCGCGCGTGCCGACGCCGATGGTGTAGCACTTGATGCCCAGCGCCTGCGCGGCATCGGCGGCAGTGAGCGGCGGGACTTTGCCGGCGTTGTTCACGCCGTCGGTGAGCAGGATGATGATTTTGCTTTTCGCCTGAAGGTCGCGGAGGCGGTTGACGCTGGCGATGAGGCCCGCGCCAATCGCCGTGCCTTCCTCGATGCCGCCAAAGTTGAGACGGTGAAGGTTTTGCAGGAGGAACTCGTGGTCGAGCGTGAGCGGGCCGGCCACATACGCGCGCCCGGCGAAGGCGATGAGGCCGATGCGGTCGCCGGGGCGCTTGAGGACGAACTTCTCCACGGTTTCCTTCGCGAGCGCGAGGCGGTTGATGCGCTGGCCGCGCGTGTCCTTGAAGTCCTCGGCCTCCATGCTGCGCGAGAGGTCCACGGCGATGACGATGTCAATGCCGCTGGCGCTCACCTTCGTCTCGCCCTCGCCAAGCTGGGGCCGCGCGAGCGCGATGAAGAAGGCGGCGAGTGCGAGCCAGCGCAGCGCGCGCAGGAACGCGCCTGCGCGAGATTGCACCTGGCCGGTCAACCCGCGCACGAGCTGGACGGACGAGTAGAGGAAGGCCGGCTGGGCGTCGCGCTTGCCCTTGAGCCACGCGAGCAGCGGCAGCAGGAGCAGCAGGAGCAGCAGCCAGGGATGGGCGAAGGAGAAGGTCACGGGAATGCGGAACGCGGAACGCGGAAGGCGGAATAGGGAAACGTCCAACGCTCAACTTCCAACTTCCAACTTCCAACAAGGGCCAGTGGCGCACGAACACTGCTCTGAGTGTTGAGCGTTGAGCGTTGGACGTTGAACGTTTTCCCCTTCATGCCGCCGCTCCTTTCCCCACGAGCGGCAAGTCGTAGGCGGTTTCTTCCACTAAGCCAAGTGCGGCGCTGTGGAGGCTGCGCAGTTCGGCTTCGCTCGGCTCGTGTTTGGCGAACTTCACGAGGTCGCAGCGGGTGAGGAAGTCGGTGAGGAACTCTTTCTGCGCGTCGTTGAGCAGGTCGGTGGCTTGCAGGTCGAGCAGGAACTCCTCGGTGGTCCGGTCCGGCGCGCGGAATTCGAAGCGCTCTTCGAGATAGAGCCGCAGCGCGTCCGAGACGGCGATGCAGAAGGGCTTGGGCTGGGTGAGCAGCGCGAGGGCGTCGGCGAGGCGGTGCTTGGCGCGCTGGTGCGGCGGGACGGGCGTGGCGGCTGGCTTGGCGGGAGCGTGGCGGAACCACTTGTTCCAAATCAGCACGGCCAACAACCCACCGAGCGCCGCGCCGACCGCAATCCACAGCCACAGCAGCTCCGGCGGCAGCGGCACGGGGCCGCGGATGTCGCGGAGGGCGTCGTTCGTGGCCGCCGCCGCGTTGGTCGGCGGGGGGACGATGACGGCGTGTTGGTTGGAGGCGGCCAAGGCGGGAAAGTGATTAGTAATTAGTGCTGAGTCGGACTGCCGGGATTGGACATGGCGCGAGGAGGGGCGTTCATCCAGCGGCGAGGGCGGACTCGAAGGCGTGGAGGCGGGCTTGGAAGGCGGCTTCCGCCAGCACGGGTTGCGCGGCGTCGGTGAGGATGTCCTCGGCGAGTTCGATCCACGACTTGCAGCCGCCGTAGCCGGAAAGCATCGGCAGTTCTAGGCGTTGCGGCAGCCGACTCACACGCACGGCGAGGGCGTGGATGGCTTGCTCCTTGCCCCAGTCGAAGCGCTGCGCCAGCACGTCGTCGCGCCAGATGTGCTGGCCGCGCAGGAGCTGGACGGCGGCGAGGGAGTCCAGCTTCCGCCACGAGACGACCTCGGCGCAGAACTCCAGCCGCAGCACCTCCGGGCCGGGTAGGTCAGGCGCAATCTCGTCGTAGCGGGCCTGCGCCGCCGGGAGCACGTTCTCGCGCTGCTGGTGGTAAAGGGTCGGGAAGAACAGAAAGCGCGGGTGTTCGACCTGAAAGCCGCCGCGTCCTTCGGCGATGCCGCCCTTGCGCAGGACGAGGATTTGCTCCCCCCGCCCGAGCGCGTCCACGATGATGGCCCATTCTTTGAATGCCGTCCGCATGGGCGCGAGTGTAGGAGGGCGTGACCGAAGGGTCGAGCGGACAGGCGAACATTCACCCGGCCGCGCCGTAACCCAAACAGCGGCAAAGCGGTTTATGGATTTGACAGTCGGGCAGCCGCTTCTTAGCGTCACGCCCCGACACACGCTATGGCCGACAACTTGAAACTGCCCGCGGGCGCCGCCCCTCCACCCGCCGCGGGTTCCAAGGTTCAGCCCAAAAAGGAGACTGTCCGCATCAGTCTCCCGCCGAAACCTGCGGCCAAGGAAACGGTCCGGCTCGAGCTTCCCCCGCGCACTCCCGCCGCCGCCCCGGCGGCCCCCGCGCCCGCCGCCCCCCGGCCCGCTGCTCCGGCGGCTCCGTCCGCGCCTCCTGCCGGTGGTGCTGCCGGTGCGAAACAGACCGTCCGCCTTTCCCTTCCCCCCAAGCCTTCCGCCGCGAAGGAGACCGTCCGGCTCGAACTCCCGCCCAAGCCCGCTGCTGGCGGGGCCAAGGCCGGGGCCGCCGCCGGCGGCAAGGAGATCAAGCTAGTCGTCCCGCAGGTGGATGAGTCAGCGGCCAGCGCCAGAATTCCCGAGGCTGCCGAGGCCGAAATGCCGACGATGGATTCCTCGCAGGCCCAGCCAGCCGCCGCTCCAGCAGCCAAGCCACCCGGCTTGAAGGGTGGTCCTCCGGGCAGCAAACCGCCCGGCTCGGCCGGCGCGCCCGGCAAGGTTGGCTCCCCGCCCGCCTCCGCGCAGCCGGATTCCACTCCCTCCGCCATGGCGCTCCCGGCCAAGAAGGCCCTGCCCAAGCCGGAGATGACCTCCGCCCCGATTGCCGCCGGGGGGGCCGTGGTCCGCAAGGCGGGCTGGCCGGACTACACGCTGGCCATTCTGGCGCTGGGCACTGGCATCGCCGCCGTCGTGCGGCTGATCATGATTCTCGGCGGCGAATGATTTCGCCGCGTTCCGTCAACCTTTGAACTGACTCCTCCCATGGCTGAAGGCAACATCGTCAACGCCTCTGAAACTTCCTTTGAAGCGGACGTGCTCAAGTCCGCCACCCCCGTCGTCGTGGACTTCTGGGCCGAATGGTGCGGCCCGTGCAAGATGCTCCTGCCCGTGCTCAACGAGCTGGCCACCGAATACGCCGGCAAGGTGAAGATCGCGAAGGTCAACGTGGACCAGAACGGGATGCTCGCCGCGCAGTATGGCATCCAGAGCATTCCCGCGCTGCTCTTCTTCAAGGGCGGCCAGGTCGTCGGCCAGACGGTCGGCGTGCGCTCCAAGAAGGAGTTGAAGGCGCAGCTCGACCAGCTTGCCGCCTAAACCACTTTGATATGGCTGGCAGCAATGTCATCGAAGTTTCCGAGGCTTCCTTTGAAGCAGATGTCTTGAAGTCCACTACTCCCGTCCTTGTGGACTTTTGGGGCGAAGGCTGCGGCCCGTGCAAGATGCTGGTTCCCGTGCTCAACGAGTTGGCTGCCGAATACGCCGGCAAGGTCAAGATTGCCAAGGTGGATGTGTATCAAAACACAACTCTGGCATCCCAGTTCGGAATCAGCAGCATTCCCGCGCTCTTCTTCATCAAGGGCGGCAAGGTTGTCGCACAAACGGTGGGGTTGCGCTCCAAGAAGGAGTTGAAGGCGCAGCTCGACCAGTTGGCCGCGTGAGCGCATGAGGAGGTGACATGGCCCTCCTCATCATGCCCCGCGCGCTCGCCCAACGGGGCGAGTTCTACTACCAGCTCTCCGCGATGATCCGGGCGGGCCTGCCGCTCATCGGCGCGCTCCAGACGCTGGAGAAAAGCCCCCCCGCAGCCAGCTACCGCAAGCCCGTCCAGCAGATGCTGGCGGAACTCCACAACCGCAACACCTTCACCGGCGCGCTCGCGACCATCGGCGACTGGCTGCCGGTCTTCGACAAGGCGCTCCTCGAAGCCGGCGAGAAGTCCGGCCGGCTCGACGAATGTTTCCGCCTGCTCGCGAGCTATTACGAGGAACGCGCCAAGCTTGCCCGCGAGGTCATGGGGCAGATGATTTACCCGGTCTGCATTGTTCACCTCGCCCTTTTGATTTTCCCGGTGAACCTGCTGGTGGCGGCGGTGTTGCAGGACCAATGGGGGCCGCTCCTGATCGAGAAGGCGGTCGCCTACGGAACTCTCTACGGCGTTGCCACGGCGCTCGTGCTCGCCAGCAGCGGCTCACGGTCGTCGTGGTGGCGGGCGACAATGGAGGGAATCCTCGGCGTCATCCCCGTGCTGGGCCGCGCCCGCCAAAACCTCGCGCTCGCCCGGCTCACCGCCGCGCTGGAGGCGCTGTTCTCCGCCGGCGTTGGCATCGTGGATTCGTGGGAGCTGGCCGCCCGCGCCAGCGGCTCGCCCGCGCTCGCCCGCGAGGTGATGAAGTGGCGTCCGCAAATCGAGGTCGAACAGAAGACCCCCGGTCAAATCCTCGCGGACAAAAACGTCTTCCCGACCATGTTCACCAGCCTCTACCGCACCGGCGAGATCAGCGGCCAGCTCGACGACACCCTCAAGCGCCTCCACGAATACAGCCGCGTCGAGGGCCACCGGCAGATGCAGATGTTCACGCGCGGCCTGACCATCGTCATCATCCTCGCCATCATGGTCGCCATCGGCTTCCAGGTGGTCATGTTCTGGATTGGCTACTTCAACAACATCGGGAACGTGCTGTCGCAGTAGGTTTTGGAGTCGTGGTTGGCCTCGTGCAAAGGCCGCCAAGGTCGCAACGGGGGAGCATGGCCAAGCTTTCTCAGTTCTCGTTCTTATCTTTCCTTCGCGCCCTTTGCGTGAGGCATTCTGCCCATCACACTTTCCCGCTTTCTCCCCCGCTCACTTTCCCGCTACTCTCCGCCCATGACCGTTTCCGAAATCCTCTCGGACGAGCGCCTCCGCCAGGACGAATTTCCCGTCTGCCGCAGCAAGGCCTACCTCGCCCATGCCGGCGTCGCGCCCCTCGCGCGCTGCGCTGCCGACGCCATCGGACACTACAGCTTCATGGCCGCGCAGGATGATCAGGAGACATGGCTCCCGAAGCTCCACCGCGCCGCCCGTGAGTCCGCCACCAAACTTCTCGTTGGCGCGCAGCCGGATGAAATCGCCTTCGTCGGCCCCACTTCGCTCGCGTTGAGCATGGTCGCCGGCGGACTCACCTTCCGCCGCACGGACAACATCGTCATTTACCACGACGACTTTCCCTCGAACGTGTATCCGTGGATGGCGCTCGCTGCTCAAGGCGTGAAAGTCCGCTACCTCAACACCCGCGAGCTGGGCCGCATCCGCCCCGTGGACGTGCTCGGGCAGGTGGACGAAAGCACCCGCCTCGTCGCGCTCGGCTCCGCGCACTTCATCGCGGGCTGGCGCATTGACCTCGACGCCATTGGCAAGGCCCTCCGCCAGCGCGGCATACTCTTCTGCGTGGACGCCATGCAAACCCTCGGCGCGTTCCCCATCTCCGTCGCGAACGTGGACTTCCTCGCCGCCGACGGCCACAAGTGGCTGCTCTCGCCCTGTGCCGCCGGTGTCTTCTACGTGCGCAAGGCGCTTCAGGACAAGCTCCGCCCCATCGCGCTCGGCTGGAACAACGTCCGCTGCCCGAACTACGCCGCGCAGGACGAACTCGCCTACCACACCGGCGCGCGCCGTTTCGAGGCCGGCACGCACAACTGCGTCGGCCTCGTCGGCCTCAAGGCCGCGATGGACATGCTCGCCGAAATCGGCGTCGAGAACATCGCCGCCGAGCTGCTCCGCAAGCGCGCGTGGTTGGTGCCCGAGTTGCAGGCCAAAGGCTGGACCGTCCTCAACGCCACCGCCCCGCCTGAGAACTGTGCCGGCATCGTCAGCATCACCCGCGAAGCCTCCGACCTGCCGGCCATCCATCAGCGCCTCGCCGACGCCGGCGCCGTCACCTCGCTGCGTGCTGACCGCACCGGCAAGCAATACATCCGCCTCTCGCCGCACTTCTACAACACGGATGCGGAGCTGCATCGCGCGGTGGAGCTTCTCTGAGTCCAAGAGGATTTATGCAAACTGAGTCAGTGGAATTCCAAGTTGGAGAAGCACTCTTGCACCTCCAAAACTTGGTCGCGGAGCTTAGGAGCGGCGAAATCAAGGGGGATGACGAGCCAGCGGTTGCAGTCCAACTTGGACACGTCCTCGACCACATTTGTCGGGCTTGGAACTGCAAGGATATGACGATTGAGCAGGCGGGGCAGCTTTCTCAGAGTGAATTTCAACGCCTATCCAATACGGTGCCGAACTTTCTTGGTGAACGCATTCTCGGTGAGTTTGCTTTGGGATAATCGCATCTCCGGCTGCTCGCAGCAGTTCGAGCGCGAACTGACGAACTCACCGATTACGCATTACGTTTTACGCATTACGCTCCCCCCCTCCCATGACCATCAAAGACACCGAGTTCGCCGACCTCCCCACGCCGAACGGCCCGATGCGCACCTACGTCTTCCGCCCGGCGGCTGAGGGCAAGTATCCCGGCATCCTGCTCTACTCGGAGATTTTCCAAGTCACCGGCCCCATCCGCCGCACCGCCGCGCTCCTCGCTGGTCATGGTTTCATCGTCGCCGTGCCGGAGATTTACCATGAGTTCCTCCCCGCCGGCACCGTGCTCGCCTACGACCAGGCCGGCGCGGACAAAGGCAACG
Organism: Limisphaerales bacterium; assembly: GCA_009773355.1. GTDB lineage: Bacteria > Verrucomicrobiota > Verrucomicrobiia > Limisphaerales > SXTU01 > SXTU01. The sequence continues at coordinate 29,981 of WRPG01000060.1, forward strand.
AGTTGAAGACCACCAAGGAGCTCGCCAGCTACGACGCCGACGCGCGCGCGGTGCTGGACTTTCTGAAGGTGCATCCGCTCTGCACCGGCAAGCTCGGCGTCATGGGCATTTGCATCGGCGGGCACCTGAGCTTCCGCGCGAGCATGAACCCCGGCGTGCTGGCGGGCGTGTGCTTCTACGCCACCGACATCCACAAGCGCGGCCTCGGCAAGGGCAAGTGCGACAACACGCTCGACCGCGTGCCGGAACTCACCGCCGAGATGCTGATGATTTGGGGCCGCCAAGACCCGCACGTTCCCCGCGAAGGCCGCGCGCTGCTGTATCAAGCGATGGCCGACGCGAACCTGAACTTCACCTGGCACGAGTTCAACGGCCAGCACGCCTTCCTGCGCGACGAAGGCCATCGCTACGACCCCGCGCTCGCCCTCACCTGCTACGGCCTCGTGCTGGAACTCTTCAAGCGCAAGCTCGGCGAAGGCGACCTGCCCGCGAAGGCCGCCAGCGGAGCCGCCGAGTCGCGGCATTGAGCAGCGGCGAGAGCCTTGGCGCATTCGTCATTCGACATTTCCGCATCCCTCCGCCTACGCTGCGACATGGACATTCCGCTCGAAGTCCGGCTCCAGAAGCTCGAATCCGCCCTCGCGCACCTTGAACACCAGCACGAGCAGCTCAACGGCGTGGTCACGGAGCAAGCCCGGCTCATCGCCCGGCTCCAGAAGGAAGTCGCGCGCGCCTCGGAAGCGATGGAAAACCAGGAGCTGGAGCGCATCCGCGCCAACAACCAGAAGCCGCCGCACTATCAATAGGAGCGCGGGCTTCAGCCCGCTTCAACCCAAATTCCGGAGTTGGAGGTCACGCTGGCAGCCTGCCCCGCTACACCAGTGGCTTCGGAGCTTGGGTTCAATGCTCAGTCCCGAGCTGCCGCAAGCGCGACGCGCCACTGAAGACTGATTACTGAACACTTCCCAGCTCACTCGTCCCCGTTCGACTCGCTCTTCCGCTCCCACGCGCGGCGCTGGCGCTCGGGCGGGGTGGTGTCCACCTTCGCGTAGTAGGTTTCCTCGCCGAACTGGTCGTCCACGGCTTGTTGCAGCGCAACGGACGGGGCGACTTGGAAGCGGTCGTGGGTTTCGATGAAGATGAGTTCGCCAGCGGGCCGGCGGAGGCAGAGGAAAAGCGGGCAGCGGCCCGGGTGCGCCTGCGCGAGGGCACCGGCGCGTTCGAGGAGCTCCGGCGTGAGGTGCGCGGTGTTGAGGCGGAAGTGGACCTGCTTGGTGAACTTCCGCGGCGCGTCCTCCAACGGCATGATTTCGGTCGGGAAGAGCTTGGGTTTGTCCTCCTCGTTGTTGACCTCGCCCACGACAAGCAGCGCTTTCTGCGGGACGAGCAGCTCGCGGAACTTGTCGTAGTTCTCGTTGAACAGGAGCATCGAGAACGTGCCTTCCAAATCCTCCAGCGTGACCATCGCGTAGGCCTTGCCGTTCTTCTTGCTCATGCCCTGCTGCACGGCGCTGACCATCCCGCCGATGCGCGTCATGCCGCGCGCGGGGAGCGCCTTGGCGGTGGTGGAGTTGTGGAGGCAATATTTCTCCAGCAGCGGCGCGAGTGGCGTGAGCGGATGGCCGGTGACGTAGAAGCCAAGCAATTCCTTCTCGTGTGCGAGCAGCTCGTGCTGCGGCCACTCGGGGAGTTGCGCGGACTTCTCGACCTGCTTGGGTGCCGCCTCCTCCATCATGCCGAAGAGCGAGACCTGGCCGCGCACGCGGTCGGCGGCGGCGCTGGCGGCGCGGGCCATCACGCGGTCGAGCGCGGCGAACATGGAGGCGCGCGTCTCGCCGAAGCTGTCGCAAGCACCGCACTTGATGAGGGCTTCGAGCGTCTTGCGGTTGACGGTGCGTGAGTCCACGCGCTCGCAGAAGTCGGTGAGGCTGGTGAACTTCCCGCCCTTGTCCCGCGCCTCGATGATGCCTTGCACGGCGAATTCGCCGACGCCCTTGATGGCCGCGAGGCCGAAGCGAATTGCTCCATGGGTAGCAGCCGAGGTAACGAGGCTCTGACGATTTCCACTGTTGGAAGTTGGAGCCTCCTCACGTCGGCTGCTACCGGAGGAAGGGAAGAAGAACGCCTGTCCGTCGTTCACGTCGGGCGGGAGGACCTCGACTCCCATCGCCTTCGCTTCATCGAGCACGACCTTGAGCTTCTCCGTCGTGCCCATGTCGTTCGTGAGCATCGCGCTGAGGAACTCGACGGGGTAGTTGCCCTTCAGATACGCGGTCTGATACGCGACGATGGCGTAGGCGGCGGCGTGCGACTTGTTGAAGCCGTAGCCAGCGAACTTCTCCAGCAAGTCGAAAATCTGGTTGGCCTTCGACTCCGGGATTTGGTTGTGCTTCTTCGCGCCCTTCACGAAGTGCTGGCGGTGCTCGGCCATTTCCTCGGCCTTCTTCTTGCCCATCGCGCGGCGGAGCAGGTCCGCGCCGCCGAGCGTGTAGCCGGCCAGGATTTGCGCGGCCTGCATCACCTGCTCTTGGTAGATGAGCACGCCGTAGGTTTCCTTGGAGATGGTCTCCAGCAGCGGGTGCTCATACTCGATGGCGACTTCGCCGTGGCGGCGCTTGATGAAGTCGGGAATCAGGTCCATCGGGCCGGGGCGGTAGAGCGCCACGAGCGCGGTGATGTGCTCGACGGAGCTGATTTGGAACTTCCGGCAGAGGTCGCGCATCCCGCCGGATTCCAACTGGAAGATGCCGACCGTGTTGCCCTTGTTGAGCAGGTCGTAGGCTTTCGCGTCGTCAAGCGGCAGGTCGTCCACGGCGATGGTGATGCCCTGCGTCTGCTTCACCATCTCGCAGACGTTGCGGATGACGGTGAGCGTCTTCAGCCCGAGGAAGTCCATCTTCAGCAGGCCGAGGTCGCCGACGGGACCCATCGGGTATTGCGTGACGATGGTGCCGTCCTCGTCCTGCTTGAGCGGCAGGAGGTTCACGAGCGGCTGGTCGCCGATGACGACGCCGGCGGCGTGGACGCTGGAGTTACGCGCGATGTCTTCGAGCACGAAGGCGGAGTCAATCAACTCGCGCGTGACTTCCTCCGTCTCGTAAGCCGTCTTGAGTTCCGCCGACTGCTTGAGCGCCTTCTCCAGCGTCATCTTCAAGTCCGCCGGAACCATCTTCGCGAGCCGGTCGCACTCGCCGTAGCTCAGGCCCATCACGCGGCCCACGTCGCGGATGACGGACTTCGCGCCCATCGTGCCGAAGGTGATGATCTGCGCGACGGAATCGCGGCCATACTTCTGCCGCACATACTCGATGACGTCGCCGCGCCGGTCGTCCGCGAAATCAATGTCAATGTCCGGCGGGTTGACGCGCTCGGGATTCAGGAAGCGCTCGAAGAGCAGGTTGTAACGGATGGGGTCAACATTCGCGATGTCCAGCAGGTAGGTGACGAGCGACCCTGCGGCGGAACCGCGCGCCACGCACGCCACGCCCATCTCACGGCCCTTCGCGACGAAGTCGGCGGTGATGAGGAAGTAGTCAATGAACCCGGTCTTCTCGATGACGGCGAGTTCGAGGTGGAGACGGTCGAGGACGAGCTTGATGGCGGCGGCGATGTCGGGGTGCTGATGGAGTGGGCCAGAAGTAGTCAGTGTCCAGTGTTCAGTGTTCAGTGGGGAACCTTCGGCGGCAGGCTTGCCTTCGCCCGACTGAACACTGATTACTGAAGACTGGTTACTGGCAAGCGTCGGCAGCTTCCTCGGCTCGCGGATGCCTTCGACCACGAACTCCTTCCCCACCGCCTTCACGTCGAGCGTGTAGCGGCGGCCCAGGCCCTCGGCCAGCAGCTTCCGCAAATAGCCTTCGCGCGTGAACGTCTCCGGCGGATGGAAGACGGGGTAGTGCAGCGTCTTGAAGTCGAACTCGACGTTGCACTTCTCCGCGACCTCCACGGTGTTTGTCACCGCCTCGGGCACCTCGGCGAAGAGCGCCTTCATCTCCTCCGCGCTGCGCAGATAGAACTGACCGGGAACGTAGCGCGGCTTCGTATCGCTCACCGCGATTTGCCGACCGATGCACACAAGACAATCGTGCGCCTGCGAGTGGCCTTTCTCGACATAGTGAACGTCGTTGGTCGCGACGAGCTTGAGGCCGAACTCCTTCGCCCACGGAATCAAATGCCGGTTCACCTTCGCCTGCTCGGGGATGCCGTGGTTTTGCAGTTCGAGGTAAAAGTTCTCCGCGCCGAAGGTCTGCTTGAACCAGTCCACGGACTCGCGCGCCTTGTCCACCTGGTCGTGGATGAGGTGCTGGCAAATCTCGCTGGCGAGACAGCCGGAGAGCGCGATGAGGCCGTCGTGATGCGCGGTGAGGAGCTCCTTGTCCACGCGTGGCTTGTAGTAAAACCCTTCGAGATGCGCGGCGGTGACGAGCTTGACGAGGTTTTGGTAGCCGGTCTCGTCCTTCGCGAGCAGGAGCAGGTGCTGATAAACCTCCTTGCCCCCGCCGCCGCCGGCCCCGGCCTTCTTCTCCAAGCGGCTGCCGTGCGCCACATAGACCTCGCAGCCGATGATGGGCTTGATGCCCTTTTCGCGGACGGTCTTGTAGAAGTCCACCGCGCCGTAGAGCACGCCGTGGTCCGTGATGGCCATCGAGTGGAACTTCAGGTCGCGCGCGCGCTCGGCGAGCTTGTCCAGCCGGCACGCCGCATCCAGGAGCGAATACTCCGTGTGCAGGTGCAGGTGGACAAAGTCAGCGTGCGACATGGGAGGAAAAGTTTGGTCGGCGGAGCGCGGAAGTCGAGAGTGGAGTGCCTCTTTCCAGACAGTTGAAAAACCGGCTTGCGCAAATCTCATTAGCACCCGGCTTCAGCCGGGTGTTGACTGCCCGCCGTGAGCACCAGCCGCTTCAGCGGCTTTCGAGTGCGGAAAACCGCTGAAGCGGTTCTATTTTCTTGAGGCTGGTCGACACCCGGCTCAAGCCGGGTGCGCTAATGAGATGCCAAAGGTTGAATGAAAGTGCCTTGGCTATAGCGCCGCCACCGCTGTCCACGCTCCGAGGCCGAACTTGGACAGAAAGCGCTCGCGGAGACGCTCGGCGGCATCGCGGCTGGCGACGACGGCGAAGGTCGTCGAGCCGCTGCCGGACATGAGGACGATGGGCGCGCCGTTGGCCCGGAGGATTTCTTGATAGAGCGCGAGCAGCGGGTGTTTCGGAAGCGCCGGGGCTTCGAGGGAGTTGTAGCAGGCGCGGCCGACGGCGGCGAGGTCCGCGCCTTGCAACAGACCGATGAGCTGCTGCGCGCGGCCGACCTTGCCGTGCAGCGCGTCGGGGAACTTCGCGAGGGACTGGTAGGCCCAGGCCGTCGAGATGCCGAAGCCGGGGTGGATGAGGAGAATGTGCGCGCCGCGCAGGGCGGGGAAGGGCGCGAGGGGCTGGACCAGCTCGCCGCGTCCGTAGGCAAGCGCCGGCTGCGACTGGAGGAAGAACGGCACATCGGAGCCAAGCGCGGCGGCCAGCTCGGTGAGCTTCGCCGAACTGAGCGGCAGATCGAACAGCTCGTTGAGCGCGCCGAGCGTGTGCGCCGCGTTGCCGCTGCCTCCGCCGAGGCCGGCGGCGAGGGGGATGTTTTTCTCAAGGTGGATTTTGACCCCGTCCGTGATGGCCGCCGCGCCAAGGAACGCAGTCGCGGCCTTTTGAACCAGGTTGGTTCCGTCCACGGGCAAGGCGGCGTTGCTGCAAGTGAGCGTCACGCCGGAGGGAGTCTTTTCCACCGTGAGCCGATCGCAGAGCTGCACCGGCTGCATGACGGTCTCCAGCTCGTGGAAGCCATCCTCGCGCCTGCGGAGGATGTTGAGCAGGAGGTTGACCTTGCAGGGCGACTGGCGGACGACGGTGCTCAAAACAAAAACGCGCCAGCACTCCCGTGCCGGCGCGGGGAAAGGATGCGCAAATCAATACTCGAACGTGCGGAAGCGGCTGCCCGGGATGATGGGGATGATTTCGCCGCCGCTGAAGCCCACACGCGAGTCGGTGTGGAAAATCGTGTCGCTAAACAGGCGCGGCTGATAGGCGTCGGGGTAGGCCGGATCCACGGAGAACGGCTCGGCCCGCATTTTGGTGGTGGGATCCATGAACCATTTTTCCGGGAAATGATACGGGGCGTAGGGCGGGAAGGGGGCGGTGAAGACTTCGCTGAAGCCAACGGCCGTCCGGGCCAGGGTCCGGCTGAAGCCGCGCACAATGCCGTAGGAGAAGGCCGCGTCCGGCCCCTCCCACAGGCCAGCCTGTTCAATGGACCGGCGCATCTCGCCACCGCGGAAAATTTCCGTGGCGTTGTTCATGCCGCGGCCCAGCTTGCGCTCCACCGCGCCGCAGCCGGTCAGGACGACAGCCGCGAGGGACAGGGCCAGCAACATCGAGGTTCGCATAGGTGTTTTGACGTTGGCGGCGAGGTTAGCCGGGCGCGGCGGGGTGTAAAGATTGAACTGCGGCTTGTGTCAGGGCTGAAGCGGGACGACCCGCTCCCCGGTCTTGCTGATGTAGCCGTAGCCTTCCTTGATGATGCGCACACGGGCGCGTCCCCCGCTGAACTTCTGCGCCTCGTCAAACTGCGGCGGCACAACCAGCTTGCCCGTGCGGTCAATGTAACCGAGCTTGCCGCCGATGCCGACCGCCGCCATGCCCTCGGAGAAGTCGTGCGCGCCGTCGAACTGCGCCGGGATGACGACCTTGCCCTCGCGGTTGATGTAGCCCCACTTCGTCGCCGGGAACTTGCCCAGCCCCACCACCGCCAGCCCCTCGCTGAACTCGCCCGCGTAGTCGAACTGCGGCTCGATGACGAACTCGCCGTGCTTGTCGCGGTAGCCGTATTTGCCCTTGCGCGGGAAGGGCGTGGGCGGCTCGCCAGCCGGCTTCTGCTCCTGCGCGACGGAACCGAACGCGAGCGCGGCGGCCAGCGCCAGCAGAATGGGCAACTTCATGCCCTCTACGTAGCAAAGCGCCCGCCGCCGCGCAACCCAAGCCAAGGGAATGTTCAGCCCGGCCAAAAAACGGGCACCCGCGGGCCGGAGTTCATGCGTCCATCACCCACGTAACACAAACCTATGAAACACATTGACGAACCCAAACTCGAAACCGACCTCGGCTACCGCTTCCAGTATCTCACGGAATTCATGGGCTTCACCGAGGAGGACATCAAGACGATCCACGGCGGCGCGGCCCTGCTCGCCCCGCTCGTGCCCGCGCTGGTGGACGCCGTGTATGCCAAGCTGATCGCCTACGACGCGACGTGGCGGCATTTCGTCCCGCGCCAGGATGGCTATGCCGGCGAAATCCCGGTGAAGCTGGAGGACCTCACGATGGACCATCCGCAAATCCAGTTCCGCAAGCAGCACCTCGCGCGCTATCTGGAAAGGCTCGTCACCGCGCCCTACGACGGGAAGCTGGTGCAATACCTCGACTTCGTCGGGAAGATTCACACACCCAAGGCCGGCAACCCGCACATCAACGTGCCCCTGGTCCAGATGAACGCGCTCATGGGCTTCGTGGCCGATGCGTTCAACGCCACCATCCTCGGCTCCGCCCTGCCCGCCGACGCCAAGACCCGCGCCGTGCGCGCCTTCAGCAAGCTGCTCTGGCTGCAAAACGACTTCATCAACCGCCACTACGCCGCCCCGCCCACCGGCCTGCCGGCCCAGTGACCTGCCTGGGCCCGCCGGCGGGGCGCAGGAGAACCATGTCAAAACTCTTTAGAAATGTCCCCTGTTTAACTCACGAGAGAATGTCCCCTGTGTTGTTGGTTGTCCGTTTCCCCGGCTGGGGGTGCGGGACGCA
>WRPG01000119.1 GCA_009773355.1 Limisphaerales bacterium
AGGTGGCAGCGGCAACGGCAGCGGCCGCGGCGGTGGCCGTGGCAGCGGCGATGGCGGCGGCAACATCGGCGGCGGCCGGCATGGAGGACGCCCATCTTCCTGGCCAAAGGTCGTCGTGCTGGTCTGCTACTCCCCCCACGCCGGCACCACCGAGGTCGACCCCGAGCCCGTGCAGCGCTTCTACGCCGACTTGTCGGCCTACATCGAGGGCATCGGCCGGCACGCCTTTCTCTGCCTGCTCGGCGACTGGAACGCCCGACTTGGCCGCGGCACTTCGGGCGCGCCGTGGGTGCACGATGACACCCCCAACGCCAACGCGCCGCACTTCCTGGAGTTTCTGCAGCGGCACGAGCTGTTCTCGGCGAACACCTCCTTCCAGAAGCGGCACGGCAAGCTCTGGACGCACGAGTCCAACGGGCACCGCTCCCAGCTCGACCACCTGGTCTTCCGCCGCCGATATCGACACTCGGTCGACAACGCCGAGGCCTACAGCCGCACCCCCTTCGCGACCGACCACCGTCTGGTAATGGCCCCGCTTCGCCTTCGCTTGCGTGCTTCTTTGCCGGGTCGTGCCCCTCCCCGCCCCAACTGGCAGGCTCTTGCGCAACCCGCCATTTCGGAGCGTTTCCTGCATGCCTTGGACAACCAGCTGGCAGCCGAGCAGCTCCTCGACGAGGCGTCGGTTCCTCGACACGACTACACACGCTTTGTCTCGGCCACCGCCCACGCCGCGGCGACGCTGCCGCCCGCACTGCGAACCCAACGGACAACGCCATGGGTGGATGAGCGGATCGTAGCGCGACGGCGCATGCTGCACCGGGCCCAGCGCGAGCATCGGCGGCTCCGCACGCCCGCCTCGTTGGCTGCCTCCCAGGCGGCTTCCAAGGCCCTCGCCGACCAGTACGCCACCAACCAGACGGAGCTTGTTCAAGCGACGGTGGCGGAGATTGGGAAGGCGGCGGAACGCGGCCACACACACGTGGTGTGGAAGGCCATCGACGAGCTCACCGGCCGCAAGACAACCCCCAGGCCGCAGATACCGGCCGAGTCCCCAGCCGAGCGCCTGGAGGGCTGGCGTGCCTACTTCCAGCAGCTGCTGAACCAGCCCGCCGCGCAACCGTTTCGACTGCACGCGGCGGTGCCGGTGCCGCCACCGGCGACGCCTTACACCACCGGTGACATCACGCTGCAGGAGGTGGAGGCAGCCGCAAAGGCCACCCCGCTGCGGAAGGCCTGCGGCGACGACGGCGTGCCCCCAGAGGTGCTGCGGCTCCCCCATGTGCAACGTCTGCTGCTGCCCATTCTCCAGCAAATCTACCGCACCGGCATGCCCCCGACCGAGTTCTTGCGCAACAAGGTCATTCCGCTGCCGAAATCCGGTGATACCACCCGCTTTGCGAATTATAGGGGCATTACGCTGATGTCTTGCGCTGCTAAGTTGTTCAATCGCGTGCTGCTTAATCGCCTGCGTAAGCCGCTAGAAAGCATCCTACACAAGCACCAGCACGGCTTCCGTCCCGGCTGTCGCACGGCGGAGCCGGTGCTGGCCCTTCGCCGTGCCATCGAGGAGATAACGCGCCGCCGCAACCGCGGCCTAGTCGTGGTCTTCGTCGACTTCCTAAAGGCCTTCGACTCGGTCTCCCGCGATGCACTGTTCTGCCTGCTGCCGGCTTACGGCGTGCCGGACGAGCTCATCACGGCGATCAAATGCATCTACGACGGCTCGACCTCCTTCGTCAGCACTCTGGACGGCAACAGCGCCAGCTTCCCGGTCACCACCGGAGTCTTGCAAGGCGATACCCTGGCCCCGCTTTTGTTTATCGTTGCGCTTGATTATGCCTTGCGTGTAATGCGACACGAGGCTGCGGACTGCGGCCTGCGCGTCCCCGGCGGAGACCCCATCGCGGACCTCGCCTACGCGGACGACGTCGCGCTCCTGGGCACCAACGACGAGCAAGCCCAGCGCCTGGTGTCAGTGCTGGAGCAGGCTGCCGCCTTGATCGGACTGCGCATCAACTTTCCCAAGTCCAAGGTCATGCGGCTGGGCCTTCCGGCCAGCTTAGCGGCACGTCGCCGCGGCCAAGCCGCTCCTGCGCCGACCGTCTTGCCAGCGCAATCGACCCCACGGCCGCCAGCGGAAACCAGACCACGTCCGCTGCGCGGCCCGATGGACCGCTTCGTGACAAGGGCAAGGCCCTCCGACGCGCAAGGGCAAGCGGCAGCTGCCCACGTCTCTTCAGTCCCGGCGGTGCCCGGCGACGGCAATGTCCCCGCTGTCTTCAACGGCGGCGGCAACACTACTCCAGGTCCTGCCGCCGCCACGCCGCCGCCACCGCCCGCTGCCCTCCCGCCTCTTCTTGCAGGCTCGGGGGCGCTGGAGTCTGTATCAGACTTCAGCTATCTGGGGACGAAGGTCGGCTCGCTAGCCGACGAGCTGCAAACGCGCATCGCGAGGGCATGGCACGCAACCGACCGGCTGTGGCGCGTGTGGAAGAGCGGCATAGACATTGAACTCAAGCGCCGCTTCTTCAACACTGCGATCACACCCATCCTGCTACACGGCGGCGAATGCTGGCCTCTGCGGGTGCACGACGAGGAGCAACTGGACGGCGCCTTCACGCGCCTGCTTCGCAAGGCGCTGAACGTGTCCTGGCGCGCGCGCACGCCTAACGTCGAGCTGTACGGCGACCTGCTGCGGCCGTCGCAGCTGCTGCGTCAACGTCGGCTTCGCTTCGCGGGGCACTGCAGCCGCCGGCACGGCTGGCCCGTCGCGCGTCTGCTGTGGTGGACGCCCACGGACACGCACGTGCGCGGTGGCCACTCGCGCATGTCTTTTCTGGCGCGCCTGAAGCGAGACACTGGCCGCAAAGTGGCGGCCTTAAAACGCCTCTCCCAAGACCGCGACTCCTGGGGGGCTCTCATTTGTGCCGGTGCTGGTTGACTACGACCAGCCCGTCGGCACGGCACGGCACGGCACGGGG
>WRPG01000061.1 GCA_009773355.1 Limisphaerales bacterium
TCCCACCCCGGTGAGTCGCCCGTCTGGCTTCACCCTCATCGAACTGCTCGTCGTCATCGCCATCATCGCCATTCTGGCGGGGATGCTCCTGCCGGCGCTCTCCAAGGCGAAGCTGAAGGCCGCCGGCACCGCGTGCCTGAACAACACCAAGCAGATCGGCCTGGCCTCGACAATTTACTCGTCCGACCACGACGACAAGATGGCTGCCCAAGGTTGGATTAACCCCGACACGACTCCGCCGATAAACAGCCGGGGTCAAAGATGCGGGAACGAATGGCGCGCCACGCCGGCCCGCTTGCTGACCAATTATCTGGGCAATAACACCGTGGTTTATGTCTGCCCCTCCAAGCAGCGCGGTCTGACTTACTCCACTGAACAAGGGCGTTTCGAACCTTCCATCACTGGCTTCCTGTCCTATGGATTCAATTATTACGGAGTTTACAGTGTCGTCGGCCAGACGAGGCGCACCATCCAATTCGCCAAGCCCGCAGACTCCGTGGCCATGTCCGAAATCGGCGGCAACGACGATGTCTTGGACATGAATGCGGGCAAGGGTGAAACAGCGTTCTTGGATGGTTGGTGGATTTCGCGTGGCTACCCGTTCCAAGAAACCCCCACACCTGCCGGTCGGCTGAAGGGAACCGCCGCCGCCCAAAACGGCAACTACCGCATGCAGGAGCAGCCCAAGAAACACAACAAATCCGTGGCTCTGGTGTTTGTGGACGGGCACTCGGAATTGAAGGCTCCCAGCAAGCTCACTTGGGGGCAGTTCCGCGCTGACGGTGCGCCGAGTTGGAGTGTCAGCGGCCCGTATGGCTCGCGCACATTTCGCGATGCTGACCCAGTGAGCAGTCCCAATCTCGACGGCATGTCCATGGCTCCGTGACGAGCTTTCAGCCGATGGCGGATGCCTCGCTGGATGGGTTCGACTTCGTCCGATAGGCGAGGAACTCCCGGCCCCGGCTTGCCACAACCGGCTACACCTTAGGCTTGAAAACCCCCGCCCACCGGTTATCTACAGGCCAACGATATGCCTTCCTTCAGCTACGTCGCCCGCGAAGCCGCCTCCGGACGCGAGATCCGCAACGTCCTCGAGGCCAACTCCGAGCAGGAGGCCATCGCCAATCTGCTGGGACGCAACCTCCTCGTCGTCACCATCCAGGAGGCCAGCGGCAAGAAGGGCAAGGCCGCCAGCGGGGCCGTGCCGTTGCAGGATCTGGTGATGTTCACCCGCCAGCTCGCCACGATGATTGACGCGGGCATCGCCATCGTGGGCGCGCTCCAGGGGCTGGCCGAGCAGACGGACAACAAGATCATGCGCGATGTCATCCGCGACATCTGCGCGCGGGTGGAGAGCGGCGACAACTTCTCCATGGCGCTGACGAAACACCCCAAAACCTTCGAGCGCCTCTACTGCTGCATGGTTGACGCCGGTGAGAAGGGCGGCCTGCTCGCGGAGATTCTCGCCCGCCTCGCCACCTACCTGGAGAACACCGTCCGGCTGCAGAAGAAGGTCAAGTCGGCGATGATGTATCCCACCATCGTCACGCTGGTCGCCGTCACGATCACCATCTTCCTGCTGGTCAAGGTGGTGCCCACGTTCGGCGAGATTTTCTCCGGCTTCGGCGCAAAGCTGCCCGCGCCCACGCAGTTCCTGATTGACCTGTCCGAGTGGATGAAAAAGTGGTGGTGGCTGATCGGCCTCTGCGCGGGCGCGGTGGTCTATGGATGGCTGGCCTTCATCAAGACCAAGGTCGGCCTGGAGTTCTGGGACCGGAACCGCATCCGCCTGCCCGTCTTCGGCCACATCGCGCACAAGATCTGCCTCGCCCGCTTTGCGCGCACGCTTGCCTCGCTCATCCGCTCCGGCGTGCCCATCCTCGAGGTGCTCAACATCACCGCCAACTGCGTCGGCAATGTCGTCATGGAGAAGGCCATTCGCTCCGCCTCCGCCGACATCGAGAAGGGCGACGGCATCTCCGCCGCGCTGGGCCGGCACCCGATCTTCCCCACGATGATCATCCGCATGCTCTCGGCGGGCGAGCAGACGGGCAAGATTGACGCCATGCTGGAGCGCGTCGCGGACTTCCTCGATGACGAGATCGAGACCATCCTCGACGGCCTGACCTCGCTGATCGAGCCGTTGCTGATCGTGTTCCTCGGCGTGACCGTCGGCAGCATCGTCATCGCGATGTTCCTGCCCATCTTCAAGATGAGCGAGATCATCAACCCGCCGGGCCGCTAGCCGGCGGTGGTTGCTCCGGCGCGCGGTCCAGACGCTCCGCGCAGCTCAGGCCAACGGCGAATTCATCCCCCTGTCCGCAGTGAGTTTGCACACAGCCTGTTCAGGCCGCAGAAACGCACGAGTTTCGTTGACTTACGAACACGCACTTCCTGCCCAGCCTTCTGTGGCGTGAACGCCGCGCTCCAAATCACGCCCGCACTTCCACGATGGTGCCTTTGAAGACCTCCAGCGCCTTCTGGATGAGCGGGTCGTTCTTGAAGCTCTCCTTGTCGAAGACGAAGGGCTGCGGCTTGTCGGACTTCGCCGCGCCGGGGATGGGTTTGAGTGCGGAGGCGGGCGCGTGCTGGCCGACCGGCGGGTCGGTCCTGCCGGGAGCGGGCGCGGCGGACGGCGGCTGCAAACCGCCGGCCCGGGCGGGGGCCTCGGCCTTGATGAACTTCACCTGGCAACCGTGGTGGCCGAGTTCGCCCAACTTGGTTTGCAGCACGGTGTGGTTCTTCGCGTTGTCCACCAGCGCCATGTGGTCGGCGAACTCGGGGTCGAAGCCGATGGTGAAGAGCTTGCCGTTGAACGAGACGGGGTGCGCCTCCAGCAGGTAGCCGCGCGTGAACTGGCTCACGCGGCCCACGGCCTCGAGGAGCTGCGACCAAAGGGCATCGAGATCGGCAGAGCCACCGGACTTCGGCGCGGGAGCGGGCGAAGGCGTCTCGGCCAAGGTCATCGCAGGCGCAGCGGACACGGCAGGCGCGGTAGGGACGCGCTGCCGCGCGTCCTGGCCGACCGGCAGGTCGGCCCTGCCGGCAGCGGGCGCGGCGGACGGCGGTTGCAAACCGCCGGCACTGGCCCCGGCGGCTTCCGTCCGCAACTGCTGAAGCTGCCGCAACACCGTGTCCATCGGGACCGCGTTGCGGGCCTGGATGGCCTTGAGCAGCGAGACTTCAATGAGGATTTTCTTCGAGGTCGTGTCGCGCAGGCGACTTTCGCAGTCGGAGAGCACTTCCATCACGCGCGTCACGGCGTCACTGGGGGCGAGCTTCACTTGCTCGGCCAGCGCGGTGGCCTCGGCCTCGGAGACTTCGAGCAGCTTCAGGTCGCCCTTCGAGACCTGGAAGATGAGCAGGTTGCGGAAATGGTTGAGCAGGTCGGTGACGAGGCGGCCGAGGTCCTTGCCGTTCTTGGCGAGGTCGTTCAGCTCGCGCAGCGCGGTGTCCACCTCGCCCGCGAGCACGGCACGGGTGAGCGCGAGTAGTTGCGCGCGCGCGGTGAGGCCGAACATCGAGAGCACGTCGGCCTCGGCGATTTCGTTGCCGCAAAAGCTGATGAGCTGGTCGAGCGTGGACTCGGCGTCGCGCATGCCGCCGTCCGCGCCGCGCGCGATGGCGTGCAGCGCGGCATCATCAATCTTCACACCCTCCTGCTTTGCAATGGTGGTGAGGTGGCTGACGATGAGCGCGGCGGGGATGCGCCGGAGGTCGAAGCGCTGGCAACGGGAGAGAATCGTGGGCAGCACCTTCTCCGGGTCGGTGGTGGCGAACATGAACTTCACATGCGCCGGCGGCTCCTCGAGGGTCTTCAGCAGCGCGTTGAACGCCGCCGTCGAGAGCATGTGGACCTCGTCAATGATGTAGATTTTGAACTTCGAGGAGGCGGGCGAGAACTTGCACGTCTCGCGCAGCTCGCGCACCTGCTCGACGCCGTTGTTGCTCGCGCCGTCAATTTCCATCACGTCGAGCGAGCGCCCTTCCGCAATTTCGACGCACTTGGAGTCGGCCATGTCGAAGTCTGCGGTCGGGCCGCCGGTGCAGTTGAGCGCCTTGGCAAAGATGCGCGCGAGCGTGGTCTTGCCCGTGCCGCGCGGCCCGCAGAAGAGGTAGGCGTGCGCGATGCGCCCGGCGGCGATGGCATTCGCGAGCGTGGTGGAGACGTGCTCCTGGCCGATGACATCCGCGAAGCGCTGCGGGCGGTATTTGCGGGCGATGACCTGGTAGCTCATGGGAACGCGGAAGCCGGAACGCGGAGCGCGGAAACCAGAAGAAAGCGTCGAGGTGAAGTCATTTCCGCGTTCAGCATTCCGAGTTCCGAGTTAGAAAATGCCAGGGTGACCACGGCAGATGCGAGCAAGTTACCGTTGCTGCCTTCCGGCCCTGGCGGGGTTGGCCTGTCAACATTCCGCGGGCCCTGGCCCGGCGATTAAGCCGAAGCGCCACCGGGACAGCAAGCGAATTGGCTGCGGAGTTGCACGCCACGCGGCGATTCGCCAGAGTCCGCCCGACTCAACGAACGCAAACCATGAGAACCCGTCTTGTCCTCCCGCTGCTCGCCGCCACCCTGCTTGCCGCGCCCGCGCTCTTCGCCGCGTCGCAGCTTCCGCCCAACACCCGCGTCGCCATCATTGGCGATTCCATCACCGAGCAGAAGCTCTACAGCAAATACATGGAGGCCTACCTGCTGGCCTGCACGGGGCGGAAGGACATTCACGTCATGCAGTTCGGCTGGAGCGGCGAGACGGCCAGCGGTTTTGCGGCGCGCTGCCTGAACGACCTTGCGGCCTTCGCGCCCAATGTTGCCACCACTTGCTACGGCATGAACGACGGCGGCTATCAGCCGTGGAAGGACAGCATCGGGCAGGGCTACGAGGCCAACATGCGCCGGGTCATCCAGCAGCTCACCGCCGCCGGCGTGAAGCACATCGTCGTCGGCTCGCCCGGCGCGGTGGACTCGAAGTTCTTCGGCAAGCGGCCCGTCTTCGGGGACAAGGACTCGGCCGCCGGCTACAATGACACGCTCGCCCATCTCCGCGACATTGCGCAGAAGCTCGCCGCCGGGAACAAGCAGACCTTCGCCAATGTCCACAACGCCATGTTCGACGCCATGCCCAAGGCCAAGGCCGCGTTGGGCAACGACTATCCGGTCTGCGGCAACGACGGCTTCCACCCCGGCCCGAACGGCCAGCTCCTCATGGCCTACGCGTTCCTCAAGGCCCTCGGCGTGGACGGCGACATCGGCACCATCACCGTGGACGCGAAGGGCATGACCACCGCGACGGACGGCCACAAAGTTCTCAGTAGCGGCGCGGGCAAGGCCGAGCTGGAGAGCACGCGCTGGCCGTTCTGCTTCGATGCAGACCCGAAGAACGCCAACAGCACGCGCAGCATCACGCCCTTCGCGCCGTTCAACCAGGACTTGAACCGGCTCACGCTCAAGGTGAAGAACCTCGGCGCGGCCAGGGCGAAGGTCACTTGGGGCGCGGTGAGCAAGGACTTCAGCAAGGAGCAACTCGAAGCCGGAGTGAACCTCGCCGCCGAGTTCCCCGCGACGCCGTTCGACGCGCAGTTCGCCAAGCTCGTGGGTGTCCTCGGCCAGAAGCAGGCCTTTGAGACCACGATGATCAAGAACCTCGTGACCAACTTCCGCCAGTTCGCCAACGATGCGAAGGCCGATCCGGAACTCGCGAAGGCCTTCGACACCGTCCGCGCCAAGCTCCAAGCCCGCCAGCAGGCCCTCGATGCCGAGGCCCGCAAAACCCTCGTGCCCGTGAAGCACACGCTGACGGTGACGGCGCTGTGAGGTGGAGCGCCGGTCTCCAGCCCGGCTTTGCGCGTCCGAATGGCGCGCACGCTCGCAGCTTCAGGCCGGCGGGTTTTCCTTGTCCTCGACCGGACGCTTCGCCTCCGTCTGCGCCGCGTCGCGTTCGAGGAACAGCACCACCTTCCAGAAGGCGAAGCCCACGACGCTCAAAGCCATCACGGCCCAGATCGTTCCCACCGCCATGTCGTGCCGCCGCTCGGAGGACACGCCGCGCAGCGCCAGCACGAAGCCCGCGAGCGTGCCGATGGTGAGCAGCACGGTGAGGCCGACGGCCAGCTTCACCGGCGGCTTGCGCCCCGCCAGCAGCGCGCGGAAGAAGACGCGTTCCATCACATACCACGCCGCCCCGGTCACCACGGCGAAGGCCAGAAGCGTCCAGGACGACACCTCGAACCGCACCGCCGGGTTGACCGACTTGAGCGACTCGACGAATCCGGCGGTGATCCCGAGGCAGCCCGCCCCGGCCCATTGCACCAGGCGGAGGAAGTCAGTCTCTGATTTCGGTGGCGGTGGTGGTTCCATGGTGGTTCAGCCGAAAAGGTTGTCCAAGTCGTTGTGCGATCCAACCCAGACCCAGACGATGGTGTCACCGCGCCGCTCGTCCACGGCGCGGTATTGCTCGTTGATGCGGACGGACCAGACGTGATCGTAACCGCCCAGCGGCTTGAAGCGGAGAGACGGATGCGCGGGGTTCTCAGCAAAGAGCCGGTAGGCGCGACGAGCCGCTTCGCGCGTTCGCGGATCGAGCGTCGCGTAAGCCCGCCAGAAACTAGGGCGGGTGAGGGACTTCACAGCCGGTTGGGATCGAGGGGAGTTTCACTCTCGGCGGCGGACTCGCGGAGAAAAACGTCAAGGCGGTGGCGTGGGGCGGGATAGCTCAACAGGCTTTCCCAGCGGTCGTCATCCTGTCGGGCGGCGAGGAAGCGGGCGAAGTCGGCAACCTCGGTGCGCTTGGCGGGCGGCAGGGCTTCGCAGATGCGAACCAACTCTTCGGTTTCGACGCTCATGGCGATTCGATACGCCAGAACCAGCGGCCAATCAATCAAACATCTTGCCCGGATTGAGAATGCCGTGCGGATCGAGGGCCTTGCGCAGTTCGCGGTGGACGCGGAGGGAGGCCGGGCCGAGGAACTTAGGGAGGAAGTCCTTCTTTGCCAGCCCGACGCCGTGTTCGCCGGTGATGGTGCCGCCGAGCTTGATGGCTTCATCGAAGATTTCCTTGAACGCCTCGTGGACGCGGTGCATCTCGGCGTGGTTGCGCTCGTCGGTGAGGAAGGTCGGGTGCAGGTTGCCGTCGCCCATGTGGCCGAAGGTGCCGACGCGCAGGTTGTATTTCTTCGCCACGACCTCGACGAAGCGAACCATCTTCGCCAGTTCGCTGCGGGGGACGGTGGCGTCTTCGAGGATGGTCGTGGGCGCGAGGCGGGCGAGCGCGCTGAAGGCGCTGCGGCGCGCGGCGGCAAGCTTGTTCGCCTCGGCTTCATCCTTCGCGACGCGCACTTCGATTGCGCCGTTCTTCTTCGCCAACTCGACCATCTTGGCGGCCTCGTCCTCGACGGCGGCGGGGTGGCCGTCGGTTTCCATCAGGAGCAACGCTTCGCAGTCGAGCGGCAGACCGACTTTCGCGAAGTCCTCGACGCAGTGAATCGTCGTGCGGTCGAGGAACTCCAGCGTGCAGGGGATGATCTGCGCGGCGATGATGTCGCTGACGGTCTGCGCGGCGGCGTCCATCGCGCTGTAGGTGGCGACCATCGTCTTCTTGGCGGCGGGCTTGGGGATGAGTTTCAGCAACACCTTCGTCATCACGCCCAGCGTGCCTTCGCTGCCGACGAACAGGTCTTTCAGCGAAAAGCCGGCCACATCCTTCACGCACTTGTTGCCGGTCCAAAGGACTTCGCCGTCGGGCAAAACCACTTCAAGGCCCATGACGTAGTTGCGGGTGATGCCGTATTTCAGGCCGCGCAGGCCGCCGGAGTTCTCCGCCACGTTGCCGCCGATGGTGGAAATCTTCATCGAGCCGGGGTCGGGCGGGTAGAAGAGGCCGACCGCCGCCGCCGCGTCCGCAATGGCGAGCGTGGTCACGCCCGGCTCGACGAGCATGGTGAGATTGGCGCGGTCCACTTCCAGGATGCGGTTCATTCTCGCCGTGCACATGACGATGCAATCGGGCGAGGGCAGGCTGCCGCCGGAGAGGCCGGTGCCGGAGCCGCGCGTGACGACGGGGGTTTTCGTTGAGTTGGCCAGCCTGAGCACGCCGGCGATCTGCTCCGTGCTGGTGACGAACGCGACGCAGCCGGGCATCTGGTTCAGCGCGGCCGTGCCGTCGAACGAGTAGGGAATGAGGTCCTCCTTCGACGTGAGCACTTGGTCGGCGCCGACCATGGCGCGGAGCTGGGCGAGCGTGGCGGCGGGAAGGGGCATGGAGGAAAAATAATTGGGATTGGCAAGCGGTGGGCGGACGGGTGACGGAGCACTAATCACCAACACTTTCCGGGCCACAGGCTCACGGCTTCACCGTGATCTTCTTCCAGTTCAGCTTGTGACGTTTGGCGTAGTCGGCCAGCACGCGCTCGTTCTCCATCAGCACGGCGCGCACGACGGCGGAGTCGTCCGCGTAGCCGAACTGCACGTTGCTGTCGGGAATCAGGTCGCGCTGCTTGTGCGCGTAGGCCAGGGCGAACGCAGCCTCGGCCACGACGAAGAGCGGGACCTCCTTGTCCGCGCCCTCGACGTTGTCCTCGACCACGTCGGCGAGGAACTCGAGCTGCTCGACGAGGTGCGGATGGTTGGGCGCGTTGATCTGCGCGAACTCGATCTTGAGCATCGGCAGCTTGCGGTGGATGCCCTCAAGGATTTTGGGCGTCACCTGCGCGGCCCCGCGATGAACGAACTGGACGATTTCTGCCATGCGCGGAGACTGCGGCAAAGCCCCGGCGATGACAAGCGCGCGAGCAGCCGCGCCGCCGTCACTTCAACAGCGGCTTCAGCGCGGCGGTGACTTCGGGGACGTTGGTCTCGTTGATGGACTGCTCGGCGAAGCGCGCCTTCACCTTCGCGCCGTCGGTGACGATGGTGGTGACGAACGCGCGGTCGTTGATGGCCCACGCGTTGGGGCCGTTCTTGTCCTCCGCGTAGAAGGCAAAGGTCGTGGCCTCCAGCTTGATGGACTGCTGCACCTTGGGCAGATACTCGCGGGTCTTGTCCACGTCGTCGGTGAGCCACACGGCGACGACGTGCGTGTCCTTGCCCAGCTCGGCGAGGGCCTTGTCCAGAAACTTGAGGTAGCGGCCGATGGGGCGGTCAAACTTGTCCCCCCGCACAAAGACATAAATCGTGGGCTTCCCTTTGCGCGTGGTGGTGAAGGTGATTTTCTTGCCGGCGTCGTCACCGGTGGCGGCGTCGGCTTTCAGCTCAGGCAAGGCGCTGTCCAAGGCGGGGCCGGACTCGATGGCCGCGCGGGCGAGGGGGACGACGGGAAGGAGGACGGCGGCGAGCAGGAGGGCGAGGCGCGACATAAGACGAGCGGTTGAAGTTTGGCTGTCCGGCATGGATTCGAACCATGACAAAGGCCTCCAAAGGGCCTTGTGCTACCATTACACCACCGGACAAGCCGTGGCGGGAACCTAGCGAACGGGCCGGGGCAGGCAATGGTTTTCTCGGGTGTGGTGCCCCCCTGATGCGCCGTCGGCCTCACGGCCCATTACGCCAGCAGGCCGCCCGCCGAGGCTCGACAGCCCGGCATCCGTTGGAAACACTCCTGTATGCCTGTCGCCGCAAGTCTGCTCCCACCACTGCTCGCGGCGGCGCTTTGCTGGGGTGCCGGAGTGGCCGGTGCGGCTCCATTGAAAGTCTTCATCCTCGCCGGCCAGTCGAACATGCAGGGCCATGCGAAGGCCAGCACGTTCGAGCACATCGGCATGGACCCGGCGACGAAGCCGATGCTCGACGCGATGCTCGGCCCCGACGGCAAGCCGAAGGTCTGCGAGCGCGTGTGGATTTCGTCCATCGGCTGCGGGCCGGATGAAAAAGCCGAGCAGACCGGGAAGCTCACGGCGGGTTTTGGCGCGAGCCAGAACGGGCCGAAAATCGGGCCGGAGTTCACGTTTGGCATTTTCATGGAGAAACTCACGGACGCCCCAATCTTGCTCATCAAGACCTCGTGGGGCGGCAAGAGCCTGCACACGGACTTCCGCCCGCCCAGCGCCGGGCCGTATGTGTTCAACGAGGCGCAACTCGCCCAGTTCCAAAAGCAGGGCAAGGACGTCGCGGCGATGAAGGTGGAAAAGGAAAAGGCGACGGGCGTCTACTACCGGCGGATGGTCGAGCATGTGAAAATGGTGCTCGGCGACCTCAAGCGCGTGGTGCCCGGCTACGACGCGGCGCAGGGCCACGAGCTGGCCGGGTTCATCTGGCTGCAAGGCTGGAACGACATGGTGGATTCCGGCGTCTATCCGCGCCGCGACCAGCCCGGCGGCTACGCGGCTTACAGCGACGCGCTGGCGCACCTCATCCGCGGTGTGCGGCGCGACCTCGGCGCGCCCAAGCTGCCCTTTGTCATCGGCGTCATGGGGGTCGCCGGCCCGACGGCGGCCTACGGCCCGGACGAGCAGCGCTACAAGGCGGCGCATCAAAACTTCCGCGACGCGATGGCCGCGCCGGCGAAGTTGCCGGAGTTCCAGGGCAACGTCACCGCGCTGCTGGCGGAAAAGTATTGGGACCGGGAGCTGACGATGTTGAAGGCGAGGGAAAACGCGCTGCGGCAGCAGGCGAAGAAACTCGCCACCGACGGCAAGCTGAAGCCCGCCGAGGAGCGCGCCGTCTTCGAGAAACTGCGCGCCGAAGGCCTCACCGACCGCGAGCGCAAGGTGCTCGAGGTCGGCATCTCCAACTTTGAGTTCCACTATCTCGGCTCCGCGAAAATCCTCGGCGGCATCGGCAAGGGCTTCGCGGAGGCCGCGCATTCGCTGATGACCCAGGGACAACGACAGCGCTGACGGAAGTCCGCCAGATGGATGCGACCCACGAATCAACCAACAGCGTGCTTTGACACAATGAACGTCTTCACGACCAAGCCCTTTGCAGTTTGCCTGCTCCTCTCTGTTCTCTCTGTGCCTCTGTGGTTAAGCCCTCGGGCTTTCGCCGCCGAGGCCACGAACATCCCGCCCGTCCGCTTCGACCCCGTCGCACGGGACATCGAGGGCTGGAAGGTCCACGTCGAGCCGGCGCTGGTTGACGGCGAACATCGCGAGGAAGGAACGAAGGCGCTCACGATGCTGGCCAATCATTTGCAGCGCATCAAAATCCTCGTGCCCGCCGAGCCGCTGAAGAAGCTGCAGACCCTCGAGCTTTGGCTGGAGCACAGCCACCCGTTGCTCAAGGCGATGCAGTATCACCCGAGCAAGGGCTGGCTCGTTGCGAACAAGCATGACCCCCGGCTCGCGCGGAAGGTCCACATCCCGCAGGCCCGCGAACTGTTCTCACGCAGCCAGATGCTCAAGCACCCGGCCGTCATCCTCCACGAGCTGGCCCACGCCTACCACGACCAGATTCTCAGTTTCGACCACCCGGATATCCTCGCCGCCTACGAGAAGGCCAAGGCCGCCGGCACCTATGAGAACGTCCTCCTCTACACCGGCAAGAAGGTGAAGCACTACGGCCTCACCAACCACAAGGAATACTTCGCCGAAGGCACGGAGGCTTTCTTCTACCGCAACGACTTCTACCCCTTCGTCCGTGCGGAGCTGAAGGAGCACGACCCGACGCTGCACGACGTGCTGGAGAAAATCTGGGAAAGGCCGAAAGAAGCGAGAGACAGCGAAAAGAAGGGAAAATGAACTGCGTCGCCGTTTCTTTCGGCCTCCCTCACCCATGAAAATCACCCGCATCCTTGCTTACCGCGTTGAGTTGCCGTTGCACGAAGGCTCCTACAAGTGGAGCGGCGGCAAGTCCGTCTCCGTCTTCGACAGCACCATTGTCCGCGTGGAGACCGACGCCGGCCTCGTCGGCCACGGCGAGGTTTGTCCGCTCGGGCCGTTCTATCTGCCCGCCTACGCCGAGGGCGTGCGCGCCGGGCTGCGCGAGCTCGGGCCGCACTTGCTTGGCTGGGACCCGCGTGAACTCACCAAGCTCAACCACCGCATGGACGCCGCGCTCAAGGGCCATCCCTACGTGAAGAGCGGCGTGGACATCGCGTGCTGGGACATCCTCGGCCAGGCGAGCGGCCTGCCCGTGTGCGTGCTGATGGGCGGGCGCTTCGGCGAAAGCGTGCGGCTCTACCGCGCCATTTCGCAGGAAGACCCCGAAGTCATGGCGAAGAAAGTCGCCGGCTATCGCGCCGCCGGCTACACGCGCTTTCAGCTCAAAGTCGGCGGCGACCCGGACACCGACATCGCGCGCATCCGTGCCGTCCGCGCCATGCTCCAGCCCACCGACCGCCTCGTGGCCGACGCGAACACCGGCTGGACCCAGCACGAGGCCATGCGCGTGGTCCGCGCCGTGCGCGATGTGGATGCCTACATCGAGCAGCCCTGCCTGACCTACGAGGAATGCCTGTCCGTCCGTCGGCACACGGACCATCCGTTCGTGCTCGATGAAAACGTGGACAGCCTCGACATGCTGCTGCGCGCCAAGGCCGACCTCGCGATGGACGTGGTGAACCTGAAAATCAGCAAGCTCGGCGGCCTCACCAAGACCCGGCAGGCGCGCGACCTCTGCGTGAGCATGGGCCTCGCGATGACGCTGGAGGACAGTTGGGGCGGCGACATCACGACGGCCGCCATCGCGCACCTCGCGCACAGCACGCCGGAGGAATTCCGCTTCACCAGCACGGACTTCAACAGCTATGTGACCGTCAGCACCGCCGAGGGCGCGCCGCAGCGCGTGAACGGCTTCATGTCCGCCAGCACCGCGCCCGGCCTGGGCATCCAGCCGCGCATGGATGTCCTGGGAAAACCTGCTCTCGTCGTGGGCTGATATGGCTACGGTCACACCTATGAAAGCTCCGCTGTCACTGCTCCCGTCGCTGGTCGCGTCACTCTGCATTCTGGGCGGCCCCGCCGCTGCCGAGCCACCGCTCCGCGAGCAGGCAATCACCGCCATGAAGCGCGCCGCTGAGTTCTACCGCGCGAAGGCTTCGGCGCATGGCGGGTATGTCTATTACACCTCGCTCGACCTCCGGCAGCGTTGGGGCGAGGGCGCGGCCACGGCGGACCAGATTTTCATCCAGCCGCCCGGCACGCCGGCGGTGGGCATGGCATTCCTCAAGGCGCACGCCGCCACCGGCGACAGGTTCTACCTCGACGCCGCGCAGGCCGCCGCCGAGGCGCTCGTCTTTGGGCAGCTCCAGTCCGGCGGCTGGGCGCAGGTGATTGACTTCGACCCGCGCGGCGCGAAGGCCGGCCAGTATCGCAACGGCAAATCGCGCGGACGCAACCACTCGACCTTCGACGACGGCATCTCGCAGAGCGCGCTGCGCTTCCTCATGCACGCGGACCAGGCGCTGGGCTTCAAGCACGCGGCGATTCACGAGGCCAGCGAGTTCGCGCGCAAGGCCATGCTCGCAGCGCAGCATCCGAACGGCGCGTTCCCGCAGGTCTGGACCGGCCCCGCACCGCAGTATCCGGCGGCGAAGGCGAGCTTCCCCGATTACGAGTGGCGCACGGAAAACCGGCAGAAGAACTACTGGGACTTCCCCACGCTCAACGACGACCTCTGCACCTACATCGCGCGCACGCTGGAGGACGGCTGGACGATTTACCAAGACGAGCGCTGCAAGGCGGCGCTGGCGGAGCTGGGGGATTTCCTCCTGTTAGCGCAGATGCCCGAGCCGCAGCCGGGCTGGGCGCAGCAATATGATTTCAAGACCCGGCCCATCTGGGCGCGCAAGTTCGAGCCGCCCGCGCTGGCGGGCCGCGAGTCGCAGGACGCCATCGAGACGCTGCTGCAGGTCCACCGCCTCACCGGCGACGCGAAGTATCTGGAGCCAATCCCCCGCGCGCTCGCGTGGCTCAAGCGCTCCCGCCTGCCCGATGGCCGCCTCGCCCGCTACTACGAGCTGCGCACAAACAAGCCGCTCTACATGACCTCGGACTACCAGCTCACCAACAGCGATGCTGACGTGCCGCAGCACTACGGCTGGAAAACCGAGGCGCAGGTCGAGAAGTTGGAAAAGGCCCTCGCCGCCGCGAAGGACGGGAAGTCGAAAGCCCCGCAGCCGAAAGTCCCGACCGAAGCGGCCGTCCGTCAAATCCTCCGCGACCTCGATGCGCAGGGCCGTTGGGTGAGCACTTACGCGGACGGCATGAAACTCGTTGGCCAGCCCAAGTTCGCCCCGGGCTTTCAGTTCCTCGCGAGCGAGGTGTTCAATAAGAACTTGGAGGCGTTAAGCGATTACGTGGTCACAACCCCGAATAACTAGCGACTTACGTCCTCTAACCCGCTGTAAGTCCAGCGCTGTTAAGCTATACTCCGTCTGTGTCAACGAATCCGAATCGTGAATCCTCAATACTACGGATGGACAAAAACTGACGGGGATAGCGTCGCTCAACTGACAGCAATCACTGGTGCTCCAGGGCAATTGTGGTCATACCCGGTATCGGCGTTGCCGGAAGGAATCCGTAATGGAATGCCGAAGACCGAACAGTGCTTCATTTCTGGATACGTGGATCCATCTCAAGTTCATGGAAGTGTGAGCGCAATAGGCGAACTCTTGGTAACGAGGCAGCACGAAAGCCCGGAATCTGGCAAAGCGTATGTGTTCTTGATAGCGGTAGATGCGGAGTGCAGCCCTTGGATTCGCGGTCCATACAAATCACTTTCTGAGCACTACTTTCAGCGTAGCGCAGGTGTGCCTCTAGGCGACCTTTTCGGGCGCATCGAGTTGTCCAACTTGGACAAGCTAAAGCTTTGAGCGGAGAACATCCTTAATGTCAGCAAAGCCAATTCCAATCCGCTTTCGGTTCGTCTTTACGCTCACGCTGCTGCTGGCCTTCGTCTGTGCTGCTATTCCCGCCGCCGAGCCGGCGCGACCGAACATCGTCCTCGTGCTCGCGGATGACCTTGGTTACGGCGACCTCGCGTGCTACGGCGCGAAGGACGTGCGCACGCCGAACCTGGACAAGTTCGCCGCCGAGGGGCTGCGCTTCACGAGCTGCTACGCCGGCCACGCGAACTGCTCGCCGTCGCGCTCCGCGCTGATGACCGGGCGCACGCCGACGCGCGTCGGAGTCCGCAACTGGATTCCCGAGGAGTCGCCGGTGCATCTGCGCCGGAGCGAAATCACCATCGCGACCCTGCTCCAGCGCGCCGGCTACGCGACCTGCCATTCCGGCAAGTGGCATCTGAACGGCGACTTCAACGGGCCGTCGCAGCCGCAGCCGGGCGACCACGGCTTCGACCACTGGTTTTCCACGCAGAACAACGCGCTGCCGAACCATCGCAACCCGGAGAACTTCATCCGCAACGGCAAGGCCGTCGGGAAACTCGAAGGCTACGCGGGGCATCTGGTCGCGGACGAGGCCATCCGCTGGCTCGGCTCCGGGCGCGACAAGGCCAAGCCGTTCTTCCTCTACGTCTGCTTCCACGAGCCGCACGAGCCGATTGCGTCCGACCCGAAATACGCCGCGCTCTATCCCTCCGCCGACCCGAGCTACACCGCGCACCACGGGAACATCACGCAGTTGGACGCCGCCTTTGGCCGGCTGATGACCGCGCTGGACCAGCAGGGCTTGCGCGGGAACACGCTGGTTTTTTTCACGAGCGACAACGGCCCGGCCATCACGCCGATGCACCCACATGGTTCGGCGGGTCCGCTGCGCGACAAGAAAGGTTCGCTGTGGGAAGGCGGCATCCGCGTGCCCGGCATTCTCCGCTGGCCGGGCAGGACGAAGCCCGGCAGCGTGAGCGACGAACTGGTCTGCGGCGTGGATTTGCTCCCGACCTTCTGCGCCGCGACCGGCATTCAGCCGCCGCGCGACCGCAAGCTCGACGGCGCGAGCTTCCTGCCGGTGCTTGAGCTGAAGCCGGTCGTCCGCACCACGCCGCTTTACTGGCACTTCAACAAGGCGACGGGCGAACCCAAGGTGGCCCTGCGCGCAGGCGACTGGAAGATTCTCGCCACGCTGGACAAGCCGCCGGCGCAGCGCACCAACGACCTCACCGACGAGGAGGAGCGCGACTTCAAGGCGGCGGAACTGACCGGCTTCGCCCTCTACAACCTGCGCGCGGACATCGCGGAGCAGACCGACCTCGCCGCGAGCGAGCCGGCGAAGCTGGCCGAGC
The DNA here is from genome assembly GCA_009773355.1 of Limisphaerales bacterium. GTDB lineage: Bacteria > Verrucomicrobiota > Verrucomicrobiia > Limisphaerales > SXTU01 > SXTU01. Next base: position 16,112 of record WRPG01000061.1, read on the forward strand.
TGAAGGCGCAGTTGCAGGCGAAGTATCGCGAGGTGCGCGCCGAGTCGCCGACGTGGCCGGCGTGGAAGTTCACCGGCAGCGAAGGCAGGAAAATCGTCTGGCCGGACTACTGGAAAGCAAAGCAACCTGCGGCGAAGAAGAAGTAGCGGAGCAACGGAATGAACGTGTTTTCAATTCTCTCAAGCGGGTCTCGGCGTGTCGTTTTGCTCGCAGCAGCGTTTGGATTCGCGCGCGTGTTGTCCGCCGCCGAGCCTGGCGCGAAGCTGGACTCCCACACCGGCGCATTCCTCAAGGAGCATTGCCTCCGCTGCCACGGGCCGGAAGAGGTGAAGGGTGACTTGCGCCTCGACCAGTTGGACACGGACTTCTCCAAGCCCAGCACCTTCGAGCGCAAAGCGAGAGTTCGCTCCGCCTGCTTTACATTCTCGGATGGCCTTTTATCTTCCGGACTACTTCCCGGTGAAAACCGACCCACGCAAATCTAAAATGTCGCTTCCTCCACCCTGTAACTCCGTCCTATGCGCCGGGCTGCTGATCCTGGGCCTGCTGACGGCCGCCGCCCCAGCCCCGGCCGCGCCAGGAGATCTGGACCCCGCGTTTGGCACCGGCGGCAAGGTGCTCACGCCCATCGGCAGCGGCAACGACCAAGGCCTCAGCGTGGCCGTGCAAAGTGACGGCCAGATCGTGGTGGCGGGAATATCCTACAGCGGCACCAACAGCGACTTCGCGCTGGCGCGCTATAGGAGCACGGGTGCCTTGGACACGACCTTCGGCATCGGCGGCAAGGTGACCACGCCCATCGGCAGCAGCCAGAACTACGGCTTCAGCGTGGCCGTGCAGAGTGACGGCAAGATCGTGGTGGCGGGGTCGGCGCACAACGGGACCAGCCTCGATTTCGCGCTGGCGCGCTACACGAGCGCGGGTGCCTTGGACCCGACCTTCGGCACCGGTGGCAAGGTGACCACGCCCATCGCCAGTGGCAACGACTACGGCTTCAGCATGGCCTTGCAGAGTGACGGAAAGATCGTGGTGGCGGGGTCCGCCCACAACGGCAACAACAAGGAATTCGCGCTGTTGCGCTACACGAGCACGGGCACCTTGGATACCACCTTCGGAACCGGCGGCAAGGTGCTCACGCTTGTCGGCGGCACCGACGCCGAAAGTCACACCGTGACCGTGCAAAGCGACGGGAAGATCGTGGTGGCGGGGTATGCTTTCAACGGCCTCGCCTACTACGACTTCGCGCTGGTGCGCTATACGAGCACGGGCGCACTGGACCCAACCTTCGGCTCGGGCGGCATGGTGATAACGCCTTTCATCAGCAACAGCGGCGACTACGGCCGGAGCGTGGCGGTGCAGAGCGACGGGAAGATCGTGGTGGCAGGGTATACCGAGAACGCCACCACCACTGACTTCGCGTTGGTGCGCTACACGAGCGCGGGTGCCTTGGACCCGACCTTCGGCACTGGCGGCAAGGTGACCACGCCCGTCGGCAGTGCCCGAGCCTACGGCCTCAGCGTGGCTTTGCAGATCAACGGGAAGATCATTGTGGCAGGGTCTGCCGGCGGCGGCACCGGCACCGACTTCGCGCTGGTGCGCTACACGAGCGCGGGCGTGCTGGATACCACCTTCGGAACCGGCGGCAAGGTGCTCACGCCGGTCGGCAGTGGCGACGACGACGGCCGGAGCGTGGCCTTGCAGGGTGACGGGAAGATCGTGATGGCGGGGTATGTCGGTCCCAGCTTCGACTTCGCGCTGGTGCGCTATGAGGGTGAGCCGGGTGCCCCCTCCATCACCACGCCGCCAGCGGGACAGTTCTTCACGCTGGGCGGTGGCGTAGTGCTGACGGTCACGACGGGCGGCATGGAACCGCTCTTCTACCAGTGGCAGTTCAACGGGACGAACCTCGCAAACGCGACCAACTCAACGCTCACCCTGACGAATCTCACCACGGCGAATGCGGGCGCTTACCGCGTGGTCGTCACGAATGCGGTGGGCATCGTCACCAGTCCTGCGGCGGAGCTCTTTTTCTTCGGGGACTTGAAGTTGGTGGCCGCGACGGTGCTCGCCGGGTCGGTGGGGCAGCAGTTCCGGGTGGATTACGCGGAGGTGCTGGTGCCCGGCACGACGAACTGGCAGGTGCTGACGAACCTCACGTTGCCCAGCAGTCCGTTCGTGGTGGTGGATTACAGTTCACCGGGGCAGAGCAAACGCTTCTACCGCGCTGTGCCGCTGCCGTAGAAAGGTAGGGCGGGTTGTCCTCAACCCGCCGCCCCCGTGGCATCCGCACGCCCCGGTGCCCACCGCTGGCGCTGCGGTTCAAAGCGTATGCGCGCGTGTGGCCCAAACGCTCGAACGGTTGATCAACGCCTAACTGCTTCCCAATGCCCCATTAGGTGTTGCGTGATTGCGCCCGCCTATTGTCCAGCTAGATTCAGCCCCGCACAATGTTCGCCAACTTTTCCATGAAGCCGGTCGCAACAGGCACTCGCCTTCGGTTCGCCGTCGCCGTCGCCACGGCGGCTTTCACGCTGGGCACGCCGCTGGTTTCCCCCGCCGCTCCGGCACCGTTGGAACCGCCCAGCGCTGCCTTCCTCAAGGAGCATTGCCTCCGCTGCCACGGGCCGGAAAAGGTGAAGGGCGACCTGCGCCTCGACCAATTGGACACGGGCTTCTCCAAGCCCAGCACGTTCGAGCGCTGGCGAGAGGTGGTGTCGCGTGTGCAGTCCGGCGAGATGCCGCCGAAGAAGGAGCCGCGTCCCGACGCGGCGCAGGCGCAGGCGTTCGTGCGGCAGTTGAACGCGCGGCTGGACGAGGCGGCGGCCAAGCATCGCGCGGCGGGCCGTGTCGTGTTGCGCCGGCTCAACCGCGTGGAATACGAGAACACCGTGCGCGACCTCTTCGCCGTGAACGTGATGGTGAAGGAGATGCTGCCGGAGGACACCATCGCGCAGGGCTTCGACAACGTCGGCGCGGCGCTGAACGTGTCGCCGGTGCTGATGGAGCGCTACCTTGAAGCGGCGGATGCAGTCATCACGGCGGCCATCGCGCCCGTGCACAAGCTGGAGAGCAAGCAGGAGCGGTTCGACTTCTACGAGTCGCTGCCGAAGTGGTTCGCCAACGGCGTCTATAAGCAGGACGACGGCGTGGTGCTGTTTCGCGGCGGCGCGACTGATGTGCGGCAGTTCAGAGCGCCCGCGCCGGGCCGCTACAAGTTTCGCATCGCCGTCTCCGCGCACCAGTCGCCGACGCCGCTGCCGCTGGGCCTGCTGCTGGGCAACTTCGTCGTGAGCGGCAACTACGCGCGGCACCTCGGCTACTTCGACGCGCCGCCCGGCCCGCAGCCGACGATCATCGAGTTCACGGAGCGCCTCGGCGCGAAGAACGACACCGTCAAGCTCATGCCAATGGCGTTGCCCTTCGTGTATCTCAAGCAGGAGACCATGGCGGAATATCCCGGTCCGGGATTGAAAGTTCACTGGGTCGAGACCGAGGGGCCGTTCCCCGAGGCGTGGCCTACGGAGAGTTATCGCCTTGTGTTCGGCGACGCCGATCCGAAGAAGGGCACGCTTGCTGACGCGGAGAGGTTGATTCGTGCGCTGCTGCCGCGCGCGTTCCGCCGCCCTGTGGCCGAGGGGGAGGAGAAGCCCTTCGTCGCCGTTGCGGCGAAGTCGCTTGAGATGGGGCAACCGTTCGAGGCTGCCTTGCGCGCGGGCTACAAGGCAGTGCTGGCCTCGCCGAAATTCCTCTACTTCCGGGAGCCGACCGGCCCGCTGGACGACCACGCGCTGGCCTCGCGGCTCTCGTATTTCCTGTGGAGCACGATGCCGGACGAGCCGCTGCTGGCGCTGGCGGCGAAGGGCGAACTGCGCAAGCCCGACGCGCTCCGAGCGCAGGTCGAGCGGATGCTGAAGCATCCCAAGGCGCAGGCGTTCACCGAGAATTTCACCGGCCAGTGGCTGAGTTTGCGCGACATCGAGGCCACCACGCCGGACAAGGCGCTCTATCCCGAGTTCGAGGAACTGCTGCAATGGTCGGCCGTGCGCGAGACGCACTTGTTCTTCGAGGAGCTGCTCAAGAACAACCTCAGCGTGAAGAACTTTGTGGACTCGGATTTCGCGATGTTGAATGCGCGGCTCGCCACGCACTACGGCATCCCAGACGTGCATGGCGTGGCCTTCCGCAAGGTCACGCTGAAGCCCGAGTGGTATCGCGGCGGCGTGCTGACCCACGCGAGCGTGCTCAAGGTCACGGCCAACGGCACGACCACCTCACCGGTCCTGCGCGGCGTGTGGGTGCTGGACCGCATCATGGGCAAGCCCGCGCCGCCCCCGCCGCCGAACGTCCCGGCCATCGAGCCGGACATCCGTGGCGCGCAGACCATCCGCGACCAGCTCGCGAAGCATCGGGCGACGGAGAACTGCGCCGGCTGCCACGCGCGGATAGACCCGCCGGGGTTTGCCTTGGAGAACTACGACGTCATCGGCGGCTGGCGCGAAAAGTATCGCGTCGTCGCCGAGCGCAAGAACTGGGTGAACAACCGCGTGGGCCCGTTGGCGAAATATCTCGCCGCCTGGCAATACGGACTCGGCCTCCCCGTGGACGCGGGCGACGTTCTGCCCGACGGACGCAAGTTCGCGACGGTGGAGGAGTTCAAGCAACTCCTGCTATCCGACCCCGACCAAATCGCCCGCTGCTTGACGGAGAAGCTGGTGACTTACGCCACCGGCCAGCCGGTGGGCTTCGGCGACCATCAGGCCGTGAACCGAATTCTGGCTGAGTCAAAGAAGTCGGACTACGGCTTGCGCATGCTGGTCCACGCGGTCGTCGCGAGCGAACTCTTTCAGCAGAAGTAAAAAGTCTATGACCACTGCCCGTCGCTTTTCCCGCCGCACCTTTCTCCGGGGTGCCGGCGTCACGCTCGCGCTGCCGTTGCTGGAGGTGATGTCGCCGTTGCGCGCGCAGGCCGCCGCCGCGCCGCCGCGCCGGATGATCTGCATCAACACCACGCTGGGTCTGCACACGCCGAACTTGTTTCCTGAGAAGGCCGGTCGCGATTTCGAGCTGACACCTTACCTCGAACCCATCGCGGAGTTCCGCCGGGACTTCACGGTCTTCTCCGGCCTCTCGCATCCCGAGGTGGACGGCGGGCATCCGGCCGAGCTGTGTTACCTCACGTCTGCCCCGCACCCGCGCGCGGACAACTTCAAGAACACCATCTCGCTCGACCAATACGCCATCGAGAAACTGGTGCCGGACACGCGCTTCGGCTCGCTCGTGCTCGCGTCGTCGTCGAGCCGGGGCCTGTCCTTCACGCGCAGCGGCGTGCCCATCCCGGCGGATGAAAAGCCATCGCGCGTCTTCAAAAACATGTTCGTGGACGGCACGGCCAACGAGGTGAACGCCCAAGTGCAGCGCCTCAAGCAGGGCCAGAGCATCATGGACACGGTGCTGGAGGAGGCGAAGGACTTCCAACGCGGCCTGGGCAAACCCGACCGCGACAAGCTCGACGAGTATTTCACTTCCGTCCGCGAGGTCGAGCTGCGCATGGTCAAGGCGCAGGACTGGGCGCGCCGCCCGAAGCCGAAGGTGTCCGCCAAGCCGCCGACCGACATCAACAGCTCCGTGGAAGTGCCCGCGCGCGTGCGGCTGATGATTGACCTGATGCATCTCGCGCTCCAGACCGACTCGACGCGCTACATCACCTTCGCGCTGAACGGCCTCAACGCCGTGCCCGTCATCCCCGGCGTCACGCAGGACTGGCACAACCTCTCGCACCACGGCCAAGATCCGGCAAAGCTTGCCGAGTTGAAGTTCGTGGAACTTCAGCAGATGAAGCTCTTCAGCGAGCTGCTCGCGAAGCTCAAGGGCACGCAGGAGCAGGGCGGCAACTTGCTCGACCGCACCATCGTCATGTTCGGCAGCAACCTCGGCAACGCCAGCAGCCACGACAACAAGAACCTGCCCATCCTCGTGGCCGGCGGCGGCTTCCGGCATGGCCAGCACCTCGCCTTCGACCCGCGCAAGAACCCGCCGCTCTGCAATCTCTACGTGCAGTTCCTCCGCCGCCTGGGCGCGGACGTGAACGCCTTCGGCTCCAGCAGCGGGACGATTCCAGGTTTCGAGCTGGCCGCCTGACGGCCGCCCCGCTCCGGGCCGGGCGTCACTTCAAGCCGCCCGTGATGCTGCCGAGCGACTTCATCGCCGCCGCTTGGATGACCGCGCTCAAGTCCGCCTGCCTGGCGAAGCCGGCGGGCACCGCGAAATACGCCGCATCCGGCTGGCCGAGCTTGATGTTGCTCAACTGCAGTTGGTAGGCCTGCTTGTCCTTCGTGATGGCGATTTTGACCGGGAGGTTTTGCAGGTTCGTGGCCTGCCAGACGGTCGCAGTGCCGTCATCGCCGGGAACCTTGACGGCGTATTTCACCGTGGGCTGGCCGGCGATGTTCTCGCGGCCGATCTCCCGCTTCTCCAGCCGCCCGACTTTCTCCTGCGCCTGCTGCTGGACGCCTTCCGGCTTGGGCACGGCCATCTCGACAAACGACTTCATGCCGGGAAACCCGAGTGTGAGCGGCTTGCCGGGCAGGTAGATGAAGAACAGGCGGTCCAGGCCCATGTCCTTGATGCCGGTGATGGCCTCGGGCGGCAGCTCGGCGCTCTTCACGTTCGCGAGGTTCAGCTCCCAGCGCATCCTGCCGTCGGCCATCGCCACGCCGAAGGGCAGCTTCATCGCCTGACCGCCGGCCTGGCCCGTGATGGACAACTCCACGCCCGCCGTGAACGCCCGCGTGTCGCTGAAGAACTCGGACAGCGCGGCGGCGAGGAAGGGAGCCTGCGTGTTGATGGCGGGCAAACCGGTGGCTTGCTGGGCGTGAACAATCGGGGCCACGAGCAGCAGCGACGCGCAAAAGCTGGCGAGGAACTTCTTCATGATGCCGGGGAAAGTCGCGTAGGCAGCGGACGACGGCAATCGGTTTCTTTGCGTAGTAGGAGCGCCGGCTGCCAGCCGGCTTCGGATGTTGCTCAATGGGAAGCCCAACTTTCTTCCCTCCGGACGCGCAAAGCCGGCTGCCAGCCGGGCGCTCCGCCTATTTCTTCGCCACAGCCCACTCGAAGGTCAGCTTCACCTCGTCGCCGGTCTTGATGAGGCCGACGGCGGCGGTGGGCGAGGGCGGGGTGATTTTGAAGTCCGTCATCTTCATCGCCGTGGCCCCGGAGAACGTGACGCGCGACGTGTCCACGCGCCGCGCCATCGTCACGGGGAACGTGATGTCCTTGGTCACGCCGGAGACAGTCAGGCTGCCCTTGGCCTCGAAGTTGACCTGCGCGCCCTTGGCCTCCTTGAGTGACAACTCGACGAGCTTGAACGTGATGCGCGGGTTTGCCTTCTCCTTCATCGCCTCCTGCATCACGGCGTCCATCGCCTTGCCGCTGCTGCACTTGAGCGAGCGCACGGCGACGAACGTCTCGCCCTTGGCCGCGACCTTGCCGGGCTTGACCTTGTCCGGGGCCTCGACCAGCGCGGCGTCCAGCTCGACAAACCCGCCGATGAGCGCGCTCTCCGCGTGCCAGTCGTGAATCGTCGAGGTGCCGTCCATGCGCATCTTGCTGCCCGGCTGGGACTCGTAGCGGACGAGCGTTTGTGCGGACGCGGCTCCGGCCAGGCAAAGCAACGCGGCGCTCAGGCTGAGAAATTGGGTCAGGCGGTTCGTTTTCATCTGGGTGTGATTTGCAATCGGAATGCGGCGCGATTGCAGCGGTTCGACGCGGCGGCGTCAAACACCATTCGGCGGCGCTCCCCGCTCTCCGAGCCGCAGCAGCCACCCGGGGCGGGCGGGCCACAGTCTTCAAGGCGTCATTGCCAACCCGGCCGCTGCGGCCCGGAGGGCCGCGCCCCATGGCGTCCACGAGTTCAAGGGTTGCGGCCTGCGCGCCGCTTGCTACTGTCCGCGCCGACATCATGGACACCGCCAAACGCATCACCGTCCGCGCGCGCACCGCGCTCTTCGGCATGCAGGAGGGCGGCCTGCTGGTGGTCATTTTCCTGCTGGGCGCGATCCTCACGCTGTTCGGCGGCACGGTGAAGGTGCCCAAGTTCCAGACGAACGCGCAGGGCGAGCGGGAGCGGGTGTTTGAAGTGGTCAAGGGCGAGCGCGTGCCGGTGCTGGAGGAGCGGAACAAGTTCCTCAACGCGCAGAATCTCACCCAGCTCGCCAAGGACACGAGCTTCATCGGCATCATGGCGGTGGGCGCGACCTTCGTGATCATCGCCGGACAGATTGACCTGAGCGTGGCGGCGATCTACGCGCTGGCGTCGGTGGTGGGCGCGATGGTCTTCCGTGCGTTCGGACCAACGGGCGCGCTGGCCGGCGCTGATCCCACCGAGGCGATGCTGCTGGGCATGATGGCGTGCCTCACGGTGGCCATCATGTGCGGCGTGCTCAACGGCGCGATGGTCGTCGCGCTCAGGGTGCATCCCTTCATCATCACGCTGGGGACGATGGCGATCTATCGGGGCGAAGCCTTCGTCATCACCAACGGCCAGTCGGTCGGCGATTTCCCCGAGACGTTCCGCAACTTGATCCGCTGGGAGACGGGTGATGGCCTGACCGTGGTGCCGCTCATCGTGCTGCTCGTGGTGGTGGTGATCGCCACGGTCTATCTCGTGTGCCTCGTGCCGGGCCGGCACGTCTATGCGGTCGGCGGCAACGAGCTGGCCAGCCAGTTCAGCGGCATCCGCGTGCGCACCATCAAGCTCAAGGTGTTCATCTACTCCGGCCTGACGGCGGGCGTTGCCGCGCTGCTGGCCATCGGCTACTACGGCAGCGCCACCAGCGGCGACGGGCAGGGCTACGAACTCGATGTCATCGCGGCGGCGGTGGTGGGTGGCGCGAGCCTCTCCGGCGGCAAAGGCTCCGCGCTCGGCGCGCTCCTCGGCGCGCTCATCATCAAGATGATTGACAACGGCATCGTCATCCTCGGCATAGACCAGAACTACAGCCGCATCATCATTGGCGCGGCGGTCATCATCGCCGTGGTGCTGGACCAGTTCGGCGGCTGGTGGACGCGCCGACGGATGGCAAGGGAGGCGTAGGGCGGACACTTCTGTCCGCCTGCCGGGAAATCCCGTCAAGCCAGCTCGACCTTGAGCCGTCGGCCCAACGCCAGTGCCGCCCGCTCCAGAAGCTGCAACGTCAGGGGAGATTCGGTTTCAGAGAACAGCTCATCGAGCGTCGCACGGCTGGTCTTCATCCGGCTGGCGAGCGCAGCACGGGAGATGCGCCGCCGCTTCATTTCCTGTTCAAGCTGCCACATCACGACCCGCCGGAGCGCGCCGGCTTCACAATCGGCAAGCAAACCGTCTTCCCTCAGGAAGTCGTCGAAGTTGGAGCCGACGTGCGCTTTCTTCATGGGGTCATTGTAGCAGGCGCAGCCGGGTTTTTGCCAATGCCAAGTCGTCCGCCGGGGTTTTCTGCGACTTTTTGATGAAGCCATGCAGAAGGACCATGCGGCCTTCGCCGGTTGTGAACACAACGCGTGCGATCCCGTCCGGCAGGCGAATGCGAACCTCCCACAAGTCCCGGTCCAGTTTGCGGACGAGCGGCATTCCCAGCGGCCAGCCGAATTGCACGGTCTTGATGTCCTCGCCAATGATGCGGCGCTGCTCGCGGGGCAGCGACTTCAGCCACTCACGGACGGGTTCGCGCCCGGCCTCGGTCTTGAAGAAACTGACGGACAGGCTGTGAGCAGGGTGGTCCATCGGCGTCTGCGCGGACTAGTCCACCCGCGCAAAACTCTCCGCCAGCGCCACGGCCTTCCGCATCGCCTTGGACTTGTTGATCGTCTCCTGAAACTCCGCCTCGGGGTCGCTGTCCGTCACCCAGCCGCCACCGGCCTGCACGAAGACCTTGCCATCCTTCACGAGCGCGGTGCGGATGGTGATGGCGGTGTCGCAGTTGCCGTTGAAGCTGAAGTAGCCCACGCAGCCCGCGTAAGGCCCGCGCGTGGTGCCTTCCAGCTCGGAGATGAGCTGCATCGCGCGAATCTTTGGCGCGCCACTCACCGTGCCGGCGGGGAATGTCGCACGCATCAGGTCGTAAGGCGTCTTACCCGCCGCGAGATGCCCCTCGACCTGCGAGACGATGTGCATGACATGGCTGTAGCGCTCGATGACCATCAGCTCCTTCACCTGCACGGAGCCGTAATCGCACACGCGCCCGATGTCGTTGCGCGCGAGGTCCACGAGCATGACGTGCTCGGCGCGTTCCTTCGGGTCGGCGAGCAGCTCCTTCTCCATCGCGAGATCCTCGTCGTGTGTCGCGCCGCGCGGGCGCGTGCCGGCAATGGGGCGGATTTCAATCAGCTTGTCCTCGCACCGGACGTGAATCTCCGGCGACGCCCCGACCAGCGCGAAGCCGTCCAGCTCCAGCAGGAACATGTAGGGCGAGGGGTTGATGGTGCGCGCGGCGCGGTAGATGTCCAGCGGGCTCGCCTTCACCGCCGCGCTGAACCGCTGCGAGCCGACCACCTGGATGATGTCGCCGGCGGTGATGTGGGTCTTCGACTCCAGCACGTTCGCGATGAACTTTTCCTTCGTGGTGTTCGACTCGAACGGCGCGGGCGCGACCTCAGACGGCAGCGTGGCGGGCAGGTGTTCGCTCGGCTGTTCGAGCAGCGAGACGAGCCGGTCAATTTCCGCGACGGCGTTCTCGTAGGCTTCCGCCGGCGAGGCGGCATCGTCCAAAACCGCGTTCACCAAAATCGTGATGGTCTGCTGGGCGCGGTCGAAGATGAGCAGCTCGTCCGCGATGAGGAAATAAAGCGTCGGCGTGCCCAGCTCGTCCTTCGGCGGACGCGGGACAATCGGCTCCACGTCGTGGATGAACTCGTAGCCGATGAAGCCCACCGCGCCGCCGGTGAAGCGCGGCAGGCCGGGGACGTTCACGGGCCGGTAGCGCGCCAGCACGCGCTCGACGACTTCGAGGCCGTCGCGCACGCACTGATCGCACGGTGCCTTGCCGGGCGCGGGGATGGCGAACTTCTCGACCACCTTGCCCTCCGCGATGACCTCGATGCGGTTCGCGGTCTGCTTGATGATCGCGCGCGGGTTGCAGCCGACGAACGAGTAGCGGCCCAGGTGCTCGCCGCCTTCCACCGACTCGAAGAGGAATGACTCGCCCTGCCCGCGAATCTTTTTGTAGGCGGACAGCGGCGTCTCGAAATCCGCGAGGATGCGGCGCGTGACCGGGATCAGGTTCCCCTGCGACGCGAGCTTCAGAAAGTCGTCGAGCTTCGGCGAATACATGTCGTGCCGGACACCTTACCCGAAGCCGGGCGCGCGGCGGAAGCCTCAAGCTGCGCGCTCCGCAGCCGGTCCAATGCCGGAGCAGTCGGCGGCACCCGCCGGTTGCCAGCTTGTTCAAAAATCGGGTGGTCGAGTCCGTCCCAATCCCGCATCCTCCCGTCATGCACCTGAACCGCCGTCAGTTTTTCCAGCACTCCGTGGCCGCCACCGCCACCGTGGCCGCCGGCTGCGCCACCGTGAAGCCCGCCGCCCCGGACGCGCTCATCATAGACACGCACCAGCACCTCTGGGATCTGACGCAGCAAAACCTTCCGTGGCTCGGGGGTGCCCCGGAGATCCTGCGCCGGAGCTATCGCACCGAGGAATACCGCGCGGCCACCGCCGGGCTGAACGTCCGCGCGATCTACATGGAGGTGGACGTGGCCGAGACCGAGCTGGGGAACGAGGCCGACTATGTGCTTACGCTGGCGCGCGGCGGCCAGACGCCCACGCTCGCGGCGGTCATCGGCGGCCGCCCGGACTCCCCCGCCTTCGCCGCCTACCTGAAGCGCTACCGGGGCGAGCCGCGCTTCAAGGGCGTGCGCCGCGTGCTGCATTCGCCGGCCACGCCGGCGGGTTACGGCCTGCAGCCCGCGTTCGTGCGCGGCGTGCAACTGCTCGGCAAGGAGGGGCGGAGCTTTGACCTGTGCATGCGGGCGACCGAACTGATGGACGCCGTGAAGCTCACCGAGCTGTGCCCCGGCACGCGCTTCGTCCTCGACCACTGCGGCAACCCCGACCTCAAGGCCTTCCGGGCGCCGCGCCCCGGCGAAACCCGGCCCCGCCACACGGCGGACGACTGGAAGCGTGCCATTGACGCCTTCGCCAAGCGGCCCAACGTCATCGGCAAAATCTCCGGCATCGCGGCCAGCCTCACTCCGGGCGGCGGCGCGGAGGATCTCGCGCCGGTGGTGAACCACTGCCTCGACGCCTTCGGCCCCGACCGCGTGGTCTTCGGCGGCGACTGGCCGGTGTGCTTGATGGGCGCGACCTATCAGCAGTGGGTGACGATGCTCCGCGAGATCATCGCCAGCCGCCCGGTCGAGCATCAGCGCAAGCTGTGGTCGGCGAACGCCCTCCGGCACTACGCGGTGCGCGTGTAGCCGCGCTCAGTCCACCGTGTCCATCTGCGCGCCGGGGCAGAACTCGGCGCTCGCCATGCGGCGGCGGCTGCCGGTCATGCGCGCCTCGTGCGGCGCGTTGGGCCGGAGCATCCGCTTCTGGCGCTCGCGGTCGCCCGCGCCGCGCACCACGGGGATGGGCGCGCCGGTGTTGATGTCCAGGCCGGTCACATACATCGCCGCCGAGCCGGTCATGGGCAGGGGGATGAAGTCCTGCACCTGCTGGAGGTTCCACTTCTCCTCCTTCAAAAACTTCTCCACCGCGCCCATCTCCTCCTCGGTGCAGCCAGGGAAGCTGGAGATGAAATAGGGCACGAGATACTGCTCCTTGCCCACGGCGTCGCTGAGGTCGAAGAACTTCTCCATGAACGCGGGGAAGTCGCCGGCCGGCTTGCGCATCCGGCGCAGCGTGGCCGGGTCCATGTGCTCGGGCGCGACCTTCATGTGACCGCTCACATGGTTCTGCACGAGTTCCTTCATGTAGGTGGGCGTGCGCAGTGCCACATCCATGCGGATGCCGGACTGCACGAAGACGTGCTTCACGCCGGGCTGCGACCGCGCGCCGCGCAACAGGTCGAGGCCGGCCTTTTCGTCAATGCCGAAGACGGGGCAAATGGTCGGCCACAGACAGCTCGGGCGGTGGCATTTCTTGCACTCGGGCGCGTGGCCGTTCTTCGCGCCGTAGAGATTGGCCGTCGGCCCGCCGAGGTCGGAGACGGTGCCGCGAAAGGTGTCGGACTCGGTGAGCTTGCGGATTTCCTTCATCACCGACTCGTTGCTGCGGCTGGAAAGAAACTTGCCCTGATGAAAGCCCAGCCCGCAGAACGTGCAGCCGCCCGCGCAGCCGCGCGAGACGATGATGGAGTCCTTGATGGTCGCAAAGCCCGGCACCGGCTCGGCGTAGCTGGGATGCGCCAGCCGCACGAACGGCAGCTCGTAAAGGGCGTCGAGCTCGGGGCCGTCCACGGGGAAGGCGGGGGCTTCTTGCAGCACGGCGCGGTTGCCGTGCATCTGCACAAGGCGCTTGCCGCTGTAGGGCGTCTGCTGCGCCTCGACGACCTTGGTCAGGCGCATGAGGTGCGTCTTGTCCGCCTGCAATTCCTCCCACGACGGCAGGATGATGCAGTCGGAGAAATCCGCCGCGGCCGTGGCCTTGCCGCCGAGGAAGAGCGCCGTGCCGCGGATGCCGGAGAAATCCTTGTTGCCCGCGCGCAGGCGTTTCACGATCTCGCGCACGGCAACTTCGCCCATGCCGTAAACCAGCACGTCGGCCTTCGCGTCGGCCATGATGGAGGGCTTGAGCTTGTCCTCCCAGTAATCGTAGTGCGCCACGCGCCGCATGGACGCCTCCATGCCGCCGAGCACAACCGGCACGCCGGGGAAGGCCCGCCGCGCCATCTGCGAATACACGACCGCCGCGTGGTTGGGCCGCCGGCCGGGCACGCCGCCCGCGCTGTAGACGTCGTCCTTCCGCTTGTGCCGCGCGGCGGTGTAGTTGGACAACATCGAATCGAGGTTGCCCGCCGTGACGCCGACGAAGAGTTTCGGCGCGCCCATGCCGGTGATGGACTCGATCTTCGTCCAGTCCGGCTGCGCGATGATGCCCACGCGGCAGCCATCGGCTTCCAGCACCCGCCCGATCATCGCCGCGCCGAACGACGGATGGTCCACATACGCGTCGCCGGTGATGAGGAGCACGTCGAGTTCGTCCCAGCCGCGCGCGTCCATCTCGGCGCGGGTCATGGGCAGGAACGCGGTGGCGTTCGGCGTGGGTTTCTTCGAGGCAGCGGCCATGTCAGCCGGGGAGGATGCGTCATGGCGGGCGGTTAAGCAAACGCCAAGGCCGCCGGCGGCCGCGCTCAGGCCCGGCCGTAGAGCTTCTTCAACGCCTCGGCGTTGTAGCTGCGGATGGTGCCGGTCGGGGACTGCACCTTGAGCGAGCCTTTCACGATCTCCACCACCACGCCGGAGTAGCCGGGGATGTCCACATGCTTGCCGTAGGCGCACTCCGGAAAGTCCGCCTGCGCCGCGAACGTGCGGATCGCCCGCACCGGCTGCTCGAAGTCAGGGTTCGTGACGTGCCTCCGCACGGGAGCCGGCGGCTCCGGCTCGTCCCGCGCTGGGCGCGGCTCGGCGACGGGCTTGGGCCGTTCCATGGAAAGGGTCTGGGGCGCGGGCTTCGTGCGGTCGGGCGGCGCGAAGAGCGTCTTGAGCCGGTAGGCGTTGAACCGCTGCGTGATACCGTCCTGCGACCGCACCTTGAGGGACTGGTTGACGATCTCCACGACCACGCCCGCGAAGCCGTGGATGCTGACATGCGCCCCCAGCGCGCACTGGGGAAAGTCCGCCCGCTCGGTCCACTGGCCGATGGGCTGCGGCGGGCCGGAAAAATCCGGCTCCGTGATGACCTTCGGCCCCGGGGCGGGCGGGGCGGCCTCGGTGTCCTGGTCAGATGTCGTGGGCGACTGCATGGGCCGGACATCTTCGCTGCCTACCACCGGGTTGGCGAATGGTTTTTTGGAAATTGTGGAGCACGCCACGCGCGCACTCGGCCCGCTTCTGCTGGTCACGCGTCTCAGGAACCAAAGTCATCGCCGTCTGCCCGGCCATCGGCCATCGGCCATTGGCTTTTGGCTATGCCACCGCCTCGCCCCGCGCCGCCCGTGCCTCCGGTGTGTCGTAGAGCGGATGCTCCGGCCTCAGGCCGCGCAGGAAATTCAGCCGGAACTCCGTTGCCTTGTCCGCCACCGCGCGCCGCTCCTTCACCTCTGGCGTCAAATGCCGCTTGCCCTGCACCGGCCCGCCCTCGATGGACCCCGTCCATGCCGTGAGCTGCTTCGCGCACGACTCCGCCAGCGCCCGGATGCGCGCGAGTTCCCGCGCGACTGGCTTCATCTTCGTCCGGTTCACCACCACCGCCATCATCGAGCGCACCTCGCCCGCCGAACCGCGGGCGATGCCGAGGAACTGCGCCAGCTCCGCCGTCGTTGTGCGCTCGAACCCTTCCGCGATGTTGTTCGACACCGAGAGCGCCGCGCGGTCGAGCTGGTTGCGGAAGCCCGGCGAGAACGGGCAGCCCGGAGCCTCCAGCACATCCAGCACCGCGTTGTAAAGCCGCGCCGCCTCCTGCCACGCCGGCAGCTCCTCGAACTTCTGATACTTGGCCATGGGATTTTTTGGTTGTGGGTGTTTCAGCTCAGTCTGCCGGCCCTCGGTTATTGGCAATCGGCTATCGGCTATGCGGAACTTTATGCCTCCCTCCCTCCCGCCTTCAATCGCCAATCACCGATAGCCAATCGCCAACCCTGCCCTCGTTCGCCCCACCACCGCCCACCGCCATCGGCGATTGGCAATCCTTGATTGGCTATCGCTCCCCTGAAACACACGCGCGCCCCCTCGGCCATTGGCCATCGCCCGCCGTCCCTCGGACATCGGCCATCGCCGATTGGCGATTCTCCTCGCACCCTGGCCAGAAACCGCACCCAGCCCCCCCATTCTCAACTGCCTCCTCGGCTATTGGCTATCGTCCATCGGCTATTCGCTCCTGATAACACAAGCCGCAGCGTCGCGGCTCGCAGCTCCGCCGCCCGAGCTCAGAACCCCGCAAGCGCACCTAAAAGCTCCGCATCCGAGGCTCTGAGCTGCCCCAATCGGACGACATTTGCATACGGGCGGATAAGAGCTTGATCCCGTCACCGTTTCGGGGATCGATCCAGCCGGATGCCTGAATCGTCGCGGCGCAAGCCTACTGCGAGCAAAGCCGCATCCCGGCGGCGGGATCAGAGATCCGATCCGAAGCCTCCCTATCGCAACGGCCCGCTGCCCCATCGTGACCTGTGGTGCGCTTCCTGAAACACTTGATCTCCCAAGCCGATCTGATCAATTGATCCTGAGGTGCCAAGACCAACCAAAACGCGCAAACCACGCGCCCTTTACGCCTCGCCACCCCCGCCACCGCCGAATGGCCGGCCGCTGGCTGACCTCCACGCCACGCCGCTACCCACCGTCCCATTTGTTCTCCGCGAGGACGGCACCATTGCGGTCACCGAGGACGCCCCGGTTATCGAGCAGCCCAAGTCCGCCCCGCCTTCGCCGCCCCGGCTCGCCTTCCGCGATGACCAGCGCAACCTCTGGCTCTACCACGGCAACTGCCTCGAACTTCTCGACGCCATCGCCGCCAAGTATCCCGAGGGCCGCTTCGACTGCATCTTTGCCGACCCGCCCTACTTCCTCTCCAACGGCGGCATCTCCTGCCACGCCGGACGCATGGTGAAGGTGGACAAGGGCGACTGGGACAAATCCCGCGGCCCGGAGCTGAACCACGAGTTCAACCTCGAATGGCTCCGCCGCTGCCAGCGCGTCCTCAAGCCCGACGGCACCCTCTGGGTCTCCGGCACACAGCATGTCATCTTTTCCATCGGCTTCGCCCTGCAACAGCTCGGGTTCAAAATCCTCAACGACATCACTTGGGAGAAACCGAACCCGCCGCCCAATCTCTCTTGCCGCTATTTCACGCATTCTACGGAGACCGTGCTGTGGGCCGCGAAGAGCGAGAAGAGCAAACACCTTTTCAACTACCAAGAAATGAAAAGTGTCACAGGAAAACAGATGAAATCCGTCTGGCGGTTCCCCCCCCCCCCCCCCCCCCCCCCCGTGGAGTTGATTGAGCGATGCATTCTCGCTTCCACAAATCCCGGCGGCTTGGTTCTCGATCCGTTTCTTGGCGGCGGCACGACTGCTGTCGCCTGCCTTCGCCAAAAGCGCGGCTGCGTCGGCATCGAACTCGACGAAGCGCATACAAACCTCTCGATCAAACGAATCAAGTGGGAAGCCGAACAGAAGGAAGGAGAACTGTTCGCGTGAAAGAGAAAGGATTTGGCGGTGCAAACACTTTGACCGGACTCGATTTCGAGCGCGAGGTTGACTTCCAAGACTTGCTCACCGAGAAGCCGGGCTACGAGATCAAACCTGTCATGGGAAAAGCTGGCAAGGGTGTCTTCTTCAAGGGGAAACTCGTCGCCCGTTGCTTCCGTAAGAACGACTTCTACAAGTTTCTCGAAGAGGAAGGAGTGAACTGGAAAGCAAAAGTTTCCAAGCGGCTACTACCGGACGACGCGCTGCTTGTCATCGTGCGCGAGACCCTCTACATCATCGAAGTGAAGTATCAGCAGGTCGCCGGCTCGGTGGACGAGAAGCTTCAAACCTGTGACTTTAAGCGCAAGCAATACCTCAAACTCGTCGCCGGCCTCGGTCTGAAAGTGGAATACGTTTACGTCTTGAACGACTGGTTCAAAGACCCCGCCTATCAGGACACGCTCGACTACATCCACAGCGTGAACTGCCACTACAAGTTCAACTCGCTGCCCTTGGCCTGGCTCGGCTTGCCGGAGTCCTGAAACCAGAAACAAAGCGGTTGAACGCCAGATCTGGCTCGGATCTACTCTTGGAGTGCAATTCGAGACCTTCAGTTACCGCCATGCCGAGGAAATCTTGAACTCACATCTGGCAATTCGACGACAGATCAATGAGGTGTTGAGTGCTGTGAAAGAAGCTCCGGTCAAACAAGGTCCCGACGGCTTGACCGCCGCACTCATGGCCGCTTTTGAAGGCCGTGGCTGGGCTAAGGAAGTGCCGGTTTCCAACAACGAAGACCACGAACAACGCTTTGACTTGGCCAAAGACCGGGTTGCTGTTGAAATCGAATTCTCGCGTTACGAGTTTCTCTACCGAGATTATTTGCGGTTTCTCTCCGCCTACAACGCAGACAAAATTGATGTCGGCGTTCTGATCACCCATGCTGAGTCAGGGCTGTCGCGCACCAAACACCCATCAGGAGCTCCTTCGATGGCTCGGGTGCAAACTGACTTGGTTTGGTTACGGCCTACCATCACCGTTCCCATTTGGGTCATCGCCTTGAAGTAAGTAAGGGCAGTCCTTCATTTCGCGCTTGCCCCACGGCCCGGCGGCTCGCAGCACGCTGGAAAGCATCGTCACGCCCTGCTCGATGAAGGCGAAGGGCAGGAATCTCCGGTGCTGACCGCGTCCGGTCTTTAAGGTCCAGTTTTGGACTTCAAGTTTGACCTCAACTAAAACTTGTTCTTCCGATAAGCGCCCATCGCGGGGGCGTTCGGGTTCACTTCGGGGCCGAAGTAGCGCAGGGTGACGAGCGGTTCGGTCTCGCTGGTGTTTTCGAAGGTCACGCCGGCTTTCGCGCCGTCCTCGGTGCAGAAGTATTCGTCCTCGGTCAGCTCGTGGAAGCGGATGAGCTTGGGGCTGACGAGCGGCTGGCCGTTGATCTTGCCGCTGCCCTGCACGCAGATGAGGCCGTAGGCGCCGGTGTCCTTGATGGTGCATTTGGTGCCGGGATCCACGGTGAGTTCCTTGGCGGTGAAGAGCTGCTCGCCGTCCACCTTGCCATAGACGATCCAGCGATCCACGAAGCCTTCGCTGCGCGTGTCGGCCACGGGGACGGGTTCGAGGTAGTGGTGGTCCTTGAATTTCGGGTCCACGTTCTTGTCCCAGTCGAGCTGGTCCACGATGAAGTCGAGGTCGTGGTGCTTGCTCTTGGGCATGTCCTTCACGAGCAGGCTCCACGGGACGTAGCGGCCCTCGACCATGCTCTGATACATGCCGAAGACATCGCTGCCCCATTGCGGCTCGTAGGTGCAGAGGCTGCCGGGTGCGTGGAGGATGCACGGGTCAATGAGCCAGCCGGTGCCGGGCTTGAGGCGGTAAGCCTTCGAGAGATCGAGGATGCCGTTGTCGCCCTTGTTCCAGTCTTCGAGGCATTTGCGGACCTGCGCCTTGGTCGTGCCCGGCTCGAAGCCCATGAAGGTGTAGGGAAAGTTGTTGCCAACGTTGTTGTGCTGCGGCGGGAAGTAGTAGCTCTCGGGCTTGCCCTCCTGGCCGACGAGCCTGGCCTGCTTCTGCGACTGGTGCATGTGGTGCGGAATCGGCCCCATGTTGTCGAAGAACTTCGAGTAGACCGGCCAGCGGCCATACTTCTTCCAAATCGCCTTGCCCACGAGCGTCGCGCCGCAGTCCTCGACCGCCTGCTTCAGGGTGAAGCGCTCGCCGCCCACGACGCAGTAGTTCAAGCCCTCGTCCGCCGCGCGGCCTTCGTTCGCGGTGACGGTCGTGGAGGCGAACCACCGCTCGTCAATGCCGCCGCGGTTCGCGCCGTAGGCGTAGGTGTCGTCGGGATGGAGCTTGATGCGCAGGCCGGGCTGGAGGAAGGAGCGCGGCACCCACGCGGGCGCGAGGCGCAGCAGGCCGCCGGTGCGGGAGAGTTCCGCGCCGACCTTCGCGGCGGTGTTCTTCTTGATGGTCTTGAGCTGGTTGACGGTGTTCATGCTTTGCTTGGTTTCAGGTTCAAGGTTTCAGGTTTCAAGTTGCGGTCATCGCTCACGCCTCGTCAGGCTTCTTGGCAAACCAAAGGACGAAGTGGCACTTGCGGCAGGCGAGGTTCACGCCGCCGCCGAGATTGGGCGACTCGTTGAACGCCTTGCCGTGGCAATGCGGGCAGCTCACCGGAATGCCCGCCGCCCGGTATTCGCCGGGGTTGATGTCGGTCGCGGCCTTGAGGGCGCGCTTGACGGCTTTGAAGGTTCCAGTGATGCCAGCCATGAGTGAACGCGGGCGCGAGTGTAGGCGCGGGCTTTTGCGGCCAGCAAGTTTCTTCTCCGCCATTGCTCTGTAGCGGCGCTCTGTGAGCGCCGAGTGCGCCGTCCGGCGGTCACAGACCACCGCTACAGCTGCGTGGCTTGCCAAGCTCCGGCCCGTCCCGCAGCATCGGCGCAATGGATTTCCGGGATAAAGTCATCCCCTTCGCCAGCGTCGCGGCGTGGCGCGAGCGATTGCGCGCGGCGGGCAAACGGCTCGTCGTGACCAATGGCTGCTTCGACATCCTGCACGCCGGACATGTGACCTACCTCGCGGCGACGCGGGCGCTGGGAGATGCGTTGCTCATCGGCCTGAACAGCGACGCCTCGGTGCGTCAGCTCAAGGGCGCGGGCCGGCCGGTGAACTCCGAGCAGGACCGCGCCACGGTGCTCGCCGCGCTCGCGGCGGTGGACGGCGTGTGTGTGTTCGAGGAAGTGGACGCGCTGCGCTTCCTTGGCGAGGTGAAGCCGGACATCTACGCGAAGGGCGGCGACTACACGATTGACACCATCAACCAGCCCGAACGCCGGCTTATCGAAGGCGCGGGTGGCAAGGTGGTCATCCTCCCCGGCGTGCCCGGCCGCTCCACGAGCAACGTGTTGGCGAAGATTGCCAAGGGCTGACTGTGCCGGCGACTTGCAGTCGCCGTCGGTGGGTGATCAAAAGGAGCGGCGAATGCAAGTCGCCGGCACGAGCTGCCGCACATTCTGAATGGCCTTTTTCCCCGGCGAGTCGAAAGCTCTGCCTATGACACAGTCTCGACTCGCTTGGTCAAGCCTCGCCGTGATCGCGTGGCTTTCCGTGACCACGCCCGCCTCCGCCGCAGCGCGCAAGATTGATTTCAACCGCGACATCCGCCCGATCCTTTCTGACAACTGCTACGCCTGCCACGGGCCGGACGAGAAGGCCCGCAAGGCCAAGCTCCGGCTCGACGTGGCGGAGAGCGCGCTCGCCAAGCACGCCGTCGTGCCGAAGGACTTGAAGAAGTCCGAGCTGTGGTCGCGGGTCACGACCAAGGACGCCAACGACCTGATGCCCCCGGCGGAATCGAACAAGAAGCCGCTCAAGCCGGAGCAAGTTGCGCTGCTCAAGCAGTGGATCGAGGAAGGCGCGAACTATCAGGGCCACTGGTCCTTCATCGCGCCGGTGAAGCCAAAGGCGCCTTCAATCGGCAATCGGCAACCGGCAATCGGCAATCCGATAGACGCCTTCATCGCCGCCAAGCTCGCCGAGAAGAAACTCACGCCCAACGCCGAGGCCAGCCGCGAAGTCCTCATCCGCCGCGTGAGCTTCGACCTCACCGGCCTGCCGCCCACGCCCGCCGAGGTGGACACCTTCCTCGCCGACAAATCCCCCGACGCCTACGAGAAGCTCGTGGACCGCGTGCTCAAGTCCCCCCACTACGGCGAGCACATGGGCCGCATCTGGCTCGACGCCGCGCGCTACGGCGACACGCACGGGATGCACCTCGACAACGAGCGCTCCATGTGGCCTTACCGCGACTGGGTCGTGCGCGCCTTCAACCGCAACCTGCCTTTCGACCAGTTCACCATCGAGCAGCTCGCTGGCGATTTGCTTCCCAACCCCACGCAGGACCAGCTCATCGCCACCGGCTTCAACCGCTGCAACGTCACCACCGGCGAGGGCGGCAGCATCAACGAGGAGTGGATTTTCCGTTACGCCGTGGACCGCACGCAGACCGCCGCCGCCGTGTGGATGGGCCTGACCGCCGGCTGCTGCGTCTGCCACGACCACAAATACGACCCGGTCACGATGAAGGATTTTTACTCTATGTATGCCTTCTTCCACAGCAACGCCGACCCGGCCATGGACGGCAACGCGCTGTTCACCGCGCCCATCCTCAAGCTCACCACACCGGAGCAGCAGAAGAAGCTTGATGACTTCAACGCGCAAATCGCTGCCGTGGACAAGCGCATCAAGGCCGCGCTCGGCAAGGTGGCTTACACCGACCCGTCCACGCTCAACCCGCCGCCGCCGCTCAAGAAGTTCGACACGACCTGGGTGGACGACGACTTCCCGTCCGGTGCAAAGGTGGAGGCCAGCGGAGCGTCGGCCAAGGCGCAGTGGGTCACGACTCAGGACGGCAAGGTTCTCGCCGGCAAGCGCGCGTTGAAGCGCACCGACCCGGGCGTGGGCCAGGACTTCTTCTCCGAGCTGAAGACGCCGTTCACCATCCCGCCGAACGGCAAGGTCTTCCTCAACGTGTTCCTCGACCCGAAAGATCCGCCGAAGTCGGTGATGCTCCAGTTCAACACCGGCAACTGGTCGCACCGCGCCGTCTGGGGCGACCTCGACGCGATTGACTTCGGCCAGCGCAATACGAACGAACGCAAACGTCTCGGCGACCTGCCCAAGCTCGGCGAGTGGGTGAAGCTGGAGTTCGCCGCATCGCAGCTTGGCTTCAAGGCGGGCGACAAGATCAAGGGCCTCGCCTTCACGCTCTTCCGGGGCACGGTGACTTGGGACAAGGTCGGCATCACCGGAGAGAGCAACCCGTCGAAGGATCCGAACGAATCGCTCGCCATCTGGCTCAAGGAAAACCAGGGCAAGGCGCTCACGACTGTCCCCGACGACGTGAAGCGCCTCTTCCGCTCCGTGAAGCCGGAGGACCGCAAGCCCGAGGAGACGAAGCGGCTGCACGAGTATTACTTCGAGTTCGTCTGCAACACGACGCGCCCCGCCTTCGCCAAGCTGCACGGGGAGAAAGACCCGATTGCCAAGGCCCGCGATGACTTCGACAAGGCCATCCCGGCGACCTTCATCTGGAAGGATTTGGAGAAGCCGCGCGACAGCTTCGTGATGGTGCGCGGCCAATACAACAAGCCCGGCCAGCAGGTCTGGCCGAACGTCCCCGCCGTGCTCCCGCCGCTGCCCAAGTCCGGCACGACCAACCGCCTCGACTTCGCCAAGTGGCTCGTCAGCCCGCAGCACCCGCTGACGTCGCGCGTGGCGGTGAACCGCTTCTGGCAGCAGCTCTTCGGCACCGGCCTCGTGAAGACCGCCTCCGACTTCGGCGCGCAAGGCGAGACGCCGTCGCACCCCGAGCTGCTCGACTGGCTGGCGGTCACGTTCCGCGAGCAGGGCTGGGACGTGAAGCAGTTCATGAAGCTGCTCGTGACCTCCGCGACCTACCGGCAGGACTCGAAGGCCACGCCGCAGAAGATTGCCGCCGACCCGGAGAACCGCCTTTACGCGCGCGGCCCGCGTTTCCGCCTCGACGCCGAGCAGGTCCGCGACAACGCGCTGGCCGTGAGCGGCCTGCTCGTCCCGACCATCGGCGGCAAGGGCGTGCGCACCTATCAGCCCGACAACATCTGGGAGCCTGTGGCCTACTCCGGCAGCAACACCAAGACCTACAAGCGCGACGACGGCGACGCGCTCTGGCGGCGCAGCCTCTACACCTTCATCAAGCGCACCGCGCCCGCGCCGAGCATGACGACCTTCGACGCGCCGAGCCGCGAGCAGTCCTGCGTGCGCCGCGAGCGCAGCAACACGCCGCTCCAGGCGCTCGTGCTGATGAACGACGTGCAGCACTTCGAGGCCGCGCGCGCGTTCGCGCAGCGCATGTTGAAGGAGGGCGGCAGCCACGCCGAGGCCCGGCTCGCCTGGGGCTTCCGCCTCGCCACCGCCCGCCCGCCCACGAAGGCCGAGACCGCCGTCCTCTCCGACACGCTCTTCACCCAATGGGCCAAGTATCAGGGCCGCGCCGACGCAGCGAAGAAAGCCGTCACCTTCGGCGAGTCGAAGCCGGATGCGTCCCTCGACCCGAGCGAGCTGGCCGCCTACACGATGGTGGCTAACTTGATTCTGAACCTCGACGAAGTCGTGACGAAGAATTGAACGCACAGCCGACAACTCAGCAGCGTGCGCCCTCAGAGTTCTCAAAGCTCTTGGGGTGGGCGTCTTTGCTGCCGCTCGTCTTGGGTGGTGGCGCGCTTGCTGTCTACCGTGCGGTGGTCGGCTACCGCGAGCTTCCAACCTCCGGCTGGTTTCTTGCGTGCAGTTTGGCAACGGGAGTGACAGCCGTGCTGATGTTCGCTGCGGTGTCAGTTCTGAAACACAAGAAATCCCCACCTAGAGATGCCGGTGAGTTTATTGGTCCGTTTGGCTTCTGGTTTCTTGTAGTAATTGGCGTGGTGCCCAACCTCTTTCCAGAGATACTTACGGACGTCTTCTACTTCGATTCGGGAGGAGAAAACCGGGCAGTGCGCAACCAAGCGCAAGCCATGATTTGGCTGGGTATGTTACTCGCAAGCGCACTCGTGGCGCTTGCGTCACGCAAATTACGCCCGGCCTCGACAAATTCGCTGGGCAGCGACCCAAACTCCGAACACTGATTACTTTTTCCATGAACCCGCTAAACGAATTCCTCCTCGCCCACACACGCCGTCAGTTCTTCCGCGCCGCCGGCTTGAGCGCCGGTTCGCTCGCGCTCGCGGCCATGTCACGCGATGCCTTCGGCGCGCCCACGAAGTCCGGCGGGCCGCGTGTCCACCCCATGTTGACGGGGCTGCCGCACCACGCGCCCAAGGCCAAGCGGCTCATCTACCTGCACATGAACGGCGGGCCGTCGCAGATTGACATGTGGGATTACAAGCCGCAGCTCGAGGCGCACTTCGACAAGGATTTGCCCGAGTCCGTCCGCAAGGGCCAGCGCATCACCACGATGACCAGCGGCCAGGCGCGGCTGCCGGTCGCGCCCTCGATGTTCAAGTTCGCCCAGCACGGCAAGGCCGGCACCTGGGTCAGCGAGCTGCTCCCGCACACCGCCAAGATGGCCGATGAACTCGCCGTCATCCGCAGCATCCACACCGAGGCCATCAACCACGACCCGGCCTGCACGTTCGTGATGACCGGCAGCGAGGTGCCCGGCCGCGCGAGCCTCGGCTCGTGGTTGAGCTACGGCCTCGGCAGCGAGAACAATGATTTGCCCAGCTTTGTCGTGCTCACGCCGAGCTGGTCCAGCGGCGCGGCGGCACAGGCGCTCTTCACGCGCATGTGGCAGAGCGGCTTTCTTTCCACCAAGCACAACGGCGTCGCCCTCCGCAGCGGCGCGGACCCGGTGCTTTACATCCAGAACCCGCCCGGTGTCGCCGCCGACAACCGCCGCGCGATGCTCGACGGCCTCGGCAAGCTCAACGCGCTGAACCACGCGCGCTTCGGCGACCCCGAGACGGTCACGCGCATCGCGCAGTATGAAATGGCCTTCCGCATGCAGACCAGCGTGCCCGAGCTGGTGGACTTGAAGAAGGAGCCGAAGCACATCCTCGAACGCTACGGCCCGGACGTGACCAAGCCCGGCACCTTCGCCCACAGCGCGTTGCTCGCGCGCCGCCTCGCCGAGCGCGACGTGCGTGTGGTGCAGATTCTCCATCGCGGCTGGGACCAGCACGGCAATCTTCCCAAAGACATCAAGGCCCAGTGCTCCGACGTGGACCAGCCCACCTACGCGCTGCTCACGGACCTCAAGGAGCGCGGCCTGCTCAAGGACACGCTCGTCGTGTGGGGCGGTGAGTTCGGGCGCACGGTCTATTCGCAGGGCACGCTGAAGAAGGACCAGTATGGCCGCGACCATCACCCGCGGAACTTCTGCATGTGGATGGCCGGCGGCGGCACGAAAGGCGGCACCGTCTTCGGCGAGACTGACGACTTCAGCTACAACGTGGTGAAAGACCCCGTCCACCTGAACGACCTCAACGCCACGCTCCTGCACCTGATGGGAGTGGACCACCTCAAGCTCACCTTCAAACACCTCGGCGTGGACATGCGCCTGAGCGGTCTCGAACGCGAGGCAGAGATCGTGAAGGGCGTGCTGGCCTGAGCCGGCATTTGCCCTGTCTCCCCCCGGCAGGCGACGGCGTGCCGGCAGGGAATTCGGACTGGCCGTCGCCAACATGGAACTGACGCCGATCTTCAAGCTGCTGGTCGCTTTGGGGCTGGGCTTTCTCGTGGGCTTGCAGCGCGAGTGGGTCAAGAACCGCATCGCCGGCATCCGCACGTTTCCGCTGATCACCGTGATGGGGGTCGTCTGCGGGATGCTCGCCGAGCGGCACGGCGGCTGGATTCTCGCGGCCGCGCTGGTGGCGCTGGCCGCGTTCGCCCTGCTGGGCAAGGCGCTGGGCGTGACCAGCGAGGCGGCGGGGCCGGGCATGACCACGGAGGTGGCGAGCCTGGTGATGTTCCTGTGCGGCGCGCTGCTGGCGGCTGATTTCGTCAGCGAGGCGGTGGTGACGGCCGGCTGCCTCGCGGTGCTGCTGCATTGGAAGGAGCCGCTCCATTCCTTCGCGCAGGGCATGGGCCGGGAGGATTTGCGGGCGGTGATCCAACTGGCCCTGCTCGGGCTGGTCATCCTGCCGGCGCTGCCGGATCGTGACTTCGGCCCCTACAAGGTCATCAATCCCCGCGACATCTGGCTCATGGTCGTGCTGATCGTGGGCATCAGCCTCGCCGCCTACGCGGCGGGGCGCGTGTTCAGCGCGCGCCGCGGGCTGCTCATCGCCGGCCTGCTGGGCGGGCTGATCTCGAGCACGGCCACCACCGTGAGCTTTGCGCGGCGGTCGCGGGTGGCGCCCGCCACCGCGCGCCAGACGGCGGTGGTGGTGCTGATCGCCTCGACGGTGGTGTTCCTCCGCGTGCTGATCGAACTGGCGCTGGTGGCCCCCACGGTCCTGGCGGTCGTGGCCCCGCCCCTGGGCGTGATGATGTCCGGGATGGCGGCGCTCGCGTGGTTTGCGTTTCGCCGGGCGGGGGCGCTGGACGAGTCCCCGATCACGCCCGAGGCCCCGCCTTCGGAGCTGAAGGGCGCGATCGGCTTCGGGCTGCTTTACCTGCTGGTGCTGCTCGGCGTGGCGGCGGCCAAGGAGCACTTCGGCCAGGGCGGGCTTTACGTCGTGGCGGCGCTCTCCGGCCTGACGGACATGGACGCCATCACGCTGTCCTCGGCGCAACTCGTGAACGCCGGCCAGTTGTCCCCGTGGACCTGCTGGCGGGTGGTGATGGTCGGCGCGCTGGCGAACCTGGCGTTCAAGTTCGGCCTGGTCGCGCTGCTGGGCGACGCACGAATGCGCAAGTGGGTCGGCATCACCTTTGGTCTCGCCGCCGCGATTGGGTCCGCCTTGGTGGCGTGGTGGCCGTAGGCGCCGGGAGCGTGGACGCCCCGGTTCGGTCAGCCCGCCGACAGGACGGCCACGTTGTGCTTGCGGAACAGCACGGTGTAGAGCAGGTCCGCCGTCTCCTCCGCGAGGCGCAGCGTTTCGCGGACGCGCGCGAGGAACGCCTGCTCGCGGCTGCGCAGCGCGCCGTCGGACATGGCGAGCACGATGAGGTTCGCGTAGAGGCAGCAGCTTTGCTCCGGGGTCAGCAGTTCCGGCAGGCGGGCCAGCAAACCGTCCACGCCACCCGTGTCGAGCACCCGTTGCGCGGCCTCGACCGGGTCGGAGCCGGCGGCCAGCGAGCGGATCATCGCCAGTTCGCTTTCGCCGGGCTGGCCGTCCGCCTGGACCATCGCGAGCAGCGCGGCGTAAAAGCCTTCCAACGCCCCGGCGGCCACCTGACCCTCGGCGTCCATGAAGACCGCGAGGTTGTTCTTGCAGTAGAGCACCTGGAGAATCTGGTCGTAATCGGCCTGCGCGATGTGCCATTCCGCGCGGAGGTTTTCTGTGAACTCCTGCTCCTCGGTGGTCAGCCTGCCGTCGGCCATGATCATCGCGACGACGTTGGCAAGGACGCACCATTGCTGGTCGGCGTTCAGCCGCTCGCGCACGGTGGCGATGGTTTCGTCCGTGCCGTTTTGCTCCCAGTAAGAAAGTCCCTCCTGCACCGCCTGCGCGTCCGTGATGGCCTGGGCCAGGAACAATTCCTCTGCCGCGCAACGCTCGCCATCGAGTTGCATGGCCGCTTGCAGCACGGCGCAAAAGAGCGTCAGGGGCGTGAGCGGCACGGCGTGCGCCGCGTCCCGGCCCACGCGCACGGAACGCCCGGTGGCGGCGGCCCAAGCGGTGGCGATGCGGTCGAGCGCCGGGCGGTCCCAGCCGGAAAACTTGAGCAGTGCCCGCCGCCGGGCGGAGGCGACCTCAAGCTGGCAGAACGAGCCGTCCGCCAGCAGCGCGAGGCTCTCGACCTCGGTGAACGGGAAGACGTAGCTGCGCCACGGGCCGCTGAGCTTCTTGCTGAAGACCACCAGCCGGTCCGGCGCGGCGGCGACGTAGGCCTCGCCCATGCCGCCGTCGAGCGGGTAAAGCGCGCGGGCCACCTCGGCGGACGGGCCGCCGTGCTCGCGCGCAAATTCCTCCGCCAGATTGCCGGGCAAGTGCATGGGGTTGGTTGAGCTGCGTGAGCCTAGCCAGCCGCCCCGCCGCCGGGCAACGCCGAAAGGCTCCTCGCGTCCGCACCCGCGCCTTCCGCCGACGCCATCTCCCCCGTTGACACCTTGCGGCTCCTTGTTAGTGTCGCGCCTCATTTTTCGCGGACTCTCCCGAGAAACAAAACTGCACTCGACACATCCTGTTTATGGCTAAAGCGACGAAATACGTTTACACGTGGGGCAACAAGAAGGCGGACGGCGACGGCTCCATGAAGGCCCTCCTCGGCGGCAAGGGCGCGAACCTCGCCGAGATGACGCGCATCGGCCTGCCCGTGCCTCCGGGCTTCACCATTTCCACCGAGGTCTGCACTTATTATTACGCGAACAAGCGCACTTACCCCAAGGAACTCCAGGCGCAGATGGAGGCGGGCATCGCCAACATGGAGAAGATCATGGGCACGAAGTTCGGCGCAACCGCCGGGATGCCGCTGCTGGTGGCCGTCCGCTCCGGCGCGCGCGACTCAATGCCGGGCATGATGGACACCATCCTCAACCTCGGCCTCAACGACCAGACGGTGCTCGCGCTCGTGAGCGCCACGCAGAACGAGCGCTTCGCCTGGGACTGCTACCGCCGTTTCATCCAGATGTATGGCGACGTCGTCATGGGTGTGCAGAAGCGCGAGGGCGAGGACCATGAGCCGTTCGAGACGGTCATCGAGGGCTTCAAGCACGAGAAGTATCACGGCGACATCGAGGACTCGAAGCTCACCGCCGAGGACCAGCAGGAACTCGTGAAGCGCTTCAAGGCGCTCGTCAAGGAACGCACCGGCAAGCAGTTCCCCAACAGCCCGTGGGACCAGCTCCGCGGTGCCGCCGGGGCCGTGTTCGGCTCGTGGATGAACGACCGCGCAATTGTCTATCGCCGCAAATACAACATCCCCACCGAGTGGGGAACGGCCGTCAACGTGCAGGCGATGGTGTTCGGCAACACCGGTGACACCTCCGGTTCCGGCGTCGCCTTCACCCGCAACCCGGCCAATGGCACGAACGAGTTCTACGGCGAGTTCCTCGTGAACGCCCAGGGTGAGGACGTCGTCGCCGGCGTGCGCACGCCCGAGCCGGTGCTCAAGCTCAAGGACGTGATGCCCAAGAGCTACGCCGAGCTGCTCGCCGTCCGCAAGACGCTTGAGGCGCACTTCAAGGACGTGCAGGACATCGAGTTCACCATCCAGGAAGGCAAGCTGTTCATGCTCCAGACGCGCAACGGCAAGCGCACCGCCGCCGCCGCGCTGAAGTTCGCCGCCGACATGGTGAAGGAGAAGCTCATTGACACCGAGACCGCCGTGCTGCGCAACCCGGCCGACCAGCTCGACCAGTTGCTCGCGCCCATCTTCGACCTCGCCGAGGTGAAGAAGGCCAAGGCCATCGCCACCGGCCTGCCCGCCGGCCCCGGCGCGGCTTCCGGGAAGATTTATCTCAACGCCGACCGGGCCGTTCACGCCGCCGACAAGGGCGAGAAGGTGCTGCTCGTCCGGCTCGAAACCTCGCCCGAGGACTTGCGCGGCATGATTGCCGCCGAGGGCATCCTCACCGCGCGCGGCGGCGTCAGCTCGCACGCGGCGCTCGTCGCCCGCCAGATGGGCAAGGTCTGCATCTGCGGCGCGGCGGCACTGGAGATTGACTACGACAAGAAGACCGTGACCGTCGCGGGCCAGACGTTCAACGAGGGCGACTTCCTCTCGATTGACGGCACCGCCGGCACCGTCTATGCGGGCCAGCTCAAGACCGCGCCGTCGGAAATCATCTCGGGCCTCATTGACGGCGACAAAGCCGCGCAGGCCACCGAGAAGTTCAAGAACTTCGCGCAGCTCATGAAGTGGTGCGCGCAGTCCACCCGCCTCCAGGTCCGCACCAACGCCGACAACCCGGAGCAGACGAAGAACGCCGTCGCGTTCGGCGCGACCGGCATCGGCCTGTGCCGCACCGAGCACATGTTCTTCGAGGGCAACCGCATTGACGCAATGCGCGAGATGATTCTCGCCGACAGCCTCGCCGCCCGCGAGGCCGCGCTCGCCAAGCTCCTCCCGTATCAGCGCGAGGACTTCTACGGCATCTTCAAGGCGCTCGCCGGCCATCCGGCCACCATCCGCTTCCTTGACCCGCCGCTGCACGAGTTCCTCCCGCACGACCAAGCCGCGCAGGCCGACCTCGCCGAGAAGCTCCGCGTGAAGCCGGAGAAGATCAGCGCCCGCGTGCACGAGCTGCACGAGTTCAACCCGATGCTCGGCTTCCGCGGCTGCCGCCTCGGCATCAAGTATCCCGAGATCACCCGCATGCAGGCCCGTGCCGTCTTCGAGGCCGCCGCGCAGTGCGTGAAGGAAAAGGTCAAGTGCAAGCCCGAGATCATGATCCCGCTCGTCGGCTTCAAGAAGGAACTCGACCTCCAGGTCGCCATCGTCCACGAGACGGCGAAGCAGGTGCAGGCGGAAAAGAAGGTCAAGATCAGCTACAGCGTCGGCACGATGATCGAAGTCCCGCGCGGCGCGCTCACGGCCAACGAGATTGCCGAGACCGCCGAGTTCTTCAGCTTCGGCACCAACGACCTCACGCAGACCACGATGGGCATGAGCCGCGACGACTCCGGCTCCTTCCTCGGACCGTATCAAGAGGCCGAGATCATGAAGAAGAACCCGTTCGCCTCCATTGACCAGACCGGCGTGGGCCAGCTCATGGAGATCGCGATTGCGAAGGGCAACCAGACCCGCCCCGGCATCAAGCTGGGCATCTGCGGCGAGCACGGCGGCGACCCCGACTCCGTGAAGTTCTGCCACCGCATCGGCCTGACCTACGTGAGCTGCTCGCCCTTCCGCGTCCCCGTCGCCCGCCTCGCCGCCGCGCAGGCCGCCATCGAGGAGAAGCGCAAGGCCGCCGCTCCGAAGGCGAAGAAGAAGTAAATTTGTCTCCGCAAGGAGACCTTGTGCGGCCGCTTCGGCGTCTAGCACGCAGGGTTAGCCCGCCCCCGTGGTGAGCGCCCAACTGAGCCGCCCCGGGCAACCGGGGCGGCTTTTTCATTCATCATGCTGCATCCGCCGCCATGCTCCCGCGCAGGACTTGGTCAGCGCCTCACAATCCGCGCGCCAGCGTCCAGACGAGGACTTCGCCCGCGCCGCTTTCGCGCAGCACGCGGGCGACGGCGCTGGTGGTCGCGCCGGTGGTCAGCACGTCGTCGAGGACGATGAGGCGCTCGCCGTTGAGGGACTTGGGCCGCACGGGCGCGAAGGCGCGGCGGACGTTGTCGGCACGGGCGTGCTTGTCGAGCTGGGTCTGGGTGCGGGTGGGCTGGACGCGTTTGACCAGCTTGGTCAGCACGGGGATGCCGAGCGCGGCGGCGAGGGGTTTCGCGAGGCGTTCGGCCTGGTTGAACTCGCGCTCGCGCTGCTTCACCGGGTGCAACGGGACCGGGACGATGCCGGCGCAATGCTCGGCGCGCAGGACCGGGACGGCCTGGCGGATGAGCAGGTCGGCGAGGAACGGCTCGAACCACAGCTCGCGGTTGTATTTGTAGCGGTGGATGATGTTGCGGAGGAAATCGTTCGCCACCACCGACGCGCGCGCCCAGCGGAAGTGCAGGTCGAGGTCGCGGCAGTTCGCGCACTCGAAGGCGTTGGTGATGTCACCGGGATACGGCAGGCCGCAGCGCTCGCAGCACGGCGGCGCGATGAAGCGGAGGTTTCGCCAGCAGCCCGGGCACACGTAGCCCTCGGCGGGCGTGGCGCGGGCGGCGGCGCAGATCTGGCAGACGGACGGGAAAACGAAGCTCAGGCTGGCGTCGAGCCAGTCACGCGCGAGGTTCGGAGCCACCGGGTTCATCGGGAGTGGCGGGAGTCTGCGGTGTCTGCGGCAAACGCGCAACCACGGCGAGGACGGCGGCCATGACGAGGCAGGCGAGCCAGCCGTCCAGCAGCTTTTCCGTGCCCCAGAACGCGCCGCCCGCGCTCGTGCCCGGCAAAGTCACGGTTTTGAACACTTTCAGCCAGAAGACCCAGCCCGCGTGCAGGCCGATGGCGAACCAGAGCTTGCCCGTGCGATGGCACGCCAGGCCGAGCGCGACGCCGCCGAGCGCGAGCGTGAGCGCGGGCAGGAGGTTTTCGGGGGCGGCCAGGCCGCGCGCCATTCGCGGGAGCAGCGCCAGGCCGGAGGCCCACTCGACCGGCCCGGCGTGTTCGACGCGCGCGAGGAAATGCACCAGCGAGT
>WRPG01000062.1 GCA_009773355.1 Limisphaerales bacterium
CCCGCGTCCTCCGGCTGCGAGGCCACGAAGGCCCGCTGGTGCGCGGCGGCGCGCTTGAAGTCGCGCGTGGCGGCGAGCACCTGCGCGGCCAGCTCGTGCGCCGCCGGCTCGGCGCTGTCCGCAAGGCGCTGGAGCACCGCGAGCGCGTCGCGCGGGCGGTTCGCGCGGACGAGCAGCCGCGCGTAGGCGAGGCCGTGCGAGGTGTTCGCCGGTTCCTTCAGATGGAGCTTCTCGTAGAGCACCATCGCGGCCTGCCAGTTGCCGTTCGCCTCATACACGCTCGCGACACTCGCGATGAGGCCGAGCTTCTCGACCAGCTCCGGCGTCAGCTCGGTCGTTACAAACCGCTCCGCATCGGTCAGCCGTTTCGCTTGCAGCAGCAGGCTCAGGTAAAACTTCGTCAACTCGTCGTCGCTCCGCAGCTCGGAGTGCGGACGGAGCGCATCGGCGGCATCGCTGAACTGGCCGTCGTCCGAAAGCGAATAGACCAGTTGCCGCCGCAGCGTCGCATCCTGCGGAAACTTCGCCACGCCCCGCTGCAACGCCGCGCGCACCTTCTCCGGGCGGTTGGCGACGCCGTGGAAATACGCGAGGCGCTGATAGTCCTTCGAGGTCGGCTGCGGGTTGCGGCCCAGCCAAAGCTCCAGGCCATCCGCCGCGACGCCCAGTTGCCCCATGCTTTCCGCGAGCGTGAGGAAGCCCTCGACCGTCGTCTTCTCCGGCGCGCGCTGCACGACCTGCTGATAGTGCGTGAGCGACTTCGCGTAATCGCCGAGCCGGAAGTAGCACTCGGCCAGCTCCCCCAGCGTGGCGACATCGCCGGGCTGCGCCCGCTGGATGCGAAGCAGCACCGGCAACGCGCGGTCATAGTGCGCGAGGTCGAGCAGGAGCCGCGCGTATTCCTTCAGCAGCGGCGTGCCCGCGCCCGGCTCGCGGATGAGGCTCTGGTAATAGGCGTCCGCCTGCTCGAAGTTGCCGATGCTCGCCTCCAGCCGCGCGAGAAACGGCGCGTGCTTCTTCCGGTCGAGGAGCTTGCCCGCGTCCGCCAGCGCCTTGGCGAGGTCCGCGTCGCGATACAGGCCGGGCGCGAGCGCGATGAGCCGCTCGATGGCGGCGGGTTCCTTGAGGCGGAGCGCGATGAGGTAGTGGTCGAAGGCGTCGTTCGGCAGCGTGTTCCACTCGTAGAACTGCGCGAGCCGCTGATGGTTGACGGCGACATTCGGCTCCAGCGCGACGATTTGCCGGAACGCGGCGATGGCCGCCTTCTGGTCGCCGCTCGCGAGCGCCAGTTCCGCCAGCATCCGCCACAGCTCCAGGTTCTCCGGCTGCGCGGCGGCACGCTTCTGAATCTCCGGCAGCAGTTCGCGGATGCGGTCGGACTCGCGCGCGGTGGTCATCAGCAAACTGAACAGACGCTCCCGGTCCGCCGGCTCGACCACCGCCATCAGCTCGCGGATCGCCTCATACGCCAGACCGGGCTGGCCCGTCTCGCGCAGCAGCGTGATGCGTTCCCACGCGAGACGCGGCGAGACACGCACGAGCGGCCGGCCCGTGCGGCGCGCGAACTCGTCCACCGCGCGCAGCCCCAGCGCGGGCTGGCCCGCCGACCGCGTGAGCGCGATGAGCCGGGTGGTGGTGGCGTCGGTCGGGTTTGCCTGCCAGTGCTGCGCGTAAATTTGCATGGCGAGCACGGGCTTCGCGGCGGCGAGCGCCTTCTTCACCAGCGCCTCGAACAGCGGCGCGCGGACCACGGCGGGCAGCCGGGGCATCACCGGACCGAGCAACTGCCAGGCGGCCTCCGCGTCCCGCACCTGGTCGAGCAGCGCGGAGATTTCCGTCATGAACTCGCCCTCGAACTTGAACGGCGCGGCGATCTCACAGGCGCGCGCGAGCAGGTTGCGCAAGGCGACCGGGTCGTCCGCCGCGAGGAGCCGGCGCTCCAACTGGATTTCCAGCAGCGCGAAGCGGCGGGCGTCCTTGGCGCGGTCCTTGTCCGGCAGCTTGCGGAGCGTTTCGAGCGCCTTGCCCCAAGCCTTGTCCGCGAGCTGGCGCTCCAGCAGGCCGCGATCCGACGGCACGAACCAGAACGCGAGAAACACGACCAGCAGCACTCCGCCGACGATGAGTGCGGGCGAGAAGACCAAGGTTGGTTGTTTGGCGGGCCGGGCCATCAGTGCGTCGCGCTGGCGGGGAGATTACCTCGTGGAGCAGGATTAGGAGTAGGATTAAGCGCAGGATTTCCAGAGCAGACGTATCTGGCTGAACGGCCCTCTGCCCTGCTCGTAATCCAGCCCCACCTCACAGCCGCACCTCCACCTTCGCCTCGCCCGGCAGCTCCATCTTCAACATGCCGCCCGCACCGGTCTGCCACGAGGAAGTCCGGCCATTGACGGTGATGCTTGCGGTCGCACGCGCAGGCAGGCCGGCGAGCGTGACCTGGCAGGCGCGCACATCGCGGACGGTGAAGGCGGCCTCGCGCGCGGCGAGCTTGCTGAACTGGATTTCCGCCGTGCTGGCTTCGAGGCGCAGATGCGCGCCGGGCCGCTCGGTCAAGACCAGTTCCACGCGCGGCGAGCCATCGGTGTGGACGTAGAGCGCGTCCCCGCTCACGCGCCACCCGGTGACGCCCCGGCTGGCGGCGAGGTCGGGCACGAGCGCGGATTTTGGCAGACGGAACGTGCGCAGTGCGCCGCTGTTCACCAGCGTCCAGCGCGTGTCCGACTGGCGGAAGACGCGCGTGGCGCGGGCGTCGCGCACGAGGCGGGCGTAGTCGGAGGCGGTGATGGAGTGCAGCTCCTGCTTCAGCGCCCACTCGAAGAGCCGCGTGAGCGCGTTGAGCGAGGCGAGGTTGTCGCCGCTGTAGAAATGGAAGTAGATGTTGACCGGCTTGAGGCGGCGCGGGCGCTCCATCCGCTCGAAGCCATCCTCCGCCAGCACGAAACCGCCGAAGAACGGCGACTCCGTGTCGCCGCTCACGGCCCAGCGCTCGCGGTAGATGTTCTCGTTCTCGTTGGCGGCGGTGATTTGCAGCTCGCCGTCCCACGGCAGCGCACGCGCGGAGACGCGCGTGACGGACGGGCGCTTGCGGCTCATCGCGGTCTCGCCGCCGTTCATGTTCTCGAGGCCCAGCTCCCGCACGAGGCGCAGCGCCTCCGGCCAGGGACGGCAGTTGCCGGACCAGAGGAAGAGTTTCACCGGCTTGCCCGGCGGACACAGCTCGCGCTCGATGTAGCGCACGGAGCCTTCAATTTCCCGGCGCAGCTCGACGCCGGTGTGGTTCAGCGGCTCGGCCAGCAGCAGGTTCGCGCGCTTGTAGTCGCGCACCGTGCGGTCGCCGGCGTTCCAATAAAACGGATGCGTGTAGGCGTGCGACGCGGCCTCGACCTTCGGCATCGCCAGCACTTCGCGGGCCTGGCGGGCAAGCAGCGCGGCGTCGCCGGGCTTCTGGTCCACGACCAGCCCGCGGATTTCCGCCTCGATGAACGACACGGTGAACGGAAACGGATACTTCTTGATGACGCGCTCGACGATGAGTTCACCGGAGCGTCGGCCCGGCTCCACGCTGGACACATGACGGAAGCCATCGCCGTCAATGTGCGAGAAGAAAATCCGCACGCCGTCGCACGTGGTGGTGTCCGGCACCGGCAGCACGGCGCGGCCCAGCGCGGCGTGAAAGAAGTAAAACGGGTCCACCAGCCACAGCTCGTCGAGGTCGGGCCGGCGGAACAGCGCGTAAGGGTCGAGCAGCATCCCGCCCCACGGCGCGATGAAGAGCGGGTCGAACTGCGCGCCGTCCGCCGTGGCCAGCGAGAGCAGCACCTCGCTCCCGGCGGGCGCGCGCAGCTCGCGGAACCCGGCGGGCGTGAGATTCAGCGGAGCCTCGAAGTTGAGCTGCTTCGCGGTCGTCACCGCGCGCAGGCCCGTCACGCTCTTCACCGAACGCCCCGTGCCGCCGCAGCCGAACGCCTTGAGCACGCGCTCATTGAGGGCGTCGTCCGTGAAGGGCAGCGCCCCGAAGAAGATGACTTTGCGCCCGCGCTGCTGCTGCGCGATGAGCCAGTCCGCGACGGCGGCCTCCTTCGCCCGGGGAATGTGCAGGTAACGGTCGAGGAGGATGGCGGCGTATTTGGCGTCGAGTTCGGCGGGCAGCTCGTGGGTGTGGACATTGTGATAGTCCACTTCGTAGCCGAGCCATTCGAGCGACATCTGCGCGACCATCGCGGTGCCGCTGTCAATTGGCCAGCGCACCAAGTCCTCCACATCTGGCTCGGCGTTGCCGAAGAGGGTGAAAATCCAGCGCGGGACTTCGCCGGCCGGCAGGGGAGTGGCGGGCAGGATGGCGCGCGGGGCCGCAGCCGGCGGCGCGATCACGACCGGCAGCGCGGGCGGCAGCGTGGGCACGGTCTTGGGAGCGGGTGCGGGCGCGAGCGCGGCGCGCTTCGGTGGTTTCGGCGCGAGGAACTTCCCGTCCAGTTCCACCGTGCTGATGAAGGGCGTGAAACCCTCCGCCGCGATGCGCCGCGCCGTGGCTTCCGCCAGCTTCGGGTCCACCGGGTCCACGTAGTCCACCACATACACCGGCACGCCAGCCTGGCTGATGGTGCGGAGGATGTTGAGCAGCCAGTCCGTGCCCGTCGGCGCCTCCGGCACATACTTCTTCGCGGCGAAGTCGTATTTCTGGAACACCGACTCGGCGAGCACGCCGTCCACGCTGCCGGTCAGCCGGGCGAGCATCGGGAAGCCGCGGTTGAGGATGATCTTGTGCTGCGGAAACTTCGCCTTGAGCTGCTTGATGAGCGCCACGAGGCCGTCGCGAAATGCCGCACCGCGCTGCGGGAACTTTTTCTCCAGCAGCTCGACACTGTCCGCCGTGTCGAGGAAGAAGCCGCCGAAGCCCTTCTGCGCCGCGCGGGCCGCCAGCGTGTTCACCACGAAATCCGCCCACGCCGGCTGCGACACGTCCGCGAAGTCGCCCTGCCAGATGTCGTTCTTCCCGAGCAGCGGGATTTTCCGCGCCGCGACCTCGTGGCGATACGCCGCATCCTTCGCCACCTCCACGACGCTGAGGTAGGCGTAAGCCGGGTGACCCGCGCGCTTGAGTTCCGCCACGTCCACGCGCGCGTCCGGGCTGAGGATGGAGAAGTCAAAGTCGCGCAGGGCGGCGGCGTCCGGCGTGAGAGAGTAATTGATGCAGAACATCGCAGCCCGAACGGACAGGGCCGAAAGGAGCAGGGCGAGCGCAAGCGCGCCCCCAGCGGCAAGACTGGCGGGCCGACGCGACCGCTGGCAGGACAGGCTCATTCCGGTAGCAAGTGACGGGAGGATAAAACGCCAGCCCGCCAAGTAAAGCCGTGACCCAGCCGTTGAAAAGCCGGCCAAGCGCGGGCGGCAGGCGAGCCTGCGAGTGCGCCGGCTCCGGGGCCAACCGGTTTCAACCCGCCTGCTTCCTCCGCCGCAGCCGGGCGAAGGGGCGGTGTTTCTCGTGAAGTTCATCGTCCGGGCTGAAGACGATGAGATTGCCGTCGGCCGGGATGCGCATCGGGCGCGGCCAGCCGCCGCGCGTGAGGGCGTAGGGGTGATAACCGTGCGCGGTAATCTGCTCGAAGAGCGCCTCGCGGCTGGAACCAACCTCCTCCAGCATGTCGCCGCGCACTTCGATGAGCAGCAGCGGGCGCAACTGGCGCAGCGTCTCCGTCATGCCGCGCAGCACGAACGGCTCGTGGCCCTCGACGTCAATCTTGAGCACGTCCAGCCGGGTCACGCCGCGCTCCCGCAGGTAGCGGTCGAGCGTGGTGCAGTCCACGCGCTCGGTGGCGTGGTTCTCGCGATAGACGAGGCTCACCGAAGCGGTGCCGGCGTTGGCCTCCGCGCCGAGGTTGATCTCCATCGTGCCCGCGCGGTCGGTGATGATGAGCCGCTCGGGGACGACGTTCTGGAGCTGGTTGCGCTCAAGGTTGGACCGCAGGTCGGCGTGCTGCTCGGAGACCGGCTCGAAGGCGTGGACCTTGCCGGCCTGGCCGACAATGGGCGCGGCGAGCAGGGTGTAATAGCCGACGTTGGAGCCGACATCGAAGAAGACCATGCCGGGCTGGAGGTAGCGGCGGATGAACTTGGACTCCTTGCGCTCGTAGTTGGGGCCGTTCCACCAGATGGCGTTCTGCACCTCGTCCCAGAGCTTGCAGTTGATGCGCATCCCGCGCGCGAGCCTGATGACCTGCTGCTTGCGCGTGCGCAGCAGCCAGCGCTCGAAGATGAAGCCGGTGACGCGCCACTTGCCGCGAAAGTAGGGCGTCCGGCGCGAGAGAAAGCCCAGCGCGCCCAGCAGCGGGCCGACGCGCCGGGGCGGGCCGGCGGCGGAAGGAGGATTGGTGGCGTGGCCCATGCGTGCGCTGGCTGGCGGCGCATGGTGGTGGGAAGGAAATCCGCGCGTCAACCGAATCCCCGCCCGGCGAAACCGGCCGGCCCGGGGCCGGGCCTACTTCTGATTGGCCGGCGCGGGCGCGGGCGGCGTTTGCAGCGCCCCGGCCGGGGCGGTGGCATTCAACTGGGAGATGATCTCCTCGGTGAGGTCGGGCAGGCTGGCGTTGAAGAGGAGGATGGGCGTGCCGACGGCGCTCTCGGCGGCGCTGTCCAGGACGGCGGCATAGCCGGCGGCGCGGGCCTTCTTGTTCAGGACCTCGCGGATCTCGGTGACGATCTTGTCCCGCATGTTGCGCTGCGATTCCCCGAGCTGGGTGCGCGCGCTGCGGTCAAACTGCCCGATGCTCTGCTCGATCTCCTGCAGCTCGCGCAGCTTGGTCTCGGCGGATTTCTTGCGCTTCTCACGCTCCTCCACGGACACGGCGGAGTCGCTCGCGCTCTCCAGCAGCTTTTTGTATTCGTCGCCGGACTTCTGGTAATCGGTGACCATGTCTTTGCGCTTCTTGTCCAGCTCGCCGGCGCGCTCCTTGAGGTTGAGGTCCGCCTGCTTGGTCTTCCAATAGCCGTCGAAGACCTTCTTGAGGTCCACGATGGCAATGGCACCGGCGGCGGACGCAGGGCGGTCGGCGGATTGCCCGCCCGTCACGAGGGCAAGGACGAGGGCGGCGAGGCAGAGCAGGGAGAGCGGTTTCATTGAGGAAAAGAGATGGGGATTACGACCGGGATCAGGCAGCGGAGCCGCCGACTGGCGGCGGGCGTTCGCTTGAGCCTGGTCGCCTTTCACGGCTCAGAAGTCGCGGGTGAAGCCCACGTCGAAGTTGAACCGGCCGCCCTTGTTCTGGTTGCGGTCGGCGGTGATGGGAATGCCGTAGTCCAGGCGCAGCGGGCCGAGGTTCGGGATGTTGATGCGGAAGCCAAAGCCGACGTTGTCCTGGTAGAGCCGCTCGCCGCGCGCGGTGTTCGGGTTGAAGCTGAAGGAGCTGCTGTAGACATTGCCGATGTCATAGAACATCGCGAACCGCAGCCGTTCAATGAGCGGGATGTTGTATTCCACCGAGCCAAGCCAGTAGGTGTTGCCGCCGAACGGCTCGTTGAGCGAGTCGCGCGGGGAGACGTCCGCGAAGCGGTAGCCGCGCAGGGTCCGCGGGCCGCCGAGGAAGTAGCGGTTGAAGAGCGTGACCCGGTCGCCGTTGAACGCCTGGACGGAGCCGATGCGCCCGAGGATTTCCCACGTCTGACCCTCCCAGAAGCCGGGGAGGTATTGGGAGCCGCGCAGTTCGAGCCGGTAGAAATCCGCCTCGCCGCCGACCGGCCCGCCGGCCAGCTCGCTGATCAGCTCCACGCGCTGGCCGCCGGTCGGCACCAGGCCGCCCTTGCGCGCGTCGTAGGTGATGCCCGCACCGATCTTGGAGACGAGTTGCGTGCCCGCCTCGGCCTTCAACTCCGGCGAGGCGGCGGGATCCACGTTCTTGATGCCCACGTCCTCGATCGTGTAGCTGACATTGCCCCGGAAGAAGTCCGTCCACAGCGCGCGCTCCAGACTCAGGCGCATGCCGGTCTGGACCTCGTCGTAGAGCGAGCTTTGGAAGCTCGTGTTGCGATGGTAGAGATCCACGCCAAACGCCAGCTTGCGGTCGAGGAACCACGGCTCGACAAAGCTCAACAGGTAGTCCTGCCGGCGCGAACCGTAGCTGGCGCGCAGGCGCATCTTCTGGCCCGCCCCGGTGAACCACGGCGGGTTGAACAGGTCGAAGTTGCCCTGGCTCACCTCGACGAAGCCCACGACGCTTTCCACCGAGCTGAAGCCCGCGCCCACGGACATGTTGCCGGTGTTCTTCTCCTCGACGCCCACGACGAGGTTCTTGCGGTTCGGCACGTCGGTCGGCTCCGGCTGGAGGTCCACCTTCTCGAAGTAGTTCAGGTTTTCCAGGCGCTGCTTGGAGAGCTTGACGCGCACCATGTCGAAGGTCTCGCCGGGGGAGATGGCCAGCTCGCGGCGCAGCACCTTGTCCTTGGTCTTGACGTTGCCCTTGATCTCGATCTTCTCGACGAAGGACTTGTCCTTCTCGTCCACCTGGTAGGTGACGTCCATGTTGCCCGTCTCGGTGTTGGGCGTGCGGACGGCCGTAATCCGGGAGTCAATGTAGCCCTTGGAGCCGTAGAAATCGCGGATGGTGTCCACGTCCTTGCGCTGGCCGTCGGGCGTGAAGGTCTGGCCCGCCGTCATCTTGATGTCCTTCTCAATCTCCGCGCTGGGGAAGAGGCTGTTGCCCTTCACGGCGACGGCCCCCACCTTGTATTGCTTGCCCTCGAAGAGCTGGAACTTGATGACCAGCCGGCTGGGCTGCGGATACTCGAAGCTCACCTCCTTGATCTCGAAGTCGAGGTAGCCCTTGTTCCGGTAGAACTCCGCCAGCTTCTCCTTGTCGTCGTCGAACTGGTCGTCCTTGAACTTGTCCGTGCCGGTGAGCCAGGAGAAAAACCACTTCTCCTTCGTCTTGAGCTGCTTGGCCAGCTCCTTCTCGGTGAAGGCCGCCGCCCCGTTGAACTGGATGTCCACGATCTTGACCTTCGGCGCCTCCGTGATCTCGAAAGTGATGCTGCACCGGCCCGCCAGCTCGTTGGGCTGGATCTTGTATTCGACTGTGGTGCGCTGGTAGCCGGACTTCTGGTAGCTCTTCTGAATCGTCTGCGCGTCCGCGAACAGCTTCCGCTCGTCCATCGGCTCGCCGATCTTCGCCTTGATCTGCTTCTGCAGCTTGGCGGTGCTGAACTTGGTGTTGCCGGTGAACTTGATGTCCGTGAGCAGCATCTTGCCCTGCACCACGTAAATGAGCTTCACTCCGCCATCCACCCGCTCCTCGGCCACGCGGATGTTGTAGAAATAACCCGTGTTGTAGAGGTTGCGCACGTCGTCATCCACGCTGGTCTTCACCAGCGGGTCGCCGACCTTCACGCGGATGTTGGCGCGGATCAGCTCGTCGCTGGCGGCGGCGGGGCCGACGTGGCGGACCTCGATCTGCTGCACGCGCTGGGGCGCGACCTGGGCGCGCGATTGCGGCACCCAGTAAATGAGCAGGGCAAGGAGAAGGCAGGAGCGG
This sequence comes from Limisphaerales bacterium, assembly GCA_009773355.1. GTDB lineage: Bacteria > Verrucomicrobiota > Verrucomicrobiia > Limisphaerales > SXTU01 > SXTU01. Next base: position 9,522 of record WRPG01000062.1, read on the forward strand.
CGGAGCAACGGTTTCATGGTCTGGTCAGCTCAGAGGCGGCAGTTAAACCACAGCCGGGCGCGGATGAACACTGTTTTTTGCCGCCGGCAACTCAGTCCCGGGGCGCGTCCTCATCGGCGACCTTGGCGGCGTTCTCGAAGCGGGTGAAGCCTTTGAGGAAGGTCAGATGAACATCGCCGGTCGGGCCGTTGCGCTGCTTGGCGATGAGCAGGTTCACCGGCACGGCGTCGTAGTTGGGCTGCTCGCCGGGGTCTTCGTCGTCCTCCTTGCCCATCTTCGGCTTGTAGAGCAGGCCCACGAGGTCGGCGTCCTGTTCGATGGAGCCGGACTCGCGGAGGTCGGAGAGCTTGGGCTTCTCGCCGGGACCGCGCTTCTCCAGTTCGCGGTTGAGCTGGGCGAGGACGATGATCGGCACCTTGAGTTCCTTGGCGAGCGCCTTGATGCCTTGTGAGATGTCGGCGATTTCCTGCTGGCGGTTCTCCGCCTTCTTGGCGGTGCTGCGGAGGAGCTGGAGATAATCAATAACGAACAGCTTCACGTCGTGCTGCTGGTGCATCCGGCGGGCTTTGGCGCGGAGCTGGAGGATGCTGAGGCCGGCGGTGTCGTCAATGAAGAGCGGGCAGCCCGCCATCTTGCCGGCGACGGCGGTGAGCTTGGGAAAATCGCGCTCGGCGAGGAAGCCCTCGCGGATGTCGCGCAGGTTCACGCGGGCGCGCGAGCAGAGCATGCGCAGCACGAGCGAGTCGGCGGACATTTCCAGGCTGAACACGCCCACGGGCAGCCGCAGGTCCATCGCGACGTGCTCGGCGATGTTCATGGCGAGGGAGGTGTTGTGAACACAGATGTCGTTGGCGATGAAGTTGTGGGTGCCGGGGATGGTCAGGTCGTAGACCTGTTTCGCCCCGAGCGGCTCAATGGACTCAACCCGATCCCAGAACACGTCGCTCGCGGCAAGATGCGCAAACTCCGCATTGTTGAGCGCCTGGGCAAACTGGGCGAGGCGCGGGCGGGACAAAGACCGCTTCCCCACATGAACATTGGTCCAGCCGCGAATCCCGGCCCGCCGCGCCAGCGCCGACCACGACTCCACACCTTTCGCCGCCGCAAGGCGCGGCCAAATACTCTTTGGAATCAAATCCACATTGGTCTGCCGGCGGCGGGAGGACAGTGCGCGCCGAACGCGCCCGACCGCCTCTTCCTTGCCGAAGATCCCGATTTCCGAAGCAAAGCGCGATAATGACTCGCGGTCGGTCACTTCAAGCTGGAAGCTGCCGCGCCACTCACCCTCATAGCGGACCCGCTTGGCCCGGCGGCGGACGGTGATACCGAAACGCAGCAGCAAATGCTGTATCTGGCGAGCCATGCGGACGCTGACGGTGGCATAGCCGATTTGCGGTGCACCGTTGCGGTCCACGGAAGCCCAGCCATCCGTGGCAAAGAGGCGGTTGAGGAACAAGGCCAGTTGCGCGCGCGGCAATGTGAACACCGGCGGCGGGAGATGTTTCTGCCATGCATCCGCACCCGCCAGGCCCAGCTTCTCCAGCCAGAGCGCGAGCGGATTGCGAGCGTTGGCGCTGATCGCCTCGCGGTCGGAATCAGCCAGCTCTTCACCATGCACATTCAAATGGCGGCAAAGCTCCGCCCAATGCCCTTCATCCGGCACGCAGCGCCCTCGCTGCCACGCCGTCAGCGATGACGGGCTGGCATCAATCGCCAGCGCCACGCTGCGCGCCGAAACTCGCCGGGACCGCAGCAGCCGTCGCAGCCGTCCTGCAAACCGTGCGCGGCCCTGCTCCACTTGCGCCGCGTCAGATGACACGCGGAGCGAGGGCGTGCGCGTGCCGCGCGAATCGAACTCCCGCACCGTCAGCCCGCCAAATTCAGCCGCCGCCTCGGCGAATTCCCGCCGGATGCGCTGGTTCCCGTTGGTGAAGCTCGGCGAAGAGCGCGTCAGACAGCCGTCACCGAGCAGGTAGGCGAGCAGTTTCACTTCGCACTCCCGCCGAGCTTGGCTGCCGAAGACAGGCAACGCGCGCGGCACGGCGATGAAGTCCCCCGCGCGCAACTCGCCCAACGGCTTCCAACCATCCAGCGTCAGAAACGGATGCGGTTGCGTGGCTTCAACCTCGCGCCCCAGCCGCGTAGTCACCCGGAAGACCGGCTTGTGCCCGTCGTCCACAAAACCCGATGGTGAGGCAGGCACTATCTTGAAATCTTCTCGCACCGTGAACAGCGCTGCCTGCTTCGCCTGAAACAGTTCCTCAATCGTGGCGAGTCGTCCATCCGCCAGCAGAATTTCCGATGCGGCGCTCAGGCACTTGCCCATCGAAGGCCGCGCGGCGATGACGATCATTTCCCCGCCGTGGAAGCCGGTGGTCATCTTGTCCAAGTCCGTGAACCCGGTGGCGATGCCCGTGGTCTGGCCCTGCCGCGAGTGGAAGTCCTCGATCTGCGCGATGGCCTTGTGGACAAGGTCCTTCATCACGAGGCTGACGGTCTCCTCGCGCTCCTCGCTGATGTGGAGGACTTCCTTCTCCACTTCGTCGAGCAGGGACTCCACGTCGCCTTGCTGCTCCTCGTCGTAGATGCGCCCGATGACGCTGGAGCAGGTCTGGATCATCCGCCGGAGCAGGTGCTTCTCGACCACGATGTCCGCGTAGAAAGGCAGGTTCGCCGCCGAGGGTGTGGCGTCCACGAGCGCGGTGAGGTAGGCCACGCCGCCGATGGCGTCGAGCTGGCCCTTGTCCTTGAGCCGCTGGCGCACGGTGATGAGGTCAATCGCCTCCTTCGCGTCATACATCGCCACGAGCGTCTCGTAGAGCGACTGGTGGCGGAGGTCGTAGAAGGCGGCGGAGGCTCCCGCGTGGGGATTGGGCGTGGGCGCGTCGCGGCGGCTCGACGGGGCGTTGGTGCTGTCATCGCGGCGGGATTTGAACTTCTCGACGCAGGTGCCGATGGCGGCGTTGGGATCGAGCAACATGCAGCCCAGCACGCCTTGCTCGGCCTCAATGGAATGCGGCGGCAGGCGGTCAACCTTCGAGAGGTCAATGGCAACGTCCTTCCGGCGGCGCGTGCGCTTCAGGTCCGGCGGGGCGGACGACGGCTCGACGGGCAGGTCAACGGAATCAATCACGGGTAGAGGAGAAGGGAAAGTCGCCGTAATAGCAGTAGGAACTTATTGAAAGTATTCACAAGCCAGCCCACTCGTGAACAAGTTCGGGTTGCACAGCCAAATCTCCATGCACTACGTTCGCCTCGTGAGCACGGCTCTCGAACCAGCGAAGAAGTCCAAGCTATCCAAGGTCAGCGTGGAAGCGGGCGATCGGCTACTGAAAGCCGTGAAGGAAAAGATGCTCAAAGAACATGGTCGGATTGATGAGGCCGACCTCCGGCGACGTGGTTACAGCGAAGCAACCATAGAGCGTCTCAACTCGCTCTGAACAAGCTGCTCAACCGTTCTTCCTCAGGTCAAGAAACTCCCTCACGGTGATTCCAAGGAGCGGAGCGTAGTCCCTTGCAATTCGTCGAACCTCCCGGTGCGGAACGCCCCGGCAGAGGTTGCGCACGATTTCGATGGTGGGCATCCCCATCTCCCGCGCCAGACGCACTATTTCCTCCGCTTCAGTCCATCTCAGTTGGCCGTCGTTACTCATGCGTTATAGAGCAGAAAGGAATTCCCAGCAGAGAGCACGTCGAAGTTGTTGGCAGCAATTAACAGGCTGTTCACAATCCCGCGTCGGGGCTTTCACCGTAAGGAATTTCCCGGCCCGAAAATCAGATTGTCACGCCCCGGCCCGCTGTTACATTCCGCTGCCATTGCAGACCGGCAACCGTGGCTGATATGTCAAATAACCCTGGCCAGACGGGCGGCGACGACGAGTGGGTCAAGAACTCGTCGCTCTACCGCGAGTTCCTCGCCGAGCGCGAGGAGATCATGAAGCACAAGTGGATTGAGTCCGAGAAGGCCCAGCACGATGTCGGCTTCGAGCGGGCGCTGACGGATTGGATCGTCAAGCACCGCGCCAAGTGGCGCAAGTCGCGCCACGCCCAGGGCCAGAACTGATTCTTCCCGCCGGCTCCTCCGCTCCCGTCTCGGTTCCTCCCGTCATGCCAGATTCGCTTCTCCTTAACGCCGCCGCGCTTTCCCGGGCGCTCACGCGCATCGCCCACGAGATCGTCGAGCGCAACGAGGCCGGCGCGGACGTGGTCCTGGTGGGCGTGCAGACCGGTGGCGTGCATCTGGCCCGCCGGCTCGCCAAAACCCTCGGCGATCTCTGGAGCCAGCCCGTTCCGTGCGGCTCGCTCGACGTGAACATGCACCGCGACGATCTGGGCCACCAACTCGCGCCCACCGTCCACCCCACGCAAATCCCCGGCGACATCACCGGCAAGACCGTCGTCCTCGTGGACGACGTGCTCTTCAGCGGCCGCACCACGCGCGCCGCGCTCGACGCGCTCAACGACTTCGGCCGCCCCCGCCGCGTGCAGCTCGCCGTGCTGATTGACCGCGGCCACCGCGAGCTGCCCATCAAGGCGGACTTCGTGGGCAAGAACATCCCCACCCGCGCCAACGAGCGCGTGAACGTGAAGCTCAAGGAAGCCGACGGCGAGGATGGCGTGTGGCTGGTGAAGAACGGGACGGCGGTCAGTTGACTGCCATGTCCGTCACCAAGGGGATGTCCACGATGCGGTAGCCGCCGCCCGCCTCGAAGACGATGAAGGTCTTGCCCTCGGGGTGAAGGGCGATGCGATCCTGCGCGGTGATTTGGATTTGCACGCCACTGGTCAACCGGACGGTAAAGGGGCGAAATGGGCGGGTTTCAACTGCCGTCTTGATGGCCTCAGTTGTCATGGTTGAAGCGTAGCATCCGGCGGCGACAAACCAAGCCCAGGTTTTCGACGCCTTGACTTCCGGCATCGTGTCCACCGCCCGGCGCCATGCATCGGGTTCGGTCGAGTATTGGCTTTCCAACCCTCCACGACTCCATTACTCCATCACCCCAGCCGCGACGCGCATGACCTGGAACCGCCAACACCTCCTCGACATCGAATCCCTTTCCGCCGACGAGATCACCGCCGTCCTCGACACCGCCCGGCAGTTCAAGGCCGTCGGCGAGCGCGCCATCAAGAAAGTCCCGGCCCTGCGCGGCAAGACCGTCGTCAACCTCTTCGTCGAGCCGAGCACGCGCACGCGCATCAGCTTCGAGCTGGCCGCCATCCGCCTCAGCGCTGACGTGATCAACTTCGGGGCCGAGGCCAGTTCGCTCAAGAAAGGCGAGACGCTCAAGGACACCGCGCGCAACCTTGAGGCGCTCAACGCCGACATCATCATCATCCGCCACAGCGCCACCGGCGCGCCGCACTTCCTCTCCCGCGTGCTCAATGCCCACGTCGTCAACGCCGGCGACGGCGCGCATGAGCACCCCACGCAGGCGCTGCTCGACACGTTCACGATCCGCGAGCACCGGGGGAAGATCGCCGGTCTCAACGTCACCATCCTCGGCGACATTCTCTACAGCCGCGTCGCGCGCTCGAACATCTGGGCGCTGCTCAAGCTCGGCGCGAACGTCACGCTCTGCGGGCCGAGCACGCTCGTCCCGCGCGTCTTCGAGCAGATGGGCTGCCGCGTCACCTACAACGTGGACGAGGCCATCGCCGACGCGGATGTCATCAACCTCCTGCGCATCCAGCACGAGCGGCAGCGCAAGACCATGTTCCCCAGCATCGGCGAATACGCCGCGCTCTTCGGCCTGACCCACGCGCGCTTTGCCAGGACCCGGCCCGACGCGCTCATCATGCACCCCGGCCCCATCAACCGGGGCGTCGAGATCGCCAGCGACCTCGCCGACTGCGGGCGCTCCGTGATTCTGGAGCAGGTCACCAACGGCCTCGCCGTCCGCATGGCCGTGCTCTACCTCATCAACGGCGGCAAGGGCGCGCAGGAACTCGGCGGGCTGAACTAAGCCCGAATTCCGAAGCTGGCCGAAACGAACGAAAGAAAGCGAAAGCAGCGCTTGGCGAACCCGGGGCGGAACGGTTTTCTCCACGCTTTCCCGGTTGCCGTCCCAACTCTTTTCCGCCGCTTGCGTTTCTTTTGGCCATTCCAGCGCGGGCGGCCACCGAAACGGGGCGAACCCTTCCTGGCGCACGCACCCGCAAAGCGGCCCGGCGGGCCGCGCTCCGGGGAGGACTGGGGACCAGCCCCGGATGCCCCGTCCTTGGGGGACCGGCGGCTGGGTTGACGGGAACCACGGGCGGGCGTATAAAGCTCCCGTCCAGCACAACCAACCAAACCACCAGTTCCACCCCCGATGAAAGCCAACCCCCGCCGAAGCGGCCAGGCACGCTTTGCCCTCGCCTTCACCCTCATCGAACTCCTCGTCGTCATCGCCATCATCGCCATTTTGGCCGGGATGCTCCTGCCGGCGCTGGGCAAGGCCAAGCAGAAGGCCATGGCCACGCAGTGCCTCTCGAACCAGAAGCAGCTTGGCCTCGGCTGGATGCTTTACGCGGAGGACTACGACGGCAAACTTGCCAACAACTATGGTTGGGGCGGCCCCGGCTACGGCTCGGGCACCACCCCCACATTGGTGAACGGCAAGTTCGAGTTTAATTGGGCAGTGGGAAACATGAAGATCGCCACTCATGCGAGCAATGAAACCTACGTGACCCTGGCCCAATTGGGCCGTTACATGGGCGGCTCCGCCAAGGTTTTTTCCTGCCCAAAGCCGGACAAGGCACCGGGCACCACCACGACCGTTTTCCCCAAGTATGCGCGAAACTTTTCCATGAACCGGGGTGTGGGCTTCGCCGCCGCCACCATCACGTTTCCGCGCATGGACACCTTCCGAAAGCCGGCGGATACTTTCGTGTTTCTGGAAGAGGGGTTGGAGTCCATAGACGACGGCTCGTGGTTCATGAACGGCAACGCCAATGCCTTCCAGACCGGCAACGAAAAGCCCGCCACCTATCACGCGAACAGTGGTGGCCTGATCTACGCGGACGGGCATTCCGTGCTCTACAAGTGGAATGCGCGCATCCCGACCAGTAACGATTACGTGCGGCTTTACGGCCAGTATGCCCCGTAACCTCGGCCGAAGCTCCTCCCAACCCAACCAACCCATGCGCCCCAACCCCGCATCCGTCCGCAGCTCCGCCTTCACCCTCATCGAACTCCTTGTCGTCATCGCCATCATCGCGATCCTGGCGGGGATGCTCCTGCCGGCCTTGAGCAAGGCCAAGGAAAAGGCGACCGGCATCAAGTGCGTCAACAACATGAAGCAGTTAGGGCTAGCTTGGAGCCTCTACAGCTCCGACCAAGATGGAAGGCTAATTAACAACTATGCCGCAGTGAACGGGAGTTGGGTGCTCGGAAACATGAGCATTGCGACCGCAAACACGGTGGCCAACACCAACATTCAACACTTGATTGACACCGCATTCGTCCAAACCGGGAACAGGTTCACCAATCTTACGCTGGGCCGGGAGCTATCCGGGAACTTTGGCGTGTTCAAGTGCCCAGCCGACAAGAGTCAAGATCGCGGCAACAAGGGGAATCGGGTCAGGAGCGTCGCCATGAACCAAGGCGTTGGATTCAACGTGACGGCAACGTGGCTTCCCGCCACCGCCGGCTGGAAGACCTATCGCCGGGATGTGGACATAACCTCTCGAACCTTCGTCTTTGTGGATGAGCACCCGCAGAGCATCAACGATGGGGGGTTCGCAGTCCGGGGAGTAGACCCGGCTCAGCCGGGGACTTGGGGGTTGGTGGACTTCCCCGCCGTTTATCACAACAAAGCCAGCTCATTTAACTTTGGGGACGGGCATGCAGAAATTAAGCGTTGGCAAGATGGCACCACCACCAGGCTTATTAATTACTCCGGGCCGCAGATCGGCGGCTGGACTCCCCTGCCCAACAATCCTGATTCGCTCTGGCTGTCCCAAGCGGCCACTGAGTAGCCCCTCCGGAGGCTTGTCAGTCCTTCCTTCGGTCGCGCCGGGCATGTGTCCTGTTCGGCTGCCCCCATGTCCCGGCAGACCCGACCTCTGCCTGATGAGGCCAGCTTTGGGTCCGGTTGCACCAGTCCCATGCCCGATGGCAGCCGCCTTTCGCTCGGCCCGGCGATCTCAGGACTCGCTGAATTAACCTTCCGCCCAGCCCGGCCCCCTGCTACAAGGTGCGCCACATGGCCTCCGAACTCACCCTGGGCTTCCTCGGCGCGGGCAAGATGGCGACCGCCCTCGCGCGCGGCTTCATCGCCGCCCGGCTCACCAGCGCCAAAAGCATCGTCGCCAGCGACGTGATGGAGGGCGCGCGCAAGGCGTTCGCGGACGAGACGGGCGTGAAGCCGATGCCCACGAACCTCGCCGTGTGCAAGGCCGCCCACACCCTCCTGCTGGCCGTGAAGCCCGACCAGGTGGCCGGCGTGCTGGCCGAAATCCGCGACCACCTCACGCCCCGGCACCTGCTCATCTCCATCGCCGCCGGCGTGCCGCTGGCGAAGCTGGAGGCCGGCCTGTTCCCCGGCGCGCGGGTCATCCGCGTGATGCCGAACACGCCCGCGCTCGTCGGCGCGTCCGCCAGCGCCTTCGCCGCCGGCACGCACGCCACGGCGACGGACGCGGCGCTCGCGCAGAAGCTTTTCTCCGCCGTGGGCGTGGCGCTGCCCGTGAAGGAATCGCTCCTCGACGCCGTGACCGGCCTGAGCGGCAGCGGCCCGGCCTACGGGTATCAAATCATCGAGGCCCTCAGCGACGGCGGCGTGGCGGCCGGCCTGCCCCGCGACGTGGCGACCAAGCTCGCCGCGCAGACGCTCCTTGGCGCGGCCAAGATGGTCCTCGAAACCGGCCTGCATCCCGGCGCGCTCAAGGACATGGTCACGAGTCCCGGCGGCACGACCATCGAGGGCCTGCATGAGCTGGAGAAGGCCGGCGTGCGCGGCGGCCTGATGAACGCCGTCCGCGCAGCGGCGGAGAAGTCCAGGAAGCTCGGGCAGGGCTGAGTCACAGACTGACGGCCGCACCAGGTCAGGACACCGCCGACGCCTTTTCCATGAACCTGGTAGGGCCGACCTGCTGGTCGGCCACCATGCACCTCAGCCAGCCGAGGCCGCGCAGCAGCGCGGCCCTACCAAGTTCAGGGGCTGAACCTACCAAGTTCAGGGGCTGAAATCGCGGGCTTTGGCAGCTCGTGGCTTCTTTCCCTGAACCGGGATGCTGGCAGGAAGATTTGGGGCAGGAAAATTGAAGCGGAAATCTTCCTGCCCCTAATTTTCCTGCCATCGTCCTTTTCAGGTCATGGTCCCAATGCGCGGCTTGCGGGCCGTGGCGGCCACCCCTGAACCGGTGGCGGCGGTCGGTGACCGCCGACCGGGGCGTCCCTCGCGCGCAGGCGGCCCGCCGCGCGGTTGATTGTCCGCGACGGACGCGACCGGATGCGGTAATCAGTCCGCCCGTGCAGATCAATCCGCCCTTCCGCTTCGTCATCGTCGGCTCCGGCAACATCAGCCGCACCTACCTGAAGGCCATCGCGAACCTGCCCGGCGTCGAGGTGGCGGGCGTTGTCTCGCGCGGCGGACGCCGGCCGGAGGGGTTGCCGGCGGGCGCGGGGGTGTTTCCGTCTCTGGCGGCGGTGAGTGTCCCGTTCGATGCGGTCATCCTCACCACGCCCAATGGCCTGCATCATCAGGGGGCCACCGAGGCCGCCGCGCTCGGCAAGCATGTGCTCACGGAGAAGGTCCTGGAAATCTCCACCGCCGCGATGGACCGCATGACGCGCGCGTGCCGCGACGCCGGCGTGAAGCTCGCCGTGACTTACCAGCGCCGCATGAGCCCGGACAACCTCGCCGTGAAGCGGCTGCTCGACGCGGGCCGGCTCGGGCGCGTGTTCGCGGCGGACATGACGGTGAAGTTCTGGCGCGACGCGGCCTACTACCGCTCCGGCGCGTATCGCGGCACGCGCGCGGTGGATGGCGGCGGGGCCTTCACCCAGCAGGCCGCGCACAACGCCGACCTGCTCTGCTGGTTTTTCGGGATGCCGGACAAGGTCGTGAGCCTCTGCGACCGCTTCGTGCATGACATCGAGGTCGAGGACCACGGCGTCGCGCTGCTGCACTACCCGAACGGGATGATCGGCACCTTCACGGCGTCCACGGCCTGCCGGCCCGGCTTCCCGACGCGCCTGGAAATCCACGCCGCCGCCGGCTCCATCGTGATGGAGAACGACTGCATCACGCGCTGGGAAATCGAGGGCATCGCGAATCCGGCGGAGAAGAAGTTCCAGGTCCACGACGGCGCGGCGAGCGCGGCGGTCGCGGACACCGCCGGCCACGAGGCCATCATCCGTGATTTCGTCGAGGCGATTCGCGCGGGACGAGAGCCGGCCGTCCCCGCCGAGTCCGGGCGGCTCGCCTCGGAACTCATCCTCCAGATCTACGGCAACAACCTGCTGAACCAGCCGGGCCGGGCGGTCTCGCCGTGATGGTCCGCCAGCAGCGAAGGTGGCTGGCCGAAGCCGGCTACACGAAGATGGTCTGCTCGCGGCCGGGTCCGACCGAGGCGATCTTCAGTTTGGCCCCCGTCTGGTCGGCGATGAACTTGAGGTAGTCGCGGGCCTTGGCCGGAAGGTCCTTCCACTTGCGGGCCTGGCTGGTGTCCACCTGCCAGCCGGGGCGCTCGGCATAGACGGGTTCGCAGAGGGCGATGACCTCGATGTCGTTGGGGATGTGGTCGAACTTCACCTCGCCCACCCGGTAGCCGACGCAGACCTTCACCGTGGCCAGGCTGTCGAGGCCGTCGAGGTTCGTGACGGCCAGCTCGTCAATGCCGTTGACCATCGTGGCGTGGCGTGTGGCGACGGCGTCAAACCAGCCGCAGCGGCGGGCGCGGCCCGTGGTGGAGCCAAACTCGCGGCCCATGCCGTGCAGGAGGTCGGAGATCTCGGCGCTCTCGGTCGGCAGCGGCCCCTCGCCCACGCGCGTGGTGTAGGCCTTCATCACGCCCACGACCTTGTCCATCTTGTGCGGCGGCACGCCGGAGCCGGTGCAGGCGCCGCCCGCCGTGGTGTTCGATGAGGTGACGTAGGGATACGTCCCGTGGTCCAAGTCCAAGAACGTGCCCTGCGCGCCCTCGAAGAGAATGCCCTGCTTCGTGCGCGTGGCGTTGTGCAGGTAGTGAACGGTGTTCGCGACGTGCGGCCGGAGGATGTCGGCGGCGGCGGAATACTCGGCGAGGATTTTCCTGAAGCTGACGGGCTTCGCGCCGAGGGCCTTGAGGTGGGCGTTGGCGTCCTGCACGCGGGCCTTGAGCTTCACGGCGAAGCGCTCGGGGCTGATGAGGTCGGAGACGCGCAGGCCGACGCGCGCGGCCTTGTCGCCGTAGCACGGGCCGATGCCGCGCTTGGTGGTGCCGATCTTGCCCTTGCCCTTGGCCAGCTCGCGCGCGCCGTCCAACTCGCGGTGGTAGGGAAAGACCACGTGGGCGGTCTCGGAGATGAGGAAGTTGTCGGGCGTGACCTTCACGCCGAGCTTTTCCAGGCCCTCGATCTCGGTGACGAGGCCGATGGGGTCCAGCACGACGCCGTTGCCGATGACGCAGGTCTTGCCGGGGCGGAGGATGCCGGAAGGGATGAGGTGCAGGACGAACTTCTGCCCGCCGACGATGACGGTGTGGCCGGCGTTGTTGCCGCCGGCGTAGCGGACGACGATGTCCGCGTCCTCGGTGAGGACGTCAATGATCTTGCCCTTGCCTTCGTCACCCCACTGGGCGCCGACGAGAATCGTGTTGGCCATAACTCAAATCGAATCGCGACAATAAAAAGGCCCCGAACTGTAAATTCGGGGCCAAACGCTCGGTATTTACGGGCGGACGCTAGGGAGGCAGGGCGGTGAAGTCAATGCCACTTTCTTCCGCCGGCGACTGCGCGGAGGGCTTGCCGGAGCGGCCGCCAGCCGCCAGTATTCGTTGAAACATTGCCTCCGCCGGCCGCGTCGAAGACATGGCCAAAACATGACCAAAGTGAAATCCATCGTGTCGAAGCTGGTGTCGGTGTGTGCCGCAGGCGGCTTGTCGCTGTCCGCCACGGCGCAGAGCCAGCCCGACGGCGTCGAGTTCTTCGAGAAGAAGATCCGCCCGCTGCTGGCCGAGCATTGCCACGAGTGCCACGCGGTCGGCAAGAAGCTCAAGGGCGGGCTGGCCCTCGACTCGCGCGACGGCTGGATGAAGGGCGGCGACTCCGGCATGACACTCGTGCCCGGCGACCCCGAGGCCTCGCTGCTCATCAAGGCGGTGCGCTACAAGGACAAGGAGTTTCAGATGCCGCCGAAGCGAAAGCTGTCGGACGCGCAGATCGCCGACTTCGAGCAATGGGTGAAGCTCGGCGCGCCCGACCCGCGCACCGGCGGCGCGGCGCTCGCGCGGAAGGAAATCAACATCGCCGAGGGCCGGAAGCACTGGGCGTATCAGTTGCCAAAGAAGCCGACGCCGCCCGCCGTGAAGGACACCGCCTGGCCGCGCAATGACGTGGACCGCTTCATCCTCGCCAAGCTGGAGGAAAAGAGTCTCAAGCCCTCGACCGACGCGGACCCGGTCACGCTCGTCCGCCGGATTTACTTCGACCTCATCGGCCTCCCTCCGACGCCGGAGCAAGTGGATGCGTTCCTGCGCGACTTCTCACTTTCTCACCCTCCCACTCTCACACCTGCTCCGTTCAAGGCAGGTGAGCAGGCGGGAAAGCGGGAAAGTGAGAACGGAGCGGTCGTGCGGCTCGTTGACCAACTCCTAGCCTCCCCGCACTTCGGCGAACGCTGGGGCCGTCACTGGCTGGACGTGGTGCGTTACGCGGAGTCGCTCACCCTGCGCGGCTTCGTGATGAAGGAAGCCTGGCGCTACCGCGACTACGTCATCGCCAGCTTCAACACGGACAAGCCCTACGACCGTTTCCTCCGTGAGCAGGTCGCCGGCGATCTGCTGCCGCACCAGTCCGTCCCGCAGCACCAGCAGCAGCTCGTGGCCACCGCCTTCCTGACGCTCGGCAACACGAACCTCGAGGAGCAGCAAAAGAAGCAGCTCGACATGGACGTGGTGGACGAGCAGCTCGACACCCTCGGCAAGGCCTTCCTCGCCCAGACCATCGGCTGCGCCCGCTGCCACGACCACAAGTTCGACCCCATCCCCACGCGCGATTACTACGCGCTGGCTGGCATCCTCAAAAGCTCGAAAACGCTCGAACACTCGAACGTAAGCAAGTGGCTGGAGTTCCCATTGCCCATGCCGCCGGGCGAGGACAAGGAATTTGCCGCGCACGACAAGGCCGTCGCCAAACTCACCGCCAGCATCAAGGCCGCGAAGGAGTCCGCCAACATCGCCATCGCCAAGCAGGCCACGCTGCCCAGCGGCGCGCTCGACGCGAAGGTGCTCGCGGGTGTCGTGGTGGACGACGAGCAGGCGAAGAAGGTCGGCAGTTGGACCGGCTCCCGCGCGACGAAGACTTTCGTGGGCGAAGGCTACCTGCACGACAGCAACGAGGGCAAAGGCTCCAAGACCATCACCTTCCAACCGGACAACCTGCGCGCCGGCAAATACGAGGTCCGCCTCGCCTACAGCCCCGGCAAGTCCCGCTCACCCAGCACGCCGGTCACCGTTTTCAGCGCGGACGGGGAGAAAACCCTTCGCGTTGACCAGAGCATTGACCCGCCCATCGAGGGCCGCTTCGTGTCCCTCGGTCAGTTCCGCTTCGAGCAGAACAGCGCGGGCTTTGTCCTCGTTGGCACCGAGGGCACCAAGGGCCATGTGACCGCGGACGCCGTGCAGTTCGTGCCCGTTGGGCTGCTGGCCGAGGCTCCCGCCGCGCCCGGCCCGGCCGACGCGGCGAAGAAGGACAAGCCGGACCTTTCTGAAACGGTGAAGAAGATGGAAGCCGAGCTGAAGAAGCTGGAGGCGTCCGGGCCGAAGCGCCCGATGTTCATGTCCGTGAAGGAGGAAAATCCGGCCGACACGCAGATTCATGTGCGCGGCAGTGTCAACAACCTTGGCGCAAAAGTGCCGCGCGGCTTTCTGCAAGTCGCCAGCCACGGCCCGGCCCCGAAGATTTCCGAGCAGGAAAGCGGCCGCCGCGAACTGGGCGACTGGCTCGCGAGCCGTGACAACCCGCTCACCGCCCGCGTCTTTGTGAACCGCGCGTGGACCTGGCTCTTCGGCACCGGCCTCGTGCGCAGCGCGGACAACTTCGGCACCACCGGCGACGCGCCGACGCACCCCGAACTGCTCGACCACCTCGCCGTCCGCTTCATGGACGGCGGCTGGTCCGTGAAGAAGCTCGTGCGGGAGCTGGTTCTGAGCCGGGCTTACCAGCAGGCCTCGGTCGGCTTGACTGGGCCGCAACTCGCCGCCGGTTTGGCAGCCGACCCCGAGAACAAACTTCTCTGGCACGCGAACCGCCGGAAGCTCGACGCCGAGTCCATCCGCGACACCGTCCTCCAAGTCAGCGGCCAGCTCGACCTCGCGCAGGGCGGCCCGCTCATCAAGCCCGGCACCAGCGCCGACTACGGCTACAAGCACACCGACACGCGCCGCAGCGTCTATTCGCCCGTGCTGCGCAACTCGCTGCCCGAGCTGTTCGAGGCGTTCGACTTCGCCGACCCCAGCCTCGTCGTGGGCAAGCGCAGCGACAGCACCGTCGCCCCGCAGGCGCTCTTCATGATGAACCACCCGTGGGTGATGGAGCAGTCGCAGTCCGCCGCGCAGAAGCTGCTGGCCGGCAAGCTTGCCGACGACCGCGAGCGCGTCGCCCGCGCCTATCGCCTCGTGCTGGGCCGCGCGCCCACCGACGGCGAAGTCACCCTCGCGCTGAAATTCCTCCCAGCGGAGTCTTCCGCGAGCGAGTCTGCGAAACGCCTTGAAGCCTGGGGCCGTTTCTACCAGGCACTCTTTGCCTCCGTGGATTTCCGTTACTTGAACTGAGTCCACCCTCATGCAGCTATCCCAGCCAGCCACTCCGCCAAAGCTGCGCGCGAACTACGACTTCAACCGTGGCGAGCGTGGCAAATACGCAAGGCCGATCAGGCCGACAGCCAGCGCGCAGAGTCCGATGTGAAATGGCCGATTGAATCCCATCGCGTCCTGACGCATCTTCACCCCGTATGTTGGCCCTCCAAAGCGAACCCAAGCCGGCCCCGGCCAAGACCGCGCCGCCCGCCGCGCCCGCGCGCCTGCCCGTGCTGGCGAACGGGGATTTGCTGCACTCCAAGGAGTTCCTCCGCCGCTACGACCGGATGCCGGACGTGAAGAAGGCGGAGCTGATTGAAGGAGTTGTTTTTATGGGCTCGCCCGTCAGCACGTCACACGCGAGGCCGGATATGATTATCCACGCTTGGCTTCTCACTTATTCGGCCCGCACGCCAGGCACCGAAGCGCTCGCCAACGTTACTGTCATCCTCGACTCCCAGAACACCGTGCAGCCGGATTCGCTCCTGCGCTTGCTGCCCGCCCGCAACGGTCGCACGCAGGAAACCGAGGCCAAACTCATCTTCGGCCCGCCCGAACTCATCGTAGAAATTGCCGCCAGCAGCGCCTCGATTGACGCGCACAAGAAGCTCGCCGCCTACCAGCGCTCCGGCGTCGCCGAATACCTGCTCTGGCGCGTGGACGAGGGGCGCTTCGACTGGTTCCACCTGGAGGACGAGCAATACGTCGCCGCCCAGCCGGACGCGGCGGGCATCCTGCGCAGCCGCGTTTTCCCCGGCCTGCAAGTCTCGCTGGCCGCGCTGCTCGCCGGTGATTCCGCCGGGGTGCTCGCCAGCTTGCAGGAAGGCCTCGCCTCTCCCGCCCACGCCGAATTCGTCCGTGCCTTCACCGCTCAATAACTTCCCATGAACGCCCCGCTCTTCACCCGCCGCCACGCGCTGCAATCCCTCGCCTGCGGCTTTGGCTCGCTCGCCTTCACCGGCATCGCCCAGCGCGCCGCCGCCGCCGCGAACCCGCTCGCCCCGCGCCAGCCGCACCACGAGCCGCGCGCCAAGAGCGTCATCTTCCTCTTCATGCAGGGCGGCGTGAGCCATGTGGATTCCTTCGATTACAAGCCGCTGCTCGAAGCAAAGGACGGCCAGCTCATGGGCTTCAACGACGCGCGCAAGATCGCCAACTCCGGCAAGCGCGAGGAGTCCACGCAGCGCGTGATGAAGCCGCTCTGGCAGTTCAACCAGCACGGCCAGTCCGGCCGCTGGGGCAGCGAGCTGTTCCCGGAAGTCGCCCGCCACGCGGACGACCTGACGCTCATCCATTCGATGCACACCGAGGGCATCGCGCACGGCCCGGCCACGCTCTTCCTGCACTGCGGCGCGACGCAGTTCATCCGCCCGAGCATGGGCTCGTGGGTCAGCTACGGCCTCGGCGCGGAGAACGAGAACCTCCCCGCCTTCGTCAGCCTCAGCCCGAGCGCCGGCAACGGCGGCCCGCGCAACTACGGCAACGCCTTTCTGCCGCCCGTCTTCCAGGGCACCGGCATCGGCAAGGCCGGCACACCCATCATCGAGTCCACCATCCGCAACCTGACGAATCCGAAACTCTCGCCCGCCGAGCAGCGCCGGAACTTTGACTTCCTCCAGGAACTCAACGCCGAGCAGCTCAAGAAATCTCCCGGCGACGCGGAGTTGGAAGCGGTCATCGCCAGCTACGAGCTGGCGTGGCGGATGCAGAACAACGCGCCCGACACGCTCGACTTGAGCAAGGAAACCGAGGCCACGAAGAAGCTCTACGGCATCGGCGAGGCCAAAACCGACAACTTTGGCCGCCAGTGCCTCATGGCCCGCCGCCTCGTCGAGTCCGGCGTGCGCTACATCCAGGTCACCTATGGCGACAACACCGCGAACCCCGCCTGGGACCAGCACTCGAACATGCCCAAGCACAAGGACCACGCCCTCGCGGTGGACAAGCCCATCGCCGGCCTGCTGGAAGACCTGAAGGCGCGCGGCCTGCTGGAGGACACCATCGTCTGGTGGGGCGGCGAGTTCGGTCGCACGCCGTATGCGGAGAAGAACGGCACGGGCCGCGACCACAACGCCGGCGGCTTCACCGTCTGGCTCGCGGGCGGCGGCTTCAAGCCCGGCCTCAGCTACGGCGCGACCGATGAGTGGGGCCACCTCGCCGTCGAGAACAAGGTCCACATGCACGACCTGCACGCGACCATCCTCCACCAGCTCGGCCTCGATCACGAGAAGCTCACCTACCGCTTCGACGGTCGCGACTACCGCCTCACCGACGTGCATGGGCACGTGGTGAAGGAAGTCCTGGCGTAGCCCGCCAAGTAGGTCAGCGCTTCCAGCCTGACCTTCCATTCAACTTCCTCCGCTCAAGCGGATTCTTTGGTCAGAAGGACAGGCGGGGCGCGCTGTCCTACTTTGATTCCCCGCTAGACAAATCCCCCGTCCAGCGGCGTCCTCTTGCAGAGATGCCGCCCCCGGACCTCGCCCGCCTCTACGACGAGCACGCGTCGGCGCTCTTCGCCTTCGCGCTGAACGTCACGCGGCACGAGGCCGACACGCGGGACGTGCTGCAAGAAGTCTTCCGCAAGCTCGCCGCCCGGCCCGAACTGCTCCGCGCCGTCCGTGACGAACGCGGCTTCCTGCTCCGCCTCGCGCACCACGCGGCCATTGACCAGATGCGCCGGCGCGGCACGCGCGAGCGCAACCACGAGCAGTTCGCCACCGAGTCCATCGCGCTCTTCGCCCTGACCGCCGACCCGGACGAAGCTGCCTTCCGCCGCGAGCTGGCCGAGGCAATGGGCGAACTGCCCGTGGAGCAACGCACTGTCGTCCACTTGAAACTCTGGGAAGGCCTGACCTTCGAGCAGATCGCCGCCGCGCTGGACATCCCGCTCAACACCGCTGCCAGCCGCCACCGCTACGGACTAGACAAACTCCGCGCCCGCCTGCGTCCCCTCTACGACGAAATCAAATGAAGGCACTGAAGCAAACGCTCAACGTCCAACACTCAACGTCCAACGCCCAGAGCCGCACCCGGACGCCCTTCGCCCCCGTTGAATGTTGGAAGTTGAGCGTTGGACGTTGGACGTCTCCCCCTTCCTTCTCTGTGTCCTCTGCACCCTTTCGCGGCCCACTCCCATGAACCCCGACCCCTTCGAGCACCGCCTCTCCCGCCAACCCCTCCGCCCCGTCCCCGCCGAGTGGCGCGCGGAAGTGCTCGCCCGTGCCGGCGACTTGCAGTCGCCGTCTGTGGCTTCGACAACGGCCCTCGACGGCGGTTGCAAACCGCCGGCACGGCCCTCGGCCCCATCTCCTATCTCCCAACTCCCATCTCCCGCGCCCTGGTGGCACGAATGGCTCTGGCCCTGCCCGCAAGCCTGGGCCAGCCTCGCCGCTGTGTGGGTGCTTGCGCTGTTTTTTCATGCCACCGCGCCGGATGTCGCACCGCCTGCAGCCCGTGTCGCAGTGCAGGCCACTCCACAGCAACTGCTCGCGCTCCTCAGGACAGGAACTTCGCTCCAAACGGAGCACTCGGAGGTCAAGCTGCAGCCCGCGAACCTCCCGCCTGACAAGCCCAAACCCCGGAGCGAACGTCGCTCATCGACGAACGTCGCCTGACACATGAACACGCCGCTACCCAACCCCTCGCGCCGGCGGATCATCTACTCCGTGGTCATCCTTCTGGCCGCCGCTGGAACTAGCGGCATCCTGCTTCGCACCTTATTTTACGGCTCGCCCCGCAGCGTGCCTCACCCTTTGGAGAATCTTCTTCCGCTTGCGTTCGCTTTGGCCGTCGCTCTGTTTGTTGCGGTCGTCGGATTTTGGCCGTGGCTCACGCAATGGATTCGGCAACGGATTTTCCAGCGCAAGACGGGACGCGCGTTGCTATGGGCCACCGTCGCACTGGCCTCACTTGTGGTCCTCTTCTACACCGAGGAGCGCTGGCGCGGCAGTCGCGCCCTGACGAAGCTCCGATCCGAGGCTACAGCGCGGGGCGAAAAGCTAGACCTTGCTTCACTGGCACCGCCGCCGGTGCCCGAGGACCAGAACTTCGCTATGACGCCTTTACTGGCATGGCTCAACGATTACGAGTTTTCGACGAACCGTTTTTGGGATGGCATCCGCGTCCGGGATTCAGCGGCTGAACAACGTGCGAAGGCCATGCAAATCCCCCGCTTCAACTTCAAACATGATGCGCTTGCTGGTTGGCAGTCTGGTCAACGAACTGACCTCGTGGCCTTGCGGGACTACTACGCGAAAATCTCGCACGTCTTCCCCAACGCTTCTACCACCTCCAATCCCGCAGCGGACCTGCTGGTGATGCTGGAAAAGTTTGCAGCCGAGCTCGCCGAGCTACACCGGGCGATGGACCGGCCACACACGCGCTTCGCGTGGCACTACGGGGACGGATTTTTCGCGCAGCTCGGTCCGGATAGATGTGGTCAGGTTCTGCGCGACATCTCGCACATTGTGCGACTCCATGCATTGGCGGAGATTGCAGCCGGACGCGGTGACGCAGCGATTGCGGACACGCTGCTGTTGCTTCGGCTCGCGGATGCGCAGCGCGGCGAGCCTTTCATGCTGGGATCTCAACACCGCCGGCTTGCGCTGCTTCAAGTCCCGCTCCAGGTCATTTGGGAAGGGCTGACCGCTCGCGTTTGGACTGATCCCCAAATCGCCGCAATCCAGGCCGAACTGAGCCGCGTTGACCTTATTTCTGAATGGCAGAATGCGACTCGTGGTGAGGCGATTGTGATGACGCAACTCCTTCAGTTCTTCTCCTCCTTGAAGTTGACAACCGTCTCCTCATCGCCCGAAGCGCCGGGGAACCGCGCCGGAGAGAAGTTTCTTTTTGCGCTCATCTCCACCGCTTACCCAAGCGGTTGGAGCTACCAAAGCCAGGTGGCGTGCCACCGGTGGTTTGAACTCGCGGCTCCGCCGGCGGGAGACAACGAGCGGCGGCGTCTCTTCATCGAGCCTGTGTATCGTCCGGATTGGAACTTCCGGAGTATGCCGTTCGACCCGGTCTTCCGCACGTTCATCGTGCCCAAGCTGGAGGAACTTGGACGCGATGCCTCGCTTGAGTTTCCCTACACGCAGATGGCTGTGAACCAAGCCGTGCTCGCGTGCGCGATCGAGCGACATCGGCTGGCGACTGGGTCTTTCCCGGAGACGCTCGACTCGCTTGTGCCACGCTTTCTTACGGTGGTGCCGCGCGACCTCAACGCACAACGACTCAAATACCGCCGCACTGAGAGTGGGCAGTTCGTCCTTTACTCTACCGGCTGGAACGGAAAGGACGACGGCGGCAGACACGAACCGCCGAAGCATAGCTTTGCCTACGCTGTGGTTGGCGAGGATGACTGGGCTTGGCCCTACCCGCAGCCCAAGTAGGTCAGCGCTTCCAGCCTGACCTTCCATTTCAAGAACCCGCTCAAGCGGAATCTGAAGTCAGAGGGACAGGCGAGACGCGCTGTCCTACTTGTTCTGCCTGCAATCGCTTCACCGCAATTGCTTCGCTCAACATACGCCGCAGAAACTTCGATTCACGGTCCCGGCGTGCGCGCGTTCATCTTCGCGCGCATGAAAACAAATCCGTCGGCACAAACCTCTTCGTCCTCCCGTCTTCACTTGCCGCTGGCCGCGCTGCTGGCTGTCGCGCTGTTTGCCGCCGGCTGTCATGTGCTGGACCACGGCAACTCCCGGAAGCGGCACAACTCCAGCCTCGTGGACTATCTCTACCCGCGCGGCAACCACGACCGTCCGACAAAACCGGCGGTGCCCACGCTCACGTTGCCGCTGAAGGTCGGCATCGCGTGGGTGCCGGAGGCCACCGGCAGCAAGGACCAGTATCGTCCGCGCGACCCCGTGCTCACCGAGGCGCGCCGGAAGGAACTGGCCGAGGCCGTCATCCCGCATTTCAAGAAGTATCCCTTCATCAGCTCCATCCAGACCATTCCCACCGCCTATCTGACACCAGGCGGCGGATTCGAAAACCTGGACCAGCTCCGCGCGTTGCTCGGCGTGGATGTGATTGCGCTGTTGTCATTCGACCAGTTGCAGACCTCGGAGAGCACCGAGCTGTCGGTGCTCTACTGGACCATCGTGGGCGCCTACATCATCCCTGCCGAGGCGAACCGCACGCACACGATGGTGGACGCGGCGGTGTTCGACATCGCCAGCCGGCAGCTCCTCTTCCGCGCGCCGGGCACGAGCAAGTCCGAGGGGCTCGCCACGCCAGTGCGCACCGATGACCGGCTGCGGGTGAAGAGCGACCAAGGGTTCTCGAAGGCCGCGACGAACATGGTGGCGAATCTGAAAATGGAACTCGCCGCGTTTCAGCAGCGCATCAAGGAGCGGCCCGAAACCGCGCGCATCGTCCGCTCGCCCGGCTACACGGGTGGCGGGGCGTTCGGGTGGGAACACGCCGGGTTGCTGGGCGGCATGGTGCTGCTGGGGATGCTGCTGCAACGGCGACGCGAATGAGAGCCGGCCGCATCGGCGAAGTGGGAGCGCGAGGCTGAACCACTAACCCGCACTGACCCGCACTAATGGAAACCCACTTTGAGCAAACCAACGCAGCGCGCAGCGTTGCGGCCGTGCCGGCGGCTTGCAGCCGCCGTCCGGGGCAGGCGGAAGTTCGAGCGCGCGCTGACTTGCTCATGCGCAACGCGGCGGCTGCAAGCCGCCGGCACAGGTTCGCGTGGTTGCTCGCACTGGCGGTGCTGGCGACATTCTCGCCGGGTTTCCATGTGGGATTCGTATTGGACCGCGAGGCGCTCGCCGCAGGCGAAGTGTGGCGGCTGTGGACGGGGCATCTCGCGCACTTCTCCCTGAGTCATTTGCTGGCGGACACGGCGGTCTTCGCGCTGCTGGCTGTGGCGTTGCGGCGGGCTGGGGAGTGCTCACTTGGACGCGTGCTGTTCCTCGGTGCGGTGGTGTTGAGCGGAAGTTTGCTCCTTTGCGATGTCTGGCTCTCGCGCTTCGGCGGACTCTCCGGGCTGAACGCACTCCTGCTGGGCCGGCTCGCGGTGCGATGGTTTCAGGCGGGCGGACGGCTGCGGGTGCTCGGACTGGTGCTGCTCGCGATCGCGGCCGGGAAGTTCACGCTCGACTCCGTCGGATTGGGCGGGACGGGAGTTGAGTTTGGTTCCATCACCGTGGTGCCGAGCCACTTGAGCCACTGGCTCGGATTGTTCTGGGGATTGGTTTTGCCCGTGACCACTCAGGCGAAGAAAACCTTCTCCGCCGTGCGGCGGAGCATCCAGTCGCGGTCGCGGGCCGAGAGGAAGTCGAGGCGGTCGCGGATGAGCGCGACGGAGTCGGCGTAGGTGTGGCCGCGCTGGACTTGGTAGGGACAGTCGGTGGCCCACATGAGGCGTTGCGGGCCGAAGGTGTCGCGGAGGCGGCGGATCATCGGGCCGAAGTCGAGGTAGGGGGCGCGCTTCTGGCCGAACGCGTAGAAGGCCGAGGCCTTCACATGGACGTGCGGGAACTTCGCCAGCGCACAGAGGGCGGCGATGTCGGCCTCAAGGAATTCGCCGCTCACGCCGATGCGCGCGAAGTGGTCTATCACCACGCGGGTGCGCGGGAACTTCGCGCACATGGCCGCGATGCCAGGGAGCGCGTTGGGGCCGATGAGCGGGCAGAGGGCGAGGCCGTCGTCGCCGACGCACCTCCACATCTCGGTCATGCCGGGCGAGCCGAGCCAGGCGTCCACGGTTTGCGAGCCAGGGTTGATGCGGAAGCCGCGCACGCCCTGCTTCGCCAACGTGCGCATCGCGTCCTGCGGACGCGCGGCGGAGTCGTCCACGATGCCCACGCCGGCGAACACGCCGGGGAAGCGGCGCATGGCGTCGAGCATGTAGCGGTTGTCGAAGCGGTAGAAACTCATCTGGATGAGCACGACACGCGTGACGCCGTTGGGGCGCGCGAGGGCGAGCAGTTCTTCTGGCGTGAAGCTCGGCGGCTGCATGGCGGACTTCTGGAAGCCGGCGGCCAGCGGAAAGGCGTTGGTGTCCGGCGTCCAGACATGGACGTGCGCGTCAATAAAGCCTTGCTTCAAGGAAGCGTCCGGCGTCGCGCAGCCGGCCAGCGCGCCGGCGGTCAGGGCGGTGGAGGCGGCGAGGAACTCACGGCGGGACTGGAGGTGCGGCAGTTGTTTCATGGCGGATGCCGGCAGGCTAGAAGCCGGGGCCGAAGGCTGTCAACGACGGCGGGTTGCTTTCGCAGGCGAGATCGCAGCGAGCCGGCTCGCGGGGACGCTCGCCCCACCAAGCGAGGCGGGAATTCGCGTTGCCACCTTTTCGCCTGCTCCCTAAGCTCGCCAGCGCATGAAACATCAGCTCGAGTTCGAGAAGCCCATCATCGAGTTGCAGCGCAAGCTCGACGAGTTGAAGAAGCACCCGGAGAAGCATTCCATCGGCATCAACCTCGACGAGGAGGTTCAGCAGATGGAGCGGAAGATGGAGGAGACGCGGCGGCAGATTTACCTGAACCTCACGCCCTGGCAGCGGGTCATGCTCGCGCGGCATCCCAAGCGGCCTTACACGCTCGACTACTTCCGCACGGTCTTCACGGACTTCTCCGAGCTGCACGGCGACCGGCTTTACTCCGATGACCGCGCGATGGTCGCGGGCTTCGCGAAGCTGGCGGGCCGACCGGTCATGGTCATCGGCACGCAGAAAGGCCGCGACACGAAGGAAAACATCCTGCGCAACTTCGGCTCCGCGCATCCCGAGGGCTACCGCAAGGCGCTCCGGCTCATGCGGCTGGCGGACAAGTTCAGCCTGCCCATCATCACGCTGATTGACACGGCGGGCGCGTATCCCGGCATCGGCGCGGAGGAGCGGCACATTGCCGAGGCCATCGCGGTGAACCTGCGCGAGATGACGCTGCTGGAAGTGCCGGTGATCGCC
Organism: Limisphaerales bacterium; assembly: GCA_009773355.1. GTDB lineage: Bacteria > Verrucomicrobiota > Verrucomicrobiia > Limisphaerales > SXTU01 > SXTU01. Next base: position 33,418 of record WRPG01000062.1, read on the forward strand.
GTGGTCATCGGCGAAGGCGGCTCCGGCGGCGCGCTGGGCATCGGCGTGGCGGACCGGGTTTTGATTTTGGAGAACTCGTATTACTCGGTCATCAGCCCGGAGGGTTGCGCGGCGATTTTGTGGAAGGACCGCGCCGCCGCGTCCAAGGCCGCTGAGGCGCTCAAGATCACGGCGAAGGACTTGCTCGAACTTGGCCTCGTGGACGAAATCGTCCCCGAACCGCTCGGCGGCGCGCACAACGACCTGACCACGACCGCTGCGACCGTGCAGAAGCACCTGCTCAAGCACCTCGCCCAGCTCGACGCGCTCTCCACCAGCGAGCGGCTGCGCCAACGCTACGGGAAATACCGGCACTTCGGCCATTTCCACGAGACCGCACCGTTGGGCGGAACCACGCTTCAGACGCAACCGGCTTGATTCAGGCGGGTTGCGTGACGGTTTGGCAAATCCAGGCACCCAGGACTTGTGCAATGCGCCGACCTCGTGCACTCTCCTCCCGTCGTGGCGTCAAGGACGCGACCGGTTAGAACCAATCCCCGTTCGCGGACGCTCACTGACAGACAGACTTTTTGAGACATGGCTAGTTTCGTAGATTTGATTCGCGGTTTGGTGGATGACGGCGAGGAGCTGAAAGCCTCGGCGCGCTTCCGCTTGGGCAAGCTCATCGCCAAGGGCGGCATGGGTGTGGTGTATGAGGCCGAGCAAATCGGTGCGTATGGCTTCGCTAAGAAAGTCGCGCTCAAGCTCATCGAGCCGTCCACCGCCGGCCAGTCCGAGGTGGTGAAGGCGTTCATCGGCGAGGCTCGGCTCGTGGCTCGGCTCGTGCATCCGAACATCGCGCAGGTCTACAACCTGGGCCGGACCTCCAACCACATCTTCATCGTGATGGAGTATGTGCATGGGCTGAACTGCCAGGAACTGCTCGCGCGGCTGGCGTCGCAGGGCGCGCGGCTGCCACGGGACTTTGCGGTCTACATCGTCCATCGCGTGCTGCGCGGACTGGCGTATGCCCACGGTCTCAGCGGCGACGACGGCAAGCCGCTGGGCCTCGTGCATCGCGACGCGCACTTGCGCAACATCCTCGTCAGCTTCCAGGGCGACGTGAAGCTCACCGACTTCGGCATCGCGCGCGCGCGCGGCTTCCTGCCCAAGGACAGCCCCGATGTCATCGTGGGCCGGCCGGACTTCATGAGCCCCGAGCAAATCACCGGCAAGGCGCTGGACCTGCGCTCGGACGTGTTCACCGCCGGCGTGGCGCTCGCGACGTTGCTGCTGAACCACAATCCCTTTGCCGGCGAAAACCTCGACGACACCCGCCGTCGCATCACGGAGGCGCCGTTGCCGGACTTTGCGGTGCTGGACAGCCGCATAGACCCGGAACTGCACCAGATTCTCCAGCGCGCGCTCGAGCGCGATCCCGCGCAACGCTACCCGAGCGCCGAGGCGATGATGGATGACGTGGAGCGCTACCTCTTCATCAACCGCGTCGGCCCGAACACCGAGAGCCTGCGCCGTTTCATGCAGGACCTGGTCTCGCCGCTGGACGACACGCGCATCCTCCGGCGCGATGAGCTCGACGTGCCGCCCTTGGAGGACACCCAGCAGACGATCCTGCCCGCGAGCAACTCGCTTCCGCTGGTGGGGGTGTAAGGACGGTTGCGCAGAAACGCGCTTTCCCTCCGCTGCGCCGGCCGCTATACGAGGCGCATGAAACACGTCGCTTCCGCGCTCGCGCTCCTTTCGTTCCTCAGCCTCGCCGCCTCCGCCGCTGACACCGGCACGGGCGCGAGCTTCAAAGGCCCCATCGGCCTCCAGCTCTACAGCCTGCGCGGCATCGCCACGCAGAACCCGCCCAAGGCCCTCGCGCAGACCAAGGACTTCGGCCTCACGCTCGTCGAGACCGCCGGCACCTACAACCTGCCGCCGGAGAAGTTCAAGGCGCTCCTCGCCGAGCACGGCCTGAAGCCCATCAGCGGCCACTTCCCCTACGACCGCTGGAAGACTGAGCCGGAGAAGGTGCTCGCCGAGGCCAAGGCCACCGGCCTGCAATACGCCGGCTGCGCGTGGATCACCCACAAAGCCCCGTTCAGCGAGGCCGCCGCGCGCGACGCCATCGCCACCTTCAACAAGGCCGGCGAACTCGGCGCGAAGCTGGGCATCAAGGTCTTCTACCACGCGCATGGCTTCGAGTTCCACCCGCACGCCGGCGGCACGCTGATGGATTTGCTCATTGCGGAGACCAACCCGAAGCACGTGAGCTTCCAGATGGACGTGCTCTGGGTCGTCTTCCCCGGCCAGGACCCCGTGCAATGGCTCAAGAAGTATCCCGGCCGCTGGGAGCTGATGCACCTCAAAGACCTGAAGAAGGGCGTGAAGACCGGCGACCTCTCCGGCAAGACCGACGTGACCAACGACGTGCCGCTGGGCACCGGCCAGATGAACTGGCCCGCCATCCTCAAGGCCGCCAAGGAAAGCGGCGTGAAATACTACTTCATCGAGGACGAGTCTCCGACCGTGGTGGAGCAGGTGCCGCAGACGTTGAAGTATCTGGGGCAGGTGAAGTTTTAGACCCGCCTTGGTCGCGAATACCAAGCCCCTCTCGGCGTCCGCTCTAGCCGCTTTATGAATCGCCTCCGCCTGTCCGCCCTCCTCCTCGCCTGCGCCGTCTCCGCTTTCGCGCAGAACAAGCCCGAGGAGTTCCCCAAGCAGCCCGACGTGCCCGCGCTGTCGCCCGCCGAGCAGCTCAAGAAGTTCCAGCTCCCGCCCGGCTACAAGCTCGAACTGGTTCTCGCCGAGCCGCACATCAAGGAGCCGGTCGTCGCGGTCTTCGATGGCAACGGGCGCATGTTCGTCGCCGAGATGCGCACCTACATGCAGGACATTGACGGCACGGGTGAGATCACCAACCGCAGCCGCGTCTCGCTCCACTGGTCCAGCAAGGGTGATGGCAAATTCGACAAGCACACCGTCTTCGCCGACCAACTCAAGCTGCCGCGCATGATTCTCCCGCTCGGCCCCGGCGAGCTGCTCATCAACGAGACGGACACGCAGGACATCTTCCTTTGGCGCGACAAGGACGGCGACGGCGTGGCCGACGAGAAGAAGCTCTGGTATGCCGGCGGCCCGCGCGGCGGCAACATGGAGCACCAGCAGTCCGGCCTCATCTGGGCCACGGACAACTGGCTTTACATGACCTACAACTCGTGGCGTCTGCGCTGGCAGGGCTACGACAAGGAGCCGCTAAAGGAATCCACGCCCGGCAACGGCGGCCAGTGGGGTCTCACGCAGGACGACTGGGGCAAGCCCTGGTATGTGAACGCCGGCGGCGAACGCGGCCCGCTTAACTTCCAGACGCACATCTACTACGCCGCGCTGAACACGAAGGACCAGTTCGTCGGCGACTACGCCAGCGTGTGGCCGCTGGTCGGCCTCGCGGACGTGCAGGGCGGCCCGCCGCGCTTCCGCCCGGAGGACAAGACGCTGAACCATTTCACCGCGACGTGCGGCGCGGAGGTGTTCCGCGGCGACCGGCTGCCGGCAGACTTGCGCGGCGACCTGATCTTCTCCGAGCCGGTGGGCCGCCTCATCCGCCGCACGAAGATTGAGGTGAAGGACGGCGTCACGCGCCTGAGCAACCCCTACGAGTCCGCGAAGGGCGAGTTCATCCGCAGCACCGACCCGAACTTCCGCGTGGTCAACCTGAACACCGCGCCCGACGGCACGCTGTATCTCGTGGACATGTATCGCGGCATCATCCAGGAGGGCAACTGGACGCGCGAAGGCAGCTATCTGCGCAAGGCCATCCAACAGCACGGCCTCGACAAGAACTTCGGGCGCGGCCGCATCTGGCAGCTCGTCCACGACGGCTTCAAGCCCGGTCCGCAGCCAAAGATGGACGCCGAGAAGTCCGCCGACCTCGTCGCGCACCTCGCGCATCCGAACGGCTGGTGGCGCGACACCGCCCAGCGCACGCTCGCCATCCGCGCTGACAAATCCGTTGCACCCGCGTTGCAAAGCATGGCCCGCTCGCACGCGAGCCCGCTGGCCCGGATGCACGCCATCTGGACCCTCGACGGCCTCGGCGCGCTGGACGCCGCGTTCGCCCGCGAGAAGTTGAAGGACGCGCATCCGCAGGTCCGCATCGCCGCGTTGCGTGCGAGCGAGACGCTCTACAAGGCCGGCGATAAATCCTTCGAGGCCGACTTCGCCGCGCTCGGGAAAAGCGCCGACGCCGACCTCGCGTGGCAGGCGTTGCTCACCGCCCGCGCGCTCAACGTGCCGAACGCGAAACAGGCCATCACGAGCGCCGTGCTCGCGACGAACGCGCCGCCCGTCGTGGTCGCGCTCGGCAAGAGCCTGCTCGCGCCGCCCACGAGCTGGCCGCGCGAGTTCAGCGGCGCGGACAAGACGCTGCTTACGAAGGGCGAGGGCATTTTTCAGGAGCTGTGCTTCGCCTGCCACGGCTTCGACGGACGCGGCATGACGGTCGAGGGCGCGAAGCCCGGCACCACGCTCGCGCCATCGCTCGCCGGTTCGCCGCGCGTCGCCGGCCAGCGCGAGGCGCTCATCCACATTCTGCTCAAGGGCCTCGCCGGCCCCATCAACGGCAAAACCTACGAGGCGCTGATGGTTCCCATGGAGAGCAACGACGACGCGTGGATTGCCGCCGTAGGCAGCTACGTGCGGAACAGCTTCGGCAACAAGGGCGGGATGATTTCGGTGAAGGAAGTCGCTGACCTGCGCGCGAAGTCGAAGATTCGCACCCAGCCGTGGACCGTCGAGGAACTCCTCGCCGCGCTGCCGAACCCGCCGCTGATGAACCGCAAGCAGTGGAAGCTCACCGCCAGCCACAACGCCGCCGCGCTCTCCCTCGCCGTGGACGGCACCGCCAGCACGCGTTATGACACGCGGACTTCGCAGGAGCCGGGCATGTGGGTGCAAGTCGAACTGCCCGCCGAGACCGCCATCACCGGCTTGCGTTTGGATGCGACCGGGTCGGGTGGTGACTACCCGCGCGGCTACAAGGTGGAACTGTCCGGCGACGGCCAGACTTGGGGCAAGCCCGTCGCCACCGGCGAAGGCAAGTCCGGGCTGACGGAAATCAAACTGCCGCCCACGAAGACCAAGTTCATCCGCATCACCCAGACCGGCAGCGTGAAAGGCCTCTTCTGGTCCATCCACGAACTCGACGTGCTCTCGGACACCAAGGGCCAGATCACCGAAGGCAAGGCGACGGCGAAGAAGCTGGACCCGAAGGATTTTCAGTAGGCCGCGCTCTCTTCGGTGGCCGCTTGCCCTGGCTGCCCGACACGGGAATTGACGACGGTGAGCCGTTGGGCTACCGAGCGCGCAAGAATTTACCCATTATGCGCGTCCGGCTTCTTTCTCCAGCCCTGGCTCTCCTTGCCGCCATCGCTTTCGCCTCGTTGGCGGCGGAACCTCCGGTAACAACCTGGCCGCGCGTTGACCAGCCGCTGGCCATTCCGGCGGCGACGGCACCGCGGCTTGGCACGGGCGATTTTTCCATTGCCGTGTGGGCGCGGGCGGATGCGGCGGACCGCATCACCGGCGACTTGGTGAGCCAATACGATGCGCGGCGGCGGCGCGGCTTCCACCTCACGCTCAAGAGCAATCCCGGCGTCACCACGAGCCAGGCGAACTGGCGGCATTTGCAGTTCGGCATTGATGATGACCAACCCGGCGCGTGGCGCGACTGCGGGCGGCCGGGGAAGGCGATCTTCGCCTTCGCGATGACGACGCACGCGGGCGTGTTGTATGCGGGCACCTGCGAGCCGGGCTTGGGCGAAGCGGGCCGCGTGTATCGCTACGAAGGCGGCGAGCGGTGGAGCGATTGCGGTGTCCTCGACGGCTGCAATGCCGTGACCGCGATGGCGGCGCACGACGGCGCGCTGTTTGCGGGCACGGGGAAGTATCGCGTGGCGGGGTCGGCCCTGCCGGAGTCGGAAAACAAACGGCTCGGCGGGCGCGTCTTCCGGCACGAAGGCGGCACCAGGTGGACCGACTGCGGCCAGTTGCCGGACACGGAGGCGGTGGGCGGGCTGGTCGTCTTTCAAGGCCGGCTTTATGCCTCGTCGCTCTACAAGCCGGCGGGCTTCTTCCGTTACGAGGGCGGCACGCGGTGGACGCGGCTGCCGGACGCCATCGGGCCGGATTACCAGACGGGCCAGCCGGGGCCGCGCCGCGTGGTGTCGCTCACCGTTCACGAAGGCCATCTCTACGCCACGAGCTACGATGGCGGCCGCGTGTATCGCTTCGACGGCAAGGCGTGGACGGATTGCGGCCAGCTCGGCGACAACACGCAGACTTACGCCTTCACCCGTTACGAGGGCCGGCTGCACGTCGCCACCTGGCGCAGCGGGCGCGTGTTCCGTTTTGAGGAGGTCGGCCGCTGGACGGACATTGGCCGGCTTGGCGAGGAACTGGAGGTGATGGGCATGGTGGTTCACAACGGCCGCTTCATCGCCGGCACCTTGCCGCTCGCGCAGGTCCACGCTTACGACGGCGAAGGCAAATGGTCGCTCTGGCAGCGGCTCGACCACACGCCGAACGTGGAGTATCGCCGCGCGTGGACGATGGCCGAGCACGCGGGCGAGGTGTTTTGCAGCACGTTGCCGTCCGGGAAGATTTTCGCCGCGCGGCAAGGACGGCAGGTGTCGTGGGACCACGCGCTGCCGTCCGGCTGGCATCACGTCGCCGCCGTGAAGACCGCAGGCCGCCTCACGTTGCACGTGGATGGCAGGCAAGTCGCGCAGAGCGATGGCTTCGACGCCGCAACGTGGAATCTCGACAGCGACGCGCCGTTGCGGCTCGGCACGGGAATGAACGGGCCTTTCAATGGCCAGCTCGCGGATTTGCAACTTCATCGCCGCGCGCTCGCCGCCAAGGAAATTGAGCGACTGGCGGCGAGGAAACCCGCAGTGCCCCCGACGGGCTTACCCGCTTCACCCAAATGACGTGCTGCGAAATGTTCTCCCCGCGCCTATGAAACTCGCCCGCACCGCCATCGCGCTCGCCGCGCTCCTCCTGACCGCCGTCGCCGGCCTCGCCGCCCCCGCCGCCCGCCCCAACATCGTCTTCGTGCTCGTGGACGACATGGGCTATGCGGACCTCGGCTGCTATGGCGCGAAGGACATCCGCACGCCGCACATTGACCGGCTCGCGCGCGAGGGCGTGCGCTTCACCGACTTTTACTCGAACGCCCCGGTCTGCACGCCGACGCGCTGCGGCTTCATCACGGGCCGCTGGCAGCAACGCGTCGGCATCGAATGGGCGCTCGGCTTCTCGGCGGATTCCTTCCGCCGCCGGGATAACGAGTGGGTCCGCGAGCCGGACATGCACGCGCTGGGTTTGCCGACGAGCGTTCCGACTTTGCCCAAGCTGCTCAAGGCCGCCGGCTATGCAACCGGCGCGTTCGGCAAGTGGCACCTTGGCTACCGCGATGAGTTCAACCCGACCAAGCACGGCTTCGACGAATACTTCGGCGAACTGCTCGGCCACAGCGACTATTACAACCACGCCTACTACGATGGCACCTACGCGCTGCGCGACGGCCTCAAACCGGTGAAGGTCGAGGGCTATCTCACCGACCTGCTGAACCGGCGCGCCACCGACTTCATCCGTCGCCACGCGCGCGAGCCGTTCTTCCTCTACGTGCCGCACCTCGCGGTGCATGTGCCGTTCCAGCCGCCGGGCCGGCCCAAGCCGAGCGTGACGAAGGCGAACATGTATGACGGCACGCGGCGCGATTACGCCGCAATGCTTGAGAAAGTGGACGAGGGTGTCGGCATGATGCTCGCCGAGTTGGAGAAGCACGGCCTGCTCGACAACACGCTCTTCGTCCTGAGCAGCGACAACGGCGGCGAACGGCTCTCCGACAACGGCCCGCTGGCGCACAAGAAAAGCACGCTCTGGGAAGGCGGCATCCATGTGCCGTGCGTGATGCGCTGGCCTGCGAAATTGCCGAAGGGAAAAGTGACCAGCCAGCCCGGCATCACGATGGACCTGAGCGCGACCTTTGCCGCCGTCGCCGGGGCGAGGCCGGCGGCGAATCACGTCTTCGATGGCATCAATCTGCTGCCCATCCTCACGGGTGCGCAGCCGGAGCGGGAGCGCACGTTCTTCTGGCGCATTGACCGCACGGGCCGGAAGCAGAAGGCCGTGCGCCACGGCGACTGGAAATACCTTCAGGATGGGAATGTGGAACTGCTCTTCAACCTCAAGGACGACATCGGTGAGCGCCGTGACGTGTATCGCCACCATCCGCAGGTGATGACCGACCTCAAGCAACGCCTCGCCGCGTGGGAAGCCGACCTGGCGAAGCACCAGCCGGAATTCCTCGTGAAGTGAGCCGCCGAGGGCTTGCCACAAAAAGGCACAAAAGGCGCAAAGAGGAATTCCTTTGTGCCTCTTTGCGCCTTCTTGTGGCTAAAACAAACTCGCCTGCTTCCCGCCCGCCGGCTTCAGCCCGAGCTTCTTGAAGCTCAACTCCGTCGCCACGCGGCCCTGCGGGGTGCGCTGGAGGTAGCCTTCCATGATGAGGTAAGGCTCATAGACTTCCTCGATGGTGTCCGGCTCCTCGCCCACTGCGACGGCGAGGGAACTCACGCCCACGGGGCCGCCGCCGAACTTCACGATGACGGTTTCGAGGATGCGCTTGTCCATCTCGTCGAGGCCGTTCTGATCAATCTCCAGCATGGCCAGCGCCTTGTCGGCGACGGTCTCGGTGATGCGGCCATCATGACGAACCTGCGCGTAGTCGCGCACCCGGCGGAGGAGGTTGTTCGAGATGCGCGGCGTGCCACGGCTGCGCCGGGCGATTTCATGCGCGCCCGTCTCGTCAATTTCCACGTTCAGCAGGCGTGCGGAGCGGACGACGATTTTCTGGAGCTGCGCGGCATCGTAGTAGTCCAGCCGCTCGCGCATCCCGAAGCGCGTGAGCAGCGGCGCGGAGAGCAGGCCGCTGCGGGTGGTCGCGCCGATGAGCGTGAAGCGCGGCAGATTCAGCCGCACGCTGCGGGCGTTCGGCCCCTGGTCAATGATGATGTCCAGCTTGAAGTCCTCCATCGCCGGGTAGAGATACTCCTCGATGGTCTTTTGCAGCCGGTGGATTTCGTCAATGAAGAGGACATCACCCTCCTCCAAATTCGTGAGCAGGCCCGCGAGGTCGGCGGCCTTCTCGATGGTCGGGCCGCTGGTGGCCTTGACGTTCGCGCCCATCGCCTTCGCAAGAATGTTGGCAATGGTCGTCTTGCCCAAGCCGGGCGGGCCGCTGAGAAGAATATGGTCGAGCGCCTCACCGCGCTGCTTGGCGGCCTGCACGGAGATTTCCAAGCGCTCCTTCACCTTCGCCTGGCCGGTGAAGTCCGCGAACACCGACGGACGCAGCGTCGTTTCCAGCGCCGGTTCGGGATTGTTCAGGGTGGCAAGCGGTCGGTCGGCCATCGCGCGAGAGGATGCGAGAGCCGGCGCGGCAGCGGCAAGTCACTTCTCCGGCGCGGCGGGCTTTTCGGCGGCGGGTTTCACATCCTCGGCCTTGTGACCGGAAATGTGTGCGCCCTGTTGAATCCACCGGATGACGTGCATCACCTCGTCGGGCGTGAGCGAGCCTTTGCCCGTGGGCGGCATCACATCGTCATCGGCTGGCGGCAGGAGGATGAGGCGGACGAGATTGCTGGCGAACGGGTCGCCGGGCTTGACCGCGAGCTTGTCGCTGTCGCCGCCCTTGAGCGCGATGGCGGGCTGGTCCATGCGATACTTGCCCTTCTGCTTCTCCGGCCCGTGGCAGTTCAGGCATTTCGTGTCGAAGATCGGCTTCACCTTTTCGAGGTAGAACTTCTCCTGCTCGTTGCCGCCGGCGGCATCCGAAGCCGTCGCGGCAACCGGCTCCTCCTCCACCATCGCCTTCACGAACTCCGGCGCGTTCTTGGTCAGGTAATTCGAGCCGTGCGTGAGGTTGCCCCCCTCATGCCCGGCGATGACCAGCAGGGCAATGTTCCCGAGCAGCAGCACGCGGTAGCCGCCCCGCAGGAGCGGCCGGGGCGCGTCGCCATCGGCCTCGCGATAGCCGAGCCACTGGAGCACGAGCGTTACGACGGTGAGCACGCCCACGGCGATGCCGTAGTTCTTGTGCGCGGCGAGCGTCTGCGGGTCGTATTCCGCGCCGCTCGCGCGCAACATGCCCAGCACGATGGTCAGGACGGTCGTGGCGACGCTCAGGCTGAGCATCAGCGTGATGACGGGCTGCACATTGGCCTTCGGTCGCCACAGGTAGAAAAGGTCCACGAGGAAGGCCATCGTCACAAAGCCAATCGGGAAGTGCAGCAGGATGGAGTGGAACGGGCCAAGGAACGGCTGCCATTGGAAAATCCCGCCGCCGCGCTCCGCCGCCAGCAGCTCCGGGACGATGACCACCACCAGCCCCATCGCGAGCCAAACCGTCAGGCGCGTCATGCCAAATCGTGTTCTCATAGCGTGTGCGTCCCGGACATCGCCTGGTCACAGGCGGACGCAACGGGACTTAACGGGAGGGCTGACGAAGCGCAGCGGAATCAGACCATGCCAAAATTGCCCAAGGCACCGCAGCGCTTGGCTTGCGCCTACTGCACGACGAGGTCGAATGCGAGGCTGCGGTTGAGCAGCGGGGCAAGCGCCGCCGAAAGTTCTGCCCAAGTCAGGTCTGGCGCGGCCAGCACGAGCGGGCGCGGGGCGGCGAGCCGGCCATCGGCCAGCAGGGACTCCAGCGCCGCCGTATTGGGCAACTCGATGAGCGCGGCCTTGGCAATCTCCGGCGCGCTGAACATCGCCTCGATGCCGGGGCGCTGCGGGTCGGGCAGGCGGCGCGCAGCGGCGAGCTTCACGGCACCGCCGGACTTGGTCACGCGGAGCACGAGATTCGCGGGAATGACGGTGGCCGGGAAGGTGACGCTGCTGAAGGCGGTCGAGTCGGCGTTGAAGAGCGTCGTGGACGGCGCGTTGTCGAGATTCGCGTGCAGCGGCGCGATGGCGGCAAGCGCGGTGGCGACGTGCCGCAACGGCGTGCCCGGCTCGGGCTTCAGGCTGGCGGCCACGTCCCAGCCGAGGTGACGGCGCACGGCGATGACCTCGCCGAACTGCGCGGCGGGCGGGAGCGGGCGGCCCGCGAAGGCGGCGACGAGCGCGGCGTCATTGAACTCGAACTTGCCGTCGGGCCACACGCGCAGGCTCAAGTCCACGCGGCCCGGCTTGGGCGAAAGCGGCTTCAACGCGGCGGCGGTGCGGAGGTCGGCGGTGAGCTTCGCCGCGGCGGGCGAGAGCGTGGCGGGGTCCACGGCGCGGAGCGGGCCGGCCAGTTCGCCGAGGTAAAGGCGGAGCAGCTTGAGCGGTTCGTTGCGCGCGCCGGTGAGCGGCTTGTCGGCGGCAGCGCGCACGAGCTGCGTCACCAGCTCGCGGTCGAGCTGCCAGGTGACCGGGATGAGGTTCGAGGGGACGCGCAGGGAACCGGAGGTTTCGCGCAAGTCCACGAAGACCTGGTAGGCGCCGAACGGCTCGCCAACGAAGAGTTCGTGGCTGAACAGAACTTCGCGCTCAACGAAGCTGCCGGAGGGAATGCGCAGCGACTCCGCCGGGCCGAGGTCCGGCTCGGTGAACGGAACCACGCGGGTGCCGTTGGTGGCGACCAGCCACAAGTCGAGGCACGCCGGCCAGTCGAGGCGCTGCTCGGCACGGCTGGTGTTGGTGAGCCGGAGTTTGAGCGGCGCGGGCTGGAAGGGCACGAGCTTCGCCGGGCCGGCGAGTTCGAGGCGCAACTGCCGCGTGGCCGCGCGCGCGGCGCGCTCGGCGAGATAGTCGGCGACGGACAGGAGGCTGAGTTCCAGCTCGGTGCTGGTGGTGCGGCCGTTCCAGAGCGCGACGCCGCGCGGCATCTGCGGGCGTTGCTTGGGCTGCACGCCGAGATACTGTGCGTGAAGCCGGTAGTCGCCGGTGAACTCCGCCTTCACCCAGTCGGCCAGCCGCGTGCTGAACTCCTGCGTCGCGCCGGGCGCGAGCCGCACCGCGCGCGCGAACTGGTGCGCCTGCGCCGGGCCGGCGACGGTGGACTCGACGGTAAGCTCGCCGAGCTTGCGGGTCTGCTTGCAGTGGTCGCACTTGGGGCTGTAGATGCCGGAGCCGGGGCCGGTGTGCGGCGGCACGATGCCGGTGACAGGCGGCGGCGGGCCTTGGCGCTTCATCTCGACCTTTCCGTTGTTGCGGCAGCAGCCCTCCCACATGAACGCGAGCGCCTGCGTCGAGGTGTTCGTGAAGCGCCAGACCAGTTGCGTCGGGTCGCCGATGACGTGGGTCTGCGCGGGCGGGATGGAAATCTCGACGCGAACCGGCTCGTTGGAGGCGGGCCGGGCGGAGGGGCGAAGCAGCGGCGGCGGGGCGGGCTGGGCGAAGGCAGGCGTGCCGCAACCGAGAAAGAACATCAGCAGGGCAAACCAGCGGACCATCGCGCGGCGAAGGGAGCGCAGGTGTCCAACCTGCGCGGGCGGCAGGCGCACGAACGCGCAGGTTGGACACCTGCGCTCCGGTTCGGTGATTGGCATCGCGCGCCATTGGTAGCATGGGAAGCGGCGCGGAGCGAATTCTGTCCGCCCCCGTGCCGGCGATTTGCAATCGCCGTCCTGAGCGTTGAGCCAGCAAGGCATCGCCGAACTGTTGTTCGTCTCGGACGGCGATTGCAAATCGCCGGCACGGGGGAGTTCGCCGCGCTTGGCAGACGGGGACGTTTCCGCGACTGTCTCCCGCACCACGCTTATGAACTCACGCCGTTTCATACTCACCATTCTGTTTGCCGCGCTGGCCCCGTTCGGCCCGCTGCGCGCCGCCGATGCCCTGAAGCCGAATTTCATTCTCATCAACATTGACGACCTGGGCTACGCGGACATCGAACCGTTCGGCTCGAAGCTCAACCGCACGCCGCATCTGAACCGCCTCGCCGCCGAGGGGATGAAGCTCACGAGCTTCTACGGCGCGCCCGTGTGCTCGCCCTCGCGCGCGGCGTTGATGACCGGCTGCTACCCGAAGCGCGCGCTGCCGATTCCTCATGTGCTCTTCCCGGCGGGCGCGGTGGGGTTGAATCCGAACGAGCGCACGGTCGCAGAAGTGTTGAAGGACGCCGGCTACGCGACCGGCTGCATCGGCAAGTGGCATCTCGGCGACCAGCCGGAGTTTCTCCCGACGCGGCAGGGCTTCGACTACTACCTCGGCATCCCCTACTCGAACGACATGGGCCCGGCGGAGGACGGCTCGAAGAGCGACCTCGGCGCGAAGCTGCCCGAGCCGAAACTCGCCAACCTCACCGGCAACGACGAGGCCGGCCTGCGCGGCCAGAGCCAGCCGCCGCTGCCGCTGCTGGAGAACGAGCGGGTCATCGCGCGCGTGCGGCAGGAGGAGCAGCAGGGCATCGTCGAGCGCTACACCACGGCGGCGGTGAAGTTAATCCGCGCGCACAAGGACCGCCGGTTCTTCCTCTACCTGCCGCACAACGCCGTCCATTTCCCGCTCTATCCGGGCAAGGCGTTTCAAGGGAAGTCGCGCAACGGCCTCTACGGCGACTGGGTCGAGGAGATGGACTGGAGCATCGGGCAGGTGATGGGCGCGCTGCGCGAATTGAAGCTCGACCGCAACACGCTGGTCCTCTTCACGTCGGACAACGGCGGCACCGGGCGGGCGGTGAACGCGCCGTTGCGCGGCTTCAAGGCCAGCACCTGGGAAGGCGGCATCCGCGTGCCGACCATCGCCTGGTGGCCGGGCAAGATTCCGGCGGGTGCGAGCAGCGGAGCCATCGCGAGCATGATGGATGTGCTGCCGACCTTCGCGAAACTGGCCGGGGGCGTGGTGCCGGGCGACCGGAAGATTGACGGCATTGACCTCTGGTCCGTGCTCTCCGGCAAGGCGCAGGACTCGGGCCGCGAAGCCTTCTACTACTTCCGCGGCCCGGTGCTTGAAGCGGTGCGCTCCGGGCCGTGGAAGCTCCACCTCATCGCGCGCGGCCCGACCGGCCCGAAGGCGAAGCAGGCCAAGGACGCCGGCGAGCAGCCGCCCATCCTGCACCACCTCGACACCGACATCGGCGAGACGAGGAACGTCGCCGCCGCGAACCCCGACGTGGTGAAGCGCCTGCAAGCCCTCGCGGACAAGATGGGCGCGGACCTTGGCGCAACGCAGTTCGGAGCCGGCTCGCGTCCGCTGGGCCGGGTGGAAAGACCGCAACCGCTGATTGGCCGCGACGGAAAGATCCGCGCGGGCTTCGAGCCAGGGCGGTGAGCGGCGACGGGGCGGGAAAATGAAAGCCCGCCCCGCGTCGAAACGCGGAGCGGGTCAAACCTAACCAAAGGCGGACTCAACTCCGCCAAGGGGATCAAGGCCTACTTGTTCTTCTTCTTGCCGCCGAGGCGGACGCCGGCGTCCTTGGCCTTCTTCTTGTCGTCGTCGCTGATCTTGGCGGCCTCGCCTTCATCGAGCTTGCCGTCCTTGTTGGTGTCGTATTTCTCGGTCAGCTCCTTGCGGACCTTCTCCGCTTCCGGGGAGAGGGGCTTCTTTTCCTTCTTCTCGGCGGCGCTGACGGTGAGGGCCGACGCGGTCAAAAGGCCGAGGGCGATAAGGGCGAGCTTCTTCATGATGTTTGTTCTGCGTTTGTTGTTGTTAGCGCCGGCACGGGCCGGCGAGGAGGGCAGACGGAGGGCTGGCGAGGAAGGTTACGGGGGCATAGCCCCGCCAAGCCAAGCGGGCCAGTCGTCCAAAACGAAGCCCCCCCGAAAGCAGCGAGGCCGCCTCGCGGGCGGCCTCGGCGGGTGAAATCCGACTCACGCCAGGCTCATGGCTCGGCGAGGATCTTGGCGCGCTCCTGATGATACTGGCGCGGGGTGATCTTGTCCGTGAGGTATTGCTGCAGGAGTTCCTTCAACCGCTGCTCCTTGGGCTTCACGGGACCTTTCTTGGTGGTGGTGGGTGCTGCCGGGGCGGTCGGGGCGGGAGCCTTGGTGGTGGCGGCACCGGGCGTGGTTGACGGCGCGGCGGGCGCTGGCTTCTTGGCAGCCGCAGCCTTGCGCTCGGCCTCGGCGCGCTGGCGCTCCATCTCCTTCAAGCGGGCCTCGGTCTCAGCCTGCTTCTTCGCCTCGGCCTTCTTTGCCGCCTCGGCGTCGGCTTTGGCTTTGGCTTCGGCCTTCTTCTGCGCCTCAACGGCTTCCTTGGCCTTGCGATCGGCTTCCGCCGCCATGCGCTTGGCCTCGGCGTCGGCCTTGGCCTTGGCCTCGGCTTCCATCTTGACGCGGAGGGCGGCGGCCTCGCGCTCGAAGCGCGCGGCGTCCTCTTGCGCCTTCATCGAGGCCTTGAGCGCGGTCTCAGCGGCGGCCTTGGCCTTCTTGTCGGCCTCCAGTTTCGCCTTGGCCTCGGCCTGGGCGCGCATGGCGGCCTCCTCCTGCGATTTGCGGAGCGCGGTTTCCTGCGCCTCGCGAACGCGACGCTCCTCATCCATTTTCTGTTTGGCGAGGCGCTCCGATTCGGCGGCGGCCTTGCGCTGCATTTCAAGTTTCGCCCTGGCTTCCGCCTCGGCCTGACGGGCGGCCTCAAGCTGGGCCTTGCGGGCGGTCTCGATCCGGGCCTCGGCGGCGGCCTTGGCCTGACGCGCGTGTTCGGCGGCCAGTTTGGCGCGGGTTTCGGCTTCGGCCTCCTGCGCCTTGCGTTTGGCCTCGGCCTCGGCGGCGGTCTTCTTCGCGGCCTCCTCGCGGGCCTTCAGGTCGGCGCGGGCCTGGGCCTCGGCGGCGTCGCGGGCTTTCTTGTCCGCCTCGGCCTTGAGCTTCGCGTCGGCGTCGGCTTTCTTTTTGGCTTCCACCTGAGCCTTGGCCTCGGCGGCTTTCCGTTCGGTTTCAAGCTTGGCTTTGAGTTCAGCGTCGCGCTTTGCCTGGCGGTCAGTTGCCTCCTTGGCTTGCTTGTCGGCCGCCATCTTCGCCTTGGCGTCAGCGGCCGCCTTCCGGTCGGCTTCCAGCTTGGCCTTGCGGTCAGCCTCGGCCTTTTTCTCGGCATCAACTTTCGCCTTGGCCTCCGCAGCCTTGCGATCCGCCTCGGCCTTCTTGTCCGCCTCCATCTTCAACTTCGCGGCCTCGGCGGCCTTCTTGTCGGCTTCCAGCCTGGCCTTGCGCTCGACCTCGGCCTTGCGTTCGGCTTCGAGCTTGGCGGCCTTCTCGGCGGCGGACCGGGCCTTGGCGTCGGCCTCGGCTTTGCGCTCCGCCTCCAGACGGGCCATGCGCTCGGCCTCCAGTTTCTTGTCGGCCTCGGCCTTGGCTTTCGCCGCTGCGGCTTTGGCCTGCTGATCGGAAGTGGTGGGAGCCTTCGGAGTGGAGGCCTTCGGAGTTGGAGCGGCGGCGGGCGCGGGTGCCGGCTTGGGCTGGGCGGCCATCTTGGACTTGGCAGCGGCGGCCTGTTTCTCCGCCTCCGCTTTGGCCTTCTTGTCGGCTTCCATTTTGGCCTTGGCTGTTGCTGCCGCCTTGTCGGCCTCGAGTTTGGCGAGGCGCTCGGCCTCCGCCTTGGCCTTCTTCTCAGCCTCCATCCTGGCCTTGGCTTCGGCGGCGGATTTCTTCTCCGCGTCGAGCCGGGCCAGGCGTTCAGCTTGGGCTTTCTTCTCGGCTTCCAGCTTGGCCTTCTTGTCGGCCTCCAGCTTCGCCTTGCGATCCAGTTCGGCTTTCTTGGCGGCTTCCTCGGCGGCCTTGGCACGGGCGGCGTCTTCCATCGCCTTCGCGCGCTTGGCGGCCTCGGCCTCCGTCTTGGCCTTGGCTTCCATCGCGGTCTTGGCCTTGCGGTCGGATTCGGCTTTTGCCTCGGCCTCGGCCTTCATGCGGCGCTCGGCTTCGAGCTTGGCCTTGCGATCTGCCTCGGCCCTGGCCTCCGCCTCGGCCTTCATCTTTTTCTCTGCTTCCAATTTTGCCTTGGCCTCGGCGGCGGCCTTTTTGTCGGCCTCAAGTTTCGCGAGCCGGTCGGCTTCCGCCTTGGCCTTCGCGTCGGCGGCGGCCTTGGCTTTGGCCGCTTCGGCTTCGGCCTTGGCTTTCTTCTCCTGCTCGGCCTTGGCCTTGGCCTCCTGTTCCGCCTTGGCTTTGGCGGCGGCGGCGGCCAGGGCCTTCGCGTTGTCGGCGGCAGCTTGGGCGGCGCGGACGGCGTCGGCCTCGATGGAGGCTTTCTTGCCCGCTTCAAGACGGGCGAGCTGGGCGACTTCGGCCTTCTGCTTCGCGGCGGTGGCGGCGGTCGCGGCTGCCTGGTCGGCGGCGGCGTGGTCAGCCTTTGCCTTTTGGAAGGCGGCCTCAGCGGACTTGAGGGCGGTGGCAGCGGCCTGCTCGGCGCGGGCCTTGGCCTGCTCATCCGCCTGCGCGGCGGCGAGCGTGGTGGCGGCGGTGGCAGCGGCGGTGGGCGCG
>WRPG01000120.1 GCA_009773355.1 Limisphaerales bacterium
CGTGTTTGCGCCCGCGCCGGCGCCGCCAGCGGTGGTCCCGCCCGCCCCGGCCCCCGAGCCGGTCAAGGTCGCGCCGCCCGCCGCGTTGACCGAGAACGTCCCGCCGCCCGCCGACCCGTATGCGTCCTCGGGCCGTTTCAAGATTGAGCCTGAGCCGCAACCGCGCGGAGTCGGGGCGTGGTTCAAGGGCCTGTTCTCCCGCAAGTCGGCGGCGGAAAAATCCAAGGCCGCGGCCGCCGTCGCCCGGCCGGCAGTTGACGAAGGCCCGCCCCCCCTCCGCATCGTCACGCGCGAGGGCGTGGTCGCCCGGTCGTGGAATGTGCAGACGCCGAGCGACTGGGCGTTGCAGGACGCCGAGTCGGGCCGCGTGATCAACTACCTCTGGGCCACGTCCACGAACATCCCCTGGGCCACGCTCAAGGGCCGCGCCATCGTCGTCACCGGCGAGGAGGCGCTCGACGTGCGCTGGCCGAACACGCCGGTGCTCAAGATCGAGACGCTCAAGACGGTGGACGAGTGAGCCGAGGAGCAGGATCAGGATTAAGATCAGGAGCGGGAAGCAACGCCGCTCCGCCCGGAAATCCTCCTGCTCGTAATCCTGATCCTAATCCTGCTCCCGCATGACCAACCTCATTGACGGCCGCGCCATCGCCGAGCAAATCCACGCCGAGACCGCCCAGCGCATCGCGGCGCTCACGGCGCGCGGCGTGCAGGCCGGCCTTGCCTTCGTGCGCGTCGGCGAAGACCCCGCGTCGCGCGTGTATGTCGGGATGAAGGAGAAGACCAGCCAGCGGCTCGGCATCAAGTCCACCACCACCGTCCTGCCCGAGGCCACCACGCAGGCCGAACTGCTCGCGCTCATCGCCAAGCTTAACGCGGACTCCGGCATCCACGGCGTCCTCGTCCAAGCCCCCCTGCCCTCCCACATTGACCAGGCCGTCATCTTCGCCGCCGTCTCGCCCGCGAAGGACGTGGACGGCTTCCACCCCGTCAACGTCGGCAAGCTCATGCTCGGCGACCCAACCGGCTTCGTCCCCTGCACTCCGGCGGGCGTTCACGAACTCCTCATCCGCAGCGGCGTGAAAATGGCCGGCGCGGAAGTCGTCGTGCTCGGACGCGGCAACATCGTCGGCAAGCCGATGACCGCCATCCTCTGCCAGAAGGCGAAGCACGCCGATGCCACCGTCACGCTCTGCCATTCGCGCACGCGCGACGTGGCCGCGCACTGCCGCCGCGCGGACATCATCGTCGCCGCGATGGGCGTCGCGCACTTCGTGAAGGCCGACATGGTCCGCCCCGGCGCGGTCGTGATGGACGTGGGTGTGAACCGCATCGCCGATCCGACCGCGAAGAACGGCTCCCGCCTCGTCGGGGACGTGGACTTCGCCGCCGTCCAGCCCATCGCCGGCAAGATCACGCCGAACCCCGGCGGCGTCGGGCCGATGACGATTGCCATGCTGATGCGGAACACCGTGCAGGCCGCCGAAGTCGCGATGCGACAGGCGACGTAAAACGTAATGCGTAAAACGTAACCAGACCCAGCCTTCTTACGCATTACGCATTACGTTTTACGCGAAAGTTTCAAAACGCAGCCCCTTTCAACCGAACATCCAACCACTCACAATCCCCATGACCGTCACCCGCATCCTCCCCGACCTCCAGAGCGCCCTCGTCTGCGAAGACGTGCGCCAGGAAGTGACCGGCAACTTCATCCTGCTCGGCGTCACCGCGTTCCTGCGCGTGCCGCAGGTGCCCATCACCGCGAACCGCCTCTGCGTCTTCACCCGCTGGTGCGCCGGGGTGGGCAATTTCTCCGAGAGCGTGCGCGTCATCGCCCCGGACCAGACGACGTTGATCCGCGAGTCCAAGGTGAAGTTCACGCTCCAGGATCCGGCGCACAACGCGACCAATCTCTCCGTGTTCGCGCAGTTGGAATTCACCGCCGGCGGCATCTACTTCATCGAGGTGCTGGTGGACGACGTGATGAAGCTGCGCTTCCCGCTGCCCATCCTCGTCGCCCCGCCGCAGGCGCAGCCCGAGTCGCAGACGCCCGCCGCGCAACCAGGCGCGTGACCCCGTGCCGGTGATTTGCAATCGCCGTCTGCGGGCCACAGCAGGAAAAACCGCCCCGGCTCAATCCACGCGCCACGCGGCGAATGCAAATCGCCGGCACGAGGCTGCCCGTTCGGGCGCGGCGCGCCGCTTGAACTTCCATTGCCCGTCCGCGTCGCCTCGTGGTTTCATCAGGCGATTTGAGTGAGCCGTCCAAACCACCCGTCTGGCAGCCGCTGACCTTCGGCGGCGTGGCGGGTTTCGCGCGCGTGCGCTGGACGCGCCTCCTGCTGCTGCAAGGCATCGTCGCCGCCCTGGTCGCGGTCAACGTGGTCCTGCTCCTGGGTCGCGGCTGGTTCCCGGTGGTGACCCAGGCGGTTCAAGGCCTCAACGACTTCGGGGCGGTGCGCGGCGCGCGGCTGGCGTGGCCGGCCAAGGAGGCCGTCGTGCTGGCGGAAAACCGTTTCCTCGGCCTCGTCGTGGACTTGGAGGAGTCCGGCGGCACCGGCCAGATCGCGGACCTGCAAATCGAGTTCAGCCGCGAGCGCATCAAGGTGGTGTCGCTGCTGGGCTACACTTCACTTCCGTATCCGGGCGGTGTGGAGATTGAGTTGAACCGGCAGACGCTCGACCCGTGGTGGAACGCCTGGCGGCCCGCCTTCATGTTCGGCGGCGCGTTCGGGACGATGCTGTTCCTTTTCGCAAGCTGGAGCGCGCTGGCGGTGCTCTACGCCGTGCCCGTGCGCGTCCTCGCGTGGTTCGCCGGCCGCGCGGCGTCGCCCGGCAAGAGCTGGCGCGTGGCGGCGGCGGCGCTGCTGCCCGG
>WRPG01000121.1 GCA_009773355.1 Limisphaerales bacterium
TGCCGAAGCCCTACGAGGGGCTCGACCGGCTTGAGTGTCGCAGCAAGCTCATCGTGGACCTCGAGCAGCAGGGGTTCCTCGGCCGGATCGACGAGCACGTGCACAACGTCGGCCATTGCTACCGGTGCCACACGGCGGTGGAGCCTCGCCTCTCCCCGCAGTGGTTCGTGAAGATGAAGCCGCTCGCCGAGCCCGCCATCAAGGCGGTGAAGAACGGCGCCATCAAGTTCGTGCCGGCCCGGTGGACCAAGGTGTACCTCAACTGGATGGAGAACATCCAGGACTGGTGCATCAGCCGCCAGATCTGGTGGGGCCACCGCCTGCCGGTCTGGTACTGCGACGCCTGCCAGCAGCGCGGCAAACCGGGCGTCATCGTGTCCAAAACCCCGCCGGCGCGCTGCCCGGCCTGCAAGGGCCAGGCGCTGCGCCAGGATGAGGATGTGCTCGACACCTGGTTCTCCTCGTGGCTGTGGCCGTTCTCCACGCTCGGCTGGCCGAAGAAGACGAAGGAACTGGACTATTTCTATCCGACGAACACGCTCGTCACCGCGCAGGAGATCATCTTCTTCTGGGTCGCCCGGATGGTCATGGCCGGCTACTTCTGCATGAAGCGGCCGCCCTTCACGGCGGTCTACATCCACGGCACGGTGCGCGACATCACCGGGAAGAAGATGTCGAAGTCGCTCGGCAACATCATCGACCCGCTGGAGATGATCGGCCAGTACGGCACCGACGCGCTGCGCTACACGCTCGTGACCGCCACCGCCATCGGCCAGGACCTCTTCCTCTCGGAGGAGCGGTTCGCCGCCGGCCGCAACTTCGCCAACAAGCTCTGGAACGCGACCCGGTTCGCCCTCGCGCAGGGCGGGGACATCGAAAAGTACCGGGTACTTCCCAAAGCGGGAAAAGTACCTGGTACTTTTTCGATGCCGGACCGGTGGATCCTCTCGCGGCTGCAGCAGACCACCGCCCGCGTCACGAAGTCGCTCGAGGCCTTCCAGTTCAACGACGCGGCGAGCGCGCTCTACGGCTTCCTCTGGCACGACTTCTGCGACTGGTACGTGGAGATCGCCAAGCATGTACCGGCTGAGCAGCAGCCGGCCACCCGCGCCATCCTCCGGCACGTGCTCGAGCAGGCGCTGCGGCTGCTCCACCCGGTCATGCCGTTCGTGACCGAGGAGCTGTGGCAGCGGCTGACCGAGGGCGCGCCGGGCCGGGCCGCGTCCATCATGGTCGCACCATGGCCGAAGAGTTCCGCCAAGCTGGTCGACCGCGAGGCGGAGCGGCTCTTCGAGCGGCTCCAGGCGGTCATCACGGCCATCCGCACGACGCGGGCCGAGCTCAACGTCCCGCCGGAGAGCCGCCCGCCGGTGCGGCTCGCGTCGCCGCAGGCTGAGGTCCGCCGGCTCTTCGAAACCCACCGGACGCTCCTCCAGAAGCTGGCCGCGCTGGGCGAGGTCAGCGTGGAAGCCAAGCGAGAGGCGGTGCGCCACGCGGCCGCCATGGTCGTGGACGGGGTGGACGTGGTGATGCCGCTGGAGGGGTTCATCGACCCGGCCAAAGAACGCCAGCGGCTCCAGCAGCGCGTCGAGGAGCTCACGAAGCAGCTCTCCAGCACAGAGGCCCGGCTGAAGGACCGGCAGTTCACCGCCAAAGCGCCCAAAGAGGTCGTGGAGCAGGCCAGGACCCGCCGCGCCGAGCTCCAGGATGCCGCCAAGAAGCTCTCCGAACACCTGTCCGTGCTCCAGGGCATGTGAGCGATGGCTGCGTTCACGTCAAGGATGCAGTCAAGAAGTGTTCTGAAGCCACTGATTCGGCTTGCCCTGCGCGAGGATGCGGCTTTTCGCGACCTGACATCGCGGGCGATTCTTCCTGCCAGGACGCGCATCCGCGCCAGAATTGTCGCGAAGGCCCCAGGGGTGCTTGCCGGTGGGTTCCTCGCCGTCATGACATTTCTCGTGGTCGATCGGTCGCTTCGCCTGACATTGAAGCGCCGCGAGGGTGCCCGGCTACTCAGGGGGAGGACGATCCTGACCGTCGAGGGCCGTGCCCGTTCGATCCTTGCAGCCGAGCGGACCGCCCTGAACTTCCTGGGGCATCTCTCGGGCATCGCCACCCATACCCGCACGTATGTCCGGCGCATTCGCGGAACCCGCGCCAAGATCTTTGACACGCGAAAAACCCTGCCCGGGCTACGGCGTCTTGAGAAGTTCGCGGTCTATCTCGGAGGCGGACACAACCATCGCGGCACGCTCGCCGAAGCCGTGCTGATCAAAACCACCCATCTGCGCACGCTGCGGCGGACCGGCTTGAGCCGTGCGGCGGCCATCCACGAGGCGATCAGGCGTGCGCGGCGCCACGCCCCGGGGCGGTGGCTCGAAGTCGAGGCCGCCTCGCTCGCCGACGTCCGCGCGGCGCTGGCCGTGCGCCCGGACGCCATCCTGCTAGACAACCTGACGGTACGCGCGGTGCGTGAGGCGATCCGGCTCCGGGGCCGCCGCAGCCGCATTCTCCTTGAGGTCTCCGGCGGCATCACCCTGACCAATGTCCGGGCCTACGCGAAGACCGGCGTGGACCGCATCTCGGTCGGCCGGCTGACCCACTCCGCTCCAGCGCTGGATATCTCGCTGGAGAGCGTCGTATGAACACTCTCAGGCTGCTGCTATTCATTGTGTTGTTGCTGACACTGCCCGCTGGGATCGCCGCTCCTATAGATCAAAACCTACCGCAGGAGCTCGATGTCTTCTACGGTCACCTGTCAGCTGGTGAAACGACACACCATGAATTCTTAGTTGATCCCATGGCAAAGCTCGTAGTCAGCGTAACCGGCGGGAACTCGTCAGGTT
>WRPG01000122.1 GCA_009773355.1 Limisphaerales bacterium
GTCTTCCTGATGGCCGAGCTACAGACGAAGAGGGCCTCGCTCGAGCGGTTGCGCAAGATGGTGTCCTTCCGGTGAAGGTGCGTGAAATCTGAATGGTGGCCCTGAACACTGGTCGGCCGTCCCGTGGAGGGACGAGGAGGACGACCGATGAAACAGGAAATTGGAGAACGAGAACGTTCGGGGCTGGAAGGGCTTCGGGAACGGATTGCGCGGTACCGACAAAGTAGGCACCCGCGGGCACATCTGCCAGCGAGGCTTTGGGCAGAGGCCGCGGGGTGGGCGAAGAAGTTGGGCCCGTACGGGGCGTCACGTGCTCTCGGCGTGAGCTACGAGTCGCTGCGACGCAAGACGCCGGGCAAGCAGGCGAGCGGCGGCTTCGTAGAGTTCAGCGGGGCGCAGTTGCTGGAGACCACGGTCGGCGGCGTCGTCGAGCTGTCGGATGCGGCGGGCGTGCGGCTGACCATCAAGCTGGGTGGAGCTGTGGCGCTCGACGTGGCGGCAGTGGTGGCGGCGTTCCGCGGAGCGCGGCGGTGATTCAGGTCACCCCGCAGATGCGGGTGCTGGTGGCGACGGTGGCCGTCGATTTCCGAAACGGCATCGACGGGCTGGCGCAGGTGTGCCGAGCCGAGTTGGGTGCCGACCCGATGCGGGGAGCGGTCTTCGTTTTCCGGAACCGGCGGGCGACGTCGGTGAAAGTGCTGGTCTACGACGGGCAGGGCTACTGGCTGTGCCAGAAGCGATTGTCGTCGGGCCGGTTTCTCCACTGGCCAGCGGGCGAGCGGACGACGCCGCTGCAAGCGCACGAGTTGCAGGTGCTGCTGCGCGGAGGTGACCCGTCGCTGACCCGCGGGGCCCCGGTATGGCGCAGGGTGGACGGAAGCGTCGAGCGAGACGTAGGTCAATAAATTCGACGTGCGGCGATCAACCTTTTCGCGGCGCGGTCGATCATCCTTGAGCCATGGCTTCGAAGAGGAACCAGCCCAAGACTGCACCGAGCTCGCCAGCCGGCGGCGCGGCGGAATTCCGGGACGTCGACCTCAAAGAGCTGCGCGGTGCCCTGGACCGCGCGCGGGTGGCGCTGAGCGCCGAGGATTACGCGTTGTTGACAGGCGCGGTGGACACCTTCACGGCGCTGACGCGGGAGCTCCAGCTCAAGGGCGTCACGCTCGAACGGCTGCGCCGGCTTTTCCTCGGCAGCACCTCTGAGAAGACGAAGAAGGTCCTCGGTGACGACGATAGAAAAGAGAGCGCCCCGGAGGTGCCGCCGAAGTCTGGTGTCACCGAAGAGAAGGCCAAGGGGCACGGGCGCAACGGCGCCGCGGCGTACACCGGTGCCACGCGAGAGAAAGTTGTACATGCGTCGCTGCACGGGGGCGATACCTGCCCGGGCTGCGTGACGGGCAAGGTGTACCCGATGAAAGAGCCGGCGATGTTGCTGCGGGTGCAGGGGATGGCGCCGCTCGAGGCCACGGTGTGGGAGTGCGACCGGTTGCGCTGCAACGGGTGCGGCGAGGTATTCACGGCGAGCGCGCCTGCGGGCGTCGGCACCCAGAAGTACGACGAGAGCGCGGACGCGATGGTGGCGATGCTGCGCTACGGGGCGGGAGTCCCCTTCAACCGGATTGAGCGCCTGCAACGCGGCATGGGCATCCCGCTGCCGGCCTCGACGCAGTGGGGCCTGGTGGAGCGGCGAGTGGATGCGCTGTTGCCTGTGTTCGACGCGCTGGTGCGAGTCGCGGCGCAGGGCGAGGTGGTCCACAATGACGACACGTCGATGACGGTGCTGGAGCTAGGCGAGCGCACTCGCGAGGAGGCACTGGCGGCAGGGGAGTCCGAGAAGATTGCGGGACGCACCGGTGTGCGGACCAGCGGCATCGTCTCGGTGGTGGGGGAACGAAAGGTGGCGTTGTATTTCACCGGACGACAACTCGCGGGCGAGAGCCTGGAGGAGGTGCTGCAGGAGCGCCTGGCGCGGCTGCCACCGCCCATCCAGATGTCTGACGCGCTTTCCCACAACCTGCCCGCCGAGCTGAAAACCATTGTCGCAAACTGCCTCGCCCACGGCCGCCGGCACTTCGTGGACCTCGTCGACAACTTCCCCGACGAGTGCCGCAAGGTGCTCGAGACGCTGGCCGAGGTCTACAAACACGACGACACCGCGCGCGCGCAGAAGTTGAACGCCCACCAGCGGCTGCTGCTCCACCAGGAGCACAGCGGTCCGCCGATGAAGAAATTGAAGACGTGGATGCAGGGCGAACTCGACGAGCACCGCGTCGAGCCCAACTCGCCGCTGGGCGAGGCCCTACGCTACATGCTCAAGCACTGGCCCGCCCTGACGCTGTTCCTTCACGTGGCCGGGGCTCCGCTCGACAACAACATCTGCGAGCGCGCGTTGAAGAAGGCAATCCTGCATCGCAAGAACTCGCTCTTCTACAAGACGGTGTATGGAGCGCAGGTCGGCGACCTCTACATGAGCCTCATCCACACCGCCGAGCTCAACCGCATTGCGCCATTCCCCTGGCTCGTCGCGCTGATGCGCAACGCCGATGCGGTCGCCAAGGCCCCCGACGCTTGGCTCCCGTGGAACTACACCGCCAGCGCGCGGTGAGCGGCAATCCGAGATCGCGGGATCGCTACCAGGCGTCGCGCCGTCGATCTCGACCACAAGGTGCTGGTGAGCTTGGTGTCGCTCGCGGCTACGCCGCCGCGAACCCAGGGAATCCGGCGCACCCGCGCCACTTCAAGCACCTTCACCGGAAGGACACGACTGAAACGCGGGGCGTACCGGGCGAAGCCAGTCCGTAGGGTGTACATCCCAAAGGCCGA
>WRPG01000123.1 GCA_009773355.1 Limisphaerales bacterium
TTTTGAACGGCAGCAGCAGCAGCAGCAGCAGCAGCAGCGGGCGCGGCCGCTACGGTCTTTGGGACCGCAGCAGCGGCGTCGACAGCGGCGTTTACACTGGAGGACGCGGCAGTCGGAACCGCAGCGACTCCGGTGCGCCTATCTTCGAGCACGGCGGAGGCAGTACTCGAAGGACGTGTCAGGATTCTCGGCGGCGGGGCAGGAGTGCGGCGCGCAGTCTCTGGTGACGGTCCCCTTCGCGTGCGGCCCGCAGCCTTGGTCGTGTCTGCGGTCGTCACAGCCACTGGCGTACTCGTCGCGATGCATGCGGTCCCAGGAACGGAGACGGCGTTGCAGGTCGATTCGGCCACAGCCAGAGCTCCAGCCGCCGCTGGGAGAACGATATTGAGAGTCTGGCGAACGTTCGCGTCCTCTCGATCGAACTCCGGCCCAGCAGCAGCGGACTCCCCGCAAGCTTCCTCGCCCGCGTTGCCCAACTCCTGCGCGACTGCAGCCGTTGCTGCTATCGCGTCCTCCCGCAGCGTACGCTCGATCACACCAGCCGCGACTAACGCATGTTCGGCCTCGGACTGAAACATGCCACACGGGGATCCAGAAACCGCGCAGACCGACGGCCTGCTCTGCTGCATGAGTCGGCGGAGAGCAGCGGGACCATCGACTACGTCGCGGCCCCGCAGCAAATCTTCGCCTTCCAAACAGTCGAGGCAACCGCCTTCTGGCAGCATGACTTGGACGCGGAGGTCTGGTTCGTAGTCGATGCGGATTTGATGCGGACGCATGAAGTCGTCACCGAGCAGCGGCAATTCGTGGTCGATATCCGCCACCAGCCAGGTGTGGAAAAACTCGTATCCGCACAGCTGTAGCTTCACTACGACCTTGCCGTAAACGGTGCGCGGCCCCGTAGCGCCGCCCAGCTCCGGCCATTCGGACTCGCAAACCACGACGTCCCGCATCTTCGCCAAGTGCGTGGGCGAGAGAACGTTCGAGCTAGCGCCGGTATCGACGAGCAGAAGTTGGTCGACTCCGCCGAGGACCGCCTTCCACGCCGCGCGCTGGCCCACCCCGTAGCGAGCCACCTGCGGTCCAATCCCGCCCGCGTCCGCGTCTAGGGCCTGAACGTCCTCCAGCCCAGGCTCTGGCGGGGCGCGATCGGGGCTTACGACCGCGCCCCGACGCCGTTTCCCGGCGGCTTTGGTGGAGCCGCGGGAGCGGGCGTCGCAGCTTGCACTTGCTGGGGCCACGTCTGCTGTGGCCACTGCGGAGTGGCCGGTTGCTGCGGCCATTGCAGCGGAGTAGCTTGCTGCGACCACTGCAGGTTCTGCTGCGGCCACTGCTGATTCTGCTGCGGCCACGTCTGATTGCTCCGCGAGTTGCGCTGAACAGGCTGAGCGACCGGCGGACCGTCACGCATCGGGCAGTAGCGCGAGTAGTGACCCGCTTGACCGCAGTTGAAGCACAGGTTCGCTTCCACCTGCGCCTTCCGCTGCGGAGTCATCGGACGCATTTGAAACGGGACCGCCGACGCGTTCACCGACGGTGGCGGACTCGCTTCCGCAGCGGGCGCCGCGGGCGGCGCGTCTCCGCTCTTCTTGCTCCGATTCTTCCGCGGCGAGCCTTCTCTCCGCGGCTTCGGCTCGACAGCGTTAGCCTGCGGCTTCTTCTTCGATTCCGCAGCAGCACGGGCCAGAGCCGCGGTGACCGCAGCTTCGATGCTGGCCGCCTCGCCGGCGCCCTCGACCTCCAGCTGCTCCGCATGTCTAAGTGCGCGCGCCAGCGTGATCGGACGGGAGCTGTTCACATTTGCTGCGACCCAGCTTTCCATCTTCTTGTTCTGCGCGCCTTCGACGAACTTGTCGATGACCTTGCGGTCGACTTCGGCAGCGGGCAGCTTCGCGAAGGCGAGGACTGCGCAGGCTTGCAGCCGCAGCATCCAGGCCCGCATCTTCTCGTCTGTCTTGCGCTTCATACTCATGAACGTCGAAGCATCTGCCACTCCCGTCACAGCCGAGGAGAAACGCTTGAGGAACTCGCTGCGGCATTCCGCGTAGCTCATCGTGTACAGATCCTCACACCGCAGTGTGTAGGCATCGTCGAGGTTCTCGATGAGCGTACGGGCCTTCAGCTCGTCATCGGTCACCCGCTCGCTGCGGAACCAATGCTCGAGCTTCGCCAGCCACGCGTGAATGTTCGGCGTCTTCTCCTGATTGAACGGCGCGATCTTCAGCGGATGCAGCGGGCGTCGCTGACCGCCGTACGGATGACTGTGAGCGCGCTGTTCCGCTGCGCTTCGGACAACAGGCGGCAGCGACGGGCGTACCGCGTCCCGCGTAATCGAGTCCGCATCGCTATCTGGCTCACGGTCTGAGCCGGAAGACGAACCGGAGCGGTCTCGACCGCGGTCTGGCGGACGGCGGCCTGCTGCCGCCGTGCCCGCTGCTGTGCCTGCAGGAACCGTGGCCGCGCTGTCGAGGCGACTGCCGCGGTCCTCCGCCTGGCGCGAGCGGTGACTGGAAGGCTCTTGCTTCAGCTCCGGCTTGCTCTCTGCAACGGCAGGCACAACAGCGGCCAGAGCGTCCGCGGATGGAGCGCGCTTCAACGCGGACTTTGCCTGCTGCGGAACTGGTATCAGCAGCGCGTTCGAGGCATTCGACGCTGCGGTCGCGACGGCGGCCGCTACGGATTGACTCGAAAAGCGGGAGCCCGACGGAGCGCGAGACTCAGTTCGCTGCGGGAACTGCGTACGACGACGCTGTTCCAGCAGGTACTCGCTAAAGTCGGCAGCCGGGTCCGCGATTTCCGCCTGTGCAGGAAGCGCCGTCGC
>WRPG01000063.1 GCA_009773355.1 Limisphaerales bacterium
TGGCCCACCTCGCCGCCCGCGACCCGCTCTGGCAGCTCCTCGCCGACCTCGTCACCGCCGCGCTCTGGTGGCACCCGCTCGCGTGGGTCGCGCGCCGCCAGCACCGCCTCGCGGGCGAACTCGCCGCCGACGACGCCAGCCAGGCCCTGCCCGACGGCCCCGTCGTCCTCGCGGAATGCCTCCTCACCCTCGGCCACGAAGCCGCCGACTGCCCGCGCGCCGCGCTGGGCATGGCCGGCTTCCGCTCGCAACTCGGCCGCCGCGTTGAGCGCCTCTTGGCCCTGCCACACCGCGACTGGCAAGCGCCCAGCCGCGTCCGCCTTGCGTTGCAAACCACCTTCGCCCTTCTCGCCCTCGCCGCCCTCGCTCTGCTCCCCGGCTGCGCCGCGAACCGCTCGACCAGCGAAGCCCCGTCCAGCCTCGTCGCCAAGTGGTGGCAGGCGAAGCAAGCCCCGGTAGCAGCCGACGTGAGGAGGCTCCAAACAGATGCGGAACGCGGAGTGCGGAATGCGGAATCCAGTCAGAGACTCGTCACCTCGTCACCTGCGGCGGAGGAGGAAGGTAGGGCGCGTCTTTCCCGCAGCGCCGCCTTGGCCCGCGAAATTGACGAACAGCGCAAAGCCCTGGTCGCCGACCACCAGCGAGCCGGGGCCGATTACAAAAAGCTGATTGAGAGCGCCACTGACGCCGCCGTGTCCATCGCGGCGCGCGACAAGCTCAAACAAGCTGCTGAAGCCAAGCTCCGAGAGTTGCAGCAAATTGAAATCCGCATCGCCGAGTTTGACCGTGCCGCCCGTGCTCGGCTGGGCGAGTCACAGCGCAAGCTGCGAGACGAAATCAAAGCCAGTCAGAGACTCGTCACCTCGTCACCTACCAACGCCCTCGACATCAGCGTGGGGCGGCAGTTGTTCGTGGACGACTTCCTCATCGCGAGCAACACGCTCAAGCGCACATGGCACCAGCCGGTTTTGTTCTCAAACACACCGCTGCTGGCCAGGCACGACCAAATCCCGCCGCGTCATCCGTTTTTTGAGTCAGCGTGGTATGACCCGACGAACCAGTATTTCATGCTCGGTCTCGTGAACGGGACGAGGTTTTTTACGGACTATCATTCACCCAGCGGCACCAACTGGGTGCTCATGCACTCGCAGTCGCACTCCGGCCCGCTGGTGGACCAGCCGCACCGACGCGTGACGACCGACTACGAAAGCCTCCGCCTCAGCCTCAGCCGGGAGGCGGGGACTGACGGGATACAGTTCGGGTTCGCTCGGGCCGGGGCAGAGCCGATGCCCCAAACCGGCCAGCCAGCCATCCCACGGCCGACTCCGGCGGACGGTTCGCTATGGACCGACATGCACCCGCTGCGCAACGGCTTCCTGATCGTCGGGAGCAACCTCTACTGCTACTTCGGCGGGAAAGTCACCAACTACGGTCCGAGAATCACTGTGCCGGGCTTTCATCAGGAGCAGGCTGCCATTGGCCTCGCCACGTTGCGCCGCGATGGCTTCGCCTCGCTGGACGCCGGGCCGGAGGGTGGAGTGATGACGACCAAGCCTGTGACCTTCACGGGCCGGTTCCTGTTCGTGAACATGAAGACGAACGCCCCGGGTGGCGAGCTGCGCATCGAGATTCTGCATCCGGACGGACGGCCCATCGAAGTAACCAAGAACGACACGAAGGAGCGCTCGTTCCCCTTCTCGCGCGAGAATTGCATCCCGCTCGCCGCCGACCAGACGCTCATGAGCGTGACTTGGCAGAACTGGACCAACGGTCTCTCGACGCTCGCGGGTCGCCCGGTGCGCTTCCGCTTTCACCTGAAGAACGCCAGCCTTTACTCCTTCTGGGTCGGCCCCGGCCAGTTGGGCCGCAGCCTGGGCCGCGTGGCCGGCGGCGGCCCGCACTTCACGAACGACGTGGACACGATTGGCAACCGCTCGTATGTGCCGCTACTCGTCAAGGCTGGGGCGTTGGCCGTCGGTGATTACTTGCGGGTCGAGGTGTCCTACCAACAGGGCGCGGAGAGGCGGACATTGCGTTTCAGCGGGATGGTAGCCGCTGCCGGATACGTTCCTCTCCCGCGCGTGACCAAAGCGGTCGTCGTCGCCGGGAAGACAATAGAGGAAGCAACGGAAAGCATTCGCCAAGGGTATTTAGCTGGTGGTCTGGAAGACCCGGTTGTGAACCTCACCAAAACTGAACCGCCGCCCGCTGCACCACGCCCACCGCCTGCCCCAAGCGCACCCGCGCCCAAGTCCGGCGCGAACCTTCAGCCACTGGTGGTCCAAGACGCTTTCTACGTTGTTGGCGTTGGCGACGTGTTGCGGGTGGAGGTCTATCGCCGGCCTGAATTGATGGTCGAGTCGAGAGTGCGCGAGAGAGGGGACATTAGATTGCCGCTTCTGCCTTCCATTGCAGTGTCAGGGAAATCCATCATTGACGTTCGCGAGGACATTCGAGCTGCCTACATACGACTGGCGCAGACTCGTCAGGGACAAAAGCTGCCTGAACTTCTCCATCTGGACGACCCCGCTGTCTCCGTCACACTTCTGCAATCAGCGCTTCAGCCGCAACCCGCTAACCCGCAGAAGCTACCCGCGTCCAAGCCCGGTGCGAGTATTCAGCCCGCCCCCGCCCCCGTAGCAGCCGACGTGAGGAAGCTCACTTCTCCCCAGACGCCAGACGCCAAACCCCAAACCCCAACCGTCAGTCAGAGCCTCCTCACGTCGGCTGCTACCAGCGCGCCCGCCGCGAAGAACTGGACTCCCGCGCAGCGCGCCATCCTCCAGCGGCTCGACACCGTCGTGTTCCCGGAAGTCGCCTATGACGGACTGCCGTTGCCTGAGGTGGTGAAGATGCTCCAGCAGGACGCCCGGAAATACGACCCGGAGAAAAAGGGCTTCAACTTCCTCCTCAACTCCGCCGCCCAGCCGCTCGAAGCGCCCGCCCGCATTGATCTCAACACCGTCCTAATCAAGGTCACCTCCGTCTTCCGGGGGCTGACGCTCGCGCAGGTGCTCGACCTCGTTTGCAAAACCGCCAGCGAACCAATCCAGTTCGTCGTCGAGGACTACGGCATTGTCTTCACGCCGCGCGACCGCGCCCGGCCGTTCGTCGCGCCGCGCCTGGTGGAGCGGCCCGCCGGGGTTTTGACCCCCGCGCAACGCGCGCTCCTCCAGCGACTCGACACGGTCGTGTTCCCGGAAATCGCCTACGACGGGCTGCCGTTGCCCGAGGTCATCAAGTTCCTCGAAACGGATGGCCGGAAGCACGACCCGGAGAAGAAGGGCTTCAACTTCCTCCTCAACTCCACCGGGCAGCATGGCGACGCGGCCACGCAAGTTGACCTCGACGTGGTCCTCATCCACGTCAACTCCGTCATGAAAGGGCTGACCCTCGCCCAAGTGCTCGATGTCATCTGCAAGACCGCCGACGTGAGGCGGCCCGACGGACGGAACGGAGGGCTGCAATTCGTCGTTGAGGACTACGGCATCATCTTCACCCCGCGCGACATCGCGACGCCGTTCGTTGCCCCGCGACTGGTGGAGCAGCCCGCCGGAGCCGCCGTGCGGGCGAAGCTGGACAAGATCGTAATCCCGCAGGTCGCCTTCGACGGCCTCCCCTTGCCGGAAGTCCTCAATCTGCTCGCCCAAGACGCGCGCAAGCACGACCCGGCCAGACAGGGCGTGAACATCCTCGCCACCCGCCACTTCCCCGACCCGCCGCCCGGCTGGCGTGGGCTTCCCGTCGGCCCCGACGGAAAACTTTTGCCGCCGGTGTTGGATCCGTTGGGCAATCCCATCCCAGGTGCGGTCCCGCCACGCGTCGAGCCGCCCGACCTCGACACCGTCATCATCAATGTCCCACAAGTTCTCAACGGCCTGACCCTCGCCCAGGTGCTCGATGTGGTCTGCAAAACCGCGGGCCAGCCCATCACCTACCGTGTGGAAGACTACGGCGTCCTCATCACGCCGAAGTATCCTGCGCCACCCGCGCCCAAGCCTGCTGCGCCGCGCGGAGCCTTGCCGGTGCTGGAGAAAAGCCGTGCCGTCGTGCTTCAGGAAATTGACGGAGTGCAGGCCAAGTTTGCCATCGCCCAACGCGAGTTGGCCGCCGCCCAGCGGAGCGGCCCGCCGCCCGAAGTGGAGCGGTGTGCCAAGGTGGTTGCGGAGTTGGACGCGCGCTTCAAGGCTGCCACCGCTGAACTGGCCCGGCTGGATGCACAAACACGCACGAAGGACAGTCAGAGCCTCGTCACCTCGGCTGCTACCATCGTGGCCGGCGACTCTCTGCGCCTCACGGTGGCGGAGGATGATTCCTACGACGCCATTTACCCGGTCAAGCGCGACGGCAGCATCACGGTCAAGGGCGTTGGCCGCGTCTCCGTGGGCGGCAGGCGATTGAACGACGCCCAGGCGGCGGTCAAGGCGCTGCTGGAGGAAACACAGTTGCCCAAGGCCACCGTCACGCTGGAGTTCGTCGGTGAGCGCTCTGGCGCGAACACGGTTTCCACCGTGACCAACGACCAGCGGGTCATCTACCTCGCCGGCGAGTTCCTCACGCCCGGCCCGCTGAAGATTCCCGAGGGCGTCCAGCCAACTCTCATCACCTCCATTGTGCGCTCCGGTGGCCTCACTCCGAACGGCGATCTCAAGCGTGTGAAGCTGCTTCGCATCAACCACGGCCAGGGCGCGGTCGAGGAAGTGAACGTGGCAGCAATTCTCTCCGGGACTGCCCCGCCCGCAGATAAGCCGCTCCTCCCCGGCGACATCATCATGGTGCCGGCCTTCGCCCCGGCGGTCCATGTGACGGGCAGTGTGGTGAAGCCCGGGCCAGTGTCATTGGGCAAGGATGAGAAGCTCACGGCCTACGCAGCGATTCTCCGCGTCGGTGGCTTCGCGCCGGGAGCGAGCCTGATGAACTGCTACGTCGTCCGCAACGCGGACAATGGCGAGAAGGCACGGCTCCCGCTGAACGTGAAGGAAGTCCAGAAGGACGCGACGAAGGACATTATTCTGAAAAGCGGTGACATCGTCGTCGTGCCGGGTTCTTCGCCTATCCTGCCACCTACGCCCAAGCCCGGCGCAGCCGCTCCCGCTCCTTCTCCCTTCGCGGAGCGAGGGGAGAAGGTGGCCGAAGGCCGGATGAGGGGTGCGGCCACCAACGCCGTCGCGGCCAACCCCTCACCCCAGCCCTCTCCCCTTGCTCCGCAAAGGGAGAGGGAGAGCGCGCCGCCAACCCCCGTAGGTGACGACGTGAGGAGGCTCCAATCCAATGCGGAAGGCGGAAGGCGGAACGCGGAATCCAGTCAGAGCCTCCTCACGTCGGCTGCTACCAACGCGACACCTGCGCCCGACCCGTTGCAGGCCGCGCAGGAGGAGGCGTTGCGCCGGCAGGAGCGGAAGGTCGCGCTGGACAAGTTGCTGGGCGAGGCCGGGCAGTTTCTCAAGGTCAAGTCGTGGACCAACGCGGTGGTGCGCTATGAGGAGGCCATCGGCCATGCCAAGCTGCTCGGCGGTCAGGTGGCTGAGCGGCAAGGCCGCGAGGCGCTGGCCGGGCTGGTTCATTGCCGCATCCAACTCGCCATCGCGTTGCAGGAGAAGCGCGACTTCAAGGCCGCCGCCGCCGAGGTGGACAAGGTTCTGCCGTTCGACCCGAACAACGCCGCGGCCGAGCAGTTCAAGCGCTTCAACGACCGGGTCGAGGCCGCGCACAAGGCACGGTTGGCCAGCCCGCCGGCAACGGTCCGCAGGGCGGCGTTGCTCGAAGAGCGCGCCAAGGTCATGGGCTTGGTTCGTGACGGGAAGCTGTATTACGAGGTGGGCGAATACGACAAGGCGCGCCAGCGGTTGGAGGAAGCCATCGCCTTGGACCCGGCGAACGAGGTCGCTTACTACTACCTGCGGTTGATTCAGGAGTCGCAGTTCGAGCAAGATGGCAAGACGCGTGAGAAGACCTACAGCGCGCGAGTGGTCGAGGTCAGCAAGAAATGGAACGAGGCCGCGCGGAGCCAGAACGGCCTGCCCGTCCCCAATCCCTACGCGAAGACCAACTTCGAAGCCCCGTTCCTCACGCACTCCAGCAAGGGCGCGCAGCGCATCAACCGCAAGCTCGATGAAATCGTGCTGCCGGAGGTCCACTTCGACGCCGTGCCGCTGGTGGGCGTGGTGCAGCGGCTCATCGAGGACGCGAAGAAGTTCGACCCGGAGCCGGACCCGAAAAAGAAGGGCCTGAACTTCCTCATCAACGACGTGGCTCCGGCCGCGCCGTTGCTCGACGCCGCCGGCAACCCGGTGCCGGTCGCGCGGCCGGTGGCCTTGAGCGAGGGGTTGGTGCGCGTGAGCCAGCCGTTGAAGAGCCTCACGCTCCGTCATGCGCTCGATGTCATCTGCAAGAACGCCGAGCTGCCCACGCAGTTCAGCGTGGAGGAATACGCCATCGTCTTCATCCCGCGCGGGCCGGTGGCTTACTACTCGCGCATCTTCCGCGTGAACCCGGACACGTTCATCCAGGGTTTGCAGGGCGTCGTGGGCAGTCCCGTGCTGGGCTTCACGCCCGGCGGCGGCACCCAACCCGGAGCCGCCAGCCAGAACCAGTCCACCACAACCACCACCGGCCCCGTGCGCGCAACCGTCCCCGCCACCGTCCCGGCGACACAGCGCACGGCAGCGGAGGCCAACGCGCTGGTCCGGCAGTTCTTCCAAAGCGCCGGCGTCACCGCCCTCGGCGCGACGAACGGCAGCACGCGCGTGACGTTCAACCCGGAGAACGGCCTGCTCCTCGTGCGCGGCACGACGAACGACCTGCGCGTCATCGAGCAGGCGATTCAGAAGGTGCAGCCAGTGCCCGCACCTGCAACGAACGCGGCGACGAACAATCTCCCAAAGCCAAATCCTTACTACCGCACCAACTCGCCTGTTCAGCCTGTCCCTCATAGCAGCAAGGGCGCGCAGCGCAACAATCGCAAGCTGGATGAAATCATCCTGCCGGAAATCCACTTCGACAACGTGAGCCTGCCCGCAGTCGTGACGTGGCTCGACGGCAACGTGAAGAAGTCCGACCCGGAGAAGAAGGGGCTGAACTTTCTCATCAACAACGTCGTGAGCGATTACATCTCGCCGAAAGCCGCCGCTCCCTTGCTCGACCCGATGGGCAACCCCATCGTTTCGACCGCCGCCAAGCCACCCAAACCCGATCTCGAAAACGCGCTGATCAAGGTGCCGTCGCCGATCAAAGCCCTCACGCTGCGCCAGGCGTTGGACGCGATCTGCATGACGGCGGTGGTGAAGCTGCCGAATGGGCGGACCGCCGGGTTGAAATACTCGGTGGAGGAATACGCCATCGTCTTCTCGCCCAAGCTGCCCGAGCAGGCTTCGCTCTTTCCCCGGATGTTCAAGGTGGATCCGGCGACGTTTATCGCGGGTTTGGGAAGCGTGGTTGAGGAGAGGCAGTTGCGGCCCGGCAGCCGTGCCGCGCTTGACCAGGCGCTCCGGGAGAAGGCCTGGACCAATGCCCCGGCCGGAACCGACCGGTTCTCGGTCGGCGGCATTCCCGTGGCGAACGGCCGAGTTGGCGTTGTGAGCACGAACGTGACGGCCGAGCTGAACCACCTTGTCCGCCTCTACTTCACCGCTGCCGGCGTGACCGACCTCGGCGCGACAAACGGTCCCGACGCGACCCAAGTCTTCTTCAACGACCGCAACGGCCTGCTGCTCGTCCGTGCGTCGTTGCAAGACTTGGACATCATCCAGCAGGCGGTTGAGTTGCTGAACGCGAAGCCGCCGCAGGTCGTGATCGAGGCGAAGTTCGTCGAGATCAGCCAGAACGACAACAAGGCGGGGGGCTTCGACTGGTTCTTGGGAAACACTGCGGTTAGGCCGCCAGAGGTCCAGCCAGACGGGGTTCGCAGACTCTGGATTGACCGTGAAGGGAATTACAAACTCGACGGGCGTGCCCGGTCGCTTGACCAGATTGAGGACGAGCTGAAGGCGGTTTCCCGGACGAACGCGGGAGTGGTTGTCCGCATCGGAGCCGAGCACGAAGCCCGATACAGCGATGCCACGCCGGTGTTCGAGCGCCTTTCACGGATCGGCATCACGAATTCGAGCTTTGCAGTCGCACCGGAGTTGAATGGGTTGCCGGTGCGCCAACCCACTGCCGTGAACCCAACCGGTATCTTCCCCCAGCCCGCGCAACCAGGTGGCACGCCCGCCGCCACAGGGATTGTGACCAACAAGCTGGCGCGCACCAATGCCGTGGGATTGGCAACCCTCACCGGCATCCTCACCGCGCCGCAGTTCGCCGTGGTCATGCGCGCCTTGGAGCAGCGCGACGCAACCAGCGTGCGTTCATTGCCCAAGTTGACGACGCCTTCCGGCAAGCCGGTCGTGCTCGAGCTCCCGGCGGATACCAAGGCTGGCGGCGGCTTCGCGCAAGGCTTGAAGCTCGAAGTGCTGCCGAGTGTGGCGGCGGATGGATACACCCTCAGCCTCACGTTAATCGTCTCGCGTGATGGTAAAGCGATCTCGGTGTCGCAGTGCGTCGCGTGGGACGGGCAGACGGTGATGCTCGGTGGCTTGGAGTTGCCAGGCGCCGCTGTCAAATCGGGAGCCAAGTCACCCCGCGTCGTGCTTTTCCTCACGCCGACCATTGTTAATCCCACGGGCCACCGCGTCCACACGGACGAGGAGATGCCCTTCGCGCCTGTCGTCACCCCTCAGCCCGTGCCAACGAAGAAGTAGGTCAGCGCGTCCCGCCTGACTTCCATCTTAGAACATTCTGCTTGAGCGGCTTCCTGAAGTGGGAGAACCCACGGCCCGTCAACGGCCGCGATTTCGGCCCTTGAACAGGAGCGCAGGTTCGCGTGTAGGAACAGGCGGGACGCGCTGGCCTACTCCGGCTTGTCCAGGTGCTCGCCGGGCGGGAGTTCGTCGTAGCCGGCGAAGTGCTCGGGGCGCAGCGGTGCGGAGACGACGTGCTCCTCGCTGAACCATTTGCCCAAGTCCACGAGCTTGCAGCGCTTGGAGCAGAACGGGCCGAACGGCGTGGCGAACCAGTCGCCGGTCATCTTGCACGACGGGCACTTGATGGACGTTGGCTGGCTCATCGGATTGAAAGCTCGGCTGTCCACAGCCACACGCCCGGCTGCGCGGCGGTTTGGCGGCAGGCGTCCAGCAGGCCGGCGGTGAGCTGGCTGCGGGACGCGGGCCACGGTGGCGTGCCGGTGCGGAAGAAGTCCTCGATCACGGCAGCCAGGCGGCTGTAGTGCTCCTGCGCGGGCACGGGCGCGCAGAAGAGTTGGGCGGAGACCGAGTTTCCGTCGCTGAGTTGCACCGCGAAGTTGAAGTCCGCGACCACACCGTCGAGTGCGAGCAGCGCGGTGCGGACGCCATCGGTGTGCTCCAGCAGCCAGCCGCGCGGGTTGCTTGCCAGCTTGGGCACGAGGCCGAGGCCGACCAAGTCCTGCGTGCGACCGTCCAGCAGCGTGTCGCCCTGCGGCGAGTCGGAGCGGGACAGCGCGGCGGAGAGCAAGCCCCACGACCATTCGCGGCGGTCGGCCGCGCGCCAAAGGTCAGCCCCGGCAAGAAACTTCACCCGTCGCACGCCGAGTTCCCCGCCGGCGCGACGGGCCAGCACGGGCAGCAGGCCGTCGAGCGCGTGAAGTTCCGCGAGCGGCGACGTGCCCTGCACGACGATGAGCGCCTCGTCCGCGGGCGCGTTTGCGGGCAGGTCCACCTGTGGCAAACGCCAGGTGACCGGGAGCGTGGTGCCGGAGGCGAGCGTGATTTGCCGCGCGGCGGCAAGTGTCGTGAGTGTGCGCGCAGCGGCGAGGTTCGTGGCGGGCGCGCCGAAGACGAAGCAGGCCGCGCCGCGCTTCGCGTGCGTGAGCGCGGCGGTGACGTGGGCGGCGGCGGGCGCGGGGGAATCCGTTCGTGGCACAATGACGAGGGCGTCGGCTTCGCGCACGGCGGCGGGGAGGTCCGCGAGTTGCAGCCCGGCTTCGCGCGCCCGTGCTCGGAGCAGGTCGGACGCGGCGGACGGCGATTGCAAATCGCCGGCACGGGTGACGGTGACGCGGAGGCCGTCGGGCTTGTGGAACGCACCAGCGCGCCGGTGGCCGAGCAGGAAGCGGTCGAAGAGTTGTTGCGCGGGCGTTTGCAGCGCGAAGTCTTCGAGGACGAAGGCGATTTGGCGGAGCGGCTTCACAGTTGAGGTAGCAGCCGACGTGAGGAGGCTCTGATTGTCATTCGGTTCTCGGGTCTGGCGTCTTGGGTCTGGGGAAGTTTGAGCCTCCTTACGTCGTCTCCTACGAGGATTAGCCCGCCCAGAAATGCGGCCCCGGCGTGGGCTGGTAGCGGATGCGGAGGTCGGGCGTGTCGAGCTTTGCGCCGTCGGCGTAAAGCGAGTCCACGGCGAAGAGCGTCATGCCGGTGGTGAGGTAGTTCCGCTCGCTGGGCCAGGACGGCTGGCCGGTGAGGACCATTTGCTCGATGTGGTTCACCAGCGGGCTGAAGAAGCTCGCCAGCGTGGTCAGCGTCGGCGGCATGGGCAGGAACATCAGGGTGGAAAGCACGTCGCCGCGCTGCGTCAGGCCGGCGTAGGTGAAGTCGTTCAGCGCGGCGGTGTCGCGGCTGAACGCGGTGCCCGTGCCGTTGAAGTGGAAGATGGTCGTGCGGAAGCCGTCGAGGTGCTCGAAGACGTAGGCCACCGCGAACGGGCTGACGCGCTTGAGATGCTCGATGCTCGGCTCGGCGAAGGTGCGACCCGGCAGCGGCGCGAGCGTCTGGCTGCGGTTCAGTGCAGTGAGGCAGAGCCGGCGCGTGGACTCGCGTTCACCGAGCAGCCGCCACACGGCGTCGTTCTTGAAAGCTTGCACAGACTTCACGCCGACTTCGCCGCCCGCGCGCCGCTCGCTCATGCACTGCGCGGTCTCGATGGTGTGGATGTCGTAGTAGCCGTGGTGCCCGTAGCCCACGCCGACGCTCTCGACGAGCGGCGTGCCGAGCGGCACTTCGATCATCGGAATGCGCCACGTGACCGGCAGCGACGAGCCGGCCATGAGCGGAAAGCCGAGGCGTTGTGCGTCGCGGTAAGTCTCCTGTGCCTCGCGCCAGTCCATCGCGAAGTGCTTGTCCTGAAAGACGGGCACAGACTGGTTCGTGCGCTCGAAGGTCTTCACCACGTCCTTGAAGAAGCGGAAGCGCGGATAGAGCGGCTGGCCCTTGGCGTCGCGCGGGTAGTCGCCGTGCTCGCCGATGATGAGCACGCCGTCCACCGCGAGGCGCGACGTGCCGAGCGTGAGCGCCTCGGCGATGGTCGGGCAAAGCCGCACGCCGTGGCGCTTGCTGCGCTCACGGCTGGTGTCGGTCTCGGGAAACTGCTCGACGTAGAGGGAAACAAGTTCGAGCGGTGA
Source organism: Limisphaerales bacterium (assembly GCA_009773355.1). GTDB lineage: Bacteria > Verrucomicrobiota > Verrucomicrobiia > Limisphaerales > SXTU01 > SXTU01. The sequence continues at coordinate 11,411 of WRPG01000063.1, forward strand.
GGTGTGGTGTTCGCCGTGCCAGCCGTAGCCTTCGAGCAACCGGTCAACGAAGTGCTGCCCGTGGGAGAACTTGCGGACGATGGTGGTGACGAGCGCGACGCGCTTGCGCTTGGCCGGGCTTTTCGCGGCGGCCCGGATATGGAAGGGGGCGAGCGCCGCCCCCACTGAGACGCCCGCCACCGCGCCGGTGAAGCGGCGGCGGGAAATGCTAGCGGTCGGGCGAACGGGCATGGCGGCTACTTACCCGACGGCGCGCGGGCTGCCAATCCGAAAGCGCGTCCGGGCGGGGTCACTTCGCGTCGGTCTGAATCTCAATCCACAGCTCGCCGATTTGGAGTTTGTTGCCGGCGGCAAGCGTGTGCGTCGAGTTGGAGAGCTTGTTCTCCATCTGCACGCGCCCTTCGCGGAAGGTCACGATGGCGGTGACGGGCGGGAAGCCCTTGTGCTTGGGCAGATACAGATGCGCTTCCGGCGAGCTGCCAAGGATGACCGGCTCCGCACCGAGGTTGATGACGGTGCGCTCGTTCTCGTGCCAGTGAACGATTAGCGCCGCCTCTCTCGCGAGTCGCTCCACCAGCGCGACCACGAGGCCGATCGCCGCGCCCAGAACAACCGCGCCGAGCAAGCGGCCCAAGGTTTCGCCCACCCATCCAGTCAGCGCGAGAAATGCCAGCGCGCCCAGCACGCCGCCGCCCGCACCGGCCAGCGCTGCGCGATGGCCCGGCAGGTTCGGCACGGCAAAGGCAAGTCCGAGTCCGAGCAACGCGCCGAGTGTCGCCCAGCCAATGACCTGGCCGAAACGCAGCAGCTCGGTTGCCCCCGCGCTCAGGCTCGTCGCGCCGGAGGCGAACAGTGCGAAACCACCCTGGCTCACTGCGCCGGAGAGCAGACCCGCAGCAAGCGCGACTGCGAGCACGACCCAGGTGCGGCGCGTGGCCAGCCAGCGGGCGCGCAGCAGCAGCGCCTGCCCGAGCGTCACGAGGGCGGCCAGACCCACGGCCAGCGCGGCGGTCCACAGGGCGGCGGCAAGCAGGTTGCGGCCGAAGCCGGCGGTGGCTCGGATGGTGCCAGCCGGGGTGCTGACGCGCAGGAGTTTCTCGCGCCGCTCGGCTCGGGCCGCAGCCTCCTTCGCCTGCTGTTCGCGTGCGAGATCCGCTGCGGAGCGGAGATTGAACTCGTGCACGCGGTTGGTCTGGCCGGGGGCGATGTGGCCCTTGAATTCGTGGACCTGCCCGTTCAGCCGAAGCCCGACAAAGTAAGAGGTCGGCTCCGCCGTGGCGTGCGCGCCGAAGTGAACGACCTCGACGAGGTATTTGCCGGCGGGAGCCTCGCCCTTGGGCCAGAAGATGTTTTCGACCGGCTCTTTCGAGACGCGCGTTGAAGGCGGGCGCGTGGCTTGCAGGGTGGCGAATTCAAGTGTGGTCAACCGGCCGCCGAGTTCGTTGAACATGGAAATGGGGGAAAGTGTCGCCAAAGGCAGGCCGGACGCCGCGTTTTTGCCGCTGGTTGGCATCCTCGGGCTGCGGACGTTCAAGGAATTGATGATGCCTTGGGTCTCGTTGAGCACGGCTTGGGGCAGGAAACCAGACCGGTAATTCTCCAACAGGAAAACATTGACGGCCCCGCGCTTGGCGGCAGCCAGCTCGGCGAGGAAGGCCGGGTGCGCGTCGGTGGGCAGCGGACGCTGTAGCACATAGGCTACGGAACCCATGAGCACTGCGTTGGTGGTCGCCCGCCGTCGGGCAACGGGCCATCCACCGAGCGCGTTTGTGAGGGTGGCAACCGCCGTGCGCAAGGTTCCGACCATGAGCGGACCGGCGGCGTCATCCGCAGGCATCGGAGCCAAATTGCGGGCGAGCAAATTCGTGAACGCCTTCGGGTCCGCCGGCGGCGCGATTACGAGATTGGTGGCCGCGCCGCCGGTCCAGCCGAGTTGCGCGTTGGGTGGCAGGCGACTTTGCACGAACAACGGAAGATGCAGATTGGTGATGGCCGCATTGGGGATAATGACGTTGTTGCGGGTGATGCGATTGGTCATGACGAACAGCGGGCCGGCCCACGCGTCCATGGCGACCACAACCGTGTGAGCCACGCCGAGCGCGGGCACGGCGTTGGTGGCGGCGGCCTGGGGGCGGTTCCAGTCCGGGCTTTTGAGGAGGTTTTCCGCCGCCGCGAACGCGCGGGCCAAGCTGCCGTCGGTGGCGATGAAGACCTGGTTCGTTGACTCGGTGAGGCTGGTGAGGAAATCCAGCCGGGCATCACCCGTGCCGACGGCGATGACTCGCACCCCGCCCCGGCGAAGCTGGCGGGCAGCGGCCACCGTGGCGTCCTCGGTGCCTTTGTTTGGGACGCCATCCGTGAACAGCAGCACGCTGCGCAACGGCGCGTTCGTGGGGTTGGGGCCGGTCGCTCCCCGCCGCTTGTCCGTCCGTGCGAATTCGTCCTGGGCTGCCAGGAGCCCGAGGTCCATCCGCGTGCCGCCTTGCGCGCGCAGCGATTCGACAAAGCGCACGACGGTCGGAGTGTCGTTCGTGAACGAAAGCCGGTTGCTGGCCGTGGTGTGAAATCCAACGACGGCCAGGGGCATCCCGGGAGGCAGCCGCTGTGCCAGGTCTGCCGCCGCGAGCTTGGTCTCCTCCATCCGCCGGCCCGTCATGCTGCCAGAGCAATCGAGCACAAAGATGACTTCGCTGCGGCCCGTGTAGCGCGCGTTCATGTCCACATCCAGCTCGCCGCCGGATTGCGAGCGCCGGTGGTTGTGGTAGATGCGCTCGCCGTCGGGGCCGACGCAGTGCAGGTCGAGGTCGTTGAGGCTGTCCCACATCAGCGAAATCTGCACGTCGCCGGTCTTGGCCTCCTCGCGTTTCAGCCGCGCCACGAGCTGCGGCGGGAAAACCTGCGGCTCCGGCGCGGCCTCGGCGACTTTCGCCACGACGAGCGGGGCGGAGGATGCTTCCGAGGTGGCAGCGGAAACCTTCGCGGGCGGACGCAGTGCTGACAGGAGCAACTCACCCGGCAGCCAGCCGACCGCGCAGCCCAACCCGCCGAGCAGGGCGAAAAGCAAGGGCTTGGGCAGCCGATGGAGCAGCGCACGCATGAGTGGAATTCGGCGGAAGACTAGCAACCCCGCGCCTCGCGACGATACGGAAAATTACCGAGGTAGTCGGCTCCGTCGTGCGCGCCTCACTTCGCGTCGGTCTGAATCTCAATCCACAGCTCGCCGATTTGGAGCTTGTTGCCGCCGGCGAGAGTGTGCGTCGAATTGGAGAGCTTGTTCTCCATCTGCACGCGGCCGTCGCGGAAGGTCACGATGGCGGTCACGGGCGGGAAGCCCTTGTGTTTGGGCAGATACAAGTGCGCCTCGGGCGAACTGCCGAGGATGACCGGTTCCGCGCCGAGGTTGATGACGGTGCGCTCGTTCTCGTGCCAGTGGACAATCAACGCCGCCTCGCGCGCCAGCCGCTCCACCAGCGCGACCACGAGGCCGATGGTGAGGCCGAGAATCGCCGCGCCGACCAACCGGGCGGAGGCGTCGCCGGCCGCGCCGGACTTGGCGAGCGCGAACAGGAACGCCGCCGCACCGAGGCCGCCGCCAATCAAGCCCGCGAAGCCCGCGCGGAACTTCGGCAGGTTCGGGATGAAGAACGCGAGGCCGAAGCCCAGCAGCGCGCCGAGCAATGACCAGCCCACGAGCTGCCCGGCCTTGATGATGAGCGGCAGCACGCGCTCGGCGTCAGTCTCAGAGAGCTGCGCGGCGATGCTGTTCGCGCCGAGGGCGAAGAGATGCTGGCTCACCGCGCCGGAGATGAGTCCCGCCAGCACGCCGCCGCCGAGCACGAGCGCGGCTTCCTTCACGCTGAACAGCGCGCGGCGGAGCAGAAAGTTTTGCGTCGCCACGATGAGCGCGGCCATGCCGACGGCGAGCAACGAGGTCCACAGGCCGATGACAAGCGTGGTCTTGAGCGAGGGCGGCTGGCGTTGGTTGAGCTTGGCGAGGTCGGGCGGCGGGGCCTTCTTCATCTCAAAGGAGTGCACCAAGTTGGTCTGGCCGTGGCGGATGACGCCGCGGAATTCCTGCGCCTTGCCGCCCTGCTTGATGGCGATGGTGTAGGGCGTCTCGTTCACCGGCGCGTGCAGCGAGTAGTGGTTGACGAAGACCTGATACGTTCCCTCCGGCGCGTCGTTGGTGGGCCAGTAGATGTTCTCGACGGGCTGGCCGGAGTAGGGCGCGCGGGCGTTCATGTCCACGTCCAGCTCGCCGCGCGAGGCGGAGGTCTTGTGCCCGTAGAAGATGCGTTCGCCCGTCGGGTCCACGCAGTGCAGGTCCAGGTCGTTGAAGTTGTCCCACATCAGCGAAATCTGCACGTCGCCGGTCTTGGCCTCCTCGCGTTGCAGGCGCTTTTGCAGCTCGTTGCTGAAGACGAGCACGGGCGCGGCGGGCTGGCCCTTCGCCTCCTCGCCTTCCTTGGGCGCGGGCGGCTTGATGACCTTGAGCAACGGCTCGCCCGCCGCCCAGCCCAGCACGCACCCGAGCGCGCCGAGCAGGCCGAAAAGAATCGGCTTCGGAATGAGGTGAACCAGCTTCCGCATGAGACACGGAAGTGAAGCACGGGCGGCGGCGAAGTGCCAGCCGCAAGGCGGGATTTGGATTGGGAGGAAAGCCGCTCATTCGCTTGACGACAAACGAATGGTGATGCTGTGGCTCGCGTTGACCGGCGGCGCGGCGCGGTTCATTCTCCGCTCATGCGCCTCTGTCGTTTCGCCCAAGGCTCCGCCGTCCGCGCGGGCTTCTTCTTCGACTCCACCCTCGTCCCGCTGGACGCCGCCGCGCGTCTGCATCGCGAGCGCACGCTCAAGGTAATCGCCCTGCCCGCCGCCGATGACCTGCTCGCGCTGCTGCCGGGCGGCAGCCACTTCGCCGCCGCGCGCGAGTTGGGCGACTGGCTGGTTGCCAATCTCGGCGTGGCTGACAGCGCGGCGCTTGCCGTGGACAAGGTGCAGTTGCTCACACCCATCCCGCGTCCGCCGAAAATCATTCTCCTCGCCGGCAATTACAACGAGCACATCAAGGAAGGCGGCGGCCAGGCGACCGAACGCGCGAAGACCTTTCCTTACCTATTCCAAAAGCCGCCGACCACCACGCTCAACCACCCCGGCGCGCCCATCGTCATCCCGAAGGTTTCGCCCAACCATGTGGACTGGGAGTGCGAGTTGGGCGTGGTCATCGCGAAGCGCTGCAAGGCCGTGAAGGAGGCCGGCGCGCTCGGCTATGTCGCCGGCTACACGGTGGTGAATGACATCTCCGACCGGAAGTTCCGCCCGAATCCCGGCCGCGAGAAGCGCGAGAAGGACTCGTTCTTCGACTGGCAGCACGGCAAGTGGCACGACACGTTCTGCCCCGTTGGCCCGTGCGTGTCGTCGGCGCACGCGCTGCCCGACCCGCAGAAGCTCGGCCTCACGCTCAAGGTCAACGGCAAGACCTGGCAGAACGCCAGCACCGCGCAGATGATTTTCCCGGTCGCGGCCATCATCGAGTTTGTCTCCGCCATCGTGACGCTGGAGCCGGGCGACATCATCTCCACCGGCACGCCCTCCGGCGTGGGCAACACCACCGGCACCTACCTCAAGCATGGCGACCAGATGGAGGCCGCCATCGAGGGCATCGGCGTGCTGCGCAACCACATGGTGGCGGAGTAAATCCCTCCGGCTCGACACCTGTCCCGCCCCCGCCTACCTTCGGCACGCCGATGCCCGTCGCCGCCCACAAGCTGCTCCGCGAACTCATCGCGCTGCCCAGCGTGAACCCCGCGTTCCTGCCGGGCCGCGACGACCTCACCGGCGAGCGCCGCGTCGCTGACTTCCTCGCCTTCACCGCCGACCGCGCCGGGCTGGAGCTGAAGTGGCAGGAAGTTTTCCCCGGTCGCTCGAATCTCCTCATCCACCTCACGCCCGCCGGGGGCAAGGTCCGCCGCCGCATCCTGCTCGCGCCGCACATGGACACCGTGGGCGTGGACGGCGAAGCGCGCTTCCAGTCGGTGGTGAAGGCCGGCCGCCTCCACGGACGCGGCGCGTGCGACACCAAGGGCAGCATCGCAACGTATCTCGCCGCCTTGCTCGAACTCGCCGCCAGCGGCCCGCGCCCGCGCGAGACGGAAATCATCCTGACCGCCCTCGTGGACGAGGAGAACAACCAGAGCGGCAGCCGGGCACTCGTAGCGGGGACACTCTTGTCCCCGTTGACCAATCAATCCAAACGCCGCCCGGGGGACAAGAGTATCCCTGCTACGCTCGCCATCGTCGGCGAGCCGACGCTTTGCAAAGTCATCACCGCGCACAAGGGCGACCTCTGGCTCCGCCTCACCACGCACGGCAAGTCCGCGCACGGCTCCAAGCCGCACCTGGGCAAGAACGCCGTCCACGCGATGGCCCGCGTTGTCGAGGAGTTGGAGACGCGCTACGCCGCCACGTTGAAGTGCCACACGCACCCGTTGCTCGGCCACGCGACCGTGAACGTCGGCTTCATCGCCGGCGGGCGGCAGCCGAACATCGTGCCCGACCGCTGCGAAATCCTCATTGACCGCCGCACGCTGCCCGGCGAGACGGACGCGGGAGTCTTCACGGAATTGCGCGCGCTGCTCCGCCGCCTCGGCGTGGATGCGGAAGTCACCGACACCAAGAATGCCCCGTGTCCCGCGATGGAAACAGACCCGGAACTTCCGCTCGTCCGCCAGCTCACGCGCTGCTCCGGACAGCGCCACGCGCTCGGCGTGGATTACTTCTCGGACGCAGCAGTGCTGGCCAGCGGCGGCATCCCCAGCGTCCTCCTCGGCCCCGGCGACATTGCACAGGCCCACACTGCGGACGAGTGGGTGGAGCTGGCGCAGCTCGAACGGTTGACGCGGCTGCTGGTCAAATTCCTCCGTGACCAGCCGTGAGCAACTCCTTCAGCCACTGATGAAACCCAGAGGGAACACGGAGGCCGTGCCGGCGGTTTGCAACCGCCGTCTGTGGGCAACAACAGTTCGAAACGAAGCCGAGCCGTCCACCCGCAACGCGGCGATTGCAAATCGCCGGCACGGGCGCGTCGGCTGTCCCCTCCGCGCATGAGCGACGAGCGGCCAAGCAATTACGACGCTTCGGATGAGCCGATTAAGCGGTTCTCCATGCCCGGTGAGTCGCCTTTGCCGTCCCCGCTTGAAACTCTCCTTCCCGGCCAGCAAACCGTTCGCGTGGAACTGCCACCTCGACCGGCACTGGAGGTCAAGCTAACGCTACCACCGAAACTGCCGGACAAGCTCTTGGCGTGTTTACGATCGAAATTTTCCAACCCACAGTCAACACTTCACATTCGGCTGCCGCCTTACACGGTCACTGTCATCATCCCGACGCGCCCCGGCGATGCGGAGCCGCAGGCGTTGGCCGCCGCTCGGGCGCTTGACTATCCACGCAAGCAATTGGAAATCATCGTCGCACGCGGCACACAGCCGTCCGTGCAGCGGAACACGGCGTTACGCGCGGCCAAGGGAGACTGGATTTACTTCCTCGACGATGACTCGCTGCCTTGCCCGGACAGTTTGCAACGGCTGCAATCCTACTTTGCCTACGAGAATGTCGTCATGATCGGCGGGCCGAATGTGTGCCCGGCGGACGCGCCGCCGCTGGAGCAGGCATTTGCGACCGTGATGGGAAGCTGGCTGGCGTTCGGGCCGAGCCGGGCGCGTTACACACCGGTCGGCGAGGCGCGGGTGAGCGGGGAGAAGGAGTTGATTCTCTGCAACCTGATGGGCCGGCGCGAGGCGCTGCTCGCGGCGGGCGGCTTCGACGAGGCGTTGTATCCCAACGAGGAGAACGCGCTGATGGATGAGTTGCAGCGGCGCGGCGGCAAGCTGATTTACGACCCGGAGTTCATCGTCCACCGCCGCCCACGTCGCACGCTGGGCGCGTTCTGCAAGATGCTGACGAACTACGGGCGCGGGCGGGCGGAGCAGTTCCGGCTGCACCCCACGCTCGGCTCCGCACCGAACTTCGTGCCGCCGCTCTTCCTGCTCTACCTCGTGCTCACGCCGTTCCTGCCGCCGCTGCTGCTCTGGCCGCTCGCGCTTTATGCCGTCGCGGTGCTGGCACAGACCATCCACTCAGTAGCAGCCGACGTAAGGAGGCTCCATTCAAACGCGGAACGCGGAACGCGGAATACGGAATCTCCGGCGTCTTCGCCCGCCGGCCCTCAATCGCCAATCGCCAATCGCCAATCGCCAATGGGTCAGAGCCTCCTCACGTCGGCTGCTACGGGGGTGGATTGGTGGCGCGTCGCACCGCTGATAGTTGTCTCGCACGTCTTCTACGGATTGGGCTTCTGGAAAGGCCTGTTCACCCGCCCCCAACTCAAACCGCCGGAGCAGGTGCCGGTGACGCTGGAAACCATTCTCCCCGCATGAGCGCCGACTCAGGCCGACACTTCTTCAAGCAGGCCGGCTGGCTCGTCGCGGCAAACCTCGGCTGCGGCGTGTTCATGTTCGCGGTGCATCCCATCGTGTCGAAGATGGACCCGGCGGAATACGGCGTGTTTGCCACGCTGCTGAAGGTTTTCCTGCTGCTGGGCGTGCCGGCGGCGGGCTTGCAGGCGGTCTTCGCGTTGCAAACAGCGACGGCGAAGGAAGCAACCGCGCAGGCGGAACTCGCGGCGACGCTGCGCGCGGTGCTGCGCGGGACGTTTGCACTTTGGCTGGTGGTGCTGTCAGCGGGCCTCGTGTTCAGCGATGCGATTTGCACCACTTTGAAAATCAGCAACCCGGCCGCGCTCTGGGCGACACTGGGGCTGGGGCTGACTTCGCTTTGGCTGCCGGTCATGCGCGGGGCGTTGCAGGGGCGGCAGGACTTCGCAAGATTTGGCTGGACGCTGATGATTGACGGCATCGGGCGTTTCAGCGCGGTGCTGGTGCTGGTGATCCTGCTCCACGGGCAGGCGGCGAGTGCGATGTCGGCGTCGCTGTTCAGCCAGCTTGCCGCCGTGGCGCTGGCGTGGCACGCGACGCGCGAACTGCGCGCGGTGGCAGGCGGGACGTTCGCGTGGCGGTCGTGGCTGGCGCGCGTGCTGCCGCTGACGCTGGGCATGGGTGCGGTGGTGTTCATCTCGACGGCGGATGCGGTCTTCGTGCAAAGCCAGTTCCCCAAGGAGATCACCGCGCTTTATCAAGCGGGCGTCATTGTGGGCTTTGGATTGAGCCAGTTCACGCTGCCCATCGCGTCGGTGATGTTTCCGAAGATTGCCGGGGGCGCGGGCGGTGGGCAGGACGCGGCCCTGCGGCACACGTTGCTGGGCACAGCGGCTTTGGGTGGCGCAGTGGCGGCGGTATGCTCGCTGGTGCCGACCCTGCCGCTGCGCATCGTCTATTTCAGCAACCTGGAGTATTACCTGCAAGCCGCGCCGCTGGTGCCGTGGTTTGCGTGGAGCATCCTGTTCCTCGTCATGGCGAATGTGCTCGTGCAAAACCTCCTTGCCCGCGAACGCTTCGCCATCGTGCCGTGGCTGGTGCTCATCGCGGCGGGTTTCGCCGGCGGGCTGTGGTGGATTCAGCCCAAGCTCGGCGGCATGGAGCCGATGGCGGCATTCCGGCTGGTGGTGCAAGTGCTCGGCGTGTCCTGCTTGGCGCTGCTGGGGACGGCGGTTTGGTTCACTTGGGGCAGTTCAAAGTTCAAAGTCCAAAGTTCAAAGTCGGTTCCTTGAACCCTCATCCGGTATCGGTGCCAAGCGCGGGCTTTGAACTTTGAACTCGGAACCTTGAACTTACTTTCCCCGCTTCACCGTCGGCGCGCGGAGCGCGCGGTAGAGCCAGTCGCCGATCCAGCGGAGCGGTTGCAGACGTTCGTAGAGCGGGGAGTAAACCAGCCGCAGCCGCACGGTGGAGAAGAACATGATGGCCGAGGAGCGGAAGAGCGAACTCGTGACCTTGCTGCCGAGCTTGTCGGTCCACTCGGTCGGAAGTTCGAGCACCTTGAAGCCGGCGTGCGTGAGCGAATAGAGCAGGTTCACATCGAACGCGAGGTCGGCGATGCGGAGGTGGCTGTGGATGGCCTCGATGGCGGTGCGGTGCGCGATCTTCGCGGGGCATTGCGTGTCGGCGATGCCCATGCCGAAGAGCAACTCGACGATGGCGTGGAAGCAGCGGCTCGTGAAGCGGCGGAACCACGGCTGCGCCTGATGCAGCACCGCGCCGTCCAGCCAGCGCGAGCCGATGACGCAGTCCGCCCATTCTGTGTGGCCGATGAGTTGATGGAAGGCGGAGGGCGGCGTCGCGCCGTCGGCGTCCACGTAGCCGATGAGGTCCACCTTGGGCGCGTGGCGAAGGCCTTCGATGAGCGCGCCGCCCTTGCCGATAGGCGCGGGAAAATTCTCGACCTGCACCTCGGGGAAATCCTTCGCGACGCGCTGCACGACGGCGAGGGTGTTGTCGCGGCAGCCGTTGAGGACGACGAGGATTTCAAAGCGCCCGGAGTAGTTCGCGCGGAAATACGCGGCATACTCGCGAAGGGTCGGCTCGATGCGTTCCTCCTCGTTGTAGGCCGGAATCAACAGCAGCACGCTGGGCGCTGGAGTGGTCACGGGGCGGGTGAATAGCAGAGGCCGCGCGCGGCGCGAAGCGGAAAAACGCAACCGGCGGCTGCTTGCGCAGCCGCCGGTGTCGTTTTCAAAGACCGAGTAGCAGGCGAGAACGCCCGGCTCGCGTCAGGGGGATGTTTGTGGGCTGTCCGTCGCCGCAAGGAGGGCGGCGACTGATGGGCATGGCGCGCATCGCGAGGCGAGTGGCATCATGTTGGACATGGCGGCTTCTCAGCAGCGCGAGTGCCGGAGTCAGGTTTCCGGGCAAAATCTTCCGAAAACTACGGAATAGTCCCGAGCCGGAGCGGATGGACTGAGGCAATTGTTACGGTGAGTTAGCCAAGCGTGTTCCCAGCGCTGCGAATCGGAGGGGCCGATCCCGCCCCACTCGCAATCTTGCAAGGCGTGCCTGCCCGGCCTAACAAACGGGCGTGCCGGAACCGAAGCCAGACCCTGCCGCCAGCCCAACGCCAGCGGATGCGACGGCGAGCGGGGCCGAGTCCGGTGCGGGCGAATATTGGAAGTGGTGTCCCCGCTGCGGGCACGAGCTGGAAAACCAGAAGTGCAAGTTCCGCTGCCCGCGCTGCCACTACTTCATGAGCTGTTCGGATTTTGACTGAGCAAGTAGCGCCGGTGTCCAACCGGCGGGAGGTGTGCGCGGCACTTAACGCCGGTTGGACACCGGCGCTCCGCCGACGAAGGGGTTCAGCACCGAATGCTTTCCCGCGCGAACGCTGCCGGCGATGGCGCGGGTGATGAAGTCCTTCGCAAGTTGCACGGAGCGCGGGAGGTCGTGGCCGAGGGCGCAGTAGGCGGCGATGGCGGCGGAGTAGGTGCAGCCGGTGCCGTGCGTCGAGACGCCGCGCACAAACGGCGCGGAGAGGAGCAACTCGGTCTTCCCGTCGAAGAATATGTCTGTCGCTATGCGCTGGCCGCGCAGGTGGCCGCCTTTCACCAACACGGCACAGCCAAACCCCGCGTGAATGGCCTGCGCGGCGGCCCGCAAGTCCCCAACAGACTTCAGCTTCGTGCCCGCGAGGATTTCCGCCTCGTCGAGGTTGGGCGTGACGAGCGTGGCGAGCGGGAGCAGCTCGTCCCGCATGGCGCGCAGGGCGGCGGGCTTGAGCAGGCGCGCGCCGCTGGTGGCGACCATCACGGGGTCCACGATGAGCGGCGGCTTCGGGCCGCGCAGCGTGCGGAAGAAGCCCGCGACCTCGCGGATGATGGCGGTGTCGAACAGCATCCCGGTCTTCACGGCGGCGGGGCGCAGCTCGGCGAAGACGGCTTCGATCTGAGCGCGGACGATGGCCGGCTTCGCGGCTTGGATGGCGGAGACACCCTTGGGATTCTGCGCCGTCAGGCAGGTGATGGCGCTGGTGCCGTGGACGCCGAGCGCGGCGAAGGTCTTGAGGTCCGCCTGGATGCCCGCACCGCCGCCGCTGTCGGAGCCGGCGATGGTGAGGCTGGTTGGAAGCTGACGACGAGGTGACATGGGCGGATGTAAAACGTGAATCGTAAAACGTAAGGGAAAGGCGTGTGCCGCCCGCGCCAGCTTACGTTTTACGTTTTACGCATGACGCCCCGCCTCACTTGTATTTCTCCGCGAGAATCTCCACGCCCGCCTCCTTCTTCACTTTCTCCAGATACGCGGGCAACTGCTTGTCCGCCTCTTCCTGCTGGAGGTTTTCGCGGATGCGGTCCTTGACCTTGTCGAACTCGACCTTCTTCGGGGGATTGCGTTCCAGCACCTTGATGATGTGGAAGCCGAACTTGGTCGTGACCACGTCGCTGATCTGGTTGGGGCGCATTCCGAAGGCGGCGGTCTCGAACTCCATCGCCATCTGGCCGCGCGGAAAAACGTATTCGCCTCCACGCTCCTTCGAGCCGGGGTCTTGGGAAAAATCCTTCGCCAGTTTGCCGAAGTCCTCGCCGGCGCGGGCGCGCTTGAGCAGCGCCTCAATCAAATCGCGCTGGGCCTTTTGCTTGTCCAGCGTCAGCTCCTGGTTCGTGGCGAGGTCGCGCGTGGCGAGGAGAATGTGCGCGGCGCGGACCGTCTCCGGCTGCTCGAAGCGCTTCGGGTTCTCGTCGTAAAACTTCTGCACCTGCTGCGGTGTGACCGGAATCGTGTCGCGCACCTCGCGGTTGACGACCTCCTCGACGACGGCGCGCTCGGTGAACTGCGCGGTGAACGACTCGGGCGTCATGCCCATCGCGGCGATCTGGCGGCCGAAACCCTCGTCCGAGCCAGCCTGCTTGCGGAACTCCCCGAGCAGCTTGTCGGCGGCGGCTTTGCCCTTGGTCTTGTCCGCGTCGGTGGCCTTGCGCTTGAGCACTTCCACGGTGACCAGGCGGTCGAGCAGTTTCTTCTCCATCTCGAGCCGCTTGTCTTCCGGCGGCGGCTGCTGGCCGCGCGACGCGGAGGCCGTGCGGAAGTTCAGATATGCCTCGTCGAGCTGCTTGCTGTTGACCTGAAACCCCTTGCCTTTCGCCAGCACCGTCGGTGGGAACAGGTCGTCCGCCTTGACCGCCGGCTTGGGCGGGGGCGGCGCGGTCACGGTGGACTTTTTGTCCTTCGGGTCGGCGGCGAAGGCGGGGAATGCAAGAGCGGTGGCGAGCAGGGCGGTGGCGGTTTTCATGAACGTGTTACGTGTTGCGTGTTTCGTGCTGGCCGTGGTCGGTGAACGCCGGAGGCGAACACGCAGCACGCAACACGTTTCAAAGCTTCACCACGCGGACATTGCTAAAGACGGGGTCGCGGCGCAGTTCTTCGAGCAGTTCCACGGGCGGCTCGCTGTCCACATGGAATACTGAGAGCGCGTGACCGCCCGCGTGGTCGCGGCTGAGGCTGAGGTTCGCGATGTTGACGCCATGCTTGCCCAGCACGGTGCCGACGTGGCCCACGATGCCCGGCCGGTCGAGGTTGTTGAACATGAGGAACGTGCCGTGCAGCGGGATTTCCAGCGGGTTGCTGAAGAGGCGGACGATGCGCGGGTTGTTCGGCGAGCCGAAGAACGTGCCGCCGGCGGAGCCGACCTTCTCGTCGCCCTTGAAGAGCTGGACGTGCAGCCACTCGTTGAACGTGACCGGTTCGTTCGAGCGCTTCTCCTCGACGGTGATGCCCAGCGTGCCGGCGATGCCGCGCACGTTGATGGGATTCAAGTCCTTCACCGCCGCGCGCGCGAGGAAGCCCATGAGCACCGCGCGGGTGATGGGGTCAATGTTGGGCAGCTCCTGCGCCTTGCCGCCGTAGGTGATGTGCGCGCGGTCTATCTGCTGCGGCACCACCTGCGCGAGCAGCTTGCCCAGCGCCTCGCCCAGCGCCATGTAGGGCTTCACCTGCTCGTAGGTCTTCGCGTCGAGATAGGGCAGGTTCACCGCGTTGCGCACCTCGCCGGTGAGCAGGTAGGCCGTGATGACCTCGGCGACTTCGATGCCGCACTTCTCCTGCGCCTCCTCGGAACTTGCGCCCAAGTGCGGCGTGAGGATGAGCGAGGGGTGCTTGCGGAACGGATGGTCCGCCGCCATCGGCTCGACGCAGAACACGTCCAGCGCGGCGGCGGCGACCTTCTTCGAGTCGAGCGCGGCGAGCAGGTCGTTCTCCGCGATGATCTCGCCGCGTGCGCAGTTCACGATGCGCACGCCGGGCTTCATCTTGGAGAACGCCGAGGTATTGAGCATCCCCCGCGTCTGCTCCGTGACCGGCAGGTGGATGGTGATGAAGTCCGCGTGCTCGTAGATCGTGTCCACGTCCGAGGCCAGCTCGAAGCCGAGCGCCTTCGCGCGGCCCTCGGTCAGAAACGGGTCGTAAGCCAGCACCTTCATGCCGAAGGCCAGCGCCCGCTTGCCCACCTCGGTGCCGATGCGGCCCGCGCCGAGCACGCCGAGCGTCTTGCCGTGCAGCTCCACGCCCATGAACAGCTTGCGGTCCCACTTGCCCGCAACCATCGAGCCATGCGCCTGCGGCACCTTGCGCGCGAGATTGAGAATCATCGCGAAGCTCAATTCCGCCGTGGTCAGCGTGTTGCCGGCGGGGGTGTTCATCACCACCACGCCGCGCTGCGTGGCGGCCTCCACGTCCACGTTGTCCACGCCCACTCCGGCGCGGCCCACGACGCGGAGCTTGGCGGCGGCTTCGAGGACTTTCTTCGTCACCTTCGTCTCCGAGCGCACGACCATCGCCTCGACATCGGTGACGATGGGCAGCAGCTCCGCCTCGGAGAGCCGCTTGTCGAGCACCGTGACCTGGAACTCGGGGCGCTGCCGGAACAGCTCAATTCCCTTCGGCGAAATCGGGTCGCAAATCAGAACCTTCATAATCAGGGCGCGGACTCTAGGAGAGCACCGCAGGCGGGTCAAATGTTCATCGGGTTGAAACTTCGTGCCTGAACCCCGGCGTTGCGTCATGCTGGCGCGCATGAGTGCGCCGCGCCAGATCCGCAACGTCGCGCTGGCCGGCTTCATGGGCGTGGGCAAATCGTCCGTGGGCCGGCTGGTCGCCGCCGAGTTGCAGTTCGAGTTCGTGGACACGGACGAGGTCATCGAAAGCCGGACCGGCGTGAAGGTTGGGGAGATTTTCGCGCAGCACGGCGAGGCGGCGTTCCGCCAGTTCGAGTCCGAGCTGGTCGCGGAGATGGCGGCGTGGAGCGGGAAGGTCATCTCGACCGGCGGCGGGTTGATCGTGAACCCGGATAATCTCGCCAGCCTCAAGGCGCACTCGCTCGTCGTCTGCCTCTGGGCCACGCCGGAGACGATTTACCAGCGCACGAAGCACCAGACGCACCGCCCGCTGCTTCAGACCGCCGATCCGCTGGCGAGAATCCGCGAGCTGCTCGCTGCCCGCGAGGCCGCCTACAAGCAGGCCGATGTGCTGGTGAGCACCGAGCAGCGGTCCATCAAGGAAATCGCCGCCCATGTGCTGCACAACTTCCGCGCGGCGCTGAACCACCCGCCGCGACTGTGAAGGTGGCCATCCGCCAGCGCGCCCGCGAGCTGGGGTTCGATGACTGCCGGTTCACCACCGCCGCCGCGCCCGACCACCGCGAGGATTTCCAGGAATGGATCGCCACCGGCCAGCATGGCGAAATGGGCTACCTCGCCCGCAACACGCACAAGCGCGTGGATCCGGAGCAAGTGCTGGCGGGGGCGAGGTCGGTGATCTGCCTGGCGGTGAGTTACGCAGGGGAGGGGGAAGTAATCAGTAATCAGTGTTCAGTGTTCAGTGGAGAGCCTGTGAGTCCCCCAGTGAATACTGACAACTGCCCACTGACCACGGGCGTCGTCGCCCGTTACGCCCGCTTTGCGGATTACCACGATGTGCTCGCCGCGCCGCTCAAACAGCTCACCGAGTTCGTGAACGCCCAGGGTGGCTCCGGGACGCGCTCACTCTGGTATGTGGACACCGGCCCGTTGCTGGAACGTGATCTCGCGCAGCGTGCGGGGCTGGGCTTCGTGGGGAAGCACACGAATCTCATCAGCCGCCGGCTCGGCAACTGGTTCTTCCTTGCTGAACTCATCACCACGCTGGAACTGGAGCCGGACACGCCGGAGAGGAACCGTTGCGGCTCCTGCTCGCGCTGCATCACGGCCTGTCCCACGCAGGCCATCACCGCGCCTTTCCAACTCGACGCGCGACGCTGCATCTCCTACCTGACCATCGAGTTGAAGGGGCCCATCCCGGTCGAGTTCCGACCCGCCATCGGCAACCGCATCTACGGCTGCGACGACTGCCTCGCGGCCTGCCCGTGGAACAAGTTCGCGCAGGCAGGCCGCCTGATGCGAGAGCACGCCCGCCCCGCCCTGACCCAGCCGGACCTGCTGGAGTTGCTGGCGCTCGACGCGGCGGGCTTCAAGCGCCGCTTCGCCGGGACGCCCATGCTGCGCGCGAAGCGCCGGGGTCTGTTGCGCAACGTCTGCGTGGCGTTGGGGAATGTGGGCGAGGCAGCCGCTTTGCCGGCTTTGGAGAAAGCCACTGCCGATTCAGAACCACTCATCGCCGAACACGCGCGCTGGGCGGTGGAGCAGATCGGAGCGCGGCAGCGGGCGACGCCTTGAGGTCACTTCCGCGCGAAGATGCGGTTGGCCTCTTCCAGCGTCTCCTTCGACCCGATGTCATACCAGATGCCGGGCACGGTCCAGGTGAAGACCGGCGTGCGCGGGTAGAGCCACTGGATGAGCCGGCCCGGCTGGTCGGGGTTGTTGCCCTCGGCGAGGTATTGGGCCACGAGCGGGAGCGTGGCGCGCGGGTAGTAGTAGAGCGCGATGCCGATGAGCGTGCTGGCGGGCTGCTCCGGCTTTTCCTTGAAGTCCGTGATGACGCCATCGCGGTTCACAGCAACGACCCCGTATTTCTTGGCGGCTTCGATGCGCTCCACGTCATACACGCCCAGCACCGGCGCGTTCTTCGCCCGGCAGAACTCGCCGAACGCGCCGAGCTTCTCGCTGAACAGGTTGTCGCCCGCCACCACGATGAGGTCGTCGTCCACGCGCTCCTGCTGAAGCACCAGGTTCAGGTCGCCGATGGCCCCGAGCTTGTTGGAGTCGTCGGTCGAGCCGTCGTTGATGATGGTGAAGGCAAAGGGCACGCGTTGGCCGTAGTCGTCCGCCCATTTCTGGAAGTGGCCGGCGAACTTGGCGTTGGTCACCACGTAGACGCGGTCAATCCCGCCGATGGGCGCGAGGTTGTCCATCACGTAGTCAATCATCGGCTTGCCGGCCACCGGCAGCAGCGGCTTGGGCTGCGTGAGCGTCAGCGGGTAAAGGCGCGTCGCGTATCCGGCGCCGAGTATCAGGACTTTCATCGCCGTGCGTTGTAGGCGGAATGACTGGTGGTGTCAAAAGTTAGCCGAGTTGACCGGGCCGTCGCGCCGTCGGCGTGATTGCGGCGCGGGGTGGCGCGGAGGAGCGGGATGGGTGGGCCGGCCTGCGTGAGGGAGTCGTTCCTGATGGCTCACTAAAGTCTTGAAGCTCCTTCGGTCGTTCGCATAATGCGCCCGCAATTGGGACGGGGTCGTAGCTCAGTTGGTAGAGCGTCTCGTTCGCAATGAGAAGGTCGCAGGTTCGACTCCTGTCGGCTCCACCACCCCAATCGCGCAGGGACAGAACGGGGGCGGTTCGCCCGCGCAACGCCCGGATTTCAGTAGGAGAGGTGGCTGAGTGGTTTAAGGCACACGCCTGGAAAATGAAAAACGCGTTTTTCCCCTATTTTCCCTCAAGTGGACCGCGAGGCTTTTTCGTGGACAACTATTTATCCACCAATTAGTTGCAGCCGAATTCGGCGGGACGCACGTTCCCCCATGCGGACCCATTTTTGGGCAAACAGTATCAGATTGCAGTATCAGATTTGGCCGGCCCGTTTTTCACAAAGCGAGCGCAACGACCGCTGCTCGGGAGGTGATTTTCATTCAGGATTACCGCCACGCTGGACCACCTTTGGGCCAGTGCGCGGAGAACTTTTTTGACTCGGCTGCCGCTGTGATCGGCGGCATCAGAAAGTCGCGGATCGCATCCACCACCGTTGCCAGCGATGTCTCCGGCAGGCGTAGTTTTCCGCGTTTCACGAAGGCCTGCCATTGCTGCCGCTTGCCGACATCGGTGCTGAAACCAGCCGACAACGCGAACGGTGGTCCGGCGGGCAGCTCGGTCTGCCGTCGTTTGAATGTGGCGCGGATGGCATTGCTCAGGACTTCGCCCTCGAACTCAAACTCCCGCGCGAGAATCCAGATGTCGTAGAAATCCTTCATGCGGCTGTTCATCAGGTCCAGATTCACCATGGCTTCGAGCTTCTCGGCCACCACGGTCGCCCGCGAATACATCCGGAGCCGTGGAGCGGGGAAGTCCAGAAGGGTCGGGAAATCGGCCGCCACCGCCCTCGGCGTGACGACATCGCCGAAGCCGATGTCCACCTGCAACGGTATTCGTGCATTGCCGAGCCGCGCCTCCAACGTCACGCGCACGCCCTGATAGAGATTGTCCTCGCGAATGGCGGCTGCCTGGACGCTATCGGCCAGGAACACCAGTCCGTCATCCGCAACTTTCATCACGCACAGGGAGCGGAAGAAACTCTGGAGCTCGACGGTGGTGGCCGATTCCTTTGCGAGCAGGTCGAGGTCTTTGGTTGCCCGGTAGGCTGTGCCGGTCCAGACGACGAACAGCATCGCGCCTTTGAGGATGAACCCGCTGGCTTGCTCTGAAAGCCCCAGACGATAGAGGAGCCGCTCCACGCCATAGCGCACGAGCACAAGCTGGTGGACATCCTGCTTGGCCTTCGCGTAGTCCAGCAGGCGGTGCTGGACCGAGGCTGCGAGATTTCTGCCTGCCGGGTTGCTCATATCAGGGACTCCATGTAAGGCCGCATGACGTTTTCCACGCGGCAGATTCGCGCGTAACGACGGAGTTCCTCCGCCTTCGCTTTGCGCTGTTGCCAGCAGTCCCGCAGCGCTTCGATGGCCACATCCAGGCCAACCTTGTTACGAAACTTGAAGCAGTCCGCGACTGTTTTGGCCGGACAATAAACCCGCACGGCCACCTTCTCGACCACGTGCTCCTCAACCCCCGCCGTCAGCGCCTTCCCAGAAAAATGCACCGGACGAATGGAAGCGACAGCCCCTTTTGGACGACGTGCCTGAGACGGTATCGCCAGCCAGACGTCAGGAGGAAGCTGCGTGGTGAGTCCATGAAACCGCAGTGCTGAGAGCAGGCAGATGACCCCTTTGGGCACCTGACGCGCCACCGCTGCCAGCGAGTGGTTCTCGGTGATGTTCCCGATGGCTGAAACGTAAAGTCCGCGTCCAGTGCGAACGAGTCCCCCCTGGTTGCAAAGCCGTCTGAGGACGGCGCGGGGAATTCCCTTGGATGCAAGATCCCGTGACCGCAGCACGCCAAACTCCTCGGCGAGCGCCCTTACCTGCTCCAGCTGCGATGCTTTTTCGGGTTTGGGCATGTGTTACTCTCTGTTGGTGATTACTGATAACTACTGTCATTCAGTATCATCCAAAAGAAGGCTCGCCAAGCTCTGTTTTCAGCTTGGTTGTGGTGCAAAGTCGCGAAGAAAATCAGAGCGTAGGTTCGACTGTTGGCGCTGGGATTTGAGGAATCGGCAGAGGTTTCTCATTTGGAGAAACGCGTGTCGCGTTGCGAGCAAAGGTGAACAGTGTGCGAGCAAACCCGGACAAGCGTGCGAGCAAAGGCGAACACTCCCGCCCTAG
>WRPG01000064.1 GCA_009773355.1 Limisphaerales bacterium
CCGGCGAACGCCCCGCGCTCCTCCTCCAAATCCGCGCCCAGTAAATCTGTCCGCCTTTGCTCGCACACTTTTGTCCGCCTTTGAAATCCTCACGACAAAGGCCGATGCCGGGCTTGCGGTTTCGACTGCTTTGACCATAATCCACCAGCATCGCGCGGGTTCGTTTTCACGAGACAATGGTCAAGAGTTTTGCAGACACTCCGCCTTGGTCGCACACGCTGGCGTCACCCGCCCCCGTAGCTCAAATGGATAGAGCTCGCGTTTCCTAAACGTGAGATCCTGGTTCAATTCCGGGCGGGGGCACCAAGCCGCTTCCACGCGGCCTTTACCACCCAGCCGGATTTCACCAGCGCGGCCTTCGCCGTTTCGTTGTCCGCACCGGTCAGTTCGCAGAGGATGCGCACCGCGCGGTCGCGCAGCTTCACGTTCGAGGGGTTCAGGTCCACCATCAGGTTGCTGATGACCTTGCCGGTGCGGACCATCGCCAGCGTGGTGAAGAGGTTCAGCACCAGCTTGGTCGCCGTGCCGGACTTGAGGCGCGTGGAGCCGGTGAGGATTTCCGGCCCGATGTCCGGCGCGATGACGACGTGCGCCACGCCGCGCTGCTGCGTCATCCCGGGGTTGAAGCAAAGCAAGACCGTGAACGCCCCGCGCTGCCGCGCTTCGGCCAGCGCGCCGTGGACGAACGGCGTCCGCCCGCTGGCGGCGATGCCGACCACCACATCGCGCTTGCCGATGCCGCGAAACTGAACCGCCCGCCCGCCCGCGTCGCGGTCGTCCTCGGCGCCCTCCACCGCGCGGAAAACCGCCGTCGGCCCGCCCGCGATGATGCCCTGCACCAGCTCTGGCGGGACGCGGAACGTCGGCGGGCACTCGCTCGCGTCGAGGATGCCCAGCCGCCCGCTCGTGCCCGCGCCCACGTAGAAGAGCCGCCCGCCACGCTTGAAGGCGATGACAATCTTCGCGATGACGCGCTCGATCTTCGGAGCCTCGCGGCGGATGGCGGCAGGCAGCTTTGCATCCTCGGACAGCATCAGCTCGATGGCCTTGGCGACGGGCAGTTTATCCAAGTTCATCGAGCGCGGGTTCCGCTGCTCGGTGGGAGAAAGCGAATGCGGAATGCGGAACGCGGAATGCGGAATAGCAGCCGGTGCCACGGACGCACTCGGTCGACTTTGAACTTTGAACTTTGAACCTTGAACTTCGCGCGCCAGCGCCACCGCCCCCCATGCGCTCTCGCGTTTCAACGGAGTGACCACACAGCCGGGCCAACGCCTGGCCAAATCATTCGCTACCACCCGCGCGAACTTCGGTTGCTCGAGCAACACGCTCCCGGCCAACACGAACTGCACCGGCTCGCCCGCCTTCGCCAGCTTCTTCGCGCAACTCACACCATCCTTCGCCAGACTCGCCGCCGCGCCTTCGAGAATATCGCGCGCAATCACGTCACGCTCCGCCGCCGCAGCGAAGACCTCCACCGCCAGCGCCGCGATGTCCGCCTTGCTGGCCGCCTGCGCCCACGGGATGAGTTCGCCCGGCTCGTTGAGTTGCAACGCGCGGAGAACCCGCTGCCCGAGCCGCGACCACTCGCCGTCGCGGTCGAGGTAGAACACGCACGCCTTCAACGCCCGCAGGCCGATTTCGTAGCCGCTGCCCTTGTCGCCGAGAACGTGCCCCCAGCCGCCGAAGCGGGCGGTGCGCCCATCGGCACGGCGGCCGAAGAAGCACGAGCCGGTGCCGCTCAAAACCAGAACTTGAGTGACAGGTGACAGGTGACAGGTGGCAGGGGCTGGCGCACGCCGGACGCGCCACTTGCCACTTGCCACTCGCCACTTGTCACCTGCCCCGAGCGCCGTCTCCAAGTCATGCGTCGCGTGGCAGGGCACGCCCGGCCACACCTTCGCCGCCGTCGCGCGGATGCGCTGCCATTCCGGTTCACCGCGCGCGCCCGCCAAGCCGATGGCGACGGCAGCCGGCTGGGGAAACTCCTTCAATGCCGTCCGCACCTCGCGCAGCCGGCGGAGCAGTTGCGCCTCCGTCAGCAGCTTGAGATTCGCCGGCCCGGCCTCGAAGCGCTTCAGCAGGCGCCCGTCCGCATCCGCCAGCAACGCCACCGTGCGCGTGCCGCCGCCCTCGATGCCGAGGAAGACGGGGCCGGGGAGTTCGGTCGTTCGCACGCGCGGAGTATGGCGGGCGAAGCGAGGGCGAGAAAGTGATTAGTAATTAGCGATCCGCCGTGGCGAAGTTGCGCCTTGAAGGCCGGGCGACTGACTAATCACTAATTACTAATCACTCTCCCCAACACTGACTTGGCTTCCCCCGCCGCCCGCGCTACCACTCCCGCATGACCGAGACGGAGCAACACATCCTCGCCGCCCTGCGCGACCTCGAAGCCACCGCCGCCCGCTGCCGCACCGAGAACCCGCCGCCCCCGCTGACTCCCATCTTCGCGCGGCTGGACGCGCTCGCCGCGCAGCTCCCGCCCGGCGGCAACCACGACCTCCGCCACTACCTCCAGCGCAAGAGCTACGAAAAAGCCCGCCTCTGGCTCGAAGGCGTGGACCCGGAGAAGGGGACGTGCCGGAAGTGAGTCGCTCTAAAGGTAACTGTGAAACTCACGGATCAGACCGCTCTCTTTCTGGAATCGCTTCGTCGCACCGAGTTCTTCCATGCCGTCGGACAGCCTCACGAAGGGAAAGTTGAGCGAGTGAACTCTTGGTTTAGCGCCTGCCGACATGCGAGAAGCAACGCGTGGGCGAACGCCCAAAATGAAGTTGCAAATGACCTTCGGACTCGCGTGAGAGCAGTGGACAAAACGCTCTACAACTCCTGGAACGACCATGTGAATGTGCTCAAACCACAAATCCAAACTATCGTCAGGAGGCAGGTTCCGCGCTTTTGGCTACAGAGTTTGCTGTTTCGCCGAATGCTTGCGGGAATCAAGTGGGATTTGTTGGTAGCCGCAATGGAGAAACAGTTTTCGGGAATTTGTTCTCCAGGAGTTGGGTCGTTAATTGGCGATTACTATCTGGCGGGGCATTACCCTTGCGGTTGGCTTGGAGAGTATCCAGAGGGTCAGTTGGTCGTTTTCTAGTCCTACCGATGCTCTCCGACACCATCGCTGCCATTGCCACGCCGCTCGGAGAAGGCGGCTTGGCAGTCCTCCGCGTCTCGGGGCCGCAGGCGCTGGTGGTGGCGGACAAGGTGTTTGTTCCCGTCGGCAAGTCGTCGCTGAAACCCTTCGCTGCCGCGTCGCACACGATTCACTACGGGCGCGTCGAGCGGGACGGGCGGTTTGTGGACGAGGTGCTTGTCGCCGTGCTGCGCGCGCCGCGCACCTTCACACGTGAGGACACGGTGGAGATTTCCTGCCACGGCGGCCTGCTGCCCGCCAAGCTCGTGCTCGATGCGCTGCTCGCCGCCGGTGCGCGGCTGGCTGCGCCGGGCGAGTTCACGCAGCGCGCCTTCCTCAATGGCCGACTCGACCTCGCGCAGGCCGAGGCCGTGGCGGACCTCATCCACGCGCGCACCGAGCTGGCGCTCACGGCGGCGGGCGAGCAGCTCGCGGGCAAGCTCTCGCAGCGCATCAACCAGCTCCGCGACGACCTCGTGAAGACGCTCGCGCACATCGAGGCGCACATTGACTTCCCGGACGAGGACATCGCGCCGGACACACGCGGGCAACTCCTCGCGCGACTGGAGCGCGGCGTGGTCTTCATGGACGAGCTGCTGCGCACGGCGGACGAGGGGCAAATCCTGCGTCGCGGCATCCGCGCCGCCATCATCGGCCGGCCCAACGCGGGCAAGTCGTCGCTGCTCAACCAGCTCCTCGGCCACGACCGCGCCATCGTCTCGCCCATCGCCGGCACCACGCGCGACACCATCGAGGAGACGGCAAACATTCGCGGCCTGCCCGTCGTGTTCGTGGACACGGCGGGCCTGCGCGAGTCGCGCGACGACATCGAGCGCGAGGGCATCCGCCGCACCCGCGCGATGGTGGCGAAGGCGGAGCTGATTCTCCATGTGCTGGATGCGAGCGAGCCGTTGTCGGCGGAGGACGAGCAGTTTCTCGCGGAGTTCGCCGGGAAGAAGCGCATCGTGGTGCTGAACAAGTGCGACCTCACGCCGCAGCTCGGAGGAGCGCGGCCTTCAGGCCGCTTCAGCGTCCCTACGGAGGAGAGTGCCCCTGCTTCGGACGCTTTAGCCGAAGCTGGCCTGAAGCGGCCTGAAGGCCGCGCTCCTGTCGAAGTCTCCTGCCTCACCGGCGCGGGTCTCGAGGCGCTCAAAGATGCCATCAAGCAGACCGTCTGGGCCGGCGAGATCAAGGCCGAGATGTTGCAGGTCATGATCAACTCGCGGCATCAGGACGCCCTTCAGCGCGCCCGCGCCGCGACGATGCGGACGGCTGAGGCGCTGCGTGCCGAGGCCACGCTGGAACTCGTCGCGATGGACCTGCGCATCGCGGTCAACGCGGTCGGCGAAGTTGTCGGCAAGACGACCACGGAGGATTTGCTCGACTCCATCTTCAGCCAGTTCTGCATCGGGAAGTAGCGTGGCCTTGGGCTGTCAGTGACAGCGGCGCCCCCGTCTATCGGCTGGGAATGCCCTTGATGGCAGACCACGAGTCTTCGTCCAATGCGCCCATGAAATCTTCAACTGCCCTGCCCCGCCTCGCGCTCGTCGCGCTTCTGCTCACCACCGTTTCCATCGCACCCGCCCGCGAAGTCCGCGAGTCCGGCGCGAAGGGCGACGGCCAGACCGATGACACGGCGGCAGTCCAGCGCGCGGTGAACGCCGGTGGCGCGGTGCATTTCAGCAAGGGCACTTACCGGCTGACCAAGACGGTGCTCGTGGAGCTGGACAAGACCGGCTTCGTCTCGCTCATTGGCGATGGGACGGCGCGCGTGCTGATGGCGGGGCCGGGGCCGGCCTTCAAGTTCCTCGGCACGCATGGCGGCACGGCGGACCCGGAGCAGTTCAAGCCGAACGTCTGGGAACGCCAGCGCATGCCGGTGGTGGACTCGCTCGCCATCGAGGGTGCGCACGCGGAGGCGGACGGCATCGAGGCCGAGGGCACGATGCAAATCACCATCACGCGCACGCACATCCGATCCGTCCGCCACGGCATCCATCTCGCGGTGCGCAACCGCAACGTGCTCATCAGCGACTGCCACATCTACCACTGCACGGGTATCGGCGTGTTCTACGACCACGTGAACCTCCACCAGTCCAACATCACCGGCAGCCACATCAGCTACTGCGCCGGCGGCGGCATCGTGGGGCGCGGCGGCAACGTGCGAAACGTCCACATCGCCAACTGCGACATCGAAAGCAACATGACCAAAGATGCCCCACCCACGGCCAACGTGCTCTTCGATTCCGCCGGCGGCTCCATCGGCGAGGTCGCCATCACCGGCTGCACCATCCAGCACAACAGCCCCGGCCCGGACTCGGCGAACATCCGCATCCTCGGCCAGGGCGACGACGCGGGGTTGGCGCGTCGCGTTGGCTCGCCGAAAACCCAGGAGGGCCATGTCACCATCACGGGCAACGTCCTGAGCGACGTGCAGGTGAACGTGCACCTCAAGCATTCGCGCGGCGTGACCTTCACCGGCAACACGGTCTGGATGGGCTACCAGCACGACCTGCTGGTGGAGGATTCCAGCAACATTGTCATCGGCCCGAACAACTTCGACCGCAGCCCGCGTTACAACTACGGCTCCAGCTCGAACGTGAACGGCGGCCTGGTCTTCCGCAACTCGCGCGACTGCACGCTCACCGGCCTGCACGTCAACGGCGTGTGGCGCAAGCCCGCCGCCGTGCTGCTGGAGAAGTGCGACCGCTTCCACCTCGCCAACGCGACCATCCTCGACTCCGACGGCGTCGGCCTGCTGCTGCGCGACACGACGAACACGCGCGTCTCCGGCTGCGTGATTCGCGACGACCGCGCGGAGCGCAAGGCCACGCGCTCGCTGCAAGTCATCGGCGGCAAGGGCAACTGGGTATTGCAGAACCTGCTGGCGAACGGGCAGGAGATTTCCGCTGGCGCGGCGAAGCTGGAGGGGAATTCCGACGGGAAGTGAAGCGGTGGGGCTTGCCTGTAGCTCGACATTCCAATGTCGAGAGCCGCGTGGCCGAAAGCACTTCAGCACTCGACATTGGAATGTCGAGCTACGGTCATTTCGCCTTCTTCTTTGCCTTGGCCTTGTCGGCCTTTGCTCCGGGCTGGTCGAGGCCGGCTGGACGCGCGTCCTTGAACTGGTCCAGCGCGCCTTGGAGCAGCTTCGCGGCGGCGGCGGCCTCGCCGGTGAGCGACGCGACTTGGAGCGGTTGCTTCTCCTCGAGGTCCTTGCCGAGGTCGAAGAAGTTGCCGTTGCGGTAGAGCTTGTAGCGGTGGTTGAAGGCGAGTTCGCGCACAGTCATGTCCGCGCCTTGGCGCGGGGAATACCACGAGTAAACCCACTCGCGCGGCCGGCCCTTCTCGCCGCGTGCCTGCGGGAGGAAGCTGCGGCCGTCGAGTTTCAGTCCGGCGGGCGCCTTCGCACCGGCGGCGTCCAGCAAGGTCGGGAGGAAGTCCGTGCTGTCCACGAGGTCGGCGTGGACCTTTCCGGCGGCGAGCTTGCCCGGCCAACTCGCGATAAGCGGGACGTGCATCCCGAACTCCGTCGTCGTGCCCTTGCCACCGATGACGAGCTTGTCGCCCATCATCGAGCGCGTGCCCCGGCCGGTGCCGTTGTCGCCCACGAAGATGAGCAGCGTGTTGTCGCGGAGCTTCAGTTGGTCGAGCTTGGCGACGATGCGCCCGATCATCTTATCCATGTATTCCACCATGTCGCCGAAGTGCTTCGGGTCCTGCTTGGCCTGCTCGCCCTGCGTCTTGGGGTCCCACGTCTTGCTGTCAGGCGTGGGCTGGTAGGGCGAGTGCGTGAGCATCATCGGGTAGTAGAGGAAGAAGGGCTTGTCCTTGTGGCGCGAGATGAAGTCCATGGCGAAGTCGTTGACGATGTCGGGGCCGTATTCGCCGTTGGCGTAGTCCTTCTCGACGCCGTTGATTTCGAGGCCGGCGTTGGCGTAGCGCGGCGGACGGCGCGTGTGCTGCCAGAGGCAATGCTCGTCGAAGCCGAACTTCTTCGGCAGTTCGGGGTCGCGGCCAAGCTGCCATTTGCCGGTGATGCAGGTCGTGTAGCCGGCGGTCTTGAGCAGGTTGCCAAACGTCGTGAGCTTCGGGTCCATGTTCCCGAAGTTGATGTAGTTCCTGACGTTGTATTGGCCGGTCATGAGCTGCACGCGCGTGGGCGTGCAGAGCGGCTGGACGAAGCAGTGCGTGAAGCGCCCGCCGGTGGCGGCGAGCTTGTCCAGCACCGGCGTCTTGTAGCTCGTGCCGCCGTTCGCGCCGATGGTCTCGTAGCCGAGGTCGTCTGCCATGATGAGGATGAGGTTGGGCTTGGCTGCGGCCGGAAGTTGGAGGGCAAAGGCAACGAGGAGGCCGAAAGCCAGCAGCGGCCGGAGTGATTTCATGCGGATCATGTAGGACGCTGGACGCGGCTGGACGGGGCGAGGTTGCGCAGCCCGTGTCTCCATCGCTGACTTGACTGCCTTCGCTTCCGGCAACAACTCTCCCGCATGAGCTTCCGTCATCGCCGGCGCGCGTTCCTCGCCGACTTATTGGCCGTGCTGTGGCTGCTGGCCTTGACGCGCCTGGCCTTCGCGGAGGCACCCGCCCCCATCCCCGGCGGCTTCACTCTGGCCGTGCTGCCGGACACGCAGATTTACACCTGGAAACACCCGGACACCTACCCGGCGCAGACCAAGTGGATTGCCGACAACGCCAAGCGTTACAACACCGCCTACGTCCTGCACGTCGGCGACATCACGCAGCACAACACCAACCACCAATGGAAGATTGCCGTGGACGCGCACGCGCTGCTCGATGCCAAAGGCCTTCCCTGCGCCCTCACCACCGGCAACCACGACCTCGGCCCGGAGGGCAAGGCGGGAACCCGCGAGACGCCGTTCGCGAAATACTTCCCGCTCGCCGCGTTCAAGCAGTGGCCGACGTTCGGCGGCATTTACGACAAGGAGCCGGACCGCACGGACAACAACTACCACCTGTTCGAGGCCGGCGGACGCAAGTGGCTCATCCTCTGCCTGGAATTCGGCCCGCGCGACGACGTGCTGCGCTGGGGCAGTGCCATCGCCGCGAAGCATCCTGACCGTTCGATCATCCTGGTCACCCATGCCTACCTGCGGCCCGACAACAACCGCTTCAACCGCCACGCCTTCATCAAGGTGAAGAACCTCGAAGTGAACCTCGGCATGGACCGCTATGGGCTGGCGAAGGATGAACGCGGCTTCAACGACGGCGAGGACATCTGGAAGAAGCTCGTTTCGCAGCACGCGAACTTCGCCCTCGTGGTGAGCGGGCACGTCTGTTACACGGGCCGGCTCGACAGCGAGGGCCGGCATGGCAACGTGGTGCATCAGATGGTGGTGGACTACCAGAGCGGCAAGGACGGCGGGCAGGGTTACCTGCGCCTGCTCCAGTTTCACCCCGACGGCAGGCGGGTTTCAGTGGCCGACTACTCGCCCTTGTTGGACCAGTTGAGCGACAAGCGGGGCACGCAATACGAGTTCAACCTCGCCCCAGCCCGATGAAGGACGGATGTCAAACGAATGGGGACAAGCGAATGCCAAGTCAGCCATTCGTTTGTCCCCATTCGTTTGACACTTCAGCGCCTCGACTGCGCCCTCGGGCCGCCGTTCTAACACTGCCACTGTCAGTCGCTCTCTTGCTCTGTGTGGTTGCGATGGTTGCCTCAGCGTCCGCCGTGGAGTGGGTTCAGGTCAGCAAGGATGGCAAGGGCTTCACGCTCGCCACATCCGGAAAGGCCTTCGTCCCGTGGGGCTTCAACTACGACCACGACGAGCCGGGCCGGCTGCTCGAAGACTACTGGCTCACCGAGTGGCCGAAGGTGGAGGCGGACTTCCGCGAGATGAAGGAACTCGGCGCGAACGTGGTGCGGATTCACCTCCAGTTTGGCAAGTTCATGGAGTCGGCGGAGAAGCCGAGTGAAACTTCCCTCAATCAACTCTCGAAACTCCTCACCCTCGCCGAGCGCACCGGCCTTTACTTGGACCTCACCGGTCTCGGCTGTTACCACAAGGCCGACGTGCCCGCGTGGTATGACGCACTCGACGAGCCGGCGCGGTGGGCCGCGCAGGCGAACTTCTGGGCCGCCATCGCGAAGCAGTGCAAGGACAGCTCCGCCGTCTTCTGCTACGACCTGATGAACGAGCCGGTCGTCGCGGGGGGAAAGCGCAAGCCGGGCGAGTGGCTCGGCGGCGCGTTCGCTGGCAAGCACTTCGTCCAGTTCATCACGCTCGACGCCGCCGGGCGCGTGGCGCACACGGTCGCGAGCGAATGGATTCGCACGCTCACCAAGGCCATCCGTCGGCACGACGCACGACACCTCGTCACCGTCGGCCTCGTGGACTGGAGCCTCGACCGCCCCGGCCTGCGCAGTGGCTTCGTGCCGGACAAAATCGCCGCCGACCTCGACTTCCTCTGCGTCCACATCTATCCGAAGAAGGGCGAGGTGCCCAAGGCACTCGAAACCTTGCGCGGCTTCGCCGTCGGCAAGCCCGTGGTCATCGAGGAGACCTTCCCGCTGCAAGCCGGGTTCCCGGAGTTCGGCCAGTTCATCACCGAGTCGCGTGGCATCGCCTCGGGTTGGATTGGCTTCTACTGGGGCAAGACCCCTGCCGAGCTGCGCAAGTCGAACACCATCGGCGACGCCATCCTGCTTGGCTGGCTGGAGTTCTTCCAGCGCGAGGCGGCGAAGGCGAAGTAGCGGCCGCCCTGGCTGGCGCTTTTGTTCCCTGCGGAAACAATTTGTTCGTCGCATCAGCGTCGCCTTGCTAGACAAGCCGTTGTCACGATGAACCGGTGCCTGGCCGTGCCACGCGCCACCTGTTGAACACACGATGAAACTGATTCGCTTTGGTCCGTCCGGTCAGGAGAAGCCCGGACTCATGCTGCCCGACGGGCGTTGGATTGATGCCTCCGGGTTCGGCTCCGATTACAACGAGCAGTTCTTCGGCGGCGACGGCTTGCAGCGGCTCGCGGCCTGGGCGGCGGCCAATGCCGCCAGCGCGCCAGCCGTGAATCCGGCCACGCGCCTCGGTCCATGCGTCGCGCGCCCGAGCAAGATCGTCTGCGTGGGCCTGAACTACGCCGACCACGCGCGCGAGTCCGGCGCGGAGATTCCCAAGGAGCCGATCCTGTTCTTCAAGAGCACCAGCTCGCTCACCGGCCCGAACGACCCGCTCATCATCCCGCGCGGCTCGCAGAAGACGGATTGGGAAGTCGAGCTGGCCATCGTCATCGGCCATCAGGCGAGCTACGTCAGCGAGGCCGACGCATTGAAGCATGTGGCCGGTTACGCCTTGCACAACGACTACAGCGAGCGCGCCTGGCAGCTCGAACGCGGCGGCCAGTGGGTGAAGGGCAAGAGCTGCGACACCTTCGCGCCGCTCGGACCGTTCCTAGCCACGCAGGATGAAATCAGCGATCCGCACGCGTTGCCCATGTGGCTCACGGTCAACGGCGTGAAGCGCCAGAACAGCACGACGGCGCAAATGATCTTCCGGGTGCCGCAGCTCGTGAGCTACATCAGCCAGTTCATGAGCCTGCTGCCCGGCGACGTCATCAGCACCGGCACGCCGCCCGGCGTCGGCCTCGGCCTGAAGCCGCCCGTCTTCCTCAAGGCCGGCGACGTGGTGGAGCTTGGCATCGAGGGCCTCGGCCAGTCGCGGCAGGTGGCGCAAGATTGGGCGTGCTGAAGCCAAGAAAGGCTTCGCTTCGGCTCAAATCATCTCCGGCGGAACCGCGTCGAACCGCGATGACTGCCAAATTTTCTCCGCGCTGGTTCATCCCCGGCTTCGTGGTCGCCGCCGTCTGCTGGCTGGGTGGAATGGGATTCTTCCAGCCTGTTCCGTCCGCAGGCGCCGCGGAGCCGCGCGCCAGGTCGGGCGAAA
The DNA here is from genome assembly GCA_009773355.1 of Limisphaerales bacterium. GTDB lineage: Bacteria > Verrucomicrobiota > Verrucomicrobiia > Limisphaerales > SXTU01 > SXTU01. Next base: position 11,038 of record WRPG01000064.1, read on the forward strand.
GTCCGGCCGTCGTCGCCGCCCGTGAGCGGGCGGCGCTCACGCACATCATCTACGCGACCACGATGGAGATGCTGCACCGCCATTACTTCCGGCGCGGCCAGGCCGTGCTCCCCGCGCGCGCGATGGAGGATGTCTTCGCCGACGTCGCCGAGCAGACGAAGGTCGAGGGGAACTGGATCGCCGTGAACACGAAGGCCATGAGCCTCCATCACGAGCCGAAGACGGACTTCGAGAAGCGCGCCGCCGCCGCCATCGCCGCCGGTCAGGAGCGCTTCGAAATAGTGGACAAGGACTTCCTGCGCATCGCCCGCCCCATCCCCCTCGGCGAAGGCTGCGTCAACTGCCACACCGGCATGTTTCGCAGCCCGCCTTCGTCGCCCCGGCTGGCCGGCCTGATCGTCACCGTGCCGCTGAAATAGCGTTCACCAGGACACGGGCTTGACATTCCGCTGCCGTAGGCGCATCCCAAACCCTGTGAATCCAATCAGTCATGGCGCAGCCCACGCCCGCAGTGGCGTGCTGCCTTGGTTTGGTCCGGCGGGCGGCGATCTGCTCCGCATCGGCAGCACGCGGCGCGGCTTTCTCCAGACGGGTCTGAAAGGCCTCGCGGGCCTTTCCCTGCCGGCCTTGCTGCGGCAGCGGGCCTTCGCTTCGGCGGCCGGCCAGCCGCAGCGCAAAACCAGCGTCATCCTGTTCTGGCTTTCCGGCGGGCCGAGCCACCTCGACATGTGGGATCCCAAGCCCGATGCGCCGCGCGAAATTCGCGGGCCGTTCGGCGACATCCCCACGAAGGTGCCCGGCGTCCACGTTTGCGAGCACCTGCCGCTCACGGCGAAGCTGATGGACAAGCTCACCCTCCTGCGCTCGGTGGACTGCCAGGCCAGCAATCACACGCCCATCACGATGCAGGCGGGCAACCCGCTCGCCCGCCGCACCAACGACGGCAAGGACGGCGGCGGCTATCCCAGCATGGGCGCGGTCGCCGCGAAGTTTCGCGGGCCGAACGCGCCGGGCCTGCCGGGCTTCGTCGGCCTGGCCGACTCGTGGAAGTCGGACGTGTGGGGCTCAGGCGACATGGGCCACGCCTTCGAGCCGGTCAACGGCAAGGAACTCGCCGGCCAGCTCGCGTTGCCCGAGGGCCTTTCCCTCGAACGCCTCGGCGACCGGCAGGGCTTGCAGGAAAACCTCGACCGGCTGAGACGCTCGCTCGACCTCAGCCCCGCGGTCGCGGCGGCGGACCAATACACGCAACAGGCATTCGACGTGGTCACCTCCGGCCGCGCCCAGCGCGCCTTCAATCTCGATGAGGAAACGCCCGCGATGCGAGCGCTCTACGGCAACACCAGCATGGGTGAGAAGGCCCTGCTGGCGCGGCGGCTCGTGGAGGCGGGCGTCACGTTTGTGCTCGTGAGCGGCGCGTGGGGTTACTTCGACCACCACGGCGATGAAGTGCGTTGGGGCGGCATCGAGAAGGGCCTCAAGCCGCTGCTTCCGCGCGTGGACCAGACCCTGCACGCCATCGTCACCGACCTCGAAAGCCGTGGCCTGCTCGACTCCACGCTCATTCTGATGATGGGCGAGTTCGGCCGCGCCCCGGTCATCAACAAGAACGCCGGCCGCGACCACTGGACGCGCGTGATGTCCATGGTGATGGCCGGCGGCGGCCTGCGTCACGGGCAGGTCATTGGCAGCACGGACAGCCGCGGCTCCGACATCGCCACGCGCCCCGTCCTGCCCGGCGACCTCGCCGCAATGGTCTATCGCCACCTCGGCATTGACCCCGCCGCGCACTGGATTGACCGCCAAGGCCGCCCTGTCTCGATAGTCACCGACGGCGGGCAGCCGATTGCGGAACTGGGCTGAACGTCAGGCGCGTTTCGCGCTTCATGAAGATTGACCCACAGGCTGTTCAGACTGGAATCGGCGTAATGGGACTGTGCGCCATCTTCCTCGCTCAATGGCACGTCAGGCTCTTACGCATTTTTGCGATATGCTTGATAGCGTTGGTCCTCTTCGAGTGGGTTTGTTTAGCAACAGGCCTCAGCCCGCTTGTTTGGCTTTGGTGGCTGATTCACCTGCCATCCGTGCTCGCACTGGGTCCTGACGAGATTCTGGAGCAGCACGGACGAGTTGTGAGCACCACGTTTCATCTTGGTGATCTATTGTTCTGGCCTGTGGTCGTGACCGCAGTGGTTTGGTTTCGAAATCAGACTCACAGGCATACAAACACAACGACCTAAACATGCGCCGCACCTAACGGCAGTAGCCGGAGCATAGCCGGCATCCCTCAAGTAGGCGGTTGGCTGACAAAGCATCGTGGGGTGCCTAGCGTTCAGCCAAGGCTGGTCGCTAACAAGCTTTCGGCTTGGCGGATGACTCAAGCACCTTGGCCGGAATCTGCGATGCGACCCGCAGGCCTCACGTCATCCCTGCCCGCTTGCGCAAACCCCACTCCAGCGCCAGCAAGAGAATGACCGCGCCGAACCACCACCAGCTCTGCCACAAGACCGTCTCGGTCTCGACGACGCGGCCCTGGCTCAGGGGGCGCAGCCGTTCGAGCAGCGCGCCTAGTTCCTCCTCGCGGAAGTAACGGCCGCCTGAGTTCGCGGCGAGTTCGCGCAGCAACGACTCGTTGCAGTTCAACTCGGCCAGTTCCCCCGTCGCGGTGCGGCGCACAGCGAAGCCGGTGCGGGCCTTCATCTCGCTCTCCGGCAGGCCCTCGACGCGCACGCGCACTTCGTAGTCGCCATCCGTCAGCGGCGCGGTGCGGCCACGGTAGATGCCCGTCTCGTTCTCGTCGGCGGTGAGCGCGACGGTCGCGACCTTGCGGCCCTCGCGCATGAGCCACGCCTCGGCCTTCGCGCGCGGCATCGCGCGGCCCTGCGCGTCGAGGATGCGCGTGCGGATTTCGGCGGTCGCGCCCGGCTCGTAGTTCAGCGCGCCGCTGTCGAGCGAGACGAACTTGTCCTGCACGGCGAAGGGCGACTCCATCACGAACTTCGCCGCCTGGTTCCAGAACTTTTGGTGGTAGAGGTCGCCGACCTTGTAGCGCCAGCGCCACGACTCATCGAACGCGAGGTAGAGCGCCTTGCCTGCGCCGTAGCGCCGGAAGACGGCGGCGGCGTGGCGCGTCTCACCGGCCACGGCCTCCAGCCACGTCTCCGCGCCGGGCAGCGCGCGCGCGGGCGCGAGCCAGTGCGGCGACGGCAGGAACCACCACAGCCGCGCGTTCTCCAGTGGATCGCTCGTGAGCGTGAGCGGCGTGAGCGAGCTGCCCGTGGCCTTGAGCTGAAAGTTCATCGGCACGCCATCGAGCGGACGACCCTCGAAGCTCACGGGAAACAACGGCGCGAGCGCAGATTGTTGCAACGACGCGAGCCGCTCCTGCCGTCCGTCCACGAAGATGACCCCGCCACCGCGCTGCCCGACGAAGTCGCGAATCCACTCCAGTTCGTTCGCGCGAAGCTGGTTCGCCGGCAGGTCGCCGAAGATGATCAAGTTGTAGGTGAACAGCGTCTCGCGGTCGGCGGGGAACTGGCCGTTGAGCTTGCCGCGCGGCCAGAACTTCTGCTCGCCTCCCGCACCCGCGAGCAGCGCGTTGACCTCCCAGCGGTCATCGCGCTCGAAGAGGTTCCGCAGGTAGCGGAACTCCCAGCGCGGCCGCCCGTCGAGCACGAGCACCTTGGGCCGCTGCGTCGTCGCGTTCACCCAGAGCGCGCCGGCGTTGTTCGACTTGTCCTTCTCGCCATCCAGCACCGTCACATCGGCAATGAAATGCAGCGGCAGACTCGCGAAACGCAAATCCTTGTCCTGCCGCTTCAGTTCGTCCGCGACCAGTTCCTTCACCGGGAAATCAAACTCGACCGTGCGCAAGTGCTTGCCCTCCGTGGTCAGCTCCTTCTCCCACAAGACGCGCTCGCCGTGCTTGACGCGCAGCGTGAGCGTCTTACCCGCCGGCATGTCGTCCTTCAGCTCCACCGTGCCGCGCACGCGCCCGTCTGCCGCGACGGTGTCGGGGCCTTTGACCGCGAGCACCGCGAGGTCCGGCGGGCGCTGCTGCATCCCGACGCCGACGGGGAACACCGGCACGCCGCGCGCGCCGAGCAGCCGCGCCAGCTCTGCCGGCGGCTCGCCGGCGTTGTGCTGGCCGTCGCTGAGGAGAATCACCGCCGTGCGCTCGCCCTCACGCAGCGACAACGCGCGCGTCTTCACCGGACCGCTCAAGTCCGTGTTCAGGTTCGTCGCCGCGAGCGTGAAGGCGGTCGGCGGCTTCGGCGCGTCGCCGCGTTTGCGTTCGCCGGGCAGCCAGACCGGCTCGGCCTTCTTGCCTGCGAGCGCGATGACTTCGAGATTGTGCTGCGCCGCCAGCCGCTTCGCGACGCCTTCCGAACTGCCGAGCAACGCGCCCTCCACCCGCTGCCAGCGCGTCTGCGCATCGAACTTCTGGATGGCCGCGAGCACATCCGCATCTCGCTTCGCCGCGACTGCGAGGACGTGGTTGGTGAACGCCGTGCGCAACTCCGCTTCGAAGCGCGCGGCGATGGCGGAGAGCTTCGCCAGCTCGCGCTCGGTGACGTTCGGGTCGCGGCCCACGGTGGTTTCCGCGAGCTTGCGTGATGGCACGGCGAGTTCCGTGTTCAGTTTGCCGACCTGCCCGGTGATTTGCGGCCACGTCGCGGTGCCGACCTTGCCGAGCGATTCCGTCGCGTTCGCCGTGTTTGTGGCGAAGCCGCGCACGAACTCGTGGAACTGAGGCGCGGGGAGATTCGGCTTCGCGCGGGCGGCGGTTTCCTGCGCGTTGGCGAGCGAGGCGGTGGCAGCGCGGAGGTCGGGGTCGAACTTGTTCGTCGCGAGCCAGCCGACCTGCTGCGCGATGAAGAGCTTGCGCGGCAATTCCATTTCCTGGTCCGTGATGCTCATGCTCGCCGAGGCGTCCACGAAGAGCAGGATGCGCGCGACCTCGCCGATGACGTTCCGGTGATGCAGCACCGGCCCCGTGAGCATCAGCACGAGCAGCAGGACCGCCAGCGCCCGCAACGTCGGCAACACCCACCGCACCGCACCCGCCCGCGCCCGCGTCTCGTGCCAGTAAAGCAGCCACGCCGCGCCAGCCAGCCCGAGGCCGACGACAACGCCGCCCCACAACCGCCAGTCCCCGATGAAGCGCAGATCAGTCATGGATTAGCCACAAAGAGGCGCAAGAAGGCACAAAAGGGAGTGCCCGCGAAACACGCGAATAGACGCGAATGTGGAAGGTGGTCGGGCCGGCCAGTCTGAAGGGCTGAAAGCCCGTCATTCGATAGCCCGGGGTGAAGCCCCGGGTGGATGCATTGAAAATCGAGCAAGCCCTGTGAGGGCGAAACCCATCTGGCCCATGCGGGGAAAAGTTCCGCCCCTTCAGGGCTGAATCTATGGTCGGGCGTGGAACCTGGGGCTGCGCTCGCTGCGCGAGCTTACCCCGGGCTATCGAATGACAGGCTTTCAGCCCTCGCTCCAAGCGCCCGGACTCAACCTGCGATATGTGCCCACGCTTCGTTTCATTCGCGTTCATTCGCGTGATTCGCGGGCACTCCTTCCTTGCGCCTATTTGTGCCTCTTTGTGGCCACTCATGGCTTCCCTCCCTTTTGTCGCGTGAACCATTGCACCAGCAGCAGTTCGCTGAAGCAGAGCGCGAGCACGGCCCAGAGCAGTGGCTTCCAGACTTCGCGTCCGAAGCGGCGGTCTTTGTCCATCTGCTGATAGTCGGCGACTGAATTGAGCAGCGTGGCTTGGAGCGACTCCACCAGCGACTTGCGTTCCGGCTCGGTGAGTTGGCGCAGGTCGGACTCCGCGCGCGCGGTGCTCACGACGAACGGCGTCGGGCCGCCGTCGGGCGCGGTGAGGGTGTAGGTGCCGGGGCGGCTGGTCTTCGTGAACTCGACGTAGCCCAGCGCACCGCGCCCGGTGATGTCGGCGTCGTGACGCTCGCCATCGGGCGCGGTGAAGTGCGCCTTGCGCCCGACGTGCGCGCGAGAGACGAACGCGGCGAGCGGCTTGCCGATCTCGACGTTGCGCGGCGGCTGCGCCTGCGACGCGAGGTAGATGACGAGCCGCTGCATCAGCGGCACGAAGACCGGGCGCACGGGGAGATTGCCCCAGTCGGCGTCGCACGGGACGGCGCATTGCAGCACGCGGCCTTCGCCGAGCTTTTTCTCCACGAGGAACGGGTCGGCGGTGCTGAGTTGCGCGACGACGGCGAGGCCGGGGTCGGCCTGCTCCTGGCGCGTGCCGAGCTGGAACCAGAGCTTCATCTCGGCGTCGGCGAGGTTGCCGTTGCGCGCGTCGTTGAAGAGGTCCATCGCCGGATGCGTGAATGGCTGAACGACAATCTTTGCGCGCGGCTTGCCGTCTTCGAGGCCGCCGGCGAGCGCGGTGAAGGGCAGCGGCAGCAGGCCGGCGGCGCGCAGCGTGCGATGATACCAGTCCGTGTTGACGCGGTTGCCGGGGAAGACGAGCAGGCCGCCGCCGCTGGCGACGAAACTGGCGAGGGCGGCGACTTGCGAATCGGCGAGTTGGCGGACGTTGGCGAGCACGACGACGCGGGCCTTCGAGAGCGCGTCGGGCGTGAGGTCGCCGGGCGCGACGACACGCGGGAGGATGAGGTCGCTGCCGCCGGTCGCGGCTTTCATCGCGGGCGAAAGCGCGATGTCGAGGTAATCGGTCTCGCCCTTGAGCGGCTCGGGGCTGGGGTCGCCGTTGACGAGGAGCGCGGGGAGCTTCTCCCAAACGGTCACGACAGCGGCGAGCGAGTTGTCGGCCTTGAGCGCGTCGGCGTCGGCGTGGACTTCGAGGGTGTGGAAGCCGGCGGTGTCGAAGGCATGCGTGAAGAGCACTTGGCGCTGCTCGCCGGGTGCGAGGGCAATCTGCTGCGCGCCGCGCTCGCGGCCATCGGCGCGGAAATACACGCGCAGGTCAGGCCACGCGCGCTCGCCGAAGTTGCGGAGCGTGGCGCGGACCTGGAGCGGCTGGTTCACGCCGAGCGCGAGCTTGGGCAGTTCAAGTGATTCGACGGCGACGTTGTCGCGCGACTCGGTGCCGATGTGGAGAAAGCTGACGCGCGGCGCGACGGGCAGGCGCTTCAAGGTCTGCAAGGCGCGTCCGCGCGCGGCCGCTTCGCCGTCGCCGAAGCTGACTTTCTGGAAGTCGCTGATGATGACGAATTCCTTCAGCCCGTGCTGCATCTGCCCGGCGACGTTCGCGGCGAGTTCGAGGGACTCGGGGAAATTTGCGGCACCGTGGCTGGCTTCGAGTTGGGCGAGCGCCTTCGTCACGCGGACGGTGTCGAGCGTCGGGGCTTCGAGCAGTTGGCGCGGCGTGCCGCCCATGAGAATGACGGCGACATCGGAGCCGGAGCCGGCTTGCTCGATGAGCTTCGCGGCGGCTTCCTTGGCCTGCGCGAAGTTCGAGGCCGCGCCCGCGCCGGCGGACATGGAGTAGGAGTCGTCGAGCAGGATGACGAGCGAGGTCTTCGCGCCGCCGAGCAGCGCGCGCATCCCGGTGAGGACGGGCCGCGCCATGCAGAGCGCGAGCAGCACGGGGATGAGGCAGCGCACGAGGAGCAGGAGGAGTTGCTCGAACTTGAGCCGCCGCGTGTGCGCCTGAAACGCGGCGTCGAGCAGGTGCATCGCGCCCCACGGCACGACGCGCGGGCGGGAACGATTGAAGAAGTGCAGCAGCACCGGAATCGCCGCCGCCGCCATGCCGCCGAGGAGGAGGAGGTTGAGGAAGGTCATGGGGGCAATGACCAATGACCAATGGCCAATGGCCAATGAATGACCAAGTCCAAACGACCAATGCACGGGCCGCCGGCACGGCTGCTCCGGGCATTGGGCATTGGGCATTGATTGGTCATTGCGTCATTCGGCATTGGACATTTCACCGCGCCAAGCGGCGAGTCAGGTATTGCGCCAGTGCCTCGGCGTAGGGTTGGTCGGTGACCATTTGCACGAGGTCAATGTGGTGCCGGTGGCAGCCGCGCGTGAGTTCGTCCTGGAATTTCTTCAGGTTGTCGAGGTAGGCGGCGCGGAATTGCGCGGGGTCAATCATCCGGTGCGCGCCGGTCTGCTCCAGCGACTCGAAGCGCGTCCAGTGCGTGAAGGGGAAGTCCAGCTCGTCGCGGTCGAGGATTTGGAAGATGAGAATCTCGTGGCGCGCGTGGCGAAAGTGCGCGAGGGCTTTTAGCAGCTCCTTCGAGTCACCGAAGCAGTCGGAGAGCACGATGAGCAGGCCGCGCCGCTGGATGCGTGGGACGAGGTCGTGGAAGACGCTGCCCAGCGCGGTCTCGCCGCCGGGCTGGGCCGACTGGAGTTCGTCGAGCAGCACGCGCAGGTGCGGGACGCTGGAGCGCGGTGGGATGTAGCGGCGGATTTTCGTGTCGAAGGTGACGAGGCCCACGCTGTCGCGCTGCTGGAGCATGAGGTAGGCGAGCGCGGCGGCGAGGCGGATGGCGTAGTCGGACTTCGGCGCGCGGCCCGCGCCCGCGTAGCGCATGGAGCCGCTGAGGTCGAGCAGGAGCGTGGCGCGGAGGTTGGTTTCCTCCTCGTATTCGCGGATGTAGTAGCGGTCGGTCTTGCCGAAGACCTTCCAGTCGAGCCGGCGGATTTCATCGCCCTGCACATACTGGCGGTGCTGGGCGAACTCGACACTGAAGCCCTTGTGCGGCGACTTGTGCAGGCCGGAGAAGAAGCCCTCGACCACCAGCCGCGCGACGACCTGAAGGTTCGCGACCTTCTGCAACTCGGCGGGCGTGAGGAAGTCGGAGACGTGGGACATGACTTCAGGGAAGCGGACTCCAGCCCGCTAGTCTGCCGCTCGGCCCGAATACCCACGACATCCACCAACCAAACCAGCCGACGCAAAGAGCCGTATTGAGCAAGGCCACGGTGAAGACAGAGTAAGCCCAGAGCCGAACGGGAAAGTTCTTCGGCAATCCCAGCAGACGAAGTCCAATCCGCCAATCCAACCACAGGGCGAACACGACCAAAGGAGCCAAAAGGAACCACCATGTCTGGATAGCTCGGTCCGTGCTCATCAACAAGCGTCCGTAGTCCGGCATTGCGAAGGACAGCCCCATTTCGTCGGAAAAAATTCGGCACCCCGACGCGGTGAAGTGCAGCGCGAAGCAAAAGAAGGCAAGGCTCAGGCCATGTCCAACCACGAGCAGGGACGCGCTGGCCTGGTTGTCTCCGACTGGCTTCATCGCCAAGACTGTTTCACACCAACGACCTCGCGGCAATTACAGTCCGCGCCGTAGCGCAGACTTGCAGTCTGCTATTTCGCGGGCTTGCAGCCCGCAGGTGCTGGCGAGTTCGGGCGCGTTCGTGTTTCACCGGCTCCTGCCGACTGCAAGTCGGCGAAACGGCAGGCTGCAAGCCTGCGAGGGACTCACGGCAGCGGCTTCACAAAGATGTTCTTGTAGTGGACCTCGCTGCCGGGGTCGTGGCCTTGCAGGGCGAAGGTGCCGGTGCCAATGAGCCGGCCGGGGTTGCCCTTGCGCGGAGGATTCTCCTCCTCGGTGTAGTCCGCGATGACCTTGCCGTTGACGCTCGTGACGATGTGCTTGCCCACGACCTTGATGGTCATGGTGAACCACTCGCCGTCCTTGGCGGGCGCTTCCAGATTGTCCTTCACGTTGTAGAGGCCGGCGGTCTTCTTCGGATCGCCGTGGGTGTTGTTGACCTGCACCTCATAGCCCTTGGCCGGCCAGCCGCCCTGCTGGAACTCGGTGTGGAAATAGACGCCGGAGTTCGCCTTGGCGCGGGTGCTGATGTCCAGCTTCAGCTCGAAGTTCTTGAACTTCGCGCCCTGCACGTCGCCCACGTAGAAGAGGTGCGCACGCGGACCCTTCACGATGAGTTCGCCGTTCTCGACCTGGAAGGTGTCGGGGTTCTCGTTGGCCTTCCAGCCGGCGAGCGACTTGCCGTCAAAGAGGGAAATCCAGCCGTCCTTGTCGGCGGCGGAGACAGAAAGGGCGAGGCCGAGGGCCAAAGTCAGAAGCAGTGGTTTCATTGTGATGTCGTGTTGGTTTGGGCGCGCGAACCGTAACGAAGCCGCCGCCACCGCGTCAATCGCGGCCCGGCTAACTGCCTTCCGGTGCTTCACTGGCGATGCGCCGGTATTGCTCGATGACTCGGTCGTAGGTGCGCCGCGCCTCGTCGCGCTCCCCGGCAGCGATGCTCCGGCCGCGCACGCGCCAGAGCTGCTCGATGCACTCGATGGCCCAGCGCGCGCTTGACCGCGACGCGCGAATGGGCTGGCCGCCGACCAGCACGTTGACCGGGTTCGTGTGCATCTGCGGGAACTGCCGCAGCGCGACCCAACTGCTGCGGTCGAGACCGACTTTGAATTCGACTTCGTGCTCGCGGCCATCGGCGGGAACTTCCTTCTCCGCGATGGCGCGGCCGTTCACGACCAGTTCAACCTTGCGCCGCCCGCCGCCGAAGACGCCCGGCCCCTTCGACTCGTGCAGCACGACCGTATCGCCCAACAGACGCGGGCCGCCCACGGGCATCGCGCCGCCGTAATAGACTTCCAGTGGCGTCTCGGGGCTGAAGGCCACCTTCGCGCGCACGGTCACGGGGCCGGCCTTGTCCAGCCGCAGCTCGTCGCCCGGTGATTTGCCGTTCACCGCGAAGGCCAGCGCGTGCGCGTAGCCGTCGCTCACGTAGCTGCGGCCCGCGCGCAGGCCTTCGCACCACGCGCGAAAGTCCACGCGGTCCTGCTTGCCGAGTTGCACATACACGCGCCCCTGGCCGACGCGCGTGCCGCTCATGCACGGGAAGTCCGTCTCGCCGCTGACCTTGAGTGGGAAGCCGCAGTTGAGCAGGTGATACCAGCAGTTCCACTCGCGCAGCCGCGCCGTGTCCATCGCGCTGATGAAGTCGCACAGGCCCAGCGCCGTGGTGACGAAAATCTCCTGCGCACCCACGCTGTTCAGCTCGGGAATGGCGAGGTTTGGCAGCACGTCGGCGACGCGGTCATGGCTGGCGGTCAACTCGGCTTCGCTCAACGCGCCGTCGCGGTTTCCGTCCGTCGTGGCGAATGGCTCGGGCAACAAACCGTTCGCCGCCTCGTCCGCGTCGAGCTTGCCGTCCTTGTTTGCGTCCAGCGCGAGCAACATTCGCTTCGCCGCTGCTGCCGGCTCGATTTGCAGCCCGCTGCCGGAGTGCGCGTAGCCGGTCACGCCGCCCTGCTGCTTCGCCCAACGGAGCACAGGCACGGTCCACGTCGGCCAGCCCTTCGAGCCGTCCGCGCCGGGATAGATTTGCTGCTTCAGGTTCAGCAGGCAGACATGACCGAGCGCCTGCGAGCCGAAGCCGCTGACTTCCACGTCATACTTCAAGACCGTGAGCGGCTCGCTGAGGGCGTCGGCGTCGGGCGAAAAGAACTGTTGCTGGTGGTCAAAGCCCGGCCCCCACGTCAGCACGCAGCCGACGTTGAGCGCCTCGCCCTTCACCTGCCGGAACATGTCGGCGGGCGCGAAGCCGACACTGGGCTGCGTGTAGTGCGCGCAGCCGGACGCGTGGATGTGGTGGTCGCCGGAGAGGAAGCCGTGCGAACGCGGATTCACCCAGCGGGCGAGCTGAACGGTGGTTTGCGATTGCCGGTTGGCGATTGGCGATTCAGCAGATGGCGCAGGAACCACAACCTTCCGCTGCTGCCACCGATACTCCGGCCCGCGCCCGTAGAACATCGTGAACTCGCCTGGAGGCAGCAGCACGGTGTCGCCATCCGCACGGTAGATGTGCTTCTGGAAAAACAGATCGGGCGCGACGCGCTTGGTCTGCGGCGGAAAGACGTGGCCGTGCTGATCGAGAAAGAGAAAGCGTCCCACCGTCGGTGTGCCGTCGTGGTCTCGGATGGAGAGCTTCACAGAAATAGCCGGGTGCACTTCGAACAGCACGGGCAGTTCGCTGCGGAAGCCCAAGTCCTCCGTGCCCTGCCCGATGTCGAAGCCGATGGTTGCCTCGCGCTGGCCGGCCTCGGTGCTGTAGAGCAACGCGATGGCGTATTCCACACGCAGACCGCTGAGGTTCTCCGCCATTGGCCGGCTCGTGAACATCTCGGCTTCGAGGAAGCGGTCAGAGACACCCTTGGTGTTTTCGTTCTCGCGCAGCCGCTCCTGCTTCTGCCGATCCATGCTCAACTTCGCCACGCCCGCATAGACCGGCCCCGCCTGCGGGCTGCGCACGCGCAACCGCTGCGTGCCGCCGCTCTCGTTGACCACCTTCACGAGCACCGGCGTCCAGCCCGCCTGCTGCAAGCGCGCCGTCGCCGGGCCGCGCGCCACCTTCACGCGCGCCTCGGGATTGATGTTCACAAGGAACAGCACCTCGGCGTCGAGCAACTGCTGGAGCTTGGCGGCATCGCGGGCTTTGCCGGCGGCGGCCAGCGCGGCCTGATTGCCGGCCGCCAGCGGTGCGCCGAGAAACTCCAGCGCCTCGACGACGCGTTGCACGTTCGCCGCGAGCGGCTGGCCTTCGACCGCGACCGGCTCCGGCAAGGCTGCCGCGCGACCGGCATGGACGAAGACGGCGAGCAGCAAGGCGAGCAGGCGGATGACGGACGACGAGTTCACGGCGATGCGCAGTTGTAGCGTTCGCACGCGGGTTTGCCACCGCCAAATTCGTCGGTCCAAGCTCAATGCCCGCCCACTGCTTCACCCTCCGTGCGACGTCATGGCCGAATTACGCGGACGCGGTGCGCCTCGCTGTCGCCGATGAAGATGCTGCCGTCCTTGTCCACCCACAGGCCGTGCAGGCGCGCGAGCTTGCACTTGAGCGGGTCGCCGTCGGGGCCGTCGCCCTTCTCGCCGGTGCCGGCGATGAGTTCGAGCGTGCCCTTCTTCACGTTCACCATGCGGACGCTGTGGCTCTCGGTGTCGGCGAGATAGACGTTGCCGTTGGGTGCGACGGCGATGCCCTTGGGGCCGGAGAGAGTGGCTTCCTTCGCCGGACCGCCGTGGCCGGTGAAGCCTTTTTTCCCCGTGCCCGCGATGTGCTGAATCTTTCCGGCCTTGAGGTCGAACTTGAACACCTGATTGCCCTCGCGCGTGGCGAGCCAGAGGTTGCCGGCGGCGTCGAAGTCCAGCGAGCGCGGGCCGTTGAGCGGCGTGCCGGCGATGGGCGAGCCGTCGGGCGTCGGGCCGGCCTTGCCCGTGCCGGCGAAGGTGCTGATGACGCCGGTCTTCATGGCGACCTTGCGGATGACGTGGTTGCCGATATCGCAGATGAAGAGGTCGCCGGCGGGGTCGAACTGAATGCTGTGTGGCTGCTTGAAGGTCGCGTCCTTCGCCGGGCCGCCGTCGCCGCTATAACCGACCTTGCCCGTGCCCGCGAAGGTCGTGATGACGCCCGACTTCAAGTCCACCTTGCGCACGGCGTGGTTCGCCATATCCACGATGTAGAGGTCGCCGGCTTTGTCGAAACGGATTTCGTGCGGGAGGTTGAACGTGGCTTGCAGCGCGGAGCCGCCGTCGCCCGAGTAACCCTTCTGGCCGCTGCCCGCGACGGTGTGAATCTTCCCGTCCGCCGTGACCTTCCGCACGCGCTGGCCGGTGTATTCGCAGAACCAGATGTTGCCGTCCGGCCCGCGCACGACGCCGAAGGGGTTGTTGATTTGAGCTGCCGTGGCAGGTCCGCCATCACCGGAGAAGCCCGCCTGTCCGGTGCCCGCGAAGGTGGCGGTGGTGGCGGCGTGGGCGGAGGAAAGAACGAGGGTGCCAGCCAAGGCAACCAAACTGAGGAAGCGCAGCGAAGTCGTCATGTTGCGGAGAGCGTAGCACAGCAGGCTGTGGAGCCAAGAAAGTAGGTCAGCGCATCCTGCCTGACCTCCATTTGAAAGCAGCCGCTTGAGCGGAAACTGAAAGTCAGAGAGACAGGCGGGACGCGCTGTCCTACTTCGGCCCGCCCAGCTTGCGCCGGTGCTTCCACAGCTCGCCGGGTTTGAAGATGCCCTCCGGCGTGATGATGCCGGTGATGAGTTCCGGCGGCGTGACATCGAAGCCCGGGTTCCGCGCCCCGCTTGTCGGATTCGCCACCCGCACATAAGCGCGCTCCCCCTCCTTTTGCCTTTTGCCTTTTGCCTTTTGCCTTGTGACCACGCCCCACGCCCCCAGCACCTCACTCGCACTCCGCTCCTCGATGGGAATGTCCCGCCCCGACTTCATCTCCCAGTCAATCGTCGAGCGCGGGATGGCGACGTAGAATGGGATGCCGTGGCGCTTCGCCAGCACGGCCTTGGTGTAGGTGCCAATCTTGTTCGCCACCTCGCCGGTGCGGCCCAGCGTGCGGTCGCTGCCCACGATGACGAGGTCAATCTCCCCGCGCCACATGAGGAAGCCGGCGGCGTTGTCGGCGATGATCTGGTGCGCCACGCCCTGCTGCGCCAGCTCCCACGCGGTGAGCGTCGCGCCCTGCGAGCGCGGGCGCGTCTCGTCGCAGAAGACGTGGAACGAGCGGCCCGCCGCCTGCGCCGCATACATCGGTGCGGTGGCGCTGCCGATGTCCACGAAGGCCAGCCAGCCGGCGTTGCAATGCGTGAGCACCCTCATGCCGTTGCGAATCAGCTTCGCGCCGTGCCGGCCGATGGCTTCGCAATGCGCCACGTCCTCGTCCGCGAAGTGCTCGGCGGCGCGGAGGGCGAGGGCCTGCTGCTCGGCGACGGTCGTGCCGGCGGACATGGCGCGACGCACGTCGAGCATCGCGTTCACGGGGTCAACGGCGGTGGGGCGGGCTTCCTTCAGCGTTTGGAAAACGGCTCCGACGTGCGCCTGAAACTTCACCAGGTCCTTGCCGCGAAACGCCCGCGCGCCCTGCGCCAGGCCGTAAGCCGCCGTCGCGCCGATGGCTCCCGCGCCGCGCACGACCATGTCGCGGATGGCGACGGCGGTGGCGCGGAAGTCGCGCGTGCCGACGACCTTGAACTCATGCGGCAGCAGGCGTTGCTCGATGAGCAGGACTTGGTTCTTCGCCGCCTCGAAGCTGACGGTGCGGTAGTGGCGCGTGCGCCCACGGACGGTCACGTTCATGCGCGGGGGAGTGTGGGGAGCGAATGGCGACGGGGAAAGTCTTTTGGCTCCCCCGCCTTCTCTTACTCCTGCTCCTAATCCTAATCCTGCTCCTCCCTCACCCGACCGGAGAGCAGGATTAAGATTAGGATTAAGAGCAGGAGGGAAGGGCGCAGCTCGGTTGCTTGCCACCCTGCGGACCGTTCGTGGCCGTTCTCCCTCACCCCGGCCCGAGTCCGCTGGGAGAGGGCTTGGGTAAGGGGGAAATGGCTCTAACTAACACTGCTCGCCGCATACCGAGACAAACCTTGGTCTAGTTTTATGCCAACAATCGGCTGCAGGAGCATCACAATCGCCTGCCTGAGCCATTATGACTCATAACTAACCATCAAAACCGTGAAAATGACCAAAGTAGGCAATCTCCAAGGCAAGGTAAGCCATCTCCAAGGCAAAGTAGGCCGTCTCCAAGGCAAAGTAAGCCTTCTCCAAGGCAAAGTAGGCCTTCTCCAATGTAAAGTAGGCCGTTGTCTAGGCAAGGTAAGCCGTTGTTAAGGTAAAGCAGACCATCGTCAATGTCTGGCATGGCACAGCTCATACCAACTCCCGGTGCCAGATGGTGGAACGCAAACCGGACGCCGCGACGCGCGCCTTCTCCCTTCCTTGGCGGAGGGGAGAAGGTGGCCGCAGGCCGGATGAGGGGTTTCTCCCCGTAGGAGACGACGTGAGGAGTCTCACTTCAAATGCCGACTGCCGAGTGCGGAATGCGGAACCCAGTCAGAGCCTCCTCACGTCGGCTCCTACCAGCCAAGGCAGCCCCTTACCCATGAACCTCCCGCCAGGCCGCGAGGTTTTGGACTGCGCCAGTCCTCTGGCGCTTTTGGTTGGCCGTGCCGTGCCCGAAAGCGGCAGAGGACTGCCGCACTCCAAGACGCTGGCGCGCGGTTCATGGGCCCAAATCGCGAGCCTTCGCGGCTCGTGGATTCTCTCCCCAACCCTCTCCCCTCCTCCGAGTAAGGGAGAGGGAGCCGGAGCGCAGTGGCCGTTCTCCCTCACCCCGGCCCGGGTCCGCTGGGAGAGGGAAGCCCGCAGACCGCGCGTTCGTAGTCGCAACCTTTAGGTTGCGCTTCGGGCTCGGTGGCCCTGACGCGCAGGCTGAAGCCTGCGACTACGGGCGGCGGTGGTGGCACGAGCGGGCGTCGAAGCGCCTCCCGCTCCCTCGGAGGGAGCGGGCCGGGGTGAGGGTGAAGACGTCCGGAGTCTCATCGGCTGCGAATGCACCGCTCTCCCTCTGCCCGGCAAGCAACTGCGATGCGCCCCTTACCGGCCCCATTCCCGCTCGACAATCCACCTCCCCAGTTTCAGCCTGTCCCATGCCGCAACCAAAGACGTCAATTGGGACGCCCATTACCTGTTAGCCTACATCGCACGCAATGAGGATACCAAAGGTCATATTTGCTTTGCTTTGTGTTGCGCTCTGCTCGTGTGCGCATAGCCCGGAGGTCTCAAACAAGACAAATACAGAAAGACGCGATGCTGCAATTCTCGATGCTATTCTTGGTGACGCCCTGACCAGCAAGGAGCTTGCACCTATGATTCAGTTTTACGGAGGAGTGACCAACCGGACGGTGAGATACACCCGTTTTCCTGCTGGTTACAAACCGTCCGTTCCAGGCTACAGATTTCTCCCTTTACCACGAAAACATGAGACCTTACCTAGGCCTGTGCCAGGAAGCCACCTTACGATTGTATTTTCTGGCCTGTGGGTTGATAGCCCCCCTCCAAAGGACGAGTTTAGGTCTGTCTCGGATGAAAAACCTAAGCAAGGAGCGATGCTTGGTATCTACAATCCCGGAAACGGCACAATCGGCGGGTGCGCTGTCGGTTATGAGATTCACGAGATCGCAAGCGGCTGGAGAGTCCGCTGTATAGGCTTTGATGATCCATGAAAACCGTGCAGGCTAACAAATCGCTCCAGCCAATGCCGGGGAGCGTCACTAGTTCCGCTGCGCGGCTCATGCCTCTTGACCCGGCGTGGCTGAGCTTGGTTCGTCAGCTCTGGCTCAACCGCTTCACCGGGGCCTCGAACATCATCGCGTGGGCTTCGCGGAGGATTTCCGGGATGCGCGCGGCGAAGGGGCTGCGCCGCACGGTGTCCAGCAGCCGGCGCTCGTCGAAGCTCGCGGCGTTGTGACCGGGGAACCAGTGGTCGGCCTGGCCCAGCAGGTTGTAGCGCATCTTCCCCCAGTCCACGAGGTCGAGGGACTTGGCGTAGGTCCAGAGGCGGAGGATTTCGCTCACGTTGATTTCGTCAGGCACATCTACGTAGTGCGGCAGGCCCTCGAACCAGCGGCGGCACCAGTCGTCGCCCAGCACGCGGAGCATCTCGGCGCGCAGCCGGGCCTCGATGGGGGCGATGACTTCCGCCGCGCGGTCGTAGTGCGCGAGGCCGGCGACGTGGTCGTCGAAGTCGGAGGGTTTCGCCGCGCCGCAACTGAGGGTGTGGACTTGCGGGCGGGCGAGGCAGTAGAGGGAGTTGAACTGCATGGGGGTGAGCGGGGCGCAGAGGTCCACGAGCTTGGGCGGCGGGGCGTAGAGTTTCCCGCCCTTGTCGTTGGGGCTGATGATGAAGACGCCCATGTCGAGGCGCGTGGCGGCCTCGATGGCGGCCCAGTTGAGGTCGTTGACGAAATACCAGTGGACGTTGAAGTAGTCGAAGCCGCCGGAGTTGACGGCGTCGAGGATGACGTCGGTGGTGGCGTGGGTGCTGAAGCCGACGTGGCGGCAGCGGCCCTCGCGCTGGAGCCGGCGCGCGGCTTCGAGGCAGCCGCCCTTGCGCAGGGACCAGTCGAGGAGCTGGCGGTTGTTGACGCCGTGGAGCGAGAGGAGGTCCACATGGTCGAGCCGCAGGTGCTTCATGGACTGGTCGAAGGTGCGGAGGAATTCCTCGGGCGTGGCGAAGGGGGCGACCTTGGTCTGGACGATGAGCTTGTCGCGCTTGATTTGCGGGAGCACCCAGCCGAGCTGCATCTCGCTGGAGCCGTAGCCGCGCGCGGTCTCGATGTGGTTGATGCCGAGTTCGAGGGCGCGGTGGATGGTGGCTTCGAGGTTGGCCTGGCCGTCCTTGGGGACTTCGTTGGGGGGCACGTCCTGCCACTTGTGCTGGTAGCGCATGCCGCCGCAGGAGAAGACGGGCATCTGCAACTCGGTCTTCCCAAAGCGGCGGTATTTCATGGGCGGAGCTTGGCGGGACGCGGGACTCGAGGCAAGCGGGCCATGCGCCCGGAGGACCGCGCTCCGAAGGGCTGCGGGGCGGTTGACAGTCCTGCGATGCGGGCGTATTGCCAGCGCACCACATGAACGAGTCCGCGAAGCGCCAAGCCCGTGATGGCTTCACCTTGATTGAACTGCTGGTGGTCATCGCGATCATCGCGATACTCGCGGGCATGCTGCTGCCGGCGCTGGGCAAGGCGAAGGAACGCGCCAAGCGGATCAAGTGCACGAGCAACCTCAAGCAGTTCGGCCTGGCCTTCCGCCTCTACGCGGATGACAACGAGGGTTACTTCCCGGCGGGCACGGGGCTTTCGACGATCACCTTCGCCGGCAAGCGCGGCGCGCTGGCCCTCGCGCCCTACAACGTGCCCGCCGACGACCCGCAGCGCTGGCTCAACCGTTACAACGGCGGCCCCTACTCGGCGAACGCCGAGGTGCCCATCGCCCAGTGCCCGAGCGACAAGGGCCACGTCGCCTTCGGCACGCTGCCGGCCACGCCCAGCGTGTATCGCGACTTCGGCAACTCCTACATGATCAACTACCGCAACCCGGCGAGCGTGGCGACGTTCAGCGTGGCGGGCCAGACCAAGTTCCATGTGGACAAGGCGAACAAGCCCAGTTCCACGATCATCTTTGCCGACAACGTGGCGTTCAACTTCGCCGCGTCCGGCGCGGTGACGAACCGGGGCGAGTTCTGGCACGTCGAGGGCAAGGAGCTGAAGGCCAACTACACCTTCCTCGACGGGCACGCGGGCTTTCATCGCGTGGCCGTGCCGGGCGAGCCGAACTATCCCGACTCGCCGGACTACCAGTGGGCGCCGTGACGACGCTGCTCATCGCCACGCGCAACGCGCACAAGGTGGGGGAAATCGCCGCCATCCTCGGCCCCGGCTTCCGCTGCCTGAGCCTCGCGGACGCGGGGGATCTGCCGCCCGTCGTCGAGGACGCGCCCACGTTCGCCGGCAACGCCGTGAAGAAGGCCGAGACCGTCGCGCGCGCGCTGTCGCCGCGCCCGCCGGAAACCAGCGGCAGGTTGTTTGTCCTCGCCGACGACTCCGGCCTGGAAGTGGACGCGCTCGGCGGCGCGCCCGGCGTCCACTCCGCGCGCTTCGCCGCGCCGGACGCGGGCACGGGCGGCAACAGCCCGGACGCCGACAACAACGCGAA
>WRPG01000004.1 GCA_009773355.1 Limisphaerales bacterium
AGAGTAAAGCACCCACGCGAGGCCGAGCTGTTTGAGGTTGTTGGTGCATTTGGTCATGCTGCCCTTGAGCTTGGCCTTCGAGAGCACCGGCAGGAGCATCCCCGCGAGAATCGCTATGATGGCGATGACGACGAGCAGTTCGATGAGGGTGAAGCCTCGCGCAAAAATTGCGCGCCGAGAAAGCTGGCTGGCATTGGTGACTTTCATGGTGCGCAAAATTTGTCCGCCTAAAACCGTTCCCTGTCAAGCGCGCAGAACGGACGATCCGTTTAGAAGAAGGGGAGCAACGGGGTGCTAAAACAAGCACTGTTTCAAGCGGGTTTGAGTTCGTGATTCATCTGCAACCGGAGCTTTCGCATCACGGCGGCCAGCGCGGCTCTGGCGGGTTTGCCCATCGGCTGCGCCCCATCCGTCGCCGGGCCGAACTGCGGGTTTGCCAAAGCCCGCGCCACCGCCGACATTCCGCCCTGCTTTCGGAAAGCGTTTGAAACCCATGCTGACTCAAGAAGCCATCCTCGACGCGCTCAAGGCCGTGAAATATCCCGGCTACTCGCGTGACATCGTCTCCTTCGGCCTCGTCAAGCACGTCGCCGTCAATGGCGGCGCGGTGAACGTCCGGCTCGAACTCACCTCGCCCAACCCCGACGCCGCCAAGATCATCAAGGCCGAGTGCGAGAACGTCCTGCGCGGCCAGCCCGGCGTCACCCACGTCTTCGTCGAGATGAAGCAGCCCGCCGGCCCCGCGCCCGGAGCCGCGCCCGCCGGTGGCAACGCGTTCCAAAATCAGAACAAAGTTCCCGGCATCAAGCGCATCATCGCTGTGGCCAGCGGCAAGGGCGGCGTGGGCAAGTCCACCTGCTCCGTGAACCTCGCCTGCGCCCTCAACCACCTCGGCGCACGCGTCGGCCTGCTGGACTGCGACATCTACGGCCCCAGCATCCCGCTCATGATGGGCATCCACCAGCGGCCCGTGGTGAGCGACGACGAGAAGCTCATCCCGCCCAGCAACCACGGCGTGAAGCTGATGAGCATGGGTTTCCTCCTCACCGACGACCAGCCGGTCATCTGGCGCGGCCCGATGATTCAGAAGACCATCCAGCAGTTCATCACGCAGGTGGAGTGGGGCCAGCTCGACTACCTCCTCGTGGACCTCCCGCCTGGCACCGGCGACGCCCAGCTCTCCCTCTGCCAGACCGTGCCGCTGGACGGCGGCGTCATCGTCACCACTCCGCAGGAGGCCTCGCTCGGCGTCGTGCGCAAGGGCATCGCGATGTTCGAGAAGGTGAACGTCCCGCTCCTGGGCATCGTGGAGAACATGAGTTATTTCATCGCCCCCGGCGGCCAGCGCGTGGAAATCTTCGGTCACGGCGGCGGCCGCGCCGAAGCCGAGCGGCAGGAAATCCCCTTCCTCGGCGAAGTCCCGCTCTACATCGAAATCCGCGAGGGCGGCGACAAGGGCATCCCCGTCGTCATCTCCCACCCGGCGGACCCGCAGGGCAAGGCGTTCCTCCAGATCGCCGAGACGCTGCGGCAGAAGCTGGGGTAGTCGCAACCTTCAGGTTGCGCACCGGTTGTCATCTCGAAGCGCAGGCTGAAGCCCGCGACTACCGCTTCTTTGTGCTGCCCGCCAGCACCTTGATGAGCGCGCTGTTGTCCAGCGCGCCCAGGCCAGCCCGCTCGGCGGCTTCGAGGAGCTGCCGGTGGACGCGCGTGAAGGGCAGCCGGAAGCGTGCGGCCCGCGCGGCCTTCAGCATGAGGCGAACGTCCTTCAAGTGCTGCGAAAGCCGGGCCTGCGGCGTGAAGTCCTCCGTGACCATCTTCTCGCCTTTGGTGTCCATGATGGTCGAGTAAGCCTTGCTGGCCAGCAGCACTTCGAGCGCGGCGCGGCGGGTGAAGCCGAGCCGTTCCGCGAAGCACAGCCCCTCCGCCAGCGCGGCGCGGTTCAGGCCCAGCACGAGGTTCGTCACCAGCTTCATCCGCGCGCCGCTGCCGCTGGGGCCGACGTGCCGCACCCGTGGCGTGAGCGCGCGCAACAGCCCGCGCGCGGCGGCGAAGGCGTCCGCGTCCCCGCCCACCATCGTGAGCACGTCGTCCCCCGCCGCCACCTGCCCGCTGTTGCCGGAGATGGTGGTGTCGAGATAGCGGACGCCACGCGCGGCAAGCCGGCGATGGATGGCCACGGTCTGCGCAGGTTCGCCGGTGGTCGTGTCCAGGAGCAGATGGCCGGGCCGCAGGGCGCGCTTCGCTTCGGCAAGGACGGTTTCCGTCTCCCGCAGGGTCGGCAGGCTCAACACCACGCGGTCGCAGCCGGCGAAAACTTCCGCCGCGTCGCGCGCGAGTTGCACGCCGAGGCTGCGGGCGCGCCGGCGGCAGGCGGGCGAGAGATCGAAGCCGAGCACCTCCCAGCCGGCGGCCCGCAGCCGTTGCGCAAAGGCGGCCCCCATCAGCCCGAGGCCGATGAGGCCGGCGCGCCTTGTCCTGACCATGTGGGGTGACTTGCGGCGGACTGTTTTGGAATTCGTCTTCATGGCGTGCTTGGTCAATTGGCAGGCGGGACGGTAGGAAACTCATCGCGATAGCGCTCGCGTCGCTGCATCACGGTCTCAATGTATCGGCGGGTGCCGGGGAAGGTCATCTGCGCGAGGAACTGCTGGCTGTTCGTGGCCGCCGCGCCCTGGTTCCACTTCAGCACATTGCCGCGCCCGGCGTTGTAGTCGGCAAGCGCGTAGGGCACGGGGTCGTCGCACTGCGGGTAGCGGCGGAGCAGCTTCGCAAGATACCAAGCACCGGCGAGGGTGTTCGAGCCGGGGTCGAGGATGTGCTCGTGCTGAAAGCCGGCGAGTCGCTCGGCCTCGGCCCATTCGCGCGCGGCCGGCTCTCGGATTTGCATGAGGCCGATTTCACCCGCCTTGCCGCGCGCCATCGGATCGAACCAGCTCTCGCGCCACACGACGGCCTTCACCAGCGCGCCGTCCACCGCGTAGCGCGCGGCGGCGGCGCGGATGACCGCGTCCTGGCTGTGCTCGCGCCGCCAGCGATAGTAGAACCAGCCACCGACCGCGTCCGCGATGAGCACGAGCGCGAGGATGGGCAGCCACTTGCGCCTCCAGCCTATTCCGGTGCGTTCTTTGTTCGCCATGCTTGGGAGACTATTCAGTGTTCAATGTGATGTTCCGCACGCTCGGTCTGACTGAACACTGATTACTGAACACTTCTCCCCAACTCACTTCGCCAGGTGGCACGCCGCGAAATGCCCGGCCGCGACCTCGCGCAACGCCGGCACCTCCGTCTTGCACCGTGCCTCGGCCACGGGACAGCGCGGGTGGAAGGGGCAGCCGCTGGGCGGATTGATGGGCGAGGGCACGTCGCCGGGCAACACGATGCGCTGGCGTTTCGAGTCGGGGTCCACCACGGGCACGGCGGAGAGCAGCGCCTGCGTGTAGGGATGCTTCGGCGCGTTGATGATGGCCTTCGACTCGGCGCTCTCGACGACCTTGCCGAGATACATCACGACCACGCGATGGCTGATGTGCTCCACCACCGCGAGGTCGTGCGCGATGAAAAGGTAGGCCAGCCCGTGCTCGCGCTGGAGGTCTTGCAGGAGGTTGATGATTTGCGCCTGCACCGAGACGTCGAGCGCGCTGACCGGCTCGTCGCAGACAATCAACTTCGGCTCCACGGCCAGCGCACGGGCGATGCCGATGCGCTGCCTCTGGCCGCCGCTGAACTCGTGCGGGTAACGCTGCGCGTGCTGCGGGTTCAGCCCCACGTCCTCCAGCAGCTTGCCGATGCGCGCCTCCCGCGCCTGCTCGTCCGCCGCGAGCCGGTGAATGTCCAGCGCCTCGCCGATGATCTGGCCGACGGTCATGCGCGGGTTCAGCGAGCCGACGGGGTCCTGGAAAATCATCTGGAAGCGCCGCCGCCGCTCGCGGAGCGCCGCGCCCTCCAGCGTGGTGATGTCCTCGCCCTCGAAGGTGACGCTGCCGGCGGTCGGCTCCAGCAGGCGGATGATGGCGCGGCCCAGCGTGGTCTTGCCGCAGCCGCTCTCGCCCACGAGGCCGACGGTCTCGCCCGGCGCGACGGTGAGGCTCACGTCATCCACGGCCTTCACCCACGCGTTGACGCGGCTGAAGACCCCGTGCTTGACCGGGAAGTGGACTTTGAGATTGCGGACTTCGAGGAGGTTCATGTCGGAGCGAGCACCAGATGGTCGGCCTGGCGGGCGGCAAACTCAATGCAGGCAAGGACGTCGTCGCACTCAAGGAAGGGGTAGTCGGCGAGAATCTCGTCGTGGCTGGCCCCGGCGCTGAGGAGCTCCAATACGTCCTTCACGCGCATTCGCTGGCCGCGAACGCACGGCCTGCCGCCGCATTTGCCCGGCTCAAGCGTGATGCGTTTAAGCAGTTGGGCGTTGCGCATGTGGGAAACTATGAGCCGTCGTGCGTTTGCTTCGCAAGGCTGCTCTCCAGCTCGGTCATTCGGTTGCTCACATTCGTGTGGCGGAAGCGATTCGCAAACGAATGGGGGCAGGCGAATGGACGTTCAGACGGCATCCTGCTTTCGAGGCAAGCGGCTTTTGCGGCGTCTCGGCGATGTAGAAACTGATTTAGACTTCGTTCGCCCAGATGCTCGCAACAAACTGGCAAGCTCGGCTTTGCCTTCCTTCTCGGCGACCTCAAGTGCAGAGAATTTGAGCGGTCCTCGGTGGTGCGGATCTGCGCCCGCATCAAGGAGAAGCTCGGTGATCTCAGTGTAATCGTATGTGACCGCTTGGATGAGCGCCGTTAGTCCAGTGTCGGGATTTTGCCCGTTTGCGTCCGCGCCATGCTGAAGCAGATAGCGCGTAACGAGAAGTTTGCCATCTGTCGCTGCGCTGACCAAGGGCCGCATTGCTATTCCATCAAGATTCGGGTCCGCACCTACTTCCAGAAGCATTTTCACGACCGCGTCTTCACAGTATCCAACTGCGAAGCCGAGGGCAGTAGCTCGGTAAGGATATGGACTTTTCCAATCAACATTTGCTCCGGCCTCGACCAAAAGCGGAACCAGTCCTGGGTGTTTGTTCTTCAGAGCGAGGAGAACTGCCGCTTCACACGGTGGGATGCCGTGACGTTTCAATGTCTGAAGCCGACGAACATTGTTTTGGCGAATTGCCAAATCATATTCAAAGTCAGTATTGCCTCGAATCGCACTCATGTTCAGCGGTGATCCACTTCTTTGGGCGGCGTTTCGCGAATGTCCCTTTGTCCAGCGTGTCATTTCCACCATGGACACCGCACCCACCGGCCCGGCTCCATCTCCACCAGCTCCGGCGCTTTCTGCGAGCAGTCGCTTTGCGCCTTGGGGCAGCGCGGGTGGAAGCGGCAGCCGCTGGGGAACTGGCCGAGGTTGGGCACGTTGCCGGGGATGGCCTGGAGGCGCTCCAGCTCGTGGCCGAGCTGCGGCACGGAGTTCATCAACGCCTGCGTGTAGGGGTGCAGCGGGCGTTGGAGCAGGGCGCGCGCGGGGGACAACTCGACAATCTGCCCGGCATACATCACGGCCACGCGGTCGGCGATGTCGCCCACGATGCCGAGGTTGTGCGTGATGAGCAGGATGCTCATGCGCAGGCGCTGCTTGAGCTCGCGGAGCAGCTCGAGGATCTGCGCCTGGATGGTCACGTCCAGCGCGGTGGTCGGCTCGTCGGCCACGAGGAGCTTGGGCTCGCTGGCCAGCGCCATCGCAATCATCACGCGCTGCTGCATGCCGCCGGACATTTGGTGCGGGTAGTCGCGGATGCGGGATTCGGGCGCGGGGATGCCGACGAGTTTCAGCAGGCGGATGACCTCGTCGTCGGTGGCGAACTGCGGGCGGTGGAGCTTGAGCGATTCCTTGATCTGGTTGCCGACGCGGAAGACGGGGTTGAGCGAGGCGCTCGGCTCCTGGAAGACGTAGCTGACCACGCCGCCGCGGATGGAGCGCAGTTCACGCTGGTCCATCTTCAGCACGTCGCGGCCATTCAGGAGAATCTCGCCGCCGACGTAGCGCGCGGGCGGCGTGGGCACGAGGCGCGCGATGGAGAGGGCGGAAACGCTCTTGCCGCAGCCGCTCTCACCGACGAGGCAGAGCGTCTCGCCCTCCGCGATGGTGAAAGACACGCCGTCCACGGCGCGCAGGGCGTCCTGGCCGGCGCCGAATTCGAGCTGGAGGTTGCGGATGTCGAGGAGGAGCATGGGGGAAAGCTTACGTTTTACGCATTACGCATTACGCGATGTTCAGTGGGTGGCATAAAACGTAATGCGTAATGCGTAACATCTCGTTCTCATGAGCTTTTGGTGTCCGCCGCATCTCGTAAGCCGTCGCCGAGGAAGTTGAAAGCCAGAACGGTGATGAAGATGGCCGCGCCGGGCGCGAGCAGCCACGGGTAGCTGCGGAGATGCTCGGTGTTCTGCGCGGCGGTGAGCATGTTGCCCCAGCTCGCCTGCGGTTCCTGGATGCCCACGGCGAGGTAGCTCAGGACGACTTCGCCGAGGATGTAGTAAGGCACGCTCAGGGTCGCGGCCACGATGACGTAGCTAAACGTGCTCGGGAGAATATGCCGCGTGATGATGCGCCACGGGGTCGCGCCCAGCGCGCGCGCGGCGAGGACGAATTGCCGCTCGCGCAGGCTCAACGCCATGCCGCGCACCACGCGCGCCATGCTCGCCCAGCCGATGAAGCTGAGGATGACGATGATCATCGCGTAGGCCTGCGTGGAGGAGATGTTCGAGGGAAAGGTGTTGCGCAGCGCGAGGATGAGGTAGAGCGACGGGATGGACATGATGAGTTCGCACACGCGCATGATGCTCGTGTCAATGCGCCCGCCGAAGTAGCCGGAGATGCCGCCGTTGAGCATCCCGAAGCTGAACGAGAGCGTGATGCCGATGAGGCCGATGCTCAGGGAAATTTGCGAGCCGTAGAGGATGCGCGAGAAGACGTCGCGCCCGAACTGGTCCGTGCCGAACAGGTAGATGGGGTGGCTCTTCTCGCCGGTGCCGAAGAAGTGCGTCTCGCACGGGATGAGGGCGAACAGCTTGTATTTGTCGCCCTGCACGAAGAAGCGGACTGGCTTGGTGTCGCCGGGGATGGGCGCATACTTGAACTGTCCCGTCTTCTGTTCCCAACGCGGGACGACCAACCGCAGGCCGTCGAGCTTCGGGAGAATCGGCGGGTGGAAGAAGCGGTCGCGGTCGTCGCTCTCGTAGTGATACGGCGCGACGAAGCCGGCGAGCAGCGCCATGAGGTAGAGCACCGCGAGGATGACACCGCCCGCCATCGCCGAACGCCGGGCGCGGAGGCGCTTCCAGAAAAGCTGGCGCGGCGAGAGCGGGAAGTTGGCGACGGGTTCGCTCATGTGGTCGCGGAAGCTCCAACCCCCGAATTTCGGGGCTGGCCCAATTGCCGGCTTGAACCACGCCCGGCTTTCGCCGATATACAGGGCATGACGGCAGACGAACTCAGACCGCTCCTCCGCTCCTCCGCGACCCGCCCCATCACCGTCCACGCCGACGGCAAGGCGTATCCCATTTCGCATCCCGAGTTCGCCTTCCTCACTGGAGCCGGCGGCACGCTCATAATCCTGCACCGGGACGACAACGGGTTTGAACTGCTGGACGTGCCTTTAATCGCCCGGGTCGAAGTCCACGGGAACGGCGTGGCTTCTTCCGGCCAATAGCAAGGAGCGGTTCCATCCACTGGTCGCGCCACGCGGGTCTTGGTCGTTGCGTCGTTCATTGGGCCTTGGTTGCGTATCATTCCTTCAAACGAATCCGCGGGTCGCTCCACGCCAGCATCACGTCCGCGACGAAGTTGCCGACGATGAGCAGCGCCGTGGCCATGACCACGGAGTCCACCACGAGCATCGAGTCCTTCGCGGTGTAAGCCTCGATGGTCAGGCGGCCCAGGCCAGGCCACGCCATGATGTTCTCGACAATGAACGCGCCGGAGAGCAGGCCCGCCAGCGAGTAGCCGAAGATGGTCAGCAACGGGTTGATGGCGTTGCGGAGCGCGTGCTTGTAGATGACCCAGCCCTCGCCGAGGCCCTTGGCGCGCGCGGCGGTGACGTAGTCGGCGCGGAGGGTGTCGAGGAGGTTCGAGCGCATCTGGCGCATGATGCCGGCGAGCGAGCTGGCCGCCAGCACCAGCACCGGCAGCACTAGATGATGCGCGCGGTTCCAGAACCGCTCGGTCGGCGACATCAGGTCGTAGAGCGAGCCTTGCGCGCCGCCGATGGGGAACCAACCCGTGGCCGCCGCGAACATCAGCGCGAGCAGCGCGAGCAGGATTTCCGGGATGGACAGCCCGACGAACGCGATGAGCGAACACGCGCGGTCCACGAGCGAATCCTTGTTCACCGCCGCCCAGATGCCCAGCGGCACGGCGATGCACCACGCGACCACCGTGGCGAAGAACGACAGCAGAAAGGTGTTCCAGAGCCGCGCCAGGATGAGGTCGGTCGCGGAGATTTTGTATTGGATGGAGTAGCCGAAATCCCCGGTGGCGACGTTCTTGAGCCAGTGGACGTATTGGACATACCACGGCTTGTCCAAGTGGAACTTGGCGAGGAGCTTCTCGACCGTCTCGGGGGAGATTTGCGGGTTCTGCTTGAGGCTTTGCAGGTAGCCGCCGGGCGTGAGCGACATGAGCAGGAACGTCAGCAACGAGACCCCGAGCAGAATCGGAATCATGTGCAGCAGGCGTTTCAGGATGAACGTGCCCATGTGTTTGCGCGAGGGTGCGGACTGCGCGGCGCGGCGCAAAGTTCAAACTTTCCAGCCGCCGTCCCACGCCTCGGACTGGGACTTGGAAGGCGTGTAATCGAACCGGTTGCGCGCCACCAGCCGGCCGTAGAACCACTGGAACCCAAACGACGCGCCCATCGCCAGCAGGCCCGCCGGCACCGCGCTCCAATGCGGCGCGAAGACCGCGATCAACCCGGCCACGCCGAACACCACATAGGCCGGCAGCGCGCCAGCCAGCACCACCAGCGCCCAGAGGCTCATCCGGTGCGTGTCGTTCGTTCCGGTGGACCAGCGCGTGGCCGCCAGCAAGGGGCGCAACGCCCAGAAAAACCAGACCACGCGCACCCCTTGGAGCGGCCCGGCCCACCACGGGTCATGCGGGCCGCCGTATTTGAGGAACAGAAAGGTGGCGAAGGCCAGCGCCAGCGGCAGCGCCGCGACGGCCCGCACCGTCGCAATCTTCCACGCCAGACGCGTGAACTCTCGGTAGGCCAGCGGAAAGCCGGCGTGGAAAGTGAACGTCGCGCCGCCGGCCCAATACGGCCCGCACGCGCGGCCCAGACCGCTGCCAATCGGCAACACCGCGAGGGCTGCTGCGCCACCGCCGATGAGGTAGGCCAGCCAGAACCACTCGACCTTCAACACCTCCAGCCCAAGGCCGACGCAGATGCTGAACACCAGGCCCTTCGCGCCCCACACCCAGTTCCTCGACCAGTCTGGAGGCCCGGGCATCATCACCTCCGCCAGTGTCCGTTCGCGCGCCGTGAGCCAGCGTTCCACCTGCCGCTCAATCCAGCCACGCGGTGGCCAGGCCTCCACCGCGAGCCACGCCCGGCTGCGGATGAAGTCCTCCAGTTCGGTCGGGCCGGCCTTCGCGGTGGGAGCGACGACATCCGGCTGAACTGGCAGGCCGGTGGTCGCCGCCTCACACTCGTCGTGGTCAAAGTCGTCCATCGGCACGCTGAACATCGGCTCCTCCGGCGCGTAGCTCGCGGCCACCCGCCGTCGCGCCATGCTGATAGAAACAAGGAGTGCCACCGCCGGCACGGCGAGCAGCAACGCCAAGCCTGGTCCATGCTGCAACGTGTCCGCCAGCAACCGGCCCGGCCAGGCGGTGGGCAGGAGCAATGACAAGAGCGGTTCCACCGCGTCGAGCGCGGACCGGGCGAGCTTCGCGGTCCAAGGGATGAAACCGAGCAGCAGCAGGCCGACCGTCCCGATGCTGAACCAGAACAGTCCCCGGCTCCAGCCCAGCAGGACAACCCACAGGCCGGTCGCGAGGCCCACGCCCCACGCGACCACGCCCGCCGCTGCCGCGCCAACCATCTTCCAGCCAGTGTGGCCTTCCATCGCTGCGAGCATGGCCATCCCCGCCGCCAGCCCCGGCAACACGGTGAGCGCCTGCCCAAGGACAGTCTGCCGCCACTGGAAGGCGAACGTGTCCGCGTCGGCGATGGGCAGGTTGCGTAATGCCAGCGCGTCGGGCGAACTGAACAGCCGGGCGCGGAGCAAGTTTGTGAACGCGGCTCCCGCCCACAATGCATACAACGCGAGGGCCAGCCGCGCTCCAGATGACTCCAGCCGCCGCCACATGACGAGCAACGGCAGCAGCGGAAAAAAGGCTGCCAGCATGAACCCACCCAGTTGGCGCAGCATGGTCCCGCGCGCTGTCCGCCGGCCCTGCTGGTGCATGCGCCAGTCCGCCGGGCGCTTGCGACATGTCCCCCGAACCCGCGCGGCGGCCCGCGCCTCGAAGGCGGGGGAATGCAGTTCCGTCACAGGGCCGCCTCCCGGAGCGAGTCGAGCAGGCTTTGCAGCACGTTGGCCTTGTCCGCCGCTTGTTCACGGAGCTGGGTGACGGACGCAAACGCGCGGATTTCCCCCTGCTGAATCACGCACGCGCGGTCGCAGAAGCGCTCGGCCACCTCGAGGATTTGCGTCGAGTAAATCACTGTGCGCCCCCGCGCCACGGCGGTCCGGGCGTGCGTCTTGAACGCGTTGATGGCGTGCGGGTCCATGCCGGAGGCGAACGGCTCGTCCAGCAGCCACAGGTCCGGGTCCACGGCCAGAAGCCCGACGAGCGCGGTCTTGTAGCTTTGGCCGCGCGAGAGTGCCGCCACGGGCATCTGCGCCAGCGGCAGCAGGTCGAACTCGCGCAGCAGCGCCAGCACCCGGTCCTCCGCGCCGGAACCGTCTGCCTCGTAGAGCCGCAGGATGATGCTGATGTTTCGCAGCACCGTCTTCTCGGGGAAGAGAAACGGGAAGTCCGGCAGGAAGGCGAACCGCCGCCGTTGGTCGAGCCGGTCGCGGCGAAACGGTTCGTCGTCGAAGTAAATGTCGCCCTTGCTGGGCGCGATGACGCCGCCGAGGCAACGGAGCAGGGTGCTCTTGCCCGCGCCGTTCGCGCCGAGCAGCGCGACAATCTGGCCGGGCGCGAACTCGAGCTTCACATGATCCAGCGCGCGGGTGCCGCCGTAGTCCTTGAGAACGCCGCGAAGTTCGATGCGCATGGGATGTTCCGTGGATGAGTTGGCGCATCGTGAGCCAAGGCGCGTCCGCCTCAAGCCAAAAGCAGCTTGTTTCCTCGACTCGCCCGGCGGTGGGTGGAAATCTCCCGACATGACACGCTTGAAAAGCAGTTCGCTCTGCCTTGGGGTCGCCGCCGTGGCGACGCTGCTGTTCACCGGTTGCAAGAAGGAGGAGGCCGCCCCGCCCGGCGGCAAGCCCGGCGCTCCGGCCACCGGCAAGGCGCTGGCCGACCCGCCGCAAATCACCGACTGCGAGCCGGGCACGCGCGGCGGGCGGCTGGTCATCGCCACCTTCGGCGACCCGAAGACCTTCAACCCCATCACCGAAAACGAGTCCTCCTCGCGCGACATCATCCGGCTGCTGTTCATCGCGCTGGTCGAGTTCGACTGGCAGACGGAGCAGGTGAAGCCCGGCCTTGCGCACGCGTGGACGGTCGAGCCGGACGGGATGACCTGGACGTTCAAACTGCGCAAAGGAGTGAAGTGGAGCGACGGCCAGCCGCTCACGGCGGACGATGTGGTCTTCACCTGGAACGACGTGATTTACAATCCGCACATCATCAACGTCACGCGCGACCTGTTCACGATTGACGGGAAGATTTTCGCGGTGAGCAAGGTGGACGACCACACCGTGCGCGTCATCACGCCGGACATCTACGCGCCGTTCCTCGAATACTTCGGCAGCGTCTCCATCCTCCCGAAGCACAAGCTCGCGCAGGCGGTGGCGGAGAAGAAATTCGAGTCCGCCTACGGCATCAACACGCCGCCCGACCAGCTCGTGGGCAGCGGCCCCTACAAGCTCAAGCAATACAAGGCCGGCGAGTTCACGCTGCTCGAGCGCAACCCGCTCTTCCATGTGCAGGACAAGGCCGGCACGCAGCTCCCTTACCTCGACAACCTCATCTACAGCGTCGTGCCGGACATGAGCGCGATGTCGCTGCGCTTCCTCGCCGGCGAGAGCGACATCCACGAGAACGTGCGGCCGGACGAGTTCGAGCGCTTCAAGGCCGGGGCGGACGCCGGCAAGTTCAAGCTGGAGTCCCTCGGCGTCGGGCCGGAGCGCGCGTTCTTCTGGTTCAACCTGAACACCAACGCCGCCACGCAGCTTCAGTTCTCCGTGGACGTGCCCGGGGCCGAGGTCGTCGTCGAGAAGCGCAAGCTCCAGAAACTGCCCGACCTCAAGCGCGTCTTCGTGGGCGCGCTCGACGTGAGCCTGAAGGTCGGTGCCGGGCCGGAGCAGAAGAAGACCATCATCATCACGCCCGGCGCGGCGCTTCCCATCACCGTGAAGTTCGACGGCGCGACGCTCACCATCAAAGACCCGGCGAACGCCGCGACCGTCGTCGCCAAGCCGCTCGTGGACGCGAAAAAGATGCGCTGGTTCGGGAATCCCAAGTTCCGCCAGGCGATGCAGCACGCGATTGACCGGCCCAGCATCATCAAGAGCATCTACGCCAGCCGTGCGGACCTGGCCCACGGCTACGTCTCCACCGCGCTCAAGCGCTGGCACAACAATGCCGTGCCGCAGTATGCCTTTGACCCCGCCCGCGCCCGCGCCTTGCTCAAGGAAATCGGCATCGAGGACCGCAACGGCGACGGCACGCTGGAGGACGCGCAGGGCAACGCGCTGGAGTTCGAGCTGAACACCAACGTCGGCAACAATGTGCGCGAGAAGGTCGCCGTCTTCGTGCAGTCCGACCTCAAGAAGCTCGGCATCAAGCTCAACTTCCGCCCCGTGGACTTCAACGCGCTGGTCAGCAAGATTGACGACACCTTCGACTACGACTGCATCCTGCTGGGGCTGGGCGGCGGCGGCACGGACCCCGCGTCGAGCCTGAACGTGCTCAAGAGCGACGGCTTCACCCACTTCTGGTTCCCGCAGCAGAAGCAGCCCGCCAGTGCGTGGGAAGCCCGCGTGGACAAGCTGATGAACGACCAGCTCAAGACGCTGGACTACGCGCAGCGCCGGAAGCTCTTCGACGAGGTGCAGGTCACGATGTCCACCGAGCTGCCGTTCATCTACACCGTCGCGCAGCACAACTTCGCCGCCTACCGCAAGGACCTCGGCAACGTGCGCCCCACCGTCCTGAGCAGCTACCGCGTGACGTGGAACGCGGAGGAGCTTTACCTCAGGAAGAAGTAGCGGCAGAACCGGAGCGCAGGTGTCCAACCTGCGTGTCAGACAGGGTTGAACGCGCAGGTTGGACACCTGCGCTCCACTTTGCTACGCGCTACTTCCCTTCGTTGTCGTCCTGTTGCAACTCCTTTTTCAGCGGGCGGCCCTGTTCGTCGGTCGAGATGGCGTAGCGCCGGCCGTCAAGGCGCGCCTCGAAGGAATCGGAGAGCCGCTGCCGCCGCGTGCCAGCCTCTTGAACGAGTCGCGCACTGCGAAGCTGGGCCAGGCTCTGGTCCTCCGCGTCGTTGTAGTCCTTCAACTCCACGCGCAGGACGATGCCCCGCAGGTTGATGCGAACGCGGTATTCCAAACCCTTGTGGCTGACCGTCGCCTCGTATTGCTGGCGGCCGTCCTCGTTCACGCGGCCCAGTTCAACGATGCGCCCGCCCTCGGCTTCCTTCTGAAGCGCGGTCTTCACGGCGGCGGGGACTTCGACAGCCACGGTGTTCGCGGGTTTTTCGTCTTGTGCGGGAACCAGACCGACACCGGCGACGATAACGAGGGCGAGGCCAAGGCGGGGAAGGAGATTCGTTTTCATGGTGCCGACTTTGGAAATCTGCGGTGTCTTCAGCACCGCTCTTCGGCGGGCTGGAAGTCATGGGCGGGGCCGCTCGCATCGCTTCGCTCGCTGACGCGGGAGATGGCCGACCGGCAGGTCGGCCCTACCGGGGTGGGGTGAGCACGTGGCCTTTGTCGGCGTGGCTGCAACGTGGTGGCTCGTTGACCGCGCCGAGGGTGTAGGTGCCGCCGGTGGGATAGGTGAATGATTTGCTCTCGGGACACATCCGTCGGGGCTGGCTAAGAAAGCCGCGTGAATCGAGTGAATGCTCTGAGGCCCTCCTTCGGCTTTTCGAAGGGTCTGCCATCCGGCCAAAACTCAACTTCAGTTGCGCAATTCAAACAAGCCAACAGGAGAGTCTGGTGGGGTAACTTCAGCCGCGAAACGGAGTATCCCGGAGCTGGGTTCCAGTGATACCCGCAATGCCGGAGCCTGCTAGCGACATCTTCTCCATAAAGCTGGCCACACTTCGGGCAGTTCATGGAACGAAGCCTAATGGCGAGCCGCTTGCGCCGGCGGGAGCTAACCCATCCGCTAATGGCTATTGGGGCCAACACCACAAAAGTCGCCAAAAGAATTCCTTGGATAACGGGAATCATGTCGCATCACTCCTTCGGCACCTGATTCAGCGTGTAGTGCAGCGTGTCATTCCGCAGCGCGTCGCCGCGATGGTTCTTCAATCCCAGTGCTCGCAGCATGATGACGTGGCGCGGCTTCTGGCCCTCCAGCGTCAGGCGCACGGTGAGCTTGTCGGCGGCGACCTCGGCCTTCAGCACGCGCACGGGCGGGCCGGGGATTTTCTCGTCGCGGTCCTTCTCGGGCGCGTTGTGTTTGCCGTCGTAGGCGTAGGTGTATTGCGTCGCGTCCCAGTTCTCGGCGTCGCCGGCGAGCTTGGCGTCCACCGGCTGCGTGAAGGCCACCTCGAAGCCGTTCGTGCGCGCGGCCACGGTCTTGAACTCGAAGGGCACGCGCCCGGAGAACTTCACGCGGTCCAGCGAGTGCGGCTGCGGCGCGATGCTCGTCCAGTGCCCGAAGCGCAGCCCGCCCACGTAGAGCCGGCTGTCCGGCCCGTAGGCGAGCCGGTTCACGCCGGACGCGAAGCCCTTCACGAACGGCAGCACCGCGCCCTGCCACTGGCCGTTCACCTTCTCCAGCGCCACGCGCACGACGCTGGCGTTCTGAAACTCGCCCACGAGCATCTGCCCGCCGAACGGCCCGAAGCGGAAGTCGCCGACTGTCGCAAGGCCGCTCGCCGACCGCACCCACGCGTAGGGAAACCACACGGCGGGCGGCGTGAAGTTCGGGTCGCCGTCGAAGTGCGCGGGCGGCGACGGCGACGAGCTGGGGTGGCCGTAGAAGTTCGTGAGTTGAAGATGGTTCAGCTTGTTCGCGGCAATCCAGTGGCCCTGGTTGTCGGTCATGAAGAGGTCGCCGCGGAATTCGCCGAAGCCATTCGGCACGCGCAGGCCGGAGCAGAACGGGTCGGTGCGCCACACGTCGGTGAAGGGGACTTCGCCGGTGTTGCTCGGGTGCGGGGAAATTTTCAGACACCAGCCCATCGCGGGGACTTCGCGCATCGCGCGGTGGCCGGTGATGAGCGCGCCGAGAATGCCGCTCTCGTCCACGAGCGGCCCGGTGGCGAAGGAGTGGTAGTTGCCGGTGTAGCCCCACGCGTCGCTCACGCACTCTAAGACATCCGCCACGCCGTCGCCGTCCGCGTCGCGCAGGCGGGTCAGCTCGCACTTCTGCATCACGTAAATCGCGCCGTCCACCACGCGCAGGCCGCCCGGCTCGTTGAGGCCGCGCGCGAAGCGCCGCCACCGCGCGGCCTTCGCGTCGCCGGTCGCGCCCTCGACGATGAACACCTCGCCCTGATACGTCGCGATGGCGAGGCTGCCGTCCGGCAGGAAGTCCATTCCCGCGACGGTGAGCTTGAGCTCCTTCGGCACGGGGAAATGCTCGACGGTGTAGAACTCATCGCCGCCCGGTTTGTCGGTGAAGTTCGGGTCGGGGAGGAAAACGGGCGCGGCGTTCGTGGCTTTCGCGGGCGCGGGCAACGGCTTCACCGGCCCGGCAAGCTGCTTCGCCAGCGCGCTCGCGGCGTTCAAGTCCGCGACGACGGCAGAAGCAACTTCAAACGTCTGCGGCTGCTCGTTCGGCGGAACGGCGACGCGCAGCGTGACCTTGCGACCGGCGACAACATTCGTGACGACTGCAGACCAAGGCCCCTTGCCGTCGCGCTCGGAGTTGAGGATTTCCGTGACCGGCGTGCTGGTGACGAGCGGGAGGAAGTTGCCGCCCGGCAGGCCGCGCAGCACCGCGACGAGCACGCCCGCCGGCGTGCGGATGCCTTGCGCGCCGGAGACGCCGAAGATGTTGACCGGGTCGCCGGGTTCGTCGTGCGCGTTGAGCCGGACGCGGCGAGAAAGCGGGGCGACTTCAAAGCGCCGGATGATGACGTTGTGCCCGCCGACTTGCTCCAGTCGGGGCGATTCAATGACGGCGACGGGCGCATCGCCGGGCGGATACAGCTCATACACGAACGAGGTCGCGCCGCCGAAGGTGCTGTGGCCCTTGAAGCGCGTGAGCGGCCCGGTGGCGTCCGCCGCGACGGCATCGAACACCCACGGGCTGCGCGCGAGGCTGCCCCAGAGGCGCGTGCCGGTGAAGTCGCACACGAAGCGCGTGGACGTGCCGTTGTAGGGCGGGCCGTAAAGGTTGAGCGAGTCGCCTTGCCAAACCGTGTGCGTGCGGAGGAGCTGCGCGTCGAAGGCGAGGTGAAGGTTCGTTCCGAACGATACCACGATGCTGCGGCTGGACTGCGCCATCGGCGCGCGACGGAACGGGAGGTCGGCGGGGTCGTGGAAAGCGGGAACGGGGGCGGGGGCTTTCGGTGAGGGCTTGGGCGTCTGCGCGAAGGTGGAACTGGCCAGCAGCAAGGCGGCGAGCGCCGTTGCGCAGGAGCGCAGGTGTCCAACCTGCGTCAGTGCGGGAGTCAGTTTCGCGCAGGTTGGACACCTGCGCTCCACGCTGCGGGTGAATGGGAGTCGCACGCAGGCAGGGTAGCGCAACGCACTCCGGCGGCGAGCGGGAAGTGAGCGATTTGGAGTGCGGCGGCAGAGCGCAGCGGCGGAGGCGCTTTCGTTTGGTGTCCACGCTTTAGCGGTGTCGGTGCGCTGGAACACCCTGAAGGGTGGACACCGAACGGCGGCTCGCGAGGACGCTCGCCCCACCTCGGCGGATTTGCTAAACACCCGCCTCGTCGTGAACAAACGCGCCCTCGGCATCGCCGCCGCCATCCTGCTCTTCGCGGGGCTGGTGACGTTGCAGGTGGTGAACACCAGCAGGCCGCACTTGCCGCCGGCGGTCACACTGCCGGACGGCTCGACACTGCGGCTCGAATCGGTGAGCTACGGCAAGGAGCACTTCCGGCCCGGCGTGTGGTGGCATCCGCTCGCGCGGCGGCTGCCGTCGGACTGGCAGCGGAAGCTGAAGGTGGACACCGGCCCGGCGATGTCCACCGCCGAGCCGTCGCTGGGCGTGTGGCTGGGTTGGGACAAGACAAACGCAAGCGGGATGGAGCAGTGGGACTTTGGCCTGGTGGACGAGCACGGCGTGGAGGTTCCGGTGCAGAGCCGGAGCAACCACGGTGCGACGCGCGCCGGCCTGCCACACTCATTGGGCCGGGTGTTTCCCATCTTTCCCCGACGCAGCTCGGTGATGACACTGCGCTTCTACGAACGGAAGCCAGGCGGCGAGCGGATGCTGGCCGCGTCGTTTCAGTTTCCCAATCCGGTGCGCGACAAATTCCCCGAGTGGCGGCCGCAGCCAGTCCCGGCCGTCGTCAAGCAGGGCGACTTGGAAATCACCTTCAAGCGGTTGCTGGTCGGCGTGACGCCTGCCGGAAAGCCGGCCGGGCTTCTCAGCGGGCGCTCGCAACGGATGCCATTCGGGAGCGGGAATTTCGAACACCGGCCGGCTGCGTCGCCTCCGGGCGAGGAGGCGTGGGCACGGGCGGAGTTCGACGTGAAGGAAACCGGGACGCCGAGTGACGTGTGGTTTCCCGACGGCATCGAGTTGTCGGATGCGACGGGGAACAAGCTCCGGCAAAACTCGTGGTCCAGCGGTGTGCAGGGCGGCACGGCGCACCTGCGCTGGCGACCCTACCTCTGGCCGAGCGAGGCGGCGTGGAAAATCCGCGTCGAGTTCATGCGCAACCATGAAAAGGCGGTGTTCAGCACAAATGAACTGGTCGGCGTGACTGGCCTTGCGCTGCCAGCGGTGGACAGCGTCACGGAGCTGAACCTTTCGACCAACCGCCTCGGCCACACGGTGCGGGTGCTGGGTCTGACGCACGGCAAAGGACAGTTCTCCAGCCGGAGCCATTCGATGGGCGGCAACGGGATGCGCATCGAGGTGGACGTGTCGCCCGAACTCGGAACGGGCAGGCGGCTGACCATCATGGGCGTGCGCGACGATCAGGGCCGGAAGCTGGACAGCCGGGGCGCGGGACGCGGCGGTGGCTCGTATGCCTTCAGCTACGAGCCGAAGCCCGACGCCAAATCACTCGACTTCACGCTCGTCGTGCAGGAGGTGGTGACGGCGGAGTTCCTCGTGAAGCCGGAGTTGTTCAAGCCGGCGAGTGCGGCGGGCAAGTGAATCGGCGGCGCGAACTTTGCACTTTGAACTTTGGCCGTTCGCCCTACCCTCCGCCGCCATGAGTGACCGTCCCGAGACGCGGCTTGCCCGCTGGCCTTCCGTCCTGCCGTTCCTGATTGGCGCGGTGCTGCTGGATTACTTCGCCTGGTGGGTCGTCGAGAAGAGCGAGCATCCCATCAACATCTGGATGGGCGTGCTGGCGCTGGTGTCCGTGGCGGGCGCGGCGTGGGTCTCGGTCATCCCGTTTCTCACCGACGCGGAGAACGCCACCAAGCTCGAAGAGTTGGACAAGCTTCAGTCCGCCGCGAACCAGATTCAAAACCTCGAGAAAGTCGGGACGCAGATCGCGATTGCCACCGCGCAGTGGCAGAACGTGCAGGAGCACAACGCCAAGGCCATCGAGTCCGCGAAGCAGGTTTCCGAGGAGATGTCCGCCGAGGCGCTGCGCTTCGCCGACTTCATGAAGCAGGCCAACGATTCCGAAAAGGCCACGCTGCGGCTCGAGGTCGAGAAGCTCAAGCGCGCCGAGACCGACTGGCTCCAGGTGCTCGTGCGCGTGCTGGACCATGTGTATGCGCTGCACCGCGCGGCGAAGCACTCCGGCCAGCCGAACCTCATGGAGCAGCTCGCGCACTTCCAGAACGCCTGCCGCGACGCCGCGCGCCGTGTGGGCCTGGTGGCGTTCGCGCCGGCGGCGGGCGACGGCTTCGAGCCGGGCCAGCACCAGACGGCGGACGGGCGCAAGGACATCCCCGACGACGCGAAGATTTTCGAGACCGTGGCCACCGGCTACACGTTCCAAGGCCAGATGCTCCGTCCCGCGCTCGTGTTGATCGAGGCACCCAAAGCGCCGCTGCCGGTGCAGTCCGCCGTCACGGCAAAACCGGTCGTTCCCGCCGAAGCCCCGGCCCAGCCGGCGGGTGGCAGCGCGGAATTGCCGCTCGCGTGACGGGCGGCGGCGGGGCTTGGCGCACAGCTCCAAAGAGCTACTGACACCCGGCGAATCCCGTGCATACTCGCGGGCGTCAAAAGCTCGCAATGAACCTGCCGTTTTCAACCGTGGCGCTGCTGCCCGCCCTGCTGCTTTGCACCGCTGTCTCCGCCCGTGCGGCCAGCCCCAAACCCAGCGCCGCCGACCTTGCGTTTTACGAGCAGACGGTGAAGCCCATCCTCGCGGGCGCGTGCTTCGAGTGCCACAGCCACGAGGCGAAGAAGTTCAAGGGCGGCCTGGCGTTGGATTCCGCCGCCGCCATCCACAAGGGCGGCGACACCGGCCCCGCCGTGGTGCCCGGCGACTTGGAGAAAAGCCTGCTCATCAAG
This sequence comes from Limisphaerales bacterium, assembly GCA_009773355.1. GTDB lineage: Bacteria > Verrucomicrobiota > Verrucomicrobiia > Limisphaerales > SXTU01 > SXTU01. Next base: position 20,002 of record WRPG01000004.1, read on the forward strand.
GCCGTGCGCTACACGGACCCCGACCTCCAGATGCCGCCGAAGAACAAGAAGCTCGGCTCAGACCAGATTGCCGCGCTGGAGAAGTGGGTGAAGCTCGGCGCGCCGATGCCCGAGTCCGGCGGCGAGAAGCAGGCGGTTCGGCGCGGCAAAATCACGGATGAAGACCGGAAGTGGTGGGCCTTCCAGCCGGTGAAGAAGCCGGCGGTTCCCGCAATCGGCAATCGGCAATCGGCAATCGGCAATCCCATTGACGCCTTCATCCTCCAGAAGCTCCGTGCGAACCAACTAACGCCCTTCCCGCCCGCCGACCGCGTCACGCTCGCGCGCCGCGTTCACTTCGACCTCACGGGCCTGCCGCCGACGCCCTTCGAGCTGGAACAGTTCCTCAGCGACAAGTCCGCCGACGCCTACGAGAAGCTGGTGGACCGGCTGCTGGCCAGCCCGCGCTACGGCGAGAAGTGGGCGCGGCACTGGCTCGACCTCGTGCGCTACGCCGAGTCCGACGGCTATCGTGCCGACGGCTACCGTCAGGATGCATGGCGCTTCCGGGATTACGTGGTGAAGTCGCTCAACGAGGACAAGCCCTACGACCAGTTCGTCACCGAGCAGCTCGCGGGCGACGAGCTGTATTTCAACGCGAAACCCGAAACCCGGAACCCGGAACACTTGGTCGCCACCGGCTACTTCCGCGCGGGCATTTACGAATACAACAACCGCGACGTGCGCGGGCAGTGGCAGCGCATCCTCGAGGACATCACGGACACCTCGGCGGACGCATTCCTCGGCGTGGGCCTGCAATGCGCGCGGTGCCACGACCACAAGTTCGACCCGCTGCTCCAGAAGGATTACTACCGCTTCCAGGCATTCTTTACGCCGCTGCTCCCGCGCGAAGACCTGACCCTGGCCACGCCGGCCGAACGGGTCGCCTACGAGGCCAAGCTCGCCAAGTGGGAGGCGGCCACCGCCGACCTTCGCGCCGAGATCGAGTCGCTGCTGGCCCAGACCCGCAAGAACACGGAGAAGAGTTCGATTGAGATGTTTGTCGAGGACATCCGCGCGGACATCCTCAAGCCCGTCGCGCAGCGCACGCCGCACGAGCACCAGATCGCGGAGCTGGCCTACCGGCAGGTCGCCCACGAGTTCACCAAGCTCGACACGAAGCTCAAGGGCGAGGCCAAGGAGCGCGTCATCGCGCTGCGCAAGCAGCTCACCGCGTTCGACCACCTCAAGCCCGCGCCGCTGCCGCCCAACTACGGCGCCACCGATGTCGGCCCCGTCGCCCCGCCGACGTTCCTGCCCAAGGGCAAGGACAAGCAGCCGGTCGAGCCGGGCTACCTGAGCGTGCTGGACGAGAAGCCCGCGACGGTGAAGCCGCTACCCAACTCCACGGGCCGCCGCAGCGAGCTGGCCCGCTGGCTGACCTCGCCGCAGAACCCGCTCACCGCGCGCGTGCTGGTGAACCGGCTTTGGCAGGGTCACTTCGGCCGCGGCCTCGCCGCCAACGCCAGCGACTTCGGCAAGCTCGGCGAGCAGCCGTCGCATCCCGAGCTGCTCGACTGGCTGGCCGCCACGTTCGTCGAGCAGGGCTGGAGCCTCAAGGCGATGCACCGGTTGATGGTGACGAGCCGGACATACCGGCAAGCGAGTGCTCAGTATTTAGTGATTAGTGATAAGTCGGCTGCGAAGTCCGAGGCGTCGCTAAATACTAACTCACTAATTACTAATCACTCTTCCGCCCGCAGCATTGACCCCGAGAATCGCCTCCTCTGGTCCTTCCCCGTCCGCCGCCTGGAAGCCGAGCAAATCCGCGACGCCATCCTCGCCGTCACCGGCGAGCTGAAGCTCGAACCCGCCGGCGGCCCCAGCACGGACCAGCTCACGCCCCGCCGCTCGATTTACAGCAAGTGGCTCCGCAACGCGCCCGACCCGCTGCTCAACGTCTTCGACCTCGCCGAGCCGTTCCAAAGCGTCGCCCAGCGCAACGTCACGACCACGCCGCCGCAGGCGCTGCTGCTGCTCAACAGCCAGATGATGCTCCGGCACGCGCGGGCCTTCGCCAAGCGGCTGGAGGAGGAGCATCCCAGCAGCGACGAGGAAATGGTCAACGCCGCCTACCGCCTCGCCTTCAGCCGCGAGCCGAAGACCGCCGAGCGCGCCGCCGCCCTCCAGTTCCTGAACTCACAAAAGGAGCGCCTGGGTGGAAAAACCGTGGTCGCCAGTGCCAAGGGATTTGCGGCGGAGAAGATGCCCTACCGCGACGGGGTCGCCGCCGTCATCGCGCCGGACATGGGCGGCGAGGCGCTGTCGGTGCCGGACAGCCCGAGCTTCCCCGCCGGTGACTTCACCCTCGAGGCGAATATCCTTGCCCGCACCGTGGACGCCACGGCCGCCGTCCGCACCATCGTCGCGAAGTGGAGCGGCGACTCCAAGAAGCCCGGCTGGGGCTTCGCCATCACCGGAGCCGGCTCGCGCCGCAAGCCGCAGACGCTCGTGCTCCAGATCATCGGGGTGAAGCAGGACGGCAGCTTCGGCGAGGAAGCCATCTTCTCCGATCAGGTGCTCGCGCTCGCCAAGCCCTACTCGGTCGCGGCCAGCGTGAAGCTCGCCACCACCAGCGCGCCCGGCGAAGTCACCTTCTACGTGAAGGACTTGTCCAACGACGACGAGCCGCTCTCCATCGCGAAGGTGCCGCACAAGATCACCAGCGGCTTCGCCAACCCGCTCTCCCTCAGCATCGGCGGCCGCTCCGGCAAGGGCGGCGGCTTCGACGGGATGATTGACGACGTGCGGCTCTCGACCGGCGCGTTGAAGAAGGAGGACCTGCTCCTCGGCGCGGAGGCGGCGGCCAGCGAGGCCACCGTCGGCCTCTGGCAGTTCGAGTCCAAGCCCAGCTCCTACAAGGACGCCTCGAAGCACGCCAACGACATCCAGCCCAAGCCCAGCGGAGCCAAGGCCGCCGCGACCACCCGCGTCAGCGCGATGGCTGACCTCTGCCATGTGCTGCTGAATGCAAATGAGTTTGTGTATGTGGATTGAGGCGGGTGGGTTTGACGGAACGCGACGGGCGGAACTACTTTGCCAACGATGCTGAAGACGACCGAAGAGCTGTTGACGGCGGATGATTACCGGGACTTGCCGGAGGGACCACCGCACTTCCAGCTCGTCGAAGGGAAGCTCTACATGACGCCGTCACCCGAGTTTTATCACCAGAGTGTCGCGGGAAACATCTATCACCTGCTGCGCTGCCACTTGCGCGAGCATCCGCTTGGCAAGGTTGCCATCGCGCCCAGCGACGTGCAGCTCGACTTTGTGAACGTCCATCAGCCGGACGTGTATTTCATCTCCAACGAACGGCTCAACATCCTCACCAAGCAAGGCCCCGTCGGCGCGCCGGACCTCGTGGTGGAGGTGCTCTCCCGCAGCACGGCTCGACTGGACAAGGGTTCGAAGCTCCGTGTCTATGCCCGCTCCGGAGTGAAGGAGCTTTGGCTCGTGGACAAGGAGCGAAGGGAAGTCGTGGTCTATCGCTTCGCGGAGGACATCAGTGAGCCGGTCGCGACCGTGCGCAGCCGGCAGAAGCTCACCACGTCGTTGCTGCCGGGCTTGAGGCTGGCGCTGGCGGAGGTGTTTGAGGAATGAGTAACCGCAGGAAAAGAGTGATGCTGTGGAGCGCGTTTAGCGTTTGTGCGTTGGTATTACTTGGAATGCTTCTGCCGTTGCTCGCTGGCTCGTCCAACTGCGGCGGCAATTCGGCTGCGCTCGCCTACTCAAAGATGGTTCTCCTGAGTTTTCAGGTTGCTGCTGGCGAACGGGGGGCATTCAAGCCATCGGTTCTCAGTATCGAGGACAGGAGCGACCTTGCACGTAGGATGACTCGCCTCAGGGGCTGGACCGGAGGAGCCACATTGCTCGTTCGAACCAACATTCAGTTTACCGCCGATTCAGCAAGACGTGAGCTCGTGATAGTTTGCGACAAGCAGTTTGGCAACGTGCCAAAGCCGACACCCTTGAACTTGTGGCGGCAGAATCCAAGCCACGCCGCCGGATATTCCGATGGCACCGTGCAACTAATCTCACTCGACGCGTTTCGCGCCCTGAACCTAAGTGGGTTTGTGGATGCCCGAGTCTTCGAAGCTCATGATGTCGCAGCGAACTGATTTCCCTTTTCTTGAATTGACCCATGAAAAAATACGGCTGCAACCAAGTTGACTGGGCGTTGTCCCGCCGCGACTTCCTCTCCAAGACCGGCGCGGGCTTTGGCGCGGTCGCGCTGAGTTCTCTGCTCGCGGAGAACCCGTTGCGCGCCGCGCCCGCCATCGCGCCGCTCGCGCACTACGCCGCGAAGGCCAAGAGCGTCATCTTCCTGTTCATGGAGGGCGGGCCGAGCCACCTCGACACTTTCGACCCGAAGGAGGCGCTCAAGAAGCACGCGGGCAAGCCGCTGCCACCGAGCTTCACCAAGGGCCTCATCACCGCGATGGGTGAAATCAACTCGCCCATCTTCCCCGACCAGCGAAAGTGGCAGCAATACGGCCAGGCCGGCCTCTGGATTTCCGACTGGTGCAAGCACGTCGCCGAGTGCGCGGATGACCTCGCCGTGCTGCGCTCCTGCTGGGCGAACGGCATCGTCCACTCCAACGGCGTCTGCCAGATGAACACCGGCTCCATCCTCGCGGGCCGGCCCTCGCTCGGCGCATGGGTGAGCTACGGCCTCGGCACGCAGAACCAGAACCTGCCGGCCTTCGTGGTGATGCAGGACAGCAACAGCACCGTCACCAACGGCCCGCGCAACTGGGGCGCCGGCTTCATGCCCGCCGTCTATCAGGGCACGCGCATCCTGCCCGGCAACGAACCCATCGCGAACCTCAACACGCCCGAGGGGGTCAGCGACGAGCAGCAGCGCGGCAAGCTGGACTTCCTCAACGCCGTCAACCGCCAGCACGCCACCGCCCGCCCACAGCAGTCCGAACTCGACGCCCGCATCGCCGCCTACGAACTCGCCTTCCGCATGCAGGCCGAGGCACCCGACGCCGTGGACCTCTCGAAGGAAACCGAAGCGACGAAGAAGCTCTACGGCATGGATGATTCCGTGGCCGCGCCGTTTGGCCGCATGTGCCTGCTCTCGCGCCGGCTCGTCGAGCGCGGCGTGCGGTTCGTGCAGCTCTACAGCGGCGCGGGCAGCAAGTGGGACGCGCACAGCGGCATCGAGAAGAACCACGGCGACCGCTTCCGCGAGACCGACCAGCCCATCGCCGGCCTGCTGAAGGACTTGAAGTCACGCGGGCTGCTGGACTCAACGCTCGTCATCTGGGGCGGTGAATTTGGCCGCACGCCGATGAGCGAAAAGGGCACGGGCCGCGACCACAACCCGACCGGCTTCACGATGTGGATGGCGGGCGGCGGCGTAAAGGGCGGCCAGGTCATCGGCACGACCGACGAGTTCGGCCTCTACGCCGTCGAGGACCGCCTGCATGTCCACGACCTGCACGCGACCATCCTCCATTTGCTCGGCATCAACCACGAGAACCTGGTCTACAGCTACAAGGGCCGCCCCGAGCGTGCGACGATGAACGAGGGCGAGATTTACCGGAAGATTGCCGGATGAGCGCAGTTCTCCGGCTTGGTCAAGGTGGCCTCATTCAGTCCGCACCCCGTTGGGGCAGCCACGTTGCCGCGCTGCTGGCGCTGTGGCTCGGTGCTCTCTCTTCTTCCGCTGCCGAACCCGCTGACACCCGCGCCGCCTTCCTCAAGTTGCTCGACCGCCCGCGCGTCGAGCTGGCCCCCGAGGTCAAACCTCCCGCCGGCACGAACGGTCTGCGCACTGTCCACTTCTCCTTCGCGGCCGAGGCCGGGGTCCGCGTGCCGGGATTGCTGATCCACCGTGGTGAAGCGCAGGGCCGCCGCCCCGTCGTCATCGTCTTGCACGGCACCGGGGCGAACAAGGAGAGCCAGTTGTCCCTGCTGACCGACCTCGCCAAGCGCGGCTTCCTCGCGGTGGCGATTGATGGGCGGCACCACGGCGCGCGCACCAAGGCGGGCCGCGGTTCCGCCGAGTATCACGAGGCGATTCTCAACGCGTGGTTCGGCAGCAAGAAACTTCCCTTCCTCTACGACACGGCGTGGGACGTGATGCGGCTCGTGGACTATCTCGGCACGCGCGACGACGTGGATGCCGCGCGCATCGGCCTCATCGGCTTCTCGAAGGGCGGGATGGAAGGCTACCTCGCCGCCGCCGCCGATCCGCGCATCGCGGTCGTGGTGCCGTGCATCGGCGTGCAGAGCTTCAAGTGGGCGCTGGACAACGAGAGCTGGCGTTCGCGCGTCGAGACGTTCAAGCCCGCCCTCGACGCCGCCGCGAAGGACGAGGGCGAGACGGTCAGCGCCGCCTTCGTCCGCCGCTTTTACGACCGCGTGGTGCCCGGCATCTACGGCCAGTTCGACGGCCCCGCCATGCTCCCGCTCATCGCGCCGCGTCCGCTGCTGGTCATCAACGGCGAAGCCGATATGCGCACGCCGCTGCCCGGCGTGAACGAGTGCCTAACCGCCGCGCGCACGGCGTATCGGGCCGCCGGGGCTGAGCCGAAGCTGCAAGTCATCCTCCAGCCGCAAACCGGCCACAAGGTTACGGTCGAGGCGCGGCAGGCGGCAGTGGACTGGTTCGTGAAGTGGCTGCGCCCGTGAGCCATGACGCGGCCATTATCGCGGCGACCCGGCACTGGGTGGAGCGCGCCGTCATCGGACTGAACCTCTGTCCCTTCGCGAAGGCCGTCGAGCGGCGCGGACAGGTGCGCTATGTCGTGAGCCGGGCGGAGACGGAGGAGCAGTTGCTCGCGGACCTGCGGGCGGAACTGCAACACCTCGCAGCAACACCAGCGGACGTGACGGACAACACCTTGTTGATTCATCCCGGTGTGCTGCGGGAGTTCTTCGCGTTCCAGGCTTTTCTCCCACGCACCGAGGCGGCTTTGCGCAAGGCTGGCTTTGAAGGTGTGTTCCAAGTCGCGAGCTTTCATCCTGACTACCAGTTCGCCGACGCCGAGCCTGACGACCTCGGCAACCTCACCAACCGCGCGCCGTATCCCACGCTGCACCTGCTGCGCGAGGCGAGCATCACGCAGGCGGTGCGCGACTTCCCCGCCGCCGAGACCATTTACGAGCGGAATATCGCGACGCTGAACGAGCTTGGCCGCGAGGGCTGGGAGAAGCTCGGCATCAAGCCCGCGGCTGATCCAAAACCCCAGTGATCTTCGGCCGGAAATGCTCGTCGCACCGGAGCCGTTCATCCTCTCCGTGAACTCGTGCCGGCGACTTGCAGTCGCCGCGTTGCGGGTGGACCACTCGGAGCCGCCTCGAACTGCTGTTCCCCACAGGCGGCGACTGCAAGTCGCCGGCACGGGTTCAGGATCCCAATGCGCGGCGCGAAAGCCGTGGCCGCTGCCCTGAACCGGAGCGCGGGACTCCGGCCCGCTGCAGCCACCTCAACCCGGGAGCACTTCGGAAACTCGCACGCTGCACTGTGCAAGTTGCCGCTGCGGCCCGGAGGGCCGCGCTCCGGTTCAGGACACCGGCACAAGGTTCTCCGCCACGTTGGTGCGATACGCCTTGAGCGCGGGAACCACGCCGGCCAGCGCGCTCAGGCCAATCATCGTCAACGGCACCCACGCGAAAATGGGCTGCCAGGCAAATGGCTCCAGCACCACGCCGGTCTCCGCACGGATGATGCCCGCCGCCACGGTCGTGATGCCCAGATACACGGCAAAGGCGGCCACCATGCCCAGCACTGCGATGGCCGCGCACTCCATCACCACGGCGAGGAAGATCGTGTGCGCCCGCGCGCCGAGCGCCCGCAGGATGGCGATGTCGCGACGACGCTCATTCATCGAGTTGTAGATGCTCGCGAGCACCGAGCCGGTCGCCACGGCGGCCACCAGCCACGCCACCAGCGCCAGCACGCGGTCGAACCACGCGATTTTGCCGAACAGCTCCGCGACCACCTGCGCGATGGGCCACGCGAACGTCAGCCGGTTCCCCTGCTTGTTATACATCAGCTCCAGCCCGCGCCCGGCGATGGGGTTCTTGAGCTTCACCAGCACGGCGCTGATTTCAGCGGCGCTCTTGGCGTCGTGGCCCTTCATGTTCTGGATGCCTTCGAGCGGAATCCAGATCACGCGGTCGGCGGGCGTGTTCGACGGCTCCAGGATGCCGGTGACGACGTAGGTTTCCGCGTGCTGCTGCTTCTCGTCGAAGATGAGGCCGTGGAACGGATGGAACTTGTCGCCCACCTTGAGTTTCAACTGCTGCGCCGCGAAGCTGCCCAAGACCGCCTCCATGTAGCCGGCGAGAAACGGCTCGCCCTCGGCGACGCGGAACTTGCGTCCCGGCCTGTGCTCGACGGCGAAGAGGTTGGTCGTGGTGCCGACGAGCCGGTAGCCGTGGTAGTTGTCACCGACGGCGATGGGCAGCGCGAGGGCGACGGCGGCGTTCGTGGAAATGTCCTCGTAGTCGGCCCACGGGAGATTTCCGGGCGAGGCTTCGAGGTGGAAAATGGCGTTGAGCACGAGCTGGAGCTTGGCGCTGCGCGCGCCGAGCACGGCGTCGAAGCCGGCGTTCTGCTTCGTGAACGCGTCGTTCGACTGCGTCTTCACCACCCAGACCGCCATGAGCAGCCCGCCCGCGAGCGCGATGGACGCCGCCGTCACCACCGTGGAGAGCAGGTGCTGCCGGAGCGATTTGGCGACGATGAGCGGTAACGTCATGGGCGAAGCTCCAAATCCCAAGTTCCAAGCTCCAAAGAAGCTCCAAACACCAAGCTCCAAACGCCAAAGACCGCCGTTCGACTCCACGGCTCATCGGAGCTTGGAGCTTGGGGTTTCTTTGGAGCTTGGAACTTGGAGCTTGGGATTTTCACGTTGGCTGCATGGCCGCCCGGTTCAATTTCGCCAGCTCCTGCACCGACTCGAACTGCCCGAGCACCTCGCGGTCGTGGCTCACGAGCAGGAGCGCCGCGCCATTCTCACGGCAGGCCTCGCGGATGAGCTTGAGCGACTCACCCGCGTTCGTGTGGTCAAGGTTGCCGGTCGGCTCGTCGGCGAGGACCAGCTTGGGCCGGTTCGCCAGCGCACGCGCGACGGCCACGCGCTGCTGCTGGCCGGTGGAGAGCTGGCGCGGCAGATGGTTCAACTTCGCCTCCAGGCCGACACGTTTGAGCAGCGCCTTCGCAAATTCGCGGTCCGCGCCCGGCCCGAAGCTCATGCCCAGCAGCACGTTTTCCAGCGCGGTGTAGCCTTGCAGCAGGTTAAAGGTCTGGAAGATGTAGCCAATCGTCGTCGCCCGGATGCGGTCGCGCGCGGACTCGCGCAGGCCGGCGAGTTCCTGGCCGTTGAGTTTAATGGAGCCGGTGTCGGGCGCGAGGATGCCGGCGATGAGGTTGAGGAAGGTCGTCTTGCCCGAGCCGCTCTCGCCGCTCAACGCCACCTGTGCCTGCGCCACCAGCTTGAAGTCCGGCACGTCCACGACGACGTGCGTGCCGCCATCGGGCGCGGCGTAAGACTTTTTCAGATTGCTGACTTCCAGCAGGGGCATGGGGCGAAAAATTACTTCATCTCGACGCGGATCTGCCGGGCGTCGTTCAGGCCAAGTTCGAGCAGGGCGGCGTTCTTGTAGAGTTCGGCGGCGAATTTCGCGGAGGGAATCCCCGCCTTCTGCCGCTGCGCCTCCAGTTCCGCCAGCGAGAGGGTATCGAGCGCGACGGGGTCCTTCGAGAAACGGAGCTGGCTCAACGGCGCGGCGTAGTGCAGCCGCGTGAGCTGCTCACCCTGATACTGGCAGATCAGCGCGTCGGTGATGCAGAGCGCGAGCCGGTCGTAGAGTGCGGGCAGCGCGAAAATCTCCGGCACCGCCTCGGCGAGCGCGCGGGCGGTGGACTCGAAGCGCAGGGTGTTGTCCACGCTGCCCAGCGCGAGGCTGTAGAAGTGCCCGCCCACGCCGGCGAGGTTGTGGTTCATCAGCGGCGCGATGCTGATGTGCCGCGTGATGTCCCGCGCGACCAGCTTCGAGAAGTGGGACTTGCGCCCGATGCCGTCGCCCTTCCTGCCGAACTCGGCGTCGCCCCAGATCAAGTTCCCGAGCAGCGAGTTTTCGTAATAGGTCTTGTCGTCCCAGCCCGCGCTGGCGGCGGAGGAGATGCGCACGCCGTAGCGGGCCGCCAGCTCGAAGTAGCCGGCGATGCGCAAGTCCACGAGCTGCTTGTCCCAGATGACGATGTGCTTGGGCGGCAGCCCGGCGGCGAGCAGGCCCTCCACCACCGCCGCGACCACCGACGGTCTGGTCCCGCTCGTGTGGCCGGCCCCGGAGAAAACTTTTAGCCCGACCACATCGTTGGTCTTCACCACGCTGCGCCAGGCCTCCGCAACGGTCGGCTTGCCCGTGTGCGCAAGGATGCCGCGCTCCATCATCGCGCGAACCACGTCCGGTCGCGGCGTGAAGGCTTCCATCGCCTGCGCATCCTGCACGACGACGACGCGGGCCTGCGGGAGCTGCGGCGGAGCGGTGAGCGGCGGGGCGGCGGCGAAGCTCCAAATCCCAAGCTCCAAGCTCCAGAGAATCACCAAGCTCCAAATCCCAAGAGCACGCGGGCCCAATCCGACGCTCGCCTCTCTTGGAGCTTGGTGTTTGGGGCTTCTTTGGAGCTTGGAGCTTGGAGCTTGGGCTTTATCCCCACGCGCATCCATCGCCGCGCTTGCTTCCGCAAACCAGCCTTTCCCGGCGCTTTCCTGTGCGTTTCTTGACACTGCGAGCGGCGGATGTTACCGACGGTCACGATGCTGACCAATCAAAAGTGCGCCGCCGTTGGACGCTGCGCCGCCCTCGCGCTGCTCATGGCGCTCGCGGCCTGCATGCCGCCGGGGCCGCGCGCGCTGCTGAACGGCGAGCGGCTCATCAAGGAAGGCAAGTTCGACGCCGCCATCGCCGCGCTCACCGAGGCCACGCTCCAGCTCCCGCGCAACGCGCAGGCGTGGAACCACCTCGGCCTCGCCAACCACAACGCCGGCCGTGCCAACGACGCCCTCCGCGCCTACCGCAAGGCGCTCGACGTGGACGTGAACCTCGCCGCCGCGCGCTTCAACCTTGGCTGCCTGCTGCTGGAGATCAACCAGCCGGCCGCTGCCGCCGGCGAGTTTGCCGCCTACACGATGGCGCAGCCCAAGGCCGTGGACGGCTGGCTCAAGCGCGGTCGCGCCGAGATGCTCGCGCGGCAGCACGACGCCGCAGACAAGAGCTTGCGCGCCGCGCTCACGCTGAATCCGAAGCAGCCGGAGGTCTGGAACACGCTCGGCATCGTGCAGCTCTATCGCGCCCAGGCCGATCCCCGGCGTGCGGTGGAGCGCTACGCCGACGCCTTCCTCGCCTTCAACAACGGCGTGCAGCAGCAGGCGAACTACGCGCCCGCGCTCTTCAACGCCGCGCTAGTCTCGCACTTCTACCTGTCCCACCCGGCACGCCGCGGGGTGGACCAGCGGCCGTTCGCTTTGGAGAAATACAAGGCCTTCCTGGCCCTGAACCCGACCGTGGACAACCTCGAAGCCATCCAGCAGGTCGTCGCGCACCTCGAAACGGAGCTTTCGCCGAAGCCGCCGGCCCCCAAGTTTGTCATCGCTCCGCCAACCAACCCGCCGCCCGCCGTCGCTGTCGCGCCGAAACCAGAACCACCGCCGCTGCCCCGGCCCGTGCCACCGGTGGAGCCGGTCGCGGCCCCCAAGAAGCCCGAGCCGGAGCCGGTCAAGCCCGTCGTCGTCGCCGCCGTTGTGAAGCCGGAGCCGCCCGCGCCCAAGCCCGCCCCGGTCGTTCCCAAACCCGCTCCGCCGGCGCCGGTGCCCGTCTTCCGGCCGGAGCCGGTCGCGCCCGCGCCCAAGCCCGCGCCCCCGCGCGTCGGGGAGGACATCGCGCCCGGCTGGGCTGGTCCGCGCTACGCCTACCTGACGCCCGACGCGCCCACGCCCGGCTCGCGCGCCGACGCGCAGACGCACTTCGCGGAGGGCCTCGCCATGCAGCGCATCGGCAAGAACAGCGACGCGCTCGCCTCCTATCAGCGGGCCATCCGCGCGGACGGCGCGTTCTTCGAGGCGTATCACAACCTCGGCATCGTCGCCGCGCAGATGGGCGATCTGCTCAAGTCCACCGCCGCCTACGAGACCGCGCTGGCGTTGGAGCCGGACTCGGCGAGCGCGCGCTTCAACTTCGCCCTCGCCCTCCAACGCGGCGGCTACCTGCGCGACGCGGCGACGGAGTTGACCAAGCTGCTCGCGAAGACCCCGGACGACGCGGGCGCGCACTTCGTCCTGGCGAACCTCTACTCGCAGAACTTCAACCAGCCGGGGAAGGCCCGCCCGCATTACGTCCGCGTGCTGGAGCTGCGCCCGCAGCATCCGCAGGCCACCGCCATCCGCTTCTGGCTGCGGGAAAATCCCTGAGCCGGCTACTGCGGGAAGACGAAGCGGTTGGCGTTGGGGCCGGATTCGGCGGCGGCCTGCCGCACCTGCGTTTGCAGACCCGAGGTGGTGATTTGCTGCACGCTTCCGTCGCCAAGCGCGACGTTCCCGGCCAGGTCGTGATGGGCCATTCTCGTGGACCACACAAGGTTGGTGCTCATGGGGACGAAGGGGGCTGCGCCTCGACTGCTGTAGAGCGGCGCGGAAGCTGACGGCGCAACATTGCAGTCACCAGTAAGAATGGCGTTGGGCGTATTGGACCGCGCCCCGATGCCGATGAAGAAGCTCACCGCGTTGTTCTGCATTCGGACCAGACTGTCGGACGGGGCCGCAACTCCCCACCCGAACTCTGTGGCTGCTGACCGCCCTGACGTGTCACCGGGGCACCAGAGAATCTTCGCGCTCCCCAGCTCGTTGGACAGGACGAGGAACTGTGTCCAAGCGCGCCGGTCAAGGCCGCGATCTGTCAGCTCGGGCGTTTCAAAGGGAAAGCGCCCGTCGTGGTCATGGGCGAATACTTTGAAGGCTAGGGCGACTTGCTTGAGGTTGTTCGCGCACTTGATACGCGGGGCCTTGGCCTTGCAGTTGGGCAGCGCAGGCAGGAGCACTCCGGCCAGGATGACAATGAGTCCGACGACTACGATCGCTTCAATGAGCGTGAACGCTTGCCGCCGGACTGAGGTCGGGGTTGGAGGTTTCATGGTTCACTGGGTGTTGGTTGGTTGACTGCCGTGGAAAGCAGGCGCGGTGCCGGAGCGATTTCCGCATGAAACCGATACTTTCGCCCACCACGTTGCGCGAGCCACACTCACCCGGCGGCTTCCTCACGCCCGCCGCACATTTCCCCTTCTTTTTCCCCCCGCGACGCGGCAAGTTCTCGCCATGCAAGTTGAAGTTGCGAGCTGGCTCAACGGACTGACCCCGATGTTCGCCGCCGCCGCCGAGACGGCGACCAAGGCCGCCGCGAAGGCTGGCGAAACCACCGCCGCCGGGCCGTCCGCCGGCCTCTTCGATGTCCTGCTCATCATCGCCATCGGCCTGGGCTGCTGGCGCGGCAAGAAGCGCGGCATCTCGGAGGAGTTGCTCGATTTCCTGCAATGGCTCGTCATCATCGTGGCGGCGGGCTTCCTCTACGCGATGGTGGGCGACCTGCTGGTCCAAGCGAAGCTCCCGCGCCTGTGGGCGAACATCGGCGGCTACATCGCGGTGATGATCGTGGTCTCCATCATCTTCGGCCTCATCAAGAAGAGCGTCGGCAACAAGATGGTGGAGAGCGACTTCTTCGGCGGCTGGGAATACCGCCTGGGCATGGTGGCCGGCGCGATCCGCTACCTGTGCATCTGGATCGTGGTCCTCGCGATGCTGTCCGCGCGCTACTTTGATGCCGCCACCGTCGAGGCGCAGCGCAAGCTTCAGGAAAAGGAGGTCGGCATCGTCCTCATTCCGTCCTGGGGGATGCTCAATCGCATGGCGTTCTACGACAGCTTCACCGGCCCCTACATCCGCCAGTATCTCGCGCACCAGTTGATGCAGCCCGTCGGGCTGGTGAAGCCGCCGCCCAGCGAAAACACCATCGGCAAGCAGCAGCAGCGCGTGCTCGACGACGTGACCTCCACGCCCAAGCCGACGCCCGCCCCGCCGCCGGAGAAGAAGTAATGGAAGCCCCAAGCTCCAAGCTCCAAGCTCCAAAGAAACTCCAAGCACCAAGTTCCAAGGTCAACCGTCGGGAGCTTCGGTTTGGGGATTTGAAATTTGGGATTCCTCTGGAGCTTGGAGCTTGGGATTTGGAGCTTTCATGGCCGGCCTGATTCCACCGCAGAAGCTCGAGGAAATCCGCGCGGCCAGCGACATCGTGGATGTCATCGGTGGCTACCTCGGTCCGCTCAAGCGCGCGGGCGCAAACTTCGTCACGCTCTGCCCGTTCCACCGCGAGAAGTCGCCGAGCTTCAACGTCAATCCGGGCCGCCAGATCTTCCATTGCTTCGGCTGCCACAAGGGCGGCGACGTGTTCACCTTCGTCAAGGAATACGAGAACCTCTCCTTCATTGAGGCCGTCCGCCGCCTCGCCGAGCGCGCGCGCATCGTGCTGGAGTTCGAGGACAACCCCCACGCGAAGCAGGCGCGCGGCGAGAAGGAGTCGCTCCTCCACCTCCACGAGGAAATCTGCAAGCGCTGGCAGACCGCGCTGGCCAACGATGCCGCCGGCCAGATCGCCCGCGATTACCTCGCCAAGCGCGGCGTCTCCGCCGAGGCCGTGAAACTCTTCCGCCTCGGCTACGCGCCGGATCTGTGGGACGACACGGTGAACTGGGCGAAGTCCAAAAACTTCGACCTCAAGCTCGTGGAGCGCGGCGGCCTCGTCATCCGCAAGGAAGGGGCCGACCATTTCTACGACCGCTTCCGGGGCCGGCTCATGTTCCCGATCTGCGACGAGCAGGGCCGCGTCATCGGCTTCAGCGGGCGCGTGCTCGCGGGCGACGAGAAGACCGCGAAGTATGTCAACTCGCCGGAGACGCCCATCTTCACCAAGGGCCGCGTCATCTTCGGCCTCGACAAGTCCAAGCGCGCCGTCGCCGACAAGGACTGCGCCATCATCTGCGAGGGCCAACTCGATCTCATCGCCTGCTTCATGGCCGACGTGAAGAACGTCGTCGCGCCGCAGGGCACCGCGCTCACCGCCGACCACTGCCGCATTCTCAAGCGCTACGCGGACGAGGTCGTCCTCTGCTTCGACTCCGACAACGCCGGGCAAAACGCCGCCGTCCGCTCGCTGGACATTTTGCTCGCGAGCGGCCTCGCCATCCGCGTTGCCACCGTGCCCGCGCCGCACGACCCGGACAGCTACATCAAGGCGAACGGCGGCCCGGCCTTCGAGCAGCTCATCGAGCGCGCGGAAAACTTCTTCGACTACTACCTCAACCGGCTGTGTGTGCAGAACGACCTCGGCGCGGACAAGGGGCGTCTCGCCGTCCTGCACGCGATGGGCGAGGCCACGCAGAAGACCGGCAACGCGGTGCTGATTGACACCTACGCGCAGAAGACCGCCGCGCGGCTCGGCGTGGCGCCGGAGGCCGCACGCGCGGAGTTCAAGAAGATCGCCGCCGCCAAGCCCAAGTTCGTCCTGCGCACCGACGCGCAGCCCGCAGCCCGTGCCGGTGGTTTGCAACCGCCGTCCACCGCTCCCGGCACGCCCAAGCGCGGCGATTCCAAATCGCCGGCACCGGACCCCGACAGTCCGCCCGACGATTACTACGACTCCCAGCCCGCCGCACCCAGCGAAGGCCATTCCGGCGACGTGCTGCCCGGCACCGACCCGGCACCGGAGCCGGAAGCCCCGCCGTCGAAGCAGGAGTTCTGGCTGCTACAGGCGCTCTTCCACAGCGACGATCAGATGGAGTGGCTGGCGAACACGCTGCGGCTCGAATGGCTCACCCACTTGGGCGTGCGGCAGATCGTCGCCCATCGGCTCGCGGGTTACGCGAACCAGTCGTGGCACGGCCCCGCGCAGTTGCTCGGTGAGTTGCCCGACGACGCTGCCCGCTCGCTCTGCACGCAGGCGATGGCCGAGAGTGACCGGATGCTGGCGACCCCGCAGCCCCGCGAAGGTGAAGATGCCGCGCGCGCGACGCGCATCCAGGCCGAGCGCGAGAAGGCCCGTCTCGCCATGCTCCGCGACGTGCTCACGCGGCTGCGCAACGACTTCATTGACCGCCGCATGTCGGAGCTGAACCGCGAGCTGAACGCGCCGCAGCTCGAAGACTCCGAGCAAAACTCCCTGCTCCGCGAGCGCGAGCAGTTGCGCCAGCAGAAGAAGCAGCCGCTGGCGTGAGGAGCGCAGGTGTCCAACCTGCGGTCAGGTTCTCCTGCATCGCGCAGGTTGGACACCTGCGCTCCACTTCAGAACACCCGCCAGCGCGAGAAGAACATCAGCGCCACGAGCGCGAAGAACGGCACGAGGATGGGCAGCGCGTAGCGGAAAAAGTAGTCGCCGAAGCTCGGCGTCTTCACCTTTGCGGCCTCGGCGATGGACTTGACCATGAAGTTCGGGCCGTTGCCGATGTAGGTCATCGCGCCGAAGAAGACCGCGCCCAGCGAGATGGCGATGAGTTCGTGGTCGTGCTGCGCGACGAAGGTGGTCATGTCCGCCGGATTGCTCAGGCTCAGATGATGCCGGCCCATCGCGGCGGCGAGAAAGGTCAGGTAGGTGGGCGCGTTGTCCAGCACGCCGGAGAGCGCGCCGGTGAACCAGTAGAACTTCATCTCGCTGTTGAGGCCCAGCTTGTCCGCGTGGAGTTCGAGGTAATCGAGCGCGGGCACCATCGTCGCGAAGATGCCCACGAAGAGCCACGCGACCTCCTTCACGGGCGCGAAGGTGAAGTCGTTGGCCTCGTGCACGGGCTTGGGCGTGGTGAAGTAGGAGCCGACGGCGGCGGCGACCATGAGCGCCTCGCTCAGACCGGGCGGGTTGCGCAGGAAGACGGCGGCAAGGATGAGGCCGAGGAAACCGAGGTTGTGCAGGCCGTCAATCTTCCACGTCTCCTGCGCGGTTTCCTTGTCGCGGACGGGCTTGGGCGCGCGCAGAAAGTTCTTCGAGTCGAAGGCGTAAAAGATGCCAATCAGCCCGAACACCGCGACGCCCCACGCCTCCCAGCAGCGCTCCAGCGTCCACCAGAACGGCACGCCGCGCAGATAGCCGAGGAAGAGCGGCGGGTCGCCGATGGGCGTGAGGCAGCCGCCGACGTTGCTGACGATGAAGATGAAAAACACGATGTGGAACGCGGTGATGCGATACTTGTTCATCCGAATCCACGGGCGGATGAGCAGCATGGACGCGCCGGTGGTGCCGATGAAGTTCGCCAGCACCGCGCCGACGAGGAGGAAGACGCAGTTCACCCCCGGTGTGGCCTCGCCCTTCACGCGGATGTGGATGCCGCCGCTCACCACGAAGAGCGAGCCGATCAGCGCGATGAAGCTGACGTATTCGTGCCCGACGTGAAGCATCCGCACCGGCGCGTTCAGCGCGAGGACGTAGTAGCCCGCCGTGATCGCGCCCAGCGCGAGCGCGACGTGGTGGTAGTGGTGCTCCCACCAATGCTTGTTGATGAACGGCCCGGTGGCGATGGCCGCGAGCAGCAACACGAAGGGGAGAATCATCCCCGGATGCGGATCAAGCGTCGGGCCGGCGGCGGCGAGCAGGGTTGGCAGGGCGGCAAACATCGCGGCGGATGATTTGGGAAGCGGCGGGACGCGGCAAGTGTCAATGGAGCGCGGACGCCCACGTCCGCATCGCCCTCCTTTCCTCTAGATCCTAATCCTGCTCCCGCCGCTGCCTTGCGTGTGAGCAAGATCAGGACTGGGTGGGGAGCTGTGGAATCCTCCACGCCAAATGCGGACGTGGGCGTCCGCGCTCCAGCCCATTTGCCGCTCGCCAGCCCGCGCCGCTTCCGGTAGCTAGAAGCCGCCCATGACCAGCCGACGCGACTTCTACGAGCAGCGCGCCCCGCAGCGCGTCCGCGAGGCCGACCGCCACTATCACACGCTGCTCAACCGCCACTTCGCCTTCCTCATCCCGCCCGGCCAGCGCGTGCTCGAGCTCGGCTGCGGCCTCGGCGACACCCTCGCCGCCGTGAAGCCCGCCCGCGGCGTCGGCGTGGACTTCAGCCCCGCGATGGTCGAGCTGGCCAAGACCCGCCATCCGCAGCTCGAATTCCGCGTCGCCGAGGCGCTCGACTTCACCAGCGCCGAGCCGTTCGATTACATCATCCTCTCCGAACTCGTGAACGACCTGCCGGACGTGCAGGCCGTCCTCGAACGCGTGCGCGCCCTCGCGCATCCGAAGACCCGCCTCGTGCTGAACTTCTTCAACCAGCTCTGGAAACCCGTCCTCAGCCTAGCGGAGTCGTGCGGCTGGAAGGCCCCGACGCTCCAGCAGAACTGGCTTTCCGCCGGCGACATGCGGAACCTCCTCCACCTCGCCGGCTGGGAGGTCGTCAAGCAGGACACCCGCATCACCTGGCCGCTGGCCACGCCGCTCGTGGACCGCGCCTGCAACCGCTGGCTCGGCCCGCTCTTCCCCAACCTCTCCCTCGCCGTCTTCATCGTCGCGCGCCCGCGCCCCGCCGTGCCGCCCGACCGCCACTACACCTGCTCCGTCGTCATCCCCGCGCGCAACGAGGCCGGCAACATCGAGGCCGCCGTCCTGCGCACGCCGGAGCTGGGCAAGGGCACGGAAATCATCTTCATCGAGGGCCATTCCAAGGACAACACCTGGGAGGAAATCCAGCGCGTCGCCGCCAAGTATCCCCAGCGCAACATCAAGATTCTCAAGCAGCAGAGCAAAGGGAAGGGCGGCGCGTGCCGCGAGGCCTTCGCCGCCGCCACCGGGGACATCCTCATGATCCTCGACGCCGACCTCACCATGCCGCCGGAGGAGCTGCCCAAGTTCTACGAGGTCGCCCGCAGCGGCGCGGCAGATTTCGTGAACGGCGTGCGCCTCGTCTATCCGATGGAGCAGGAAGCCATGCGCTTCCTGAACATGATCGGCAACCACTTCTTCAGCCACGCCTTCTCGTGGATTCTCGGCCAGCGCATCAAGGACACCCTCTGCGGCACCAAGGTTCTTTTCCGCCAGGACTACGAACTCATCGCCGCGAACCGCGGCTACTTCGGCGAGTTCGACCCCTTCGGCGACTTCGACCTGCTCTTCGGCGCGGCGAAGCTGAACCTGCGCATCCTCGATCTGCCCATCCGCTACAAGGCCCGCACCTACGGCGACACGAACATCGAGCGCTGGAAGCACGGCCTGCTCCTCCTGCGCATGACCGCGTTCGCCGCGCGGAGAATGAAGTTCATCCGCTAGGCGCACGCGGGGCGCGTGTAGCTCGACATTCCAATGTCGAGCCAAGGACGGTGGCGACCCCACTCGACATTGGAATGTCGAGCCACACTGTCCGCCCCGCGCATTGACACCAGCCCTGCGCCTCTGGTGTCATCCGCGCATGGCCAAAAAGAATTCCAAGCTCCCCAAGAAGAAAGTCCTCATCCCCATCGGCGACGCCACGGAAGTCATGGACACGCTCTACCCCATCTTCCGCCTCCCGGAGGACGGCTTCGAGGCGGTCGTGTGCGGGCCGGAGGCGCGGCTCTATCATGGCGTGCTGCACGAGATTCCGCCCACCGCCGAGGGCGAGCCGAAGTGGGACATCACGCGCGAAAGCCCCGCCTATCACGTCCGCGCCACCGTCGCCTTCCGCGACATCAAGCCGGAGGAGTATTGCGGCCTGTTCATCTCCGGCGGACGCGCGCCGGAATACCTGCGCTACGACCAGGACCTGCTGCGCATCACGCGCCACTTCTTCGCCGCGAACAAGCCCGTGGCCAGCGTCTGCCACGGCATCGAGATTCTCACCGCCGCCGATGTCATCAAGGGCCGCACCGTCACGACCGTGGCGAAGTGCCAGCTCGACGCCGAGCAAGGCGGCGCGAACTACGTGAACCAGCGCGTGGTCGTTGACGGCAACCTCGTCTGCTCCCGCGTGTGGATGGACAACACCTGGCTGCTGAAGGAGTTCATGGCGATGCTCAAGCGGTATGTGGGTGAGTGAAATGCTCGGGGCCCGCCCGCTATGCTAATGACCTTGGGCCGAACTGAATTCCGAAGCGCAATGGGATACACGAACAAGCTGTCGCAAATTGACTGCTAGGCCGCTTCACTCGCATGGACGCTCGTAATCAGTTTCTCGCCCAAATCAAACAGGTGTTTGCGCCTGTGCTCAGGGCCGACGGGTTCACCGGAAGCGGCAGCACTTACCGGCGTGTTACCGGCGACGTCATTCACATAGTGGCGCTACAGGGTTCGGTCAGTGGAGGCAAGTGCTGCGCGTGTCTCGGCGTTCACCTCAGTTTTCTTCCCGGCCAAGGTTCTCTCACTCCGCCAGACCTCAAGACGATTGAAGAGCCGGACTGTGAGTTTCGCGCGCGCCTTTCGCCACCGGGCCAGTCCGATGCGTGGTGGCCATACGGCACGACTGAGCAAGAGGCCCGAGAGTCGGCGGAAGCCATTCGTGGGCTCTATGAGCAGGTTGGAGCACCTTTCTTTCAGCGGTTTTCCACTTTCCCAGAGGATTTCACCCGCGTCACGCCAGCGATGCTAGCGGTCGGGGGAGAGTTGCCATTTCCAGCCGGCTGCACTTTCGTCCGACTTGCACTCGCGCTTGCTCGCATCGCGCAGCGGGTAGGTCGCACCGATGAGGCGCGTCAGTTCGCCGAGGCTGGACTAGCGCGGGTTGGACCCGCCACGTCACTCAAACATGCATTCAGACAGATTATTTCAGCGACCGGGTCGTTGAGTTTGAGTCGTTAAGCCATGAACCACCCCTCCACTCGCCGCCAGTTTCTCGCGACCGCTGCCTTGGCCGCGTGCTCGCTTTCCGCCGCCGCGCCCGCCCGCCGCGTCGGCCTCGGCTTCAGCCTTTACGGCATGAAGACGCTGCCCGTCGCGGACGCGCTGCGCGTCTGCGCGGAGGCGGGCTTTCACGATGTCGAGTTCGCGCTTAACCCCGGCTACCCCACCGAGCCGAAGCTGCTTTCCGCCGAACAGCGCAAGGACCTCCGCGCCCAGCTCGCCGCGCGCGGCCTGCGCCTCGCCGCGTTGATGGACAACCTCAGCCTCACGGTTGACGACGCCACGCACGCGAAGAACCTGGAGCGCATCAAGGTCGCCGCGCAGCTCGCGCACGACCTCGCCCCCGACGCGCCGCCCGTGCTCGAAACCGTCATGGGCGGCAAGCCCGCCGAGTGGGACAAGGTCAAGGCGCAGATGGCCGCGCGCCTCGCCGATTGGGGCAGGGCCGCCGCCGCCGGCCGGCTCACGCTCTGCATCAAGCCGCACGTCGGCAGCGCCGCGCACTTGCCGGAGCACGGACTGTGGCTGCTGGAGCAGGTGAAAAGTCCGGCGGTGAAGCTGGCCTACGATTTCAGCCATTACCAACTGCGCGGCGTGGACCTCGGCCAGTCGCTCGACGCGCTGCTGCCGCACACGCGGTTCATCCATGTGAAGGACTCCGTCGGCGAGCTGGGCAAGTTCCTGTTCGTGCTGCCCGGCGAGGGGAGGATTGACTACGCCGACTACTTCCGCCGCCTCAAGGCCGCGAACTGGTCCGGCTCCGTCTGCGTGGAAGTCAGCGGCCAGGTCTTCAGCAAACCCGGCTACGACCCGGTGGTGGCGGCGAAGAAGTCTTTTGCGGCGCTCGCGCCGGCATTCAAGGCGGCGGGACTGTAAGTTTCACAGCCGCTTCGCCAGCGCCGCGCTGCTCGCGGCGAGGACTTCCTTGTGCAGCGAGTTGCCGTGCGCGTCCATCGTGACGACGGCCGGGAAGTTTTCGATCTCCAGCTCCCAGATGGCCTCGGGCGAGCCGAATTCTTCGAGGAAATACACGTTGCGCACCCGCTTCACGCACTCGGCGAGCACCTGCGCCGCGCCGCCGATGGCGTGCAGATAAACGCAGCCGTGCTCCTTGCAGGCCGCAAGTGTCTTCTCGCCCATGCCGCCCTTGCCGATGACGCCGCGCACGCCGAAGTCACGGATGATCTGCCATTGATAGGGCTCCTCGCGGATGGACGTGGTGGGGCCGGCGGCGGTGCATTTGTAGGAACCGTCGGGCTGCTTCATCATCACGGGGCCGCAATGGTAGATGATGCCGTCGCGCAGCGAGACGCCCGGCGGCAGCGCGCCGCCCTCATGCAGATACTTGTGCACCGCATCGCGCCCGGTGAAGACAATGCCCGAGATGGACACCTCGTCGCCGACTTTGAGCGCGCGGACCTGGGCTTCGGTGAAGGGGAAGGTGAGGGTGGTCATGGTTGTTTTGAGATCCATCAAGGTAGCCTGCGCTAAGGTTCGTCCGTCAAAACTGAGGCTAAAAACTCAAATCCGCCAAATTGCGGTCGCCAGCTTTGCCATGTGCGCCTGCCTGCCCTCAATGTTTTGTGCCGTCCAGTCGGGGGCTGAAAACTGTTTGGTAGTCGGATACTGGCTTTGCTGGTAGATGGGCAGCTTCTCCGTCAGTGGTTTGTTGGCGGCTTCCTTTGAGTTCAGCTTGGACTCCAAGAGCAGGTAATTGCCCAGCCGGCTGACATACCGCTCGTGAAGTTCACCCGGGAAGTCCTGCATCCATTCGGCTGAGGGGCTCTCCGGCAGGACGTGCTCAATTGTCGCTGGCGTGTTCTCCCAATCGTAGTCCACGTTGTGTTCCTGCTTCTCCAAAGCGCACAGGATGTAGCGTAGCAACCGGGTCTTCCGCCCGCCTGTCGGGATGGTTCGCTTGGCGAACGCCTCCTTGAATTCGTCGTCCGAAACGTAAACAACCTGCAAGGCCTTCTGAACGTCCGCTGCCGTGGCCAGCGTTCCCTTATGCACCGCCACCGCAACGTCATTGTAAACCTCCTCCAGCCTGTTCGTGTTGCGCTGGCTGATCATGTTGTAGCGGAATGACACCACGTCACACACTCGGAGCACAGGCGCGAGATCGGCTCGGTTGAGCTTTCGCCAGACCGCGAAGACCAATGGCCGATACTGCACCACGCCATACAACCTCAGGTGGCGCACTGATTTCTTGGCATCTGGAATCTCATCCCACAACGCGTGCGTCGGATCCTCCAAAGCCTCGTTTAGCAGAGCGGCTCGCTTAAGCTCATCCAGCAGTTGAAAAATCTGCTGCGGCTTCGTCACGTCTGAGCGAATGGTTTTGTAAACTCGTTCCTGCCGCACGAACGGTCGTGTGCTGTTCAGATAGTGCCGCAGGAATTCGGCGATTTCCCTGGCAGGAATTCGCTCCGTGATTTCTAGCCACCGCTGCTGCGTCAAGCGGAGGTTACCGTCCCCTGTGGGGTGAATCACTGACAGGAGGTAGTTCTTCAGCAGATCCCCCGCGGTGAGTTCCAATCCTCGTGCATTCAACGTCTCAAAGACCGTGTAAGCGCCTGCCTCGTCTTCGACGATCACTTGGATGAACAACAGCTTGGTTGCAATCGTTTCGTAAACGAATTTGGCCAGAGCGGCCCCGTCACGTTTCGTAACAAACTTCTCCCGTAGTTTGTTTTCAAAAAACACCAAGGCATCCCACAGCGGTCGTTCCGTTGGAGGGAGCGACGCGACGCTGGGAGGCGTTTGCAAGTCAAGCAAGGTTCCCTCGTAGAAACGGCGGTTTGCCTGGTTCAACGTCAACTTGGGGGTGGTCTTCAAGGTCACGGGATGTTCCGAGCCAAGGAAAGCAGTCCGCAGGAGGTCAACGCGTTTCTTGTTGTCCACGGCTTCCACACCAGCAGCAATCAACTCGTTTAAGCAACGAAGAGCCCCCACTACTAACACGCTTAGTGTGGCAAGGCGTTGTTGGCCATCAATGACCCGAAAGTCGTCCGATTGCTCTTCTTCGAGCACCAATGCGCCCATGTAGTGCTGACGCCCAGTCCCCTCCAATTCCAGAAGGTCAAACCAGAGATCTTCCCAATGCTCCTCTTTCCATGAGTAGTCTCGTTGGTATGGCGGCACCTCATACCGCTTCCCATTCGCCAGCAAAGTTCGCAGGTTGATCGTGCTGGTTCCGAGCAAATTCTGTTTAGCCATACGGGTAGTGTGACAAGCTTCGAAGAAATTAGCGCCCAATCAATACAGCCACTTCTCAATCTTCCCATCCGCCCCCAGCGTCACGCCTTGGCGACGGTAGGCCCAGCACATGTAGCTGACGCTCACGAAGAAC
The DNA here is from genome assembly GCA_009773355.1 of Limisphaerales bacterium. GTDB lineage: Bacteria > Verrucomicrobiota > Verrucomicrobiia > Limisphaerales > SXTU01 > SXTU01. The sequence continues at coordinate 44,246 of WRPG01000004.1, forward strand.
GACGCGGGCACGCGGTTGGCCGCGCAGATTTTCACGCCGAGCAGCGTCGTCCGGCCGCCGAAGCCCATCGGGCCGATGCCGAGGTCGTTCGCGGTCTTCATCACTTCCTGCTCTAGCGCGTCCAGCTCCGGGTTCGAATTGCGGTCGTCGAGCAGGCGCAGGAACTGTTGCTTGCTGAACTCGTAGCCCGTCGCGCGGTCGCCGCCGATGCACACGCCGAGGATGCCCGGCCCGCAGCCCTTGCCTTGCGCCTGGAGCACGGCGTCGAGGATGACCCGGCGGCAGCCGTCGAGGTCGCGGTTGGCGTGGAGCTTCTCGGCGGGCAGCGAGTATTGCGCGCCGACGTTTTCGCAGCCGCCGCCCTTGAGCACGAGCCGCACGGCGATTTCCGGCGAGCGATGCTGGTGGAAGTGAACCGCCGGTGCGCCGGGGCCGAGGTTGGTGCCGTCGTTCTTGCCGGTGAGGGAGTCCACCGAGTTCTGGCGCAGGAAACCTTTGGCGGTCGCCTCCTTCACCGCCTCGCGGGCGGCCTCCTCGCAGGCGATCTGGTCGAAACCCACGGGGCACTCGACGTAGAAGATCACGCTGCCGGTGTCCTGGCAGATGGGCTGGGACTTGCGCTTCGCCAGTTCGATGTTCTGCTCGATGATCTTGAGCGCGCTGGCGGCGATGGTGCCCTTCTTCTCGTTCTCCAGCGCGGTGACCAGCGCGCGGTTCACGTCATCGGGAATCTCGGCGGAGGTCCGGCGGATCAGCTCCACCAGCGAGTCTTTCAAAGCGTTCATGCCTCGGCACGGTAGGAAGCGGGCGGGGACGTGTCAACGAAGCGGGCGGCTCATGACTCGTGCGGCCGGCCGGGGAGCCGGCACTTCGCCTGAATAACCGCCCTGTCCGGGGCACTCCAATTGCCCACGCATGAACCACTCACTAAACCGTCGTCGTTTCCTCGCCACCACCGCCAGCACCCTGGCCGCGCCGTATTTTCTCCGCAGCCAAGGCTCGCCGAACAGCAAGCTCAACATCGGCTGCATCGGCACGGCGGGCCGCGCGGCGGGCGACATCGAAGGCGTGAAGGGCGAGAACATCGTCGCGCTGTGCGACGTGGATTCGGCCAACCTCGCCAAGGCGGGGGAGAAATTCCCGGGAGCCAGGCGGTATGCGGACTTCCGAAAAATGCTCGAGCAAAAGGACATTGACGCCGTGGTCGTCGGCACACCGGACCACACGCACGCCGTGTGCGCCGTGTATGCGATGCGCAGCGGACGCCATGTGTATTGCGAGAAGCCGCTCGCGCGCACGGTGTCCGAGGTGCGCGCGATGAGCGACACGGCGGCGAAGACGAAGCGCGTGACGCAGATGGGCAACCAAATCCACTCGCACTCGGGGAACAACTACCGCCGCTGCGTCGAGCTGGTGCAGAGCGGGGCCATCGGCGCGGTGAAGGAAGTTCACGTCTGGGCGGGTGCGATTTACGGCAACAAGACGGTCGTCGCCAACCCGCCGCCACCGCCCGCCACGCTCGACTACGACCTCTGGCTCGGCCCGGTGCAATACGTCAGCTACCGGCCCGAGTTTGTGCCCTTCCACTGGCGGCACTTCTGGCACTTCGGTGGCGGCACGCTGGCGGATTTCTGGTGCCACTTTGGCGACCTCGCGCACTGGGCGCTGGACTTGAAGTATCCGCTGACCATCGAAGCCGAAGGCCCCGCCGTGGACCCGGAACTGGTGCCCATTGACCTCAAGGTCCGCTACGAATACCCCGCGCGTGGCAAGCAGCCGCCGGTGAAGCTCACCTGGTATCAGGGCAAGTATCGGCCCACCGAGGAACTCGGCCCGCTGCTCGACAAGTGGAAGGGCGGCGGTGTGCTCTTCGTCGGCGACAAGGGCCGGCTGCTCGCCAACTACACACAACGCCTGCTCCTGCCCGAGGACAAGTTCGCGAACTTCCAGCCGCCCGCGCCCTTCGTGCCCGACGCGAAGGGCAACAACTGGCATCACGAGCAGTGGATTCAGGCCATCAAGACCGGCGGCAAGGCCGAGTGCGACTTCGCCTACGGCGGCCCGCTCTCTGAGGCTGGCCTGCTGGGCAACGTCGCCTTCCGCGTCGGCAAGAAGCTGGTGTGGGACGCGAAGACGTTGAAGGCCAAGGGCTGTCCCGAGGCCGACCAGTTCATCCAGCACAAGTATCGCGAAGGCTGGAAGATTTAGGCTGGTGCGGGCGACTTGCAGTCGCCGCGTTGCGGGTGGGTTGTTCTGAACCACCTCATGATGTTTCATCCACCGACCACGACTGCAAGTCGCCGGCACGGGCTTCCAATTTGATTGCCGCTCCCGCCTTTGCCTTGCCACAGTGTTTGCGATGAACGACTGGGTTTCCGACTACATCGCCAAGCAGAAGGCCGCGCTCGACTCCATCCCGGCGGACGCCGTGGCCCGCCTCATTGAGAAGTTCCGGCAGGCGCACCGTGAGGAGCGGCAAATCTTCGTCTTCGGCAACGGCGGCAGCGCGGCCAACGCCTCGCACTTCGCCACCGACCTCGGCAAGGGCGCGTCCGACAAGCTCGGCAAGCGCTTCCGCGTGCTCTCGCTCAACGACAACGTGAGCTGGCTCACCGCGCTGGGCAACGACTACTCCTACGCCGACGTCTTCGCCGGCCAGCTCCAGAACTACGGCCGCCCCGGCGACATCGCGCTGACCATGAGCGTGAGCGGCAGTTCGCTGAACTGCGTGAAGGCCATCGAGTGGGCCAACGCAAACGGCCTGCACACTATCGCCCTCGTCGGAGCCAAGCGCGGCAAGCTCGCGGAGATTGCGAAGGACGTCATCGTCATCGCCGACACGCACTACGGCCGCGTCGAGGACGCGCACATGGGCATCTGCCATCTGCTGTGCTACGCGTTCATGGAGCGGCCGGAGCTGGCGAAGCAGACTTGAAAAGCCGCTGGCTGCGGCGCGGGCGGTGCGCTAGTTTGCCTCCCATGAAGCTCCGCCTTGACCTGCTCAAATACCTCACTGATGAGGACATCATGGAGGAGGCCTTGGCCAATACTCACCGTTACAAGCCGGAACCCCTCTTTGCCAAGACCGGCAAGGGCTACCTGCGTCCCGCCACGCCGGAGGAGAAGGAGGAGGACATGCGGCGCAGCGAGGCGTTTATCGCCCGCATCAAGGCCCGGGCCGAAGCTGACCAGAAGAAGGAACCGCCGACCTCCACCGTTTGATGTCATCGCTGAAATTCTTCCAAGCTTGAATCCGCAAGAAGAAGCCGTCCTTAGAATTCCTCAGGCCCCCAAGGGCAATCCTCTCATGCTCTTCTTGGTTGGGGCCGCTCTTGCCATCTTTACTTGGGTTTCTGCTGATGGAGACACAACCACGATTGCTTTTGCGGTTCTTTTTGCGTTCTTCGCCTTGGGGTGGACGCTCTCGGTTGACATCGAACTTTGCCCTGAGGCCCAACAAGTGAGACGCGTGACGCGCTTGTTCGGATTGGTTCCCTTGCATGTGAAACGATTGCCTTTCAACGCCTTCTCGGAAATTCACGTTCGCAATTCCATCGTGGTCGGGATTGATGGCCCGAGCACATCCGATTGCAGCATCGAGCTGGTCAGTGCGGAAAGGGATCGGTTACGGATCGCACTTTTCTCAAAGCCCGGAGCTGAACCCGGCTGGCATGACGCGGAGTCTCTTGTTGCTCGCCTCGCTGAAATGACCTCCTTTCCCGTAGTTCGAGAGAACTGTCGGTGAATCGCCTTTGACGTTGTTTGCAGATGCCCGTCACCGACCACATCCGCAGCAAGCTCTCGCAGGTGCCGCACCGGCCGGGCGTGTATCTGCACAAGGACCGCTTCGGCACGGTGATTTACGTCGGCAAGGCGCGCGACCTCCGCAAGCGCGTCGCCCAGTATTTCCAATCATCTCGCCGCCTCGGCTGGGACTTGAAGTTCAACGCCCTCGTCGAAGCCATCCACGACTTCGACTGCCACGTCGTGAAGTCCGACGCCGAGGCCGTGCTGCTCGAGGGCAAGCTCATCAAGGAGTTTCACCCGCGCTACAACGTCTCCTTCCGCGACGACAAGCGCTTCCTGATGCTCAAGGTCAACCTCAACGACCCCATCCCGCGCTTCACCCTCACTCGCCTCAAGCTCGACGACGGCGCGCGTTACTTCGGGCCGTTCGCCAGCGGCGGCGCGCTGCGGCGCACGCTGAATCTGGTCCGCCACAAGTTCAACCTGCGCGGCTGCCGCCCGCTCACGCCCGATGCCAGCGATTACAAGCACTGCCTCTACGCGCACATGAAGGTCTGCACCGCGCCGTGCATCGGCAACGTGACGCGCGAGCAGTATCTCATGCAGGTCACCGCCGGCTGCGACTTCCTCGACGGCCAGTGCGACGAGATGGCGACCGAACTGGAGGCGCAGATGAAGAAGGCCGCCGCCGCGCAGGACTTCGAGCAGGCCGCGCAGCTCCGCGACCTGCTGGCGGACATCAAGCGCTCGACGAAGAAGACCAAGTCCTTCGAGCGCGTGCCTTACTCCCTGCCCGTGTCCGTCCACCCGGAGCGCGACTTGGAGGAACTGGCGAAGGTGCTCGGCCTGGCCGCGCCGCCGCAGCGCATCGAGGGCTTCGACATCTCGAACATCAGCGGGACGTTCGCCGTGGCGTCGCTCGTGAGCTTCTGGCACGGCCGCCCCGACCGGACGAACTACCGGCGCTTCAAGATCAAGACCGTGACGGGCCAAGACGACTTCGCCTGCATGGCGGAGACGATTCGCCGACGCTACTCGCGGCTGAAGAAGGAAGTGGGACAGGAAATGTCGAACGGCGAATTGCGAGTGTCGAATGCTCCGACCGATGCCGCCGCCGATTCGTCATTCGTCATTCGACATTCGTCATTGCCCGACGAGGGCGAGGAAGCCCCCGAGACCCGCCCCACCTCCGCCTTCGATGCCATCGTCCACGATGCTGCCAGCCGCGACGAGATGACCGCGCCGTGGGTGCCCAAGACGCCTTCCGCAGTGCGCCTGCCGGACCTCATCCTGATTGACGGCGGCCGGGGCCAGCTCAACGCCGCGTGCGCCGAGCTGGCGAAGCTTGGCCTTGGCCACATCGCCATCATCGGCCTCGCGAAGGAGTTCGAGGAAATCTACCAGCCCGGCGAGAGCGCCCCGCTGCGCCTCGGCCTCGACCATCCGGCGGTGAAACTCCTCCAGCGCGTGCGCGACGAGTCCCACCGCGTCGCCAACAGCTACAACGCCCAGCTCCGGCTGCGGAAGATTTCAGAGAGCATCCTCGATGAGTTCCCCGGCGTGGGTGATGCGAGGAAGCAGGTGCTCCTGAAAAAGTTTGGCTCCATCCACCGCCTGCGCCTCGCGACCGTCGAGCAGATCGCCGAAGTCCCCGGCTTCGGCGGCAGGACCGCGCAGGAGTTGAAAGCCTTCCTCGAAACGCGCACAGAGCGGCCGGCTGCAAAGCAGCTTCCAGAAGAATCAGGAAGCCCCTGAAGAGGTCGTGGCAGGGCGCACCGTTCAAGCGTCGCTCCGCAGCGGTTCTGGCTGGCGAGTTCCGCGGGTTGAAACCCACGGCTACCCTCGGACGGCCACTACGCGGTCATGGACTGAGGGAGAGTGTCCGACCGCTGCGGGCGCTGCGCGACGCGCACCGGAAGACGACGCGGCCACGCCGACTCCCCTCTCCCAGCGGGAGAGGGAAAGGGTGAGGGAGAACGGCGACGAGATGTTGTGATTCTCAGACTTGCCGACGGTGGCTGGCGTGGCCTGAACTTGAACCGGCTTTGCCTTGGTGGTGGATGCGTTGCCCAAAGATTGTGCGGGGCCGCTCTCCCTCACCCCGGCCCTCTCCCGCTGGGAGAGGGAGGAACTTCGACCACTGCGGGCGCTACGCGATGCGCGCCGAGAGATGACATGGCTACGCTGGCTCCCTTGTCCCATCATCTGGGCGTTTGGTGATAGTTAGTTGAATCCTTACCAAATCGTCTCGAATTTGGTTTGAGGCCGTCCCACGACGGTCTGCAGATTCGCAAGTCACTCGCTCTACCTTGCTACTGCCTTTCGAGTAAGAAACGAAAGTGACCTCATCCCTTCTATCCTCGGCGAGAGCTGTCTCGGAAGTGTCAATGTGCGCGTGAGCAAGTAGGTTGCGAAACTCACGAAGCTCTTCAAGTTGAGCCTTCAAGTTTGGATGCGCCGCGACAAGCGGCGGAAACTCTTGTTCAAGTATCGTAAACAGAAGGCGCGTTTTGCGCTCGAAAGGCATCCGTTGGGCAATCTCAGTAAAGAAAAGCGAACGCCGGCGCGTATCACAACAAAAGTAGCCAGCAAGGATATCTGCTAGCAGGGGTTCGATCCATGTAGTTGCACCCAGAAACTTCCCTCGCAGGGTATTGGCAAATTCGTGCAGGCGATGAGATTGATCCAGTTGTTTCTGATTCGGTGTCATGTGTAGGAACCAATTCGAAGCAGCGAGCGGGCAAAATGCCTTTGCAAATAGGTCTTCAACCATTCATTGCCATAGCACTCTACTTCCCCGTCTCATTCCACAGCACGCGCAGGTTCTTCGTCGCGCGGCCGGCGAGGATGAGGTCGGGCTTGCCGTCGCCGTTGAGGTCGGCGGCTTTCATGTCTTCGATGGCCACTTCGGCGGCGGAGAGGTCGGTCTTGCGCCATTGCTTGCCGTCCTTGTCCAAGGGGGTGAGGAGGCGCACGCCGGGCACGCCCTTGGGGTTCATCCCGCGCCAGCCGATGGCAATCTGGTCGCTGCCCACGCCGAGGAAGTCCGCCACGGCGACGGCATGGCCGTCCTTCAAAGTGTCGTCGAGGACGAGGCGGGTCCAGAGGCCCTTGTTGTTCGCGGGCTGGGTGTAGACGGCGCTGGTGGTGCCGTGCATCGGCTCGATGGTGGCGAGGAAGCGCGTGCCGCCGGGGAGCTTGCCGTCGCGGACCTCGCCGGTCCACTGGTCGGAGATTTGCCGCTTCTTCCACTCGCCGGTGCTGCGGCCAAACCAGAAGACGCCCTCCTTCGCGCCGGTGACGAGTTCGTGCTCGGGGTCGGCGTCCCAGTTGATGGGCTGGAAGTTGTGGCTGGCGTGGGTGAAGTCGCTGACGAGGGAGAGCTTCCACGCGTCCTTCGGGTTGGCAGGCATGGTGTAGGCGAAGACCTTGCTGCCGTCGCCGGCGTTGCCTTTGTTGCCGCGCCCGTGCAGGGGCTTGACGATGAGGTCCCACTTGCCGGACGGCGCCTTGACCCAGTGCATGCGGTGAACGGTCGGCTCGTGGTGGAGTTTCACCGGCTCCCACTTCTGCGTGCGGTTTTTGGGTGCGATGAGGAAGAAGACCGCGCCGCTCTTGGTCGCGTCAGTGGTTTCGCTGGGGTTCCAGCCCGCGCCAATGGCGACCTCGCATTTGCCGTCGCCGTCAATGTCCTGCGCGGCGATGCAGACGTGGTCCTGCGGGGTGAGGTTCTCGGCGATGACGTGCTTCTTCCACGAAGGGTTCTGATACCACTGCACGGTGTTCTTGTCGGCGAGGAGGATGTCGGGGCGTTTGTCGCCGTCCACGTCGGCGATGGCGATGCCGTAGCCGATGTTCACCGCGGTATCAATGTCCTGCGCGCGGAACTTGGGCTGCGGCGGCTCGGCAGCGAGGGTGGTAGCGGCGGCAAGGGAAAGACAGGCGAGGAGGGAAGTTTTCATAGCGAGTTGTTGGAAGCGTAGTCGCGCAGACCGGCACTCCAAGAAGAAACTTTGCCCGCGAAACACGCGAAACAACGCGAAAGGAGGAACTGCTTCGGTCATTCCCTTTCGCGTCTTTTCGCGTGTTTCGCGGGCCACGCCTTCCCCCACTTGCCTCGCGCGATTCCCTCTCCTAACTTCCGCGCCGCATGTCGAAGCCGTCGCCCGCCAACTTCATCCGCCTCCGCGGCGTGCGGCACAACAACCTCAAGGGCTTCGACCTGGACCTGCCGCTGGGGAAGCTCATCGTCATCACGGGCTTGAGCGGCTCGGGGAAGTCCTCGCTGGCGTTCGACACGCTTTTCGCCGAGGGCCAGCGGCGCTACATCGAGACCTTCTCGCCGTATGCGCGGCAGTTCTTCGACCGCATGGACAAGCCGGCGGTGGACAGCATCGAAGGCATCCCGCCGGCCATCGCCATCGAGCAGCGCAACGCCGTGCGCACCACGCGCAGCACCGTCGGCACGATGACGGAAATCTGCGACCACCTGAAGGTGCTCTGGCCGCACCTCGCCACGCTGCATTGCCGCAAGTGCGGGAAGCCCGTGGAGAAGGAGCCGCCGCAGAAGGTGTGGGAAGTGGTAGCAGCCGACGTGAGGAGGCTCCATTCAAATGCGGAGCGCGGAACGCAGAATGCGGAATGTCTGGTGACGTTCGACCTCGCGTTGTCGGAGAAGCTCTCGCTGAAGGAATCGCTCTCCCTCCTCGCCAAGCAAGGCTACCAGCGCCTCCTCGTCAGCGGCGAAGTCGTCCGCCTCGAAGACGCAGCCCCCAAACTACGGAGCGCCGAGCATTGCTCGGCCGATGCAAGCGAACCCGCCCAAGCCGAGCAATGCTCGGCGCTCCGCCAAGTCCCAGCCGCCCTTACTGTCCTCCAAGACCGCCTCCGCCTCACCCCCGCCATCCGCTCCCGTTTCATCGAAGCCTGCGAACAAGCCTACCACTTCGGCAAAGGCCGCCTCGCCGTTCACCTACTTCCCAGCGCCTCCCCCCCAGACCCCAGACCCCAGACGCTAGACCCAATTCCCCATTCCCCATCCCCCATTCCCTTTTCAAATCGCTTCCACTGCGCCCCCTGCGATCTCGACTACCGCGAGCCGTCCCCCGCGCTCTTCAGCTTCAACCACCCCGTCGGCGCGTGCCCCGCGTGCAAGGGCTTCGGACGCGTCATCGGCATTGACTACGAGTTGGCGATTCCCGACCGCTCGCTCTCGCTGGCTGCCGGCGCGGTGAAGCCTTGGCGCACCGGCACCGGCGCGGAGTCGTTGGCCGACTTGGCGAAGTTCTGCAAGAAGCTCGGCGTGCCGATGGACGTGCCCTTCCGCGACTTGAGCGAGGCGCACCAACGCTGGGTCATCGAAGGCGACCCCGGCTACGACAGCAACGACCCCGCGAACGCCTGGCCGAAGAAGTGGTATGGCGTGAAGGGCTACTTCCGCTGGCTGGAGAGCAAGAGCTACAAGATGCACGTCCGCGTGCTGCTCTCGCGCTACCGCAGCTACACGCGTTGCCCGAGCTGCGAGGGGCGGCGGTTTCAGCCGGAAGCGTTGCTCTACCAAGTCCCCGTAGGTGACGACGTAAGGAGTCTCCATTCAAACGCGGAACGCGGAACGCAGAGCGCGGAACAGAAGTCAGAGACTCCTCACGTCGTCTCCTACCCGCGACTCACCCTCGCCGACTTCTACGCCCTCCCTGTCACCCGCGCCCTCGAAGTCATCGAATCGCTCGCCGCGCGTTTCCCCCAATCGGCAATCGGCAATCGGCAATCGCCCATTCATCACGCCTTGGAGGAGGTTTCCTCCCGCCTCCGCTACCTCGCCGAAGTTGGCCTCGGCTACCTCACGCTGGACCGTGCCACGCGCACGCTCTCCGGCGGCGAGACCGAGCGCGTGAACCTCACCACCTGTCTCGGCACGCGCCTCGTCAACACGCTCTACGTCCTCGACGAGCCGAGCGTCGGCCTGCACCCGCGCGACACCGCGCGCCTCGTCGTCATCCTTCAACGCCTCCGCGACCTCGGTAACACCGTCATCGTCGTCGAGCACGAAGCCGCCGTCATGCGCGCCGCCGACCAGATTGTGGACCTCGGCCCCGGCCACGGGGAGACGGGCGGCGAACTGGTCTTTCAAGGCACGCTGACCGAATTGCTGAAGCACCCCCTCTCGCTCACGGGGCAATACTTGAGCGGGCGGATGCAGGTGGAGACGCGAGCGCGACGGCCCATTCATGGCGAAGCAGGTGAGAAAGTGGGAAAGCGAGAAAGTGAGAGGGGCTCCACCGCTCACTCTCCCACTTTCTCACCTGCTCACTTTCTCACGCTGACCGGCGCTTCCGCTCACAACCTCAAAAACCTAACCATCTCCATCCCGCTGGGCCGTTTCGTCTGCCTCACGGGCGTGAGCGGCTCCGGCAAGTCCACCCTCGTCCGCGACTGCCTCCTGCCCGCGATCCAAGCCAAACTTCAAGCCGCCGCCAAAGCCACCGACCACCCAGAAGCCACCGGCGAAGCCGACGACTCCCCCACCGAAGCCCCATCTCCTATCACCCATTCCCCATCCCCTCTTTCCCTCACCGGAGCGGAGCGACTGTCCCGCGCCATCCTCGTTGACCAAACCTCCCTCGGCAAAACTCCGCGCTCCAACCCCGCCGTCTACATCGGCGCCTTTGACCATCTCCGCGACCTCTTCGCCGCCACGGAACTCGCCAAGCAGCGCGGCCTGAACAGCAGCGCCTTCAGCTTCAACTCCGCTGTCGGCCAGTGCGACCGCTGCCGGGGCGCGGGCTTCGAGAAAATTGAAATGCAGTTCCTCAGCGATGTGTTCATCAAGTGCCCGGCGTGCGAGGGAAGGCGGTATCGTGAGCACGTTTTGGAAGTGAAGATCGAGGCGGTGGGGAAAGTAATTAGTGAGGAAGTGATTAGTAAGAAGTCCCCGAGCCGCGCCCGCTCCAAGTCCCCACTAAGCACTCAATCACTAATCACTAATTACTCTTGGTCCATCGCCGACCTCCTCGCCGCCAGCGTGGACGAATCCCTCGCCTTCCTCGCCGCCCTGCCCGACTCGAAGCCCGCCGCCCGCGCCGCCGCTGCGCTGCGTGTCTTGCAGGAAGTCGGCCTCGGCTACCTGCGCCTTGGCCAGCCCATCAACACCTTGAGCGGCGGCGAAAGCCAGCGCCTCAAGCTCGCCGCGCACCTCGCCGAATCCGTAGGAGACGACGTGAGGAGTCTCACTTCAAAAACCACCGTGGACGACATCCGCGCTTGGGCCAAGGAGCGGAAAGCTCCCCCCCAGACGCCAGACGCCAGACCCCATCCCCTCCCGGAAAGTCAGAGACTCCTCACGTCGTCACCTACGCTATTCGTCTTCGACGAGCCGACGACTGGCCTGCACTTCGACGACGTGCGCGTGCTCGTCGCCGTCTTCCAGCGGCTTGTGGACGCGGGCCACACCGTCCTCGTCATCGAGCACAACCTCGATGTCATCCGCGCCGCCGACTGGCTCATTGACCTCGGCCCCGAGGCCGGCGACGCCGGCGGCGAACTCGTCATCGCCGGCACGCCGGAGCAAGTCGCCGCCTGCGAGCGGAGTCACACGGGAGCAGCGTTGCGAATGTCCAATGCCCAATAACACAATGACCATTCCGCAACCCAGAGGAGCGCGGCCTTCAGGCCGCTTCGACGTGCGAAAACCCTTATCATCGCCATCGCCCGTTGGGCTGCGGACGTTGAAGCGGCGTGAACGCCGCGCTCCACCCGCCGCGCGCCAACCTTGAACCTGGAACCCGAAACCTTGAACGAGCCAAACGAGATTTCCATCCACGGCGCGCGGCATCACAACCTGAAGAACCTCTCGCTCGCCATCCCGCGCGGGAAGTTCGTGGTCGTCACGGGCGTCAGCGGCAGCGGCAAGAGCACGCTCGCCTTCGACCTCATCTTCGCCGAGGGCCAGCGGCGCTTCCTCGATGCGATGAACGCCTACGCGCGGCAGTTCGTGGAGCAGATGGCGCGACCCGACGTGGACCTCATCACCGGCATCCCGCCCACCGTCAGCATCGAGCAGCGGAACTCGCGCGGCGGCGGCAAGTCCACCGTCGCCACGGTCACGGAGATTCACCACTTCCTGCGCCTGCTCTTCGCCAAGCTCGGCACGCAGTTCTGCCCGCAGTGCAACGTCCCCGTCACCGGCCAGACGCGTGACGCGCTGGCGGCGAACTTGCAGAACGAACTCAAACAGCGCGGCGACCTGTTGCTGCTCGCGCCCGTGGTGAAGAATCGCAAAGGCTTCCACAGCGAAGTCGCCACCTGGGCCGCGAAGAACGGCTACGCCGAAATCCGCGCGGACGGGAGGATGTTCCGCACGGACGAACACTTCCGCCTCGACCGCTTCAAGGAGCACGATGTGGAAATCGTCGTGGGCGTGCTGGAGAAGCGGCGGAGCGCGGGCGTCCCCGCCCGCAGCGCGTCCGAACGCAAGCAGGGCTTACGCATCTCCGAAGTGTCCCCTGCGAGCGAAGCCGCTGCGGGCGGGGACGCCCGCGCTCCACAGCAGCTCGTGGACATCGCCCTCAAACTCGGCCACGGCACACTCTACGCGCTGGACAATCACCGCCAGCTCACCGTCCACAGCACCGAGCGCGCGTGCCCGACGTGCCACGCCAGCTTCGCCGCGCTCGACCCGAAGAACTTCAGCTACAACTCCGCGCAGGGCTGGTGCCCCCAATGCCGCGGCTTCGGCGAACTCTTTTACATCCCCGACGTGGAGCGCGGCGCGAACGCGGACTCGGTCGAGGAGAGCTGGTGGAGCTGGGCGCAGGAGCGGGAGGTGTGCCCGGAGTGCCACGGTGCGCGGTTGAACCCCGTGGCGCGTGCGGTGCGTCTCGTGGTAGCAGCCGACGTGAGGAGGCTCACTTCGACTTCCGCCCTCGCTGGCCGAAAGAAAAAGTCAGAGCCTCCTCACGTCGGCTGCTACGCGGACGGGGTGACGATTGACTTCTTCTCCACCGCGAACGTGGACGCCGCGCTCGCTTACTTCTCCGCGCTGAAGCTCGCCGGGCGCGATGCCGACATCGCGCGCGACATCCTGCCGGAGATTCGCGAGCGGCTGAAGTTCCTGAGCGAAGTGGGCCTCGGCTACCTCCAGCTTGGCCGTGCTGCGCCGACGCTGTCCGGCGGCGAGGCGCAGCGGATGCGCCTGGCCGCCCAACTCGGCTCGAACCTCAGCGGCGTCCTCTATGTCCTCGACGAGCCGACCATCGGCCTGCACGCGCGCGACAACGCCCTGCTGCTTGGCGCGCTCAAGCAGCTCCAGTCGCGCGGCAACTCGCTGCTCGTGGTCGAGCACGACGAGGACACGATGCGCCATGCCGACTGGGTGATTGACCTGGGCCCCGGCGCGGGCGTGAAGGGCGGCGAAGTCATTGCCAGCGGGACGTTGAAGGAGTTGCTGCGGCACAAGGAGAGCATCACCGGCCAGCAACTCCGCGCGCAGGAGGGGAAAAAGTATCCGAGCCGGGGCGAACGGCGAGCAGTGGCAGGCCGAAACGGAGCAGGTGAGAAAGTGGGAAGGCGGGAAAGTGAGAAGCAGGCCGGGCGCGGGCGAGCCACAGGCTCACTTTCTCACTCTCACACTTTCCCACCCGCTCACTGTCTCACTCTCGCCAACGCTTCCACCCACAACCTCAAAGACCTCACCGTCCGCTTCCCGCTGAACCGGTTCGTGGTCATCACCGGCGTGAGCGGCAGCGGCAAGAGCACGTTGATTCGCGAGTGCTTGTTGCCTGCCGTGCAAACCGCGCTCGCCAAGCCGAGCAATGCTCGGCGCTCCGCCCCAGACGCCAGACGCCAGACCTCATCCGCTCCCCGTCTCGCCGGCCACGAGTCCCTCTCCGCTGTTTACGAGGTTGACCAGTCGCCCATCGGCCGCACGCCGCGCAGCACGCCCGCGACTTACGTGGGCTTTTTCGATGACATCCGCGCGCTGTTCGCGCAGGTGCCGGAGGCGCGGATGCGCGGCTACGGGCCGGGGCGCTTCAGCTTCAACAGCCCGGCGGGCCGCTGTCCCGGCTGCGACGGCGCAGGCGAGGTGAAATTAGAAATGAACTTTCTCCCGCCCGCCTACGTGCGCTGTGAGGTCTGCAACGGCCTGCGCTTCAATCCCGAGACGCTTGATGTGCTCTTCAACGGCAAGAACATCGCGCAGGTGCTCGACCTCAGCGTGGCCGAGGCGCTGGAGTTCTTCGCCGCGCAGAAGCGCATCCGCCGTCCGCTGGAGGCTCTCCGCGACACCGGCCTCGACTACCTCAAGCTCGGCCAGACCAGCCCGACATTGAGCGGCGGCGAGGCGCAGCGCGTGAAGCTCGTGACGCACTTGCTCGGCGGGTTGAAGGATGCGTCCGCTGACAAGCTGCCTGACCCGCGATTTCAAACCCGAAACGCCAAGCTCTTCATCCTCGAAGAACCAACCATCGGCCTGCACATGAGTGACGTGCAGCGGCTGGTGGCTGTGCTGCAGCGCCTCGTGGACGCCGGCCACAGCGTCATCGTCATCGAGCACAACCTTGACCTCATCGCCGAGGCGGACTGGGTGATTGACCTCGGCCCGGAGGCGGGCGACGCGGGCGGAGGGCTGGTGGCCGAGGGGACTCCGGAGGAAGTGGCGCGTTGCGAGCGGTCGCACACGGGCCGGTTTCTCAGCGGGCTGGTCGGACGCTGAGAGAACAAGTATTCAGTGTTCAGTCATCAGTATTCAGTGGGCGGCCCGGACGGTCTCTGACTGAATACTGAAAACTGCTTACTGAACACCGTCCTTGAGCCTCGACTACGAAGAAATCATCGAAGGCGTGTCCGTCCTGCGTCGCGCGTCGGCGGGTCGGCACGAGGAGGTTTGCGAGGCGCTGCACGCGGCATTTGCCGCCGCGCTTGCGGGTGTCGCCGTTGCGCGACTGCTGGAGCCGCGTTCCATCGTCCAGCTTTCGCCCGGCTCGCTGCTGCGGCCTGACCTCGCGCTCGTCACCGCCGCGACGGGCAAGCTCTGGCTTGCCGCCGAGGTGGTGAGTTCCACCGACCATCGCTGGGACACAGTGACCAAGAAGGAGCTTTACGAGAGCTTTGCCGTGCCCCGGCTCTGGATGGTGGACCCGCGCTACGACAACGTGGAGGTCTATCACGGCAGCCCGCACGGCCTCGCGCTCCAGCACATCTACGCCGGGCGCGAGGTGCTCGCAGAGAAGCTGCTGCCGGCCTTGCAGGTGACCGTGGCGGAGTTGTTCGCCGCCGGCGGCAAGGCCGGCGCAAAAGATTTATCGGAATAACTGTTGTATTCGCGGGGGAAACCGTCAGGGTGCGCCCGCACTTAGATTGCTCGTAGTTTTAGCTAGGCATGGTGAATCGTCAGGTGAACGTGGTTCGGTGATGATTTGAAACCCGGTGTTCGGGAACAGTCGGCGAAGCAGGAGTGGTTTTAGTCATCACAACAAATGAACAACAAACTGTTTGTAGGAAATCTTTCCTTCAACACCACCGAGAATGACCTCCAGGACACGTTTGCCGCCCACGGCACGGTCATGGAAGTCAACCTGATGATGGATCGCATGACCGGCAAGTCCCGCGGTTTCGCCTTCGTCACCATGGATTCCGACCAGTCCGCCCAGGCGGCCATCGCCGGTCTCCACGGCAAGAACATGGGCGGTCGTGACCTCACCGTGAACGTCGCTCGTCCCCGCGAGGAGCGTCCCCGTGGTGGTGGCGGCGGCGGCGGCTACGGTGGTGGTGGTGGCGAGCGCCGCGAGCGCCGCTACTAATCGGCCAGTTGGATTTCGCAGGGTGCGGGAGGCCGCGAGGCTTCCCGCACCTTTTTCCTTTTCCACCGCGCGGACCGCACTCAACCCATTTCAATCCTTTCCCATGGAAGAACCCATCGTGGTCGAAGGCCACATCACCATCGTCCTGCCTGGCACGATGTTCCGGGTGAAGCTGGACAACCAGCACGAGGTGCTCGCCCACATCTGCGGCAAGATGCGCAAGCGCTTCGTCCGCCTGACCGCCGGTGACCGCGTGAAGATGGAGATGTCGCCCTACGACCTCTCGAAGGCGCGCATCGTCTATCGCCTGCGCTGAGGCGCGGTCATTCTCCTTGAGCCGAAGCCTCGCGTGGCCTACACCGGGGCCATGCGCCTGCTGAATTTCGTCCGTCTGTCGGTCCTTCTCTCCTCGCTGTCGCTCTGCGCTGGCGTTTCCGCCGCCGAGCCAATCAAGCTCCCCGCGAAGGAAAGGCTCCATCTCTACCTCCTCATCGGCCAGTCGAACATGGCCGGTCGCGGCGTGGTGGAGGAGCAGGACAAGATCCCGCCTCCGCGCGTGCTCAAGTTCACGAAGGAGAACGCCTGGGCGCCCGCCATTCCCCCGCTGCACTTCGACAAGCCCGCCATCGCGGGCGTCGGCCTCGGCTCCAGCTTTGGGCGCGCGATGGCGGAGGCGAACCCGGACGCAACCATCGGCCTCATTCCCTGCGCGGTTGGCGGCACGCCGCTCTCGCGCTGGAGCAAGGGTGGCGACCTCTACGCGCAGGCGCTCGAACGGGCGAAGCTCGCGCTCAAGGACGGCACGCTGAAAGGCATTCTCTGGCATCAGGGCGAGGCCGACTCCGGCAACGAGCAGCTCGCGAAATCCTACGGCGAACGGCTGGCAAAGATGGTGAAAGATCTCCGTGCCGACCTCGGCGCGGGGGAAGTCCCCTTCGTCGCGGGCAAGCTCGGCGAGTTCCTCAAGCGTGAGGACAAGGACGGCAAGCCCTCGCTCTGGCCGAAAGTCAACGAGCAGATCGGCGCGATCTCGAAGTCGGTTCCCAACACCGCCGCCGTGGAGTCCGCCGGCCTGATGCCCAAGAGCGATGTTGTCCACTTCGACACGCCGTCCCTGCGCGAGTTCGGCCAGCGCTACGCCGAGGCGATGAGGAAGTTGCAGGCGGGCAAGGCTCGCTGACCTCGTCGCGCGGGCGCAGCTTCGGTTTGACACTGCTTCGCCGTGGCCCGACAACGAGGCCATGAAGCCCTTCAGCCTGTTTGCCGCAGCCTGGTTACTACCGTTGACCCTCGCCGCCAGCGAGCCATCGCGCACTTACGAGAACAAGCTCGTCCGCCTTCAGGACCCGCCGCCGCTGCTGGCCGACCACCCGGAGTTCATCGCGCCGGTGAGGGAGCTGGTGCGCTACGAGGCTCCGACGCTGGTGGACGACGCATCCGCCGACCTGCTCGTGCGCGCGTGGCGCTTCTCCTACAACGCGCGCGGCATCATCGAGGTGCCCAACCGTCTGCGCGCCGCCGACACCGCCATCATCTTCGTGCATCCGTGGGGCATTGACGACGGGCAGGGCTGGCGCACGCCGGAGCCGGCGGGCGTGGCGGACTTCTGCACGCTGGAGAAGAACCAGCTCGCCGCCCGCCACACGCGCGAGGTCATCGTGCCGTTCATCAAGTCGCTGCGCGGCAAGGTGAAGCTCGTCATGCACTCGCTGCCGGGGAGTGAAGACACCATCCGCCGCAAGCTCTACCGCTCGTTCACGCGCACGCCGTCCGCCGCCGAGCGGGCCGAGGGCGCGAAGGAGCTGGACGCGAAGCTGAACGCCTTCAATTACCGGGGCGAACCGCTGCCCGCACAGCTCAAGGTCTCTTCGGGCAAGGCGGTCGTTGACTACTTCAAGCAGTTCCCCGGCCTCGATGCCGGGGCGCGCTACAACGGCGAGGGCTTCTGGAGCCTGCCCATCCCCGTCACGCGCGATGCTGATGCGCAGCCGGACGACGTGGTGATTTACGATTCGGCCGGCTACGAGCCGCTGAAGAAGTTTCTCGCGGACAGCGGCGTCCGCCATGTGCTCCTCGTCGGCTACGCGACCGACATGTGCTACTGCCGCACCACGGCGGGCTACGAGAACCTGCGCAAGGACTTCAACGTCTTCCTCGTCGGCGACGCGACGCTCGCGACCTTCCCGGCCAACGACTCCCCGCGCCACGCGACCAACGCCCACATCAGCTACGCCGCGCTCAACAACCTCGTGACGCAGGTGAGCTGGGTGAAGCTGGTAAAACCCTGAACCCCATGCCGGCGGCTTGCACTCGCCGTCGGTGAGCACCGCAGCCTGCGGAGCAGCGACTGCAAGTCGCCGGCGCAAAACTACTGTCCCGCAAGCCACAAACGCGCGAGACCGGTCGGCACAAACTTCGCCTCCGCTGCTGACAGCGTGAGGGTCACTTTGGTTTCGCGGCCTTTCGTGGTCGTGGCGGTGACGGTGGCGGTGAGCGGCGCGGCGGTGGGCTTGCGGTCCACGCCGGCTGGCGCGACCCGGACGGCTTTGCCCGCCTTGATCTGTTTCGCCACGTCACCGCCTTCGTTGAAGAGGGTCAATTTCAGTTCCTTGCCGCTGGACTCGTCCATGTAACCCGGCGCGCCCTCCTTGAGGATGCGGGCGGCGTGGACGGCTTTCTGTTCGGTCTGAAACTTCACGAGGCTCTCATCGTCGAGAAAGACTTCCCATGCGATGCGCCGCTTGCCCGAGCCTGCGCCGTGGGTCTTGGTGCGCAGCTTGTCGCCGACCTTGATGTCCGTGAACTTGGCGGGCGCGCCGGCTTTCCAAAAGCGCGTCTCGCCGTCGGTCTCGATGAGCACATTGGTCATGCGGATGAAGCTCTTGTCGAAGTTGGCCCAGGTGCAGTCCACCGCCCGCCTCACCGCATCAATCTTGTCCACATGGAAATACTCCTTGTGGCCGTTGAGCATGTTCATCTCGTCCTGGAGGTAGGTGAGCCAGACCCACTCGCCCTTCTCGTTTTCGTGCAGGCGGAAGATGGCGCGCTCGCCGATGCGGAAGTCCTGCAAGTCACCGCTGGCCGCGTGATGCAACAGCTCGGCGTAGGGCAAAACGGTGAAGCTCATCACCGTGTCGTCGCCCTCGTTGCGGAACTTTCCGGTGCGCGTCTTGAGGTCGAGGCTGATGAGTTCGCCCCACGGACGGCGCATCTCGCCGGTGCCCGTCGGGACGATGACCTGGCCGGGGATGATCTTGGCCTTCGGCTTGGCGGGCTGCCATTGCCACGAAGTCAGCTCGTGCTTGCCGTCGAGCTTGCGCCAGACGACGGCGTCGGCAATGCGGTTGGTGCCGTGATCTTCAACCTTCAACCTCAGCCGGAAGTTCATTCCGGCCACCACCTGCCGCTGCGCCTGGTCAACGCCCAGCAACTTGAGCTGCGAGTCGCGGGCCAGCACGGCGAACTTCGCCGCCGCCTGCACCTGCACGTCGGTCGGCGGCGCGGCGGCGAAACCGCTGGGAACCTGCGCCCAGCCCTGTCCAATCAGCGCCAGTCCAAGGGTGGCGGCCAGCAACCAAAGATGGTTCTTCATCGGCATCCTCACGGGTTGGGTCATTCGAACTTCAGCGCCGCGTTGGGCAGCAGCCTCTTCACCGCCGCCTGCAACTCCGGGCTGAACTTCTCTCGGCTGGACGGGGTCACGCGCAGTGCCTTCAAGTGCGCGAAGTCCTTCAGCAACGCCAGCCGCGCCTCGGGCAGTGCGAGGCCGCCGAGTTCCAGGTTCTCCACCTGCTTCAGCGCGGCGATGCGCCGGAGGTCGTCGTCGGCCATCGCCTTGCAACTGGTGATGGTCAGTCGCTTGAGCGTCTTGAGCGGCTTCAAGTAAGGCAGGGAGGCGGGCGAATCGAAGCCCTCGCCGAGCTGGAGATACTCCAGCGGCAACCCGGCGACGTGCCGCAGGCTCGCGGAGGTGGCGTTATGCGTGCCGAGTTCCAGGCCCTTGAGCTGGGTGAGCTTCGCGAGGTGCGGCGCGCTGGCGTCGGTGAACTTGGCGTGGGCGAGCACGAGGCTCTCCAGCTTCGGGAAGCGCTCGCAGATGTTTTTCAACCCCTCGTCATCAATGCTGCTGCCGCGGAAGCTGCACCGCGAAAGCTGCGTCCAGCCGGTGAACTTCGCGAAGGCATGCCCCTTCATCGCCGTGCCGACGTAGGCGAAGTTCGTCAGGTTCCGCAGGCCGGCGAGGTGTTCGAGACCCGCGTCGGAGAGCTTGCCGTTGTTCACGAAGCGCAGCGACCTGAGGCTCGTGAGTTTCGCCAGCGGCGGCATCCACTCGTCGTTGAATTTGGTGGAGATGATGTGCAGCGATTCAAGCGTGGTGATGTGGCCGAGGTGCTCGAAGAACGCGGCGTTGTAGGGATCTTCCTTGCGGTGGTCGTGCGGACCGCTACCGGGCACAGCGAGGTCAACCAGCTTCAGGCTCTGGCCGTCGGCGGTCTTTTCGACTTTGCCTTTCGCAGCTTCAACGATGCGGAGGACAGCTTCGACGTGGGGATCGAGCGCGTAGCTGGAACTCGCCGCGACCAGAGCGGCACAGACAAGCGGAAAACTTCGTTTCATATGAGTGGGACAAGCTGCTGCGGTGGCCAATCACTCGCGTCCGAAGAACTGCTCCTCGCGCGGCAGGGCCATGACCTTCCAGGTGGCCGGGTAGAAGCGCACGACGCGGCGCGGGCGGAAGCCTTCGAGCAGCAGGTCGCACTTCACCTTGATTTGCAGGCCGCTGCTGCCGGGTTCGGCGGGGATGGTCTTGATGTCCACGACGTTGCCGCCCTTGCGGTCGTTGACGGGGTCGTAGGTCATGAGCGATTCACGCGCGACAGCGATGGTGCCTTTGGGCGCGGCTTGGTTGTCAGCTTCCTTGGCGAGCGGCCAGCCGACTTTGTTCGTGTCCACGTTGCGGATGTCCTCAAACAGTTTCGGATCCACGCCGCCGAAGAAAGTGATGGTCACGATTTGCGCCTCGTCGTCCACCGCGCTCACGAAGCCGGGCAGGCCGCGTTCGCGGGTGTGGTTGCGATGGCGCTCGAGCTGGTGCGCGGTGGCGAGGGCGCGCGCGGGTTCATCCAGCCAGAGGTCGGTGATGCGGCCGGGGCCGTAGAGTGTGACCCACGTGAGGTTGAAGAGGACGGTTTGTCCCGGCTGGAGCGCCTTCAAGTCGGCGAAGCCATTGCCCTTGAACACGCGCGTGCTGGTGGTCAGGTCGAAGGTCTTCGCCTTGCCATCACCGACGGGCTTGCCGCCTGCGACCAGCGTCGCGGTGAGCTTCTTGGTGCCGAGGTCAACACTGTCAATTCGCCAGAGCTGCTTCTGCCGCGTGTGGAAGGTGAACTCGTCCTCGAGGCGGAAGCAGCGGCGGAACTGCCACTCCGGCGTCTTGCGGCGATAGGAGGTTTCGGGCAACGGAGTCTTGTCGTCAGGGTCGGCGAGGTAGAACAGGCCGTGGTGGTGCGTGCCCAGCGGGATGTCCTGCAACGCCGCCGGTGCGCCCAGATGCCAGATCGAGCCGTAGGGCAGCATCGTGGCGTCGAGCGGCAGGTCCCAGACGCCGCGTTCCTGGCTGTCGTTCCGATCCACGCGGAGGTGAAACCGCCGTTCCAGATGGTCCATGAACATCAGCTCACCGGACACCGCGTGCACGGAGCCTTCCGGCGGGAACTCGCCCGGCACGAGTTGATACCAGTCCGGTTTGTCGATGGGTTTGCGGTTCTTCGCGTTCGGTCGTTTGTCGTCGGCTCGCACCGGGCCGTCCGCATCAGTCCGGAACAACGGACGATCGGCTGCGGCGAGCAGGGAAACGAAGGCGACGAACAACAAACTAAGAGCGAAGCGCATGCGAGGACGGGGTGGCACAGGATATGAAAACGGACATCAAGTCGTGGACGCTCCATTCTTTGCGGTCGGAGACCTGCCCGTCACCGAGTTCGATAATCCGCAGTTCTCCGTCGAACCTACGGGCGACATCCACCGTGAAAAATGGGCTTGGTATCCGCTTGGCTGCCTCGCGGACAACCTCGGGAGCATCGCCTTCCGGACTGTATGCCTTCCGCTGCCAAACGAAGTAGCGGCGTTCACTGGCCTGCTCATAGTTCTCAATGCGGCGAGCACACAGACCGCCCTCAATTTCACCGCGATACTTCCGCATCTTGGCTGTTACACTGGGAATAGCGGAAAGTTCCTTCACGAGCGAACCGCCGTCCGTTGAAAGCGACTTCACGAAATCCTTCAAGAAGCAGCCATCCCAACCGGCTGCACCCAAGTCAGCAGCGATGTCCGCTGACTCGGAATAAACTCGTGTCTCCGCTGTGAATTCGCGAAGCAGCGGATACCAGTTCGGCAAGTGGTGACACAAAGCGTATGCATGCACGTCCGTCACAGGCCGGCCGCCTTTATCAACAACGGCATCGTGCAAACGCGCGTAGTCGGCTGGTGTCAGCATCCAGCTTCGAAAGAGCACAGCTTCGCCATCCTCAATCGCTGGGCGTGGTTCGAAGTCGTCGGACTGAAAGTCCTCCACACTGAAGATCGACACTATCAAACCAGCCGACTGCGCCGCAGCAAACTCATCCGCGTAGATTTCGTCCACGACCCTCGGTTTGAAGGAGTCTGCGGGATAGACCAGGCGCACAACAGGGGAAGACTGAGGATGGGGAGGCGATTTGAAGCTACGCCACAATCTGCGAGAGCGCGCCGGTGCTGTCCTGGAACTTGTCCGCCTTCACGCCCGCGCGCTGGAGCATGGTGAGGAGCAGGTTGCTGACGCGCGCGGTGTCGTCCACGGGGCGCGAGCAAATCCGGTAGTGGCCGTTGGCGTCGGCCACGTCGTATTTGCCGATCTTTGGGAGGTTGAAGTCCATGTGCGTGCCGTGCTTGTAGCCGAGGGCCTTGCCGCCGCAGAGAATCGTCGGGAGGTTCGCGTTGCCGTGGCTGTGGCCGTAGGCCATGCCGCTGCCCCAGAGCACCTGCGTGGTGTCGAGCAACGGGCGGCCGTCCTCCTGGGCGGCCTTGAGCTGGTCGAGGAAGTAACTGAGCTGCTCGATGAGGAACGTGTCGGTGGCCGTGAGGCGGCGGAGCTGCTCGGGGTCGCCGTTGTGGTGCGAGAGGCCGTGGCGGGTCTGGAGGATGCCGATCTCGGGAATGCCGCTGGTGTTGCCCTCGCTGCCAATGCCGCAGGTGATGACGCGCGTGGAGTCCGTGCGGAGCGCCAACGCCATGAGGTCGTAGAACAGCCGGTAATACTCGCCCGCCTCGGCCATCGAGAGCTTGCGCGTGAGGCGCGCGGCGGTGTCGGCGGGCACGGCGGGCTTGGGCACGTTCAGCCATTCGTCGGCGCGCCTGGTGCGCTCCTCGACCTGGCGGACGGCGGTGAGGTATTCGTCGAGCTTGCTGCGGTCCTCGGTGCCGAGGCCGCGGTTCACGCGCCTGGCGTCGTCCGCGACGAGGTCGAGGATGCTGCCGCGCCGGCTCAGGCGACGGCGGATGGTTTCCTTGCTGTCCTTCTCGACGCCGAAGAGCTGGTTGAAAATCTGCTGGGTGTTGCGGTCGGCGGGGAGCTGGATGCCGTCCCTGGACCACGCGAGCGACGTGCCCTCGATGGCCATCTCCAACGACTGAAACCGCGTGGAGGCACCCTGCACCTCGGCCATGAGCTGGTCGGCGGAGACGGTGTTGCGGAACGCGCCGCCGTCGCCGGGGACGTTCGCGCCGGTGAGCCAGACCTTCTCGCAGTTGTGGTGCTTGCCGATGACCATCGGGTGGTGCAGGCCGCTGATGGGCGTGATGTCGGCGCGGTGCTTCTCGAGCGACTTGAGCGGTGCGGTGAACTCGTAGTCCGCGCCAGCCTTCTGAATCTGCCACGTCAGCGTGTTGACGCCGTTCGGGATGTAGAGGAACACGCTGCGCCGGGGCTTCGAGGCGGCGGGCAGTTCCGCCATGGAGTTGAGGAGCGGCAGGGCGATGGTGGCGCCGAGGCCGCGCAACGCGGTGCGACGGCTCATCTGCCAGCGGCGGAGGTTCAAGTGGCTCATAGGTTCAGGTGTCTCGGTCAAGCTAGCGTTTCTGAAAAAGGTCTGCACAGACAAATGTCTCGATGACATCGCGCAGGCGGTAGTCCTTCGCCTTGCTGGCGGCGACGAGCGCCTGCAAGTCCGCCCGGTCGCCGAAATCCGTCGCGCGGCGCAGCCCGTAGGTGGCGAGCTTCTCGATGAACGCGGCGGCGAACGCGTCCACGTCGGACACCAGCAGTTGCTTGAACTCCTCGGGCGTCGCGTAAGTGCGGCCGTCCGGCAACTGCCCGGCGGGGTTGACCTTCGGGTTCGCGCCCTTGCCGTCGGTGACTTCCTCGGTGCGCCAGCGGCCGATGGCGTCGAAGTTCTCGAAGGCCAACCCGAGCGGGTCAATCTTGCTGTGGCACGCGGCGCAGTTCGGGTCGCGCATGTGCGCCTCGAGCTTCATGCGCAGCGTGGCCTTGGGCGAGTCCACGGCGGTCGTCGGAATCGGATCCACGTTCGGCGGCGGCGGCGGCGGCGTCTTGCCGAGAATCACCTCCGACAGCCACACGCCGCGATGCACCGGCCGGTGCCGCGTGCCGTCGGACGTGAGCGAGAGGATGGCCGCCTGCGTGAGCAATCCGCCCCGCCGGCTCTCGGCGGGCAGCGAGACGCGCTGGAACTCGTCACGCGGCAGCCCCGCGTCCGGCAGCCCGTAGAACTGCGCCAGCCGCGCGTTCATCATGCTCCAGTCCGAGTTGAGGAACTCGCGCAGCGTCAGGTTCCGCTGGAGCACCTCGTGGAAGAACGCCTTCGACTCGCCAATCATGCTCGCTTCGAGCGTCTTGTCGTAGTCGGGGAAAATCTTCTTGTCCGGCGGGAACATGCCGACCTTGCGCAGCCGCAGCCATTGCGTCGCGAACGCCTCCGTGAACTGCCCCGCGCGCGGGTCTTTGAGCATCCGCGCGACCTGCTTGGACAACTCGGCCTTGTCGCGCAGCCGGCCCTGCTCGGCGAGCTTGAACAACTCGTCGTCCGGCATCGTGTTCCAGAGCAGATACGACAGGCGCGAGGCGATTTCCCAATCGTTGAGCTTCGCGCGCAACGCATTCGCGTCGCCCTCGGTGATGAAGAGGAAGCTCTTCGAGCAGAGGATGGCCAGCATCCCGGCCTTCACCGCGTCGGGAAATTTCTCCTTCGCGGCCAGCTCGCTCTTCACGACGCCGGTGAAATGGTCCAGTTCCGCGTCCGTGACCGGGCGGCGGAACGCGCGCTTCGCCAGCCGGCCCAGCCCTTCGCGCACCTGGCTCAAGTCGCCCTCGCTCGCCGGGAAATACTCGGCGCGACGCGCCTTCTCCTCGTCCGTCACGATTGGCCCGCGCCAGGTGATGGAATCCAGGATGAGAAACGGATAGCGCGGCTTGCCCGCCTCGTCCGTGAGCTTCAACTGCCACGGGATGCGCCCGAGCTTCGTGCTGACGAACGGCGTGTCGCCGTGCCGGCCCGAGCGCGGCAGGTTCGACGGCCCCGGCACCTCGTTATACACCTCGATGTTTGGCCGGCCCTTGGGCAGGTGCGCGCGGAACGTCACCGTGATGGGCTTGTCCTCCGGCGCGACGATGTCCTGCTCGAACAGCACGCGGTCGAGCTTGGCCTCATACACCTTCAAGCGCGGTGCGAGGCCCTTCTCTGGCTTCAGGCCGCTGAGGGTGTAACTGATTTCATACACGCCTGCCTCCGGCAACGGCTCCCTCAGCAGCGAGTAGCGGAACATGTCGCCCGGCCACATGTCGTAACGCACCTTGTCCAGCAGGCCCAGCTCCCGCAGTCGCTCGCGGTGCCGCTCCTGAATCTGCGTCTCCTCGTAGGCGCGCTTCGTGCCGCCAAACGGCTCCGGTGGCTTCTGCCCTTTCCGCAGCGGCACGACCTCGGGATACGCCTCCGCCAGAATCTTCTCCGCCGCGCCGAGATACTTCTCGATGTTCGATGGCGACAATGTCAGCACCGAACCGATGCGCTCGAAGCCGTGCCACTCCGGGTCTTCGAGGAAGTTGCCCGGGTCTTTCGCATCGAACTCCACGCCCAGCAGGTCGCGGATGGTGTTCACATACTCGTCGCGCGTGAGGCGGTTGTAGGACACGGGACCGCGCGCCGCCATGCGCGCCGACTCGCCCTCCTTCAACCGCGACGCCAGCCATTCCACCACTCGCGCGCGCTCGGCGGCGCTGGGCTGCTTCTCCTTCTTGGGCGGCATCTCCCCCGAGTTGATGCGCTCCATGATCTCCACCCATTGCGGCGTGTTCTCGACGCCGACCTTGCGCGAGAGCGTGTCCATGCGGAAATCCGACTTGGCCACCTTCGCGTCGTGGCACCGGTTGCAGTGCTCCGCGAAGAACGGCGCAACCGCCTTGTCAAAACCAGCCGGGCCGGCGGGCTGCGCGGCGGCGAGCGGCAAGGCCGCTGCAAGGGCCAGCAGGCCGGTGACGCCTGAAAGCGTCCCGAGGGCAGGGCGTTGCTTCGGAGTGCCCTGCGTGGAGGTTTTCCAAGTCACGGGAAACTGACGCGGCGGGATGGACCGGGGTTCAAACCGCCTGCGCGAATCATTGTTCAAAAATTATTGAACTACGCCGCCGCTTCTGCTTAAGTGCGGCCTTGTTGTTCATGGCTCTCGCCGCCTCCGAAACCGTGGTCCACCCGCCCGCCAGCGCCCCGCCGCTGACGGGCCTCACCCCGTTGGAGGCCGAGGCGGTGGACCTCTTCGTGGGGCTGGCGCAGGTGGTGGGGCTGCCCAAGTCCATCGGGCAGATTTACGGCCTGCTCTACATCTCCGCCACGCCCCTGAGCCTGGATGACATCGCCGACCGACTGGACATCAGCAAAGGCTCGGCCAGCCAGGGCTTGAAATTTCTCCGCACCACCGGGGCCGTGCGGTTGTGCGATGAGCACGGTTCGCGCTGCGACCATTACGAGGCGGAAACGGGCCTGCGCGCCCTGGCGACCGGCTTCCTGAAGGAACAAATCGAGCCGCACCTCGAAAGTGGCGAGGACCGGCTGGCCCGCCTCAAGCGGCTGGCCGCCAACGCCCCGGCGGCGGAGCGGACCCACGTCGTGCAGCGCGTGAAGCAGTTGGAGAGCTGGCACCGGCGCGCGGCGGGACTCCTGCCGCTGCTCATCCGCTTCCTCGGCAAGTGATTTTCCGCCCGGCTCGCCGGGCAGCCAGACCGTTTCCGACCGCGTGTCGCGAAACAGACAATTGAACACGGTGCGCCAGCACGGTCTGGCCGGAGTCTTCCGGCCCACGACCAAGGGCGGCAGCTTGGGCTGATTCGAGGATTCCCGCATGGCCGTCATCCTTGGCTTGAACGCGTTTCACGGCGACTCTGCCGCCTGCCTCGTGCGGGACGGGAAGCTCATCGCCTGCGCGGAGGAGGAGCGCTTCCGGCGCGTGAAGCACTGGTCGGGGATGCCCTCCGAGGCCATCCGCTACGTCCTGCAGGAGGGTGGCCTCAGGCTGGCGGACGTGGAGCACGTCGCCATCAACCGCGACCCGAAGGTGAACAACTTCCGCCGCGTGGCCTACGCGCTGCGCCGGCTGCCCAGCCCGAAGCTCATCCTCAACCGCATCCGCAACATCCGGCGCGCGGCGTCCTTCGAGGACTCCGTCCGCGCGGCGCTGCCGGGCGAGACGCTCCGGGCGCAGGTGCACCATGTGGAGCACCACCTCGCGCATCTCGCGTCGGCGTTTCACGTCGGGAACTTTGACGAGGCGGTGTGCCTGTCCGTGGACGGCTTCGGGGACTTCGCCAGTTCCGCGTGGGGCATGGGCCGGGGCGGGGACATCCAGATTGACGGGCGGGTGTTCTTTCCGCACTCGCTGGGGCTGTTTTACACGGCGATCACCCAGTTCATCGGCTTCCCGCACTACGGCGACGAATACAAGGTCATGGGCCTCGCGCCCTACGGCGAGCCGAAGTTCATCGAGCAGATGCGCCAGCTCGTCCGCGTGCAGCCGGACGGCACCTTCAAGCTGGGCCTGGACTACTTCCGGCACCACCGGGAGAACGTCCATTACACTTGGGACAACTGCTCGCCGGAGATCGGCACGGTGTTCAGCCCCGAGCTGGAGAAGCTGCTTGGCCCCGCGCGCCAGAAAGGCGAGCCGCTCGATCAACGGCACAAGGATTTGGCCCGCTCGGCGCAGGCGATGTATGAGGAGGCGTTCTTCGCGCTGCTCAAGGCGCTGCACGCCAAGTATCGCTGCCCGAACCTCGCGCTCTCGGGCGGCTGCGCGATGAACTCCGTCGCCAACGGCAAGGTGTATCTCCAGTCGCCCTTCAAGCGCATGTATCTGCCCGCCGCCGCCGGCGATGCCGGCGGGGCCATCGGGTCCGCGTTCGTCGTGGCGAACCGGCTGGGTGATGTGAAGACGCGTCCGCACATGGACCACGGCTATTGGGGGCCGGGCGCGACGGACGCGGAAGTGAAGGCGCTGCTCGCCGCGAAGGCCGCCGCGATCCAGGCGGAAGGCTGCGCCGTGGAGCAGGTCGCCGACGAAGGCGAGTTGTGCCGCCGCACCGCGCAGGCCATCACCGAGGGCAAGGTCATCGGCTGGTTCCAGGGCCGCATGGAATGGGGGCCGCGCGCGCTCGGCAACCGCTCCATCCTCGGCGACCCGCGCCGCGCGGACATGAAGGACATCCTGAACCTGAAGATCAAGCGGCGCGAAAGCTTCCGGCCCTTCGCTCCGTCCATCCTGCGCGAGCACGTGGCCGACTGGTTCGAGCAGGAGGACGACGTGCCGTTCATGATGGAGGTGTTCCAAGTGCGCCCCGAGAAGCGCGCGCTCGTGCCCGCCACGACGCATGTGGACGGCTCAGGCCGCCTCCAGACTGTCCATCAGGAAACCAACCCGCGCTACCACCGGCTGATTGACACTTATCGCGGGCTGACCGGCGTGCCGATGGTGCTCAACACCTCGTTCAACGAGAACGAGCCGGTCGTCTGCCGTCCACAGGAGGCGCTGGACTGCTTCCTGCGCACGAAGATGGACGTGCTGGTGCTGGGTGATTGGATGATCACACGGAAAGGCTGACACGATGAAAGGGATCATCCTCGCAGGTGGCGCAGGCTCGCGGCTCTACCCGCTGACCTTGGTGGCGAGCAAGCAGCTCCAGCCGGTGTATGACAAGCCGATGGTCTATTATCCGCTGACCACGCTGATGGCCAGCGGCATCCGCGAGCTGTGCCTCATCTCGACGCCGCATGACCTGCCGCGCTTCCGGCAGTTGCTGGGCGACGGCTCCGCGTGGGGCGTGCGCCTCGAATACCGCGAACAGGCCAGGCCCGAGGGCATCGCGCAGGCATTCCTCATCGCCGAATCGTTCATCGGCGGCGATCCCGTGACGCTCATCCTCGGCGACAACATCTTCTCCGGCGACGACACCTTCCCGCGCGCCGTCGCGGACTTTCGCGGCGGGGCCACCATCTTCGCCTACCACGTCCACGACCCGCAGCGCTACGGCGTGGTGGAGTTCGACGCGACCGGCCGGGCCATTTCCCTCGAAGAAAAGCCAAAGCAGCCCAGGAGCAACTACGCCGTGCCGGGCGTGTATCTCTATGACAACTCCGTGGTGGCCCGGGCGAAAGCCCTGAAGCCTTCCGCGCGCGGCGAACTGGAAATCACCGATCTGAACCGCGAATACCTCCGGGGCGACCAGCTCCGCGTGCATCGTCTCAGCCGGGGCTTTGCCTGGCTCGACGCCGGCACCAGCACCAGCCTGCACGACGCCTCCGCCTACGTGCAGACCATCGAGAAGCGGCAGGGCGTAAAGATCGGCTGTCCCGAGGAGGCGGCGTTGCGGCGCGGCTTCCTGAGCGCGGACCAGTTCGAGGCGCTCACCGCCGCCATGCCGAACTGCGAGTATCGCGACTACCTGCAGGGCGTCGCCGCCGAGTTCCGCCGCCTCGGCAACCTCGCCTGAACTGGATGAACCTCCTCGTCACCGGCGGTTGCGGCTTCATCGGCTCCCATGTGCTCGACCATGTGCTGGCGCAGCCGGAAGTCAGCCGCGTCGTCAACCTCGACTGCCTCACCTACGCGGGCCGGTTGGAGAACGTCGCCGCCGTCGCGTCGCATCCGAAGTATCGCTTCGAGCGTGTGGATCTGCGTGACAAGGCCGCCGTGCTGCACGTCGTCCGCGAGCACGCCATCACGCACGTCCTGCACCTCGCGGCAGAGTCCCATGTGGACCGCTCCATTGAAGGCCCCGGCGACTTCATCCAGACCAACATCGTCGGCACCTTCAACCTGCTCGAAGCCTGCCGCGCCCATTGGGGCAGTTCCGAGTTTCAGGTTTCAGGTTTCAAGTTGGGGCCGCGCTTTCTCCACGTCAGCACGGATGAGGTCTTCGGCAGCCTCGGGGCCACCGGCCACTTCACCGAGACCACGCCCTACGCGCCGAACTCGCCCTACTCGGCCAGCAAGGCGGCGAGCGACCTGCTCGTGCGCGCCTATCACCACACCTACGGCCTGGACACGGTGATCACCAACTGCTCGAACAATTACGGCCCGCGCCAGTTCCCCGAGAAGCTGATCCCCGTGGTCATCAACCAGGTGGCCGCCCGCCAGCCCATCCCGGTCTATGGCGACGGCCTGAACGTGCGCGACTGGCTCTACGTGACCGACCACGCGCAGGCGCTCTGGCAGGCGCTCCTGCGCGGCCGCACCGGCGAGACTTACTGCATCGGCGGGCACAACGAGTGGGCGAACCTCCGCATCGTGGAGCTCATCTGCGACCTCGTGGATGAACTCGCCCCGCAGCTTGGCGGCAACTCGCGCCGGCTCATCTCGTTCGTGAAGGACCGCCCCGGCCACGACCGCCGCTACGCGATTGACGCGGCCAAGATTGACCGCGAGCTGGGCTGGCGGCCCGCGCACACCTTTGAACAAGGCATCCGCGAAACGGTGAAGTGGTTCCTGGCCCAGGCCCGC
Organism: Limisphaerales bacterium; assembly: GCA_009773355.1. Classification (GTDB taxonomy): domain Bacteria; phylum Verrucomicrobiota; class Verrucomicrobiia; order Limisphaerales; family SXTU01; genus SXTU01. Next base: position 74,827 of record WRPG01000004.1, read on the forward strand.
GCATGAACCAGCCGCCCGCTTCAGAGCCTGCTTTGTCCGCCGCCGTGCCGCGTCGTGGCCGGCTGGCGAAGTGGCTTGGCGGAGCGGCGCTCCTCGCGGCGCTGCTCGCCGTTGCCGCCTGGCAGACGCGCGAACGCTGGCTGGCTGGCATCGCCCAAGCATGGGTGGTCAATGATCCCGTGGAGGCGGCGGACGCGGTGATGGTGCTCGGCGGCGGCGCGCAGTTCCGCAGCTTCGAGGCGGTCCGGCTGCAACGCGCCGGGCTGGCCGCCAAAGTTCTCTTTCCCCACATCAAGCCCGGCCCCTTGGAGACCAACGCGGTGGTCGGCAACGAGACCGAGTTGATCGAACGCGTGCTGGAGCACGAGCGGATCCCCGCGACCGCGCGCGAGCAAATCGGCCGCGATGTCACCAGCACGCGGGACGAGGTGCTCGCGTTGCGCGCCTGGGCGGACCGCGCGCACGCGCGCGTGATCATCGTGCCGACGGACCCGTTCCACACGCGCCGGTTGAAAAGCCTTGTCCGCACGCACTTCGCCGGCTCGCCCACGCGCGTGCTCGTCACGGTGGTGGACCCGCCCGGCTACCGCTGGCAGGAATGGTGGCGGGACGAGCATGGCTTTCTGGCGTTCCAGAACGAGCTGCTGAAACGCTTGCAGAGTGCGTTCATCTGAGGTATCCGCGGCGGCCCCCTCCGGCCCGAACACTCCCCAAACTTGGCGACGAAGGACAACTTGGTTTCTTGCGGGGACGCTGGTGGCGTTGTTACTGGCCGGGCTTTTCCACCAACCCTTGCTCCACTGTGTCGCGCGGGCGTGGATGGTGGATCGCGAGGCGGTTTCCGCCGACGCCATTGTCGTGTCGGTGGGAACCTCGCCGGAACTGATGCAACGCGCGCTGGCCTGGTTGCACGAGGGCAAAGCCTCCAAGCTCGTGCTCACCCGAAACCTGGCCCGGCCCACGGACCAGGCTGGCATCACGGTTCCCCTCGCCGAGCACCGGCGCCGGGAACTCGACGCGGCGGGTGTGCCGGAGACCGCCCGGGAATTCATCGGCGGGGATTCACGCCTGCTCCGCGAGGAGCTGGCCGTGGTGCGCGCATGGGCGGCGACCAATCACGTGAAGCGCATCCTCCTGCCGGCGGAACCACTGGCCACCCGGCGCGTGGGCTGGCTTGCCCGGCGGATGCTGGGACCGGCGGGCATCGAACCCATCGTGGTCCCGGTGCCCGTGGCCGGCTACTCGGTGGCCGACTGGTGGCGCAGCAAGGCCGGCTTGATGGCGATGGAAAACGAGTGGGCGCTGATGGCCTACTACTGGTGGAACTACTGAGCTTGTGCCTGACGTGACCCCTCCGAGACAGGAACTGATCATCGAGGCCGACCGGATCGAGCAGCAGTATTGGCGCGACCTGTGGCGCTACCGCGAGCTGTTCTACTTCCTCGCCTGGCGGGACATCCTCGTGCGCTACAAGCAGACGGCCATCGGCGTGGCGTGGGCCTTGATCCGGCCGCTGATGACGATGGTGATCTTCGTCTTCGTCTTCGGGCGCGTGGCGAAGCTCCCCACCGAGGGCGACACGCCGTATGCCATCCTGGTCTTCGCCGGGATGCTGCCCTGGCAGTTCTTCGCCAACGCGCTCGCCGAATCGGCCGCCAGCCTCGTCGGCAACTCCAGCCTGATCTCCAAAATCTACTTCCCGCGCCTGATCGTGCCGGCCAGCGCGGTGGTCACGTGCCTCGTGGACTACCTGATCACCTGCGTGATCTTCCTGGTGCTGATGGTCTATTACGCGTTCGTGCCGGACTGGCGGGTGCTGTTCGTGCCCGTGTTCACGCTGCTGGCCTTCGCTGCGGCGCTCGGGGCGGGGCTGTGGCTGGCCTCGCTGAACGTGAAGTATCGTGACTTCCGCTACATCGTGCCGGTCATCGTGCAGTTCGGCCTGTTCCTTTCGCCCGTCGGATTCAGCACCAAGGTCGTCCCCGAAACCTACCGCGTGCTCTACGCGCTGAACCCGATGGTCGGCGTGATTGACGGTTTCCGCTGGGCGCTGCTGCGGGGCGAGGCCCAGTTGAACTGGATGTCCCTGGGCCTTTCGGTGGCCGTGACGGCCGTCCTGGCGGTCACGGGCGTGTGGTATTTCCGCCGCACCGAGAAGACCTTCGCCGACGTGATCTGAGGGCAGGTCAAAACGGAAAGCAGAAAGTGGAAAGCGGAAAGCAGCAACGTGGGCCGGCGGGGTGGGGATTGACCGAGGGGCTTCTTGGCTGCCCATGTCCTCCGCGCCGGGCAATGAGTGAATTTGGCCGCGCCATGACCCCGCCTTTCTGCTTTCCACTTTCCACTTTCCACTTTTCCCCTTGAGTTCCGCCATCATCCAGGTCGAGGGCCTCGGCAAGAAGTATCGCCTGCACCACGAGCAGCGGGAGCGCTACACCGCCCTGCGCGACGTGCTCGTGCAGCAGGCGCGCCAGCTCTTCCAGGGGCGCGGCAACGACGCGGCCACCGAGGAGGACTTCTGGGCGCTGAAGGACGTGTCGTTCGAGGTGAAGCAGGGCGACGTGGTCGGCATCATCGGCCGCAACGGCGCGGGCAAGTCCACGCTGCTCAAGCTCCTGAGCCGCATCACCGCGCCGACCGTCGGGCGCATCCACCTGCGCGGGCGCGTGGCCACGCTGCTCGAGGTGGGCACGGGCTTTCACCCTGAGCTGACCGGACGCGAAAACATCTTCCTGAACGGCGCGATCCTCGGCATGGACCGAGTTGAGATCCGGTCGAAGTTCGACGAGATCGTGGCCTTCGCCGAGGTGGAGAAGTTCCTCGACACGCCGGTCAAGCGCTACAGCTCCGGCATGTATGTGCGGCTGGCCTTCGCGGTGGCGGCGCATCTGGACCCGGAAATTTTGGTCGTGGACGAAGTGCTGGCCGTCGGTGACGCGGCGTTCCAGAAGAAGTGCCTCGGCAAGATGTCGGACGTGGCCTCGCGCGAGGGCCGCACCGTGCTGTTCGTCTCGCACAACATGCCCACGGTGATGCGCCTCTGCCGGCGGGCGATCCTGCTCGACCGTGGCTCCATCGTGATGGACGGGCCGTGCGCCGAGGTCGCGCACCGCTACATGAACGACGGCAAGTTCACCGGGGCGGAGCGGCTCTGGGAGGACACGGCGAAGGCCCCCGGCAACGAGTTTGCCCGCCTGCTCGCCGTCCGCGTGCTCGGGCCGGAGGGCCGCCCCGCGCCACGGGTGGACATCACGAAGCCGGTCACGCTGGAGATGGAGTTCCGCGTGTTGCAAGGCGGGCAGGTCTTGGTGCCGAACCTCCACCTCTACAACGAGGAAGGCACCTGCGTGTTCGTCACCGGCGACTCCGACCCGGTGGCGCGCAACACGCCGCGCGCGCCGGGTTTCTACCGCAGCCGCGTCGAGATTCCGGCCAACTACCTTTCCGAGGGCGGCCACTACGTCAACGCCGTCGTCAGCACCATCAATCCCGTGATCCTGCACTTCTACGAGCGCGACGCCGTGGTCTTCCACGTCTTCGACGAGATGAACGGCGACTCGGCGCGCGTGGACTACGCCGGCCCTTATCCCGGCGTGGTGCGGCCCAAGTTCCCCTGGGTCACGGCCCTGTCCGCGCCCTCGCCCGCCGTCAACTGAATCCCCCATGAAAGTCGTCATCCTCTGTGGTGGTCTCGGCACGCGTTTGCGTGAGGAGACCGAGTATCGTCCCAAGCCCATGGTGCCCGTCGGTGGCCGGCCCATCCTCTGGCACATCATGAAGTTCTACGCCCATCACGGGCACAAGGAGTTCATCCTCTGCCTCGGCTACAAGGGCGAGGTCATCAAGGACTACTTCCGCAACTACCACTGGAACACCAGCGACGTGACGCTGAAGCTTGGCCGCAACCCCCAGATCACCTACCACAACACCCACGACGAGGAGGACTGGACCGTCACCCTGCTCGACACCGGCCAGGACACCCAGACCGGCGGCCGCCTCCGCCGCGCCCTCGCCCACATCCCCGACGACACGTTTCTCTTCACCTACGGCGACGGCCTGACCAACAGCGACCTCAACGCCTCCATCCGCTTCCACCAGCAGCACGGGAAGGTCGCCACCATCACGGCGATCAACCCCGCCAGCCGTTACGGCGAGCTGGCCATGAGCGGCGAGACCGTCACCGGCTTCCACGAGAAGCCGGAGCGGGAGAAGGCCCACGTCAACGGCGGCTTCTTCGTTCTCAACCGCCGCATCGGCGACTACCTCACCGACGACGCCTGCATTCTGGAGCGCGAGCCGATGCAGAACCTGGCGGCCCAGGGCGAGTTGAAGGCCTTCTGCCATCCCGGCTTCTGGCAGTGCATGGACACCTACCGCGAGCAGCAGATGCTCGAGAAGCTCTATCTCGGCGGCCACGCGCCGTGGAAAGTCTGGTGAGCGCCCCGTTCCTCAACCGCTACGCCGGCCGACGCGTCTTCGTCACCGGCCACACCGGCTTCAAGGGAAGCTGGCTCTCGCTCTGGCTGCACCGCCTCGGCGCGCAGGTCACGGGCTTCAGCCTGCCGCCGGCCGCGCCGCCCAGCCTGCACGAGGTGATGCGGGACGGCACGTTCGCCGCGGAATTCTCCGGTGACATCCGCGATGCGCGGGCGCTCACCGAGGCCGTCCGCGCCGCGCGGCCCGACTTCGTCTTCCACCTCGCCGCGCAATCCCTCGTGCGCCGCTCCTACGCGGAGCCGGTCGAGACCTTCGAGGTCAACGCGCTCGGCACCGTGCGGCTGCTCGAAGCCGTGCGGGCCGCCGGCCTGGCCTGCCCGGTCATCGTCGTGACCAGCGACAAGTGCTATGAGAACCGCGGCTGGGAATGGGGCTATCGCGAGAGCGACCCGCTCGGTGGACATGACGTCTATTCCATGAGCAAGGCCGCCACGGAACTCGTCGCGCAGTCGTGGCGGCGCTGTTTCTTCCAGACGGACGCGCGGCTCGGCCCGCTCGCCACCGTGCGCGCCGGCAATGTCATCGGCGGCGGCGACTACGCGGCGGACCGCATCGTGCCCGACTGCGTGCGCGCGCTGCTGGCCGGCCAGCCCATCGCGGTGCGCAACCCGCGCGCGACACGCCCGTGGCAGCACGTCCTCGACTGCCTCAGCGGTTATCTCTGGCTCGGGGCAATGCTGGCCGCGCCGGAGCGCGAGGCCCGGCTCGCGGACGCCTTCAACTTCGGCCCCGACGCGCGCTCGAACCAGCCCGTCGCCGCGCTCGTCACCGAGCTGCTCCGGCACTGGCCCGGTGAATGGCGCGACGAGTCCCGTGCGGACGCGCCGCACGAGGCGAGCTTCCTGCACCTGGACACCGACCGCGCCGCGCAGTGGCTCGGCTGGTTTCCCGCGTGGAGTTTCGCCGACGCGGTGCGCGAGACGGCCCGCTGGTATCACGCGCGCCATGTGGGCCGTGCTGACATGCGGGCGTTCAGCCTCGCGCAGATTGACGACTTCACGGCCGGGGCCGCCGCGCGCGGTCTGGCCTGGGCAATGACGAAATGAGCGAATCCTTCACTTGCCGGGCCTGTAGTTCGACTCAAGGCGAACTCGTGCTCGACCTCGGCGTCCAGCCGCTGGCGAACAACCTCCTGCGGCCGGAGGACCTCGGCAAGCCGGAGCCGCGCTTCCCGCTGCGCGTGTTCGTCTGCCCCGACTGCTGGCTGCTCCAGATCACCGACCTCGTGCCGCCGGTCGAGATGTTCACCGAGTATCTCTACTTCTCGTCGTTCTCGGACACCATGCTCCGCCACGCGCGGACGGCGGCGGAGCGCTACCTCGGCGAGTTCCAGCTCGGCTCCGGCAGCTTCGTGGTCGAGGTGGCCAGCAACGACGGCTATCTGCTCCAGAACTTCCAGCGCGCGGGCGTGCCGTGCCTCGGCATCGAGCCGGCGGCGAACATCGCGAAGGTCGCGCGCGAAAAGGGCATCGAGACGTGGACCGAGTTCTTCGGCCTCAAGCTCGCGCAACGGCTGGGGGCGGAGCGGCGGCGGGCGGACCTGATCCTCGGCAACAATGTCTTCGCGCACGCGCCGGACATCAACGACTTCACCGCCGGCCTGCGCGAGCTGCTCGCGCCCGGCGGACGCGCCGTGCTGGAATTTCCCTACGGCGTCGAGTTGGTGGAGAAGACCGAGTTCGACACGATCTACCACGAGCACGTCTTCTACTTCACGCTCACGCCGCTGGTGCCGCTCTTCCGCCGGCACGGGCTGGAGATTTTCCACGTCGAGCGCCTGCCGATCCACGGCGGCTCGCTGCGGCTCTTCGCCGGGCACGCGGGCGCGCAACCAGTGCGGCCCAGCGTGGGTGCGCTGCTGGCGGAGGAGCGCGCGAAGGGCGTGGACCAGCCGGCGTTCTACCGGGGCTTCGCCGAGCAGGTGCGGCAGTTGAAGGCGGACCTCGTCGGGCAGCTCGCCCTGCTCAGGCAACGCGGCCAGACGGTCGCGGCCTATGGCGCGTCGGCCAAGGGCAGCACGCTGCTCAACTACTGCGGGCTGGGCCGCGAGACGCTGGACTTCGTGGCCGACCGCAGCACGCACAAGCAGGGCCGGCTCACGCCCGGCACGCACCTGCCCATCATCGCGCCGGAGGAGCTGGCGCGGCGCCAGCCCGGCCACACGCTCCTGCTCACCTGGAACTTCGCCGAGGAAATCCTGGAGCAGCAGCACGCCTACCGCGAGCGCGGCGGCAAGTTCATCATCCCGATTCCCAAGGTGCGGACGGTATGAGCCACCGCCAATTTCAGTCCTTGAATCTGGTAGGGCCGCGCTGCGCGCGGCCTCGTGGTTCTGAATGGATTGACGAGGCCGACCACAGGTCGGCCCTACCAGGTTCATGGATGGAGGGCCGGGGTGAGGGGACTTTCGGAATTCGTGTCCATCCGTGTTCATTCGTGGTTGAAGCGCGGGGTGCAGCATGAAGTTCACGCCCACGAAAATCGCCGGCGTCTGGATCGTGGACCAAGAGCGTCACGAGGACGAGCGCGGCTGGTTCGCCCGCACCTGGTGCGCCGAGGAATTCCGGCGGCACGGCCTGAACCCGGACCTCTCGCAATGCAGCGCCTCCTTCAACCACCGCCGGGGCACGCTGCGCGGGATGCACTGGCAGGCCGCCCCGCACGAGGAGGCCAAGCTCGTGCGCTGCGTGCGCGGCGCGATGTTCGACGTGGCGCTGGACGTGCGCCCCGGCTCCGCAACCTTCAAGCAATGGGTGGGCGTGGAACTGACCCCGGAGAACGGCCGCGCGCTCTACGTCCCCGAAGGCTGCGCGCACGGCTTCCAGACGCTCGCGGACGACACCGAGGTGCTCTACCAGATTTCCTGCCCGTGGCATCCGGACGGCTCGCGGGGCGCGCGGTGGAACGATCCGGCGTTCGGGATTGCCTGGCCGGCGGAACCCAACCTCACCCTCTCCGAGCGGGACCGGAATTACCCCCTGTTCAACGGACCGACCAACTGAATCATGAGCACGGCCATCAAAGACTATTGGAACCAGCGCGCCCGGCAGGCGGCGGAAAGCCCCACGGCGACGACCGACGACATCCATCTGCGCGAGCTGGAAATCCGCACCTTCACCGAGGCCATCCAGCGGTTGAACCTGCCCGACGATTCGGCGGTCGTTGACGTGGGGTGTGGCGACGGGTTTTCCACACTTCAGATTGCCGAGCGGCTGCCCAAACTGAGGTTCACGGGCGTGGACTACAGCGAGGCGATGATCGCCACCGCCCAGCGGCGGGCAGCGGACATGGCGGGACGCCTGGGGAGGCCGGTGGAATTTCGCGTGGGCGACGCGACGGCGCTTGAAGGACTGTTCCCGGCGGGATCGCTTGACGTGGTGCTGACCGACCGGTGCCTCATCAACCTCACCTCCCCCGAGGCCCAGTATGATGCCATCCGCCAGCTTCACACCTTGCTGAAGCCGGGCGGGCGCTATCTCGCCATCGAGAACTTCACCAGCGGCCAGGAGGAGTTGAACCGGACGCGGGCCGCGCTGGGGCTGAAGGAAATTCCAGTGCGCTGGCACAACCTGTTTTTCCGCGAGGATGAGTATCTGGCGAAGATGCGGACGCTCTACCGGCAGGTGGAGATCGTGAACTTCTCCAGCGCCTATTACTATGCCACGCGGGTCATCTACTCGAAGTATTGCCAGATGCGCGGCGAGGAGCCGGACTATCGCCACGAGATTCATCAACTCGCGGTGCAACTGCCGCCCATGGGCGCGTTCAGCCCCATCAAGCTGGCGATTCTCACCAAGTAGCCAGGGCGGCGATGAGCGTGCCATCAATCACTCCGGCTTCCGCGCTCCGGCCCCTCGTCATCTGGGGGGGCAGCGGGCTGGCGAAGGCGTTGCGAGAGTTCGCGTCCGCGCTCGGCTACGAGGTGGTTGCGGTTTTTGACAACAACCCGAACGCGCGGCCACCGTTTGCCGGTGTGCCCCTGCACCACGGGAAGGAAGGCTTTGCCAAATGGAAGGCGGGTTTTGGCGGGCCGCCACTGGCAGGCTGGGTGGCCATCGGCGGCGGCAACGCCCGCGGCCGCGAGCGGCTCGCCTTGCAGCGCTACATGAAAGAGCAAGGCGTGGAAATCGTGCCGGCTGTCCACCCGACGGCTTTTGTGGCGAAGGACGCGGTGCTCGGGAAGGGGTGTCAGGTCCTGGCCCAGGCGGCGGTCTGCACGGAAGTGCGCCTGGGCGACGGCTGCATCATCCAGACTGCGGCCAGCGTGGATCATGAAAGCGCAATGGGAGACGGGGTGAATTTGTCGCCAGGCGTCCGGATCGCCGGCTGCGTGGAAGTCGGCAGCTTCACCCAGTTCGGCGTGGGTGCCGTCGTGCTCCCCAGGGTCAAGATTGGCAGCAATGCGGTCATTGGCGCCGGCGCGCTGGTAACGGCAGACGTGCCGGACAACGCCGTCATGGAAGGCAGCCCGGCACGCATCGTCGGACAGAGTGGTGAGTAAGCAAGCGAAGTGTATGGAACGCATTCCTGTCTCTGGCCCCTGGATCACCCGCAAGGAGATTGACTACGTCACCGACGCGGTGACGAACGCGTGGTATGGCAACGCCAACGTCTGGCACGAGCGCTTCGAGAAGGCGTTTGCGGAGTATCTTGGCGTCAAGCACGCCATCAGCCTGCCGCACTGCACCGCCGCCATTCATCTCTCGTTGCTCGCGTTCAAGGTGGGGCCGGGCGACGAGGTCATCGTGCCGGACTGCACCTGGATCGCGTCCGCCGCGCCGGTCACGTATGTGGGCGCGACGACGGTGTTCGCCGACATTGACCCGCGCACCTGGTGCCTGGACGCGCGCTCGTTCGAGGCGTGCATCACCCCGCGCACCAAGGCGGTCATCCCGGTGAACCTTTACGGCGGCATGCCGGACATGGATGCCATTCGCGATGTGGCCCGCCGCCACAAGCTCGCGATCATCGAGGACGCCGCGGAGTCCGTCGGCTCGGAATACCACGGCCGGCGGGCGGGCAGCCTCGGCGACACCGGCGTGTTCAGCTTTCACGGCTCGAAGACCCTCACCACGGGCGAGGGCGGGCTGCTGGCGACCGACCGGGACGACATCCGGGCGCGCGTGCTCTTCCTGCGCGACCACGGGCGTCCGCCGGGCGACCGGCTCTTCCACAACACCGAGGTGGCCTACAAATACAAGATGAGCTCGATGCAGGCGGCGCTGGGAGCGGCGCAGTTGGAGCGCGTCGAGGAGCTGATCGCCCGCAAGCGCGAGATCTTCGCCTGGTATGCCGAGGAGTTGGCCGGGGTGGACGGCCTCACGCTGAACTACGAAGCCCCCGGCACCAAGAACACCTATTGGATGGTGACGGCGGTCCTGGACGAACGATTTGGACTCAGGAAGGAGCGCCTGATGGAGCTGCTGGCCGCCCGGGGCATTGACTGCCGGCCCTTCTTCCATCCGTTGAGCAGCCTGCCCGCCTACGCGCATTCGCCGGAAGCGGAGAAGGCCCGCCAGCGCAACGCCGTCAGCTACCGCGTCAGCCCGTCCGCCGTGAACCTGCCCTCGGCGCTGAACCTGACCCGCGCGCAGGTCGCCCGGGTCTGCCAGTCCCTCCGTGACGTTCTGGCCGGTCGTTGAGCAGAGCCTTTGCCCTGTGAAATTCACTGTCGTCATCCCCACGCGCGAGCGCGCGGCCACCTTGCAGCACGCGCTGGCCACGGTCGTGGCCCAGGACTACGCGGACCTGACCATCCTCGTCAGCGACAACGCCAGCACGGACAACACCCGCGCGGTGGTCGAGTCCTTCAAAGACCCGCGCATCCGTTACGTGAACACGGGCCGGCGGGTGGAGATGACCACAAACTACGAGTTCGCGCTCAGTCACGTGAAGGAGGGGTTTGTCGGGTATCTCGGAGACGACGACGGCCTGCTGCCCGGGGGCGTGAGCATGGCGGCGAAAATCCTGGGGCGTTATCGGACGCCCGCTCTGGCCTGGAGCGCGGTGGGTTACTCCTGGCCGAACTTTCCCGAGCCATTCTACCGCCACCAGTTGACGATCCCGTTCGATCCGCTCGTTGTGCGCCGGAGCGGCCGGCGGGCGTTGAAGCGTTTCTTTACCGGAATGCCGAACCAGTTCCACCTGCCCTCGCTTTACGGCAACGGGTTCGTGGACACCGCGCTTATCCGAAGCGTGCAGTCGGGCTGCCCTGACGCGCGCTTCTTCCGCTCGCCCAATCCAGACGTGTATGCCGCGCTCGTGCTGACCAGAAGAATGGACTCATTTGCGTATTCCTTCGCCCCGTTGAGCATCATCGGCGGCTCGGGCAGCAGCAACTGCGGGAACTTCTATGCGGCCGTCCAAGGTGCCAGCCTCGACAACTCGGCCGAGCACGTTCGCACCGCCTCCGAGATCAAGGATCACCCCTTCTCGTCACGCATCACCCGGTGCCGGTCCTATGGCCATGTCTTCGGCGACACGGTGTTGGCGGCGGCGGAACGGGCCGACGGTTCTGTGCCTGGCGAGCGCGCGCTCGTGGCCAAAATCCTCGGCTGGATTGCCCAGGATGTTTGTGGCAAGCCGGCCGCCATTTACGAGGAGGGCATCGCGGCCATTCGCACGACCGCTGCGCGCTATCAACTCGAACGCCAGGCGGAGGAATTGATTGGAGCCCACCCGCATCGCCCATCGAATGCGTTTCCTCCTCAAGCCCCGCCTTCCGCCGGCCGGCCCGGTTACGCGGACTTGCTGACGCTCAACGGCTCCGAGTTTGGCATCCAGAACGTCGCGGACGCGGCGCGGTTCTGCGGCAACCTGCTCGGCTACCAACGCGGGATCGAGCTGGCCTGCGAGGACCACGGCGCGTGGCGCGAGTGGGTGCGAAGCTGGTGCGGGCGCGTCCTGCGCCGCGTGGTGGCGGGGCCGCCCCGGCTCGCTGTCCCGTAGGAGATCATTGACATGCCGCCCGACTCCCATGCTTGACCCGGTGCGCCAGGGAATCCGCTCGCTCCGCGCCTCCGCGCGGCTCGGCAGCCGTTCGTGGGGCCGGCTGGTCTCGGCGGCGGGCTGCGGCACGGCGGGCCTGAAGGTCTCACCGTGCGGGCGGCGTTTGCAGGTGCCGGAACTGGCCGGTGAACTGGACCCGGCGGAGGCGCGCGTGGTGCTGCCGGCGCTCGCGGCGCTGCGTCGCGTCGCGCAGGTCGAGCCGGTCGCGCTGGCCCGGTCGGAGGCCGGTCAGTTGCTGGTCTCGGTGGGGGGCGTGCGTTTCGTGGTCCGCACCACGGGTGACCTGCTGGTGCTGGAGGAAATTTTTGGCCGGCAGCTTTACCACCTCGAAATCCCCGCCCCGGCGGTGGTCTGGGATGTCGGCATGAACGTCGGCGCGGCGAGTCTCTGGCTGGCGCGCAAGCCGTTCGTCCGGGCCGTGGTGGGCTACGAGCTGTTCGCGCCGACCTGCCAGCAGGCGCGGGAAAATTTCCGCCTCAATCCGGCACTGGAGGGGAAGATCGAGGCGGTCAACGCCGGCATTGGTCCGCGCGCCGAGGAGCGCGAGCTGCCCTACGCGGAGGAGTTGAAGGGCATCGTCGGCGTGGACGGGCCGCTCTTTCAGTTTCCCGGCGTGAGCACGCGAACGGAGCGCGTGACGCTTCACGCGGCAGGCGAGGTTCTGCGGGGCATCCGCGCACGCCATCCCGGCTGCGCGGTCATCGCCAAGGTGGACTGTGAGGGTGCGGAATACGACATCCTCGCGGCCCTGGAGCAGGGCGGGCTGCTGGCCGAGGTGTCCGCGTGGTTGATCGAATGGCACTTCAAGGGACCGGAAAGCTTGCAGGCCATGCTGGCCAAGGCGGGCTGCCGCTCCGTGGCGATGCGGTTTGAAGACCCGCGCTTCGGGATGCTTTACGCCTTCCGCGCCTGAGCGGCCACGCGATGCGAGTGCTCATTGACGCGCGGATGGACCCCGGCTCCGAGGGCGGGCTGGAGCCGCTCACCATCGGTCTGGCGAACGGCTTTGGGCGGCTGACGGCGGAATGCGCGGATGAGTTTGTTTTCCTCACGCGGTCGGGCGCGTCCAGTTTCCTCCGCCCGTTCGTCGGCGGCCGGGTGTCGGTGCTGGAGGAGCCGTCTCCGCCAGCGCCCGCGCGCCCGACGCGGGTTCAGTCGTTGAAGCAGGCGCTGCCGTGGCTCGCGCCGCTGGCGCGCAAGCTGGGCTTGCGCCAGCCAGGCCGGCAGTCGCTCGAACTGCTCCGGCTGCCGGAGATCGCCTTCGCCTCCGCATTTGACGTGGTTCACAGCTTGAATCCCATCCTGCCCATCGCGGACCCGCGCCCCTTGGTCAGCACGGTCTATGACTTCCAGCACCGGCACCTGCCGGAGCTGTTCAGCCCGGAGGTGGTGCGCTGGCGGGAGACGGTGCATCCGCAGCATTACCGCCGCGCGCGGCGGCTGGTGGCGATCAGCCGGTTCACGGCCGGCGAGCTGCAGCAGTTTCACGGCGTGCCGGCGGAGCGCGTGGACGTGGTGTATTTCGGTGCGCCCGTCGCAGCCTACGGCACGCTGGCGGGCACCGAGCGCGCGGCCGTGGTGAAACGCTGGCGGCTGGACGAACCTTTCGTGCTGTATCCCAGCCTGACTTACGCGCACAAGAACCACCTCGGCCTGCTGGAGGCGGTGGCCGGGCTGCGCGGGCAGGGCCGGCGCGTGCGCGTGATCTGCACGGGCGCGCAGAAGCTCGCGTGGCCGCAGATCGAGCAACGCCGCCGGGAACTTGGGTTGGAGGACGACGTGATCTTCACCGGCTTCCTGCCGGCGGCGGAGATGCGCGTGGTGTTCGAGCACGCGCGCGGGCTGGTGTTTCCCAGCCGTTACGAGGGCCTGGGGCTGGGCCTCATCGAGGCGCTGAACCTCGGGATCCCCATCGCCTGCTCCGAGCTGCCCGTGTTCCGCGAGGTGGCTGGTGAAGCCGCCGTGTTCTTCGATCCCGCCCAGCCCCAGGCCATCGCCCGCGCCATCGAGGCGATCCTTGATGATGCCGGGCTGCGCGAGCGGTTGACCGACGCCGGCCGCATGCAGAGCCGGCGGTTCGACTGGCTGGACACGGCGCGCGGTTATCTCGCCGCCTACCGTGCCGCGTTCGCCGCCGGTCCGATGGCGGAGGGCCAGGGAAAAGCTGAAAGCTGAAAGTAGAAAGCTGAAACCCAATGGTTGGACACTGATCGCCCGTCTCTGTTTTCCGCTTTCCATTTTCCGCTTTGCCTCATATGCAAATCAACATCGTCCGACCATTCATGCCCGACCTCGCGGAGTTGCAGGAGGACTTCGCCCAGTGCCTGAAATCCGGCATGGTCACCAACAACTCCCCGCACGTCCGCCGCCTCGAGGAGAAGCTCCAGGAGTATTACGGCTGCCCCATCCGTCCGTCGGTCAACTGCAACGGCGAGCTGGCGCTCTACCACCTGATCCAGGCGTGGAAGCACAAGCTGGGCTGCGGCCCGCACGACTCGTTCGAGGTGCTGGTGCCGTCGTTCACCTTCTCCGGCACCATCAACGCGCTGGTGACGAACAACCTCAAGCCGGTCTTCTGCGACGTGGACGCCGGGCTGGTGCTGGACCTGGACAAGGCCGTGGCCGACTCGCCCAACGTGCGCATGATCATGCCCGTGGGCGCGTATGGGAACCTCGTGGACCTGGAGAAGCTCGGCGCGCTGGCCAGGGCGCAGAACCTCGCCGTGCTGCTCGACAACGCGCCGGCGTTTGGCTCGAAGTTCAAGGGGAAGTTCCCGTGGGCGTTCGGCTTCAGCGAGATGATCAGCTTCCACGCCACGAAGGTGTTCAACTCGATGGAGGGCGGCGGCAACGTCGTCAACGACGCCGAGATCGCCGACTACCTGCTCCGGCTCCGGGACTTCGGGCAGTTCGAGAAGAGCCGGGGCGACGTGGACATCCCCGGCCTGAACTCGAAGATGACCGAGGTGTGCGCGCTGGTCGGCCTTCGCAACCTGGAGAAGATCAAGCGCATCCTGTCGCTGCGGGCGGGGAACGCGGCGCGCTATCGCGAGTTCTTCGGCGGGCTGGAGTCGCGCGGTCTGCTGCGGCAGATGCGGGTCGCGCCCGAGGTGACGTGCCCGTATCTCTACTTCCCAATCATCCTCAACGAGGAGGCGACGGAGTTCGTGCGCCACATGGGCGCGAAGAACATCGCCGTGCGCCGCTACTACACGGCCAACCACGACCTGAAGTTCTACCGAGGCCGCTACCGCCAGCAGGACTTGGGCTTCACCAACGCGGTCAAGGACAACGTCGTCGCCCTGCCGATCCACACCGTGATGAGCGACGCCGAGATGGACTATTTGTTTGAGTCGGTGGAGGAGTATTTCGAAAGCGGAAAGCGGAAAGTGGAAAGCTGAAATGAAAGGGCGGCTGCCGCAGGCGTTTCTCGACCGAACGAAGCATTTCGGAGCGCAGGTCATCCGGCTGTTTGTGAAGCTGCCACGGCAGCGCGAGGAGGTGTCAGTTCTCGCCAGGCAGATGCTGCGTGCCGGGACTTCCGTTGCTGGTCATGTGCGGGAAGCGAACCGTGCCCGCTCGACTGCGGAGTTTGTCTCCAAACTGGGTGGAGCCTGCCAGGAGGCGGACGAGACGCATCTGTGGATTGAATACCTGCGGGAAGAGTGCCGCATCCCTGCCGAGCAGACGACGCCCATCGAGCAGGAAGCAGTCGAGTTGCTGGCCATCATGGCTGCCATGATTCGCAAGTGCGGATGACCCCATTTCAGCTTTCAACTTTTCGCTTTCAACTTTTCAGTCTTTCCCCATGAACATCCTCGTCACCGGCGGCGCCGGCTATCTCGGTTCGGTATTGATCCCCAAGCTGCTCGTGCGCGGGCACAAGGTCCGCACCCTCGACATCGGCTACTTCGGCGTCGAGCACATCCGCGCCATGCGGCCGGCGGTGGAGATCCTGCGCGATGACATCCGCGCGGTGCTGGCTGACCAGACCGCGACCGAGGCGCTGCTCAAGGGCATGGACGTGGTGATCCATCTCGCCGCCATCTCGAACGACCCGAGCGCGGAGCTGAACCCGCGTCTCACCGAGGAGGTGAACTTCGAGGCCACGCGCGACCTGGCCGTGGCCTGCAAGGCGCGCGGCTGCCGCTTCATCTTCTCCTCGTCCTGCTCGGTCTATGGCGAGGCTGCCGGCGAAGCATCCGAGGACGGACAAACCAATCCGCTCACCGCCTACGCGAAGTCCAAGGTGGATTCGGATCAGTTCCTCCTCAGCCTTGCCGACGCGAACTGGCGGCCCGCCATCCTGCGCAACGGCACGCTCTACGGCTTCTCGCCGCGCATGAGGTTCGACCTCGTGATCAACATCTTCAGCTACTGCTCCACGCTCTACAACGAGGTGCGCGTCTTCGGCGACGGCCAGCAATGGCGGCCCTTCCTGCATGTGGCGGACTGCGCGCGGGCGTTCATCCACTTCGCCGAAAACCCCCGGCACAAGCATGTCATCTGCAACATCGCGCACGAAAACTTCCGCGTGGTGGACCTGGTGGAAATTTTCCAGCGCATCAATCCCGCCTGCAAGCCGGTGTATGTGAAGCTGGAGAATCCCGACCTGCGGAACTACCACGTCTCGGTGGCCCGCATGAAGGAAGAGGGCATCACGCCCACCGTCAAGGTGCAGGCCGGCGCGGAGGAGATCATCGAGGCCATCGTCACCGGGCGCATCGCCGATCCCGAGGCGGTGTATTATCGCAACGCGAAGTGGCTGAAGGAGCTGTCCGAGCTGGGCAGCCGCGACCACCGCAGCCTGATCGGCATGCTCGACCTGATGGCCTCGGCGCGGCGGTGAGCTGACGCGCAGGGACAGCAGAGATGAAAATCCCGCTCCTCATCATCGGTGCTGGCGGCCACGGGGCCGAGGTGGCGGCGTATGCGCTCGACCTGGGCTTGCCGCTGCTCGGCGCGCTGGACGACGGCCGGCCGGCGGGGCCGTGGGGAAGCTCACGCGTTCTCGGCGGTTTGGCTCAACTGCCCGAGCTGGTGCGGACTCACGGGGAACTGGGCTTCATCACGGCGTTCGGCAGTAATCCCCTCCGGCGAACGGTTGTCCAAAAGATCGAGGCGCTCGGGCTGGCGGGCTTGAAGGCGGTGACTCTGCGGCACCGCTCGGCGTGGGCGGGCGCGGAGGTGGAGATCGGTGCCGGCACCTTGCTCGCGCCCAGCGTCATCCTCACCACGCGCGTGCGCGTGGGCCGGCACTGCATCCTCAACGTGAAGGCCTCTGTCTCGCACGACTGCGTGATCGGCGACTTCGTGAACCTCAACCCGGCGGCGACGCTCTGCGGCAATGTCACGGTTGGCGACGGCGCGTTCATCGGCGCGGGCGCGGTGGTGAAAGAGAAGATTACCATCGGGCGCGGGGCCATCATCGGCGCGGGCGCAGTGGTCATCCGCGACGTGCCAGACGGCGCGACCGTGGTGGGTGTGCCGGCGCGCGTGATCAAGCAGGCTTCCCCGGACTGGCTGGCATGAGCAACGGCACGCCCTTGGTCTCGTTCGTCGTCCCGTGCTACAACTACGGGCGCTTCCTCCCTGAATGTCTTAACGGCATCTTCGGGCAGGAGGGCGGCTACGACGACTTCGAGATCATCGCCGTGGACGACGGCTCGAAGGACAACACGCTCGACGTGCTGCGCTCGTTCACCGACCCGCGCCTGCGCGTCATCGTGCAGGAGAAGAACCAGGGCCACATCGTCACGGTCAACCGCGGGTTGAAGGAGGCGCGGGGCAGGTATCTCGTGCGCATTGACCCGGACGACCGCCACCGCCCGTGCTTCCTCAAGGCGACGCTGCCCAAGCTGGAGGCGCATCCCGAGGTCGGGCTGGTCTTCGGCGACGTGGCGATCATGGACGAGCAGGGCCGCATCACGCAGGCGAAGGTTGGCTCGGACTTCGGCGACCACGACCGCAAGGGCAACGAGCTGCTGCGCATCCTCGTGAAGAACTACATCTGCGCGCCCACGGTCATCGCCCGGCGCGAGGCGTGGATGGCCGCGTGGCCGATTCCGGACGGGCTGGCGTTCAACGACTGGTATTTCAACGTCATGCTCGCCCGCCGCCACGAGTATTACTTCGTGAACCAGGTGCTGGCCGACTACCGTGTCCACTCGCAGAACCATCATTCCAAGGTCATCCTCAACAAGACGGAGGAGCCGTCCGTGCTCTGGGTGCTGGACAAGGTCTATGGCGAGACCGAGGCCGACGCGGCGCTCGAACAGGCCAAGCGCGCGGCGCGCGACCGGGTCTATGGCAGCCAGTATCTGGACTTCGCGGAGAAGTATTTTGGCGCGCGGATGAACGCCGACGCGCGGCGCTGCTACTGGCAGGCGCTCCGCCGCCAGCCGCAGTTCCTCCTGCGCCCCGGTGTGGCGCGGCGCATGGCGGCCACGGTGCTGGGCCGCGGTTTTTACGAGCAGGGCAAGCGGTTGCTGGGGCGTGGCGCGGCACCGGCCCCGTCCGCCCCGGGCAGCCCACCCAAAGCCTCCGAGGCGCTCTCGGGCAAATGATCCTGGAATTCTGGCAGGCCACGCTTGAGGCGCTGAAGGGCGCGCCGGTGTGGTTGTATTTTCTCGGCCTGGTGTTGCTGCCGCTGGTCGGCATGCCGGTCAGCCCGCTGTGGATTCTCGCCGGGGTGATTTTTGGGAATGCCAAAGGGATTGCGCTGTGTATCGGCTCGCTCGGTTTCAACTTCGCGCTGGGCTACTGGATGGCCCGGTCGTTGATGCGGGCGCCCATCGAGCGCTGGCTGGCGGCGCGCGGCAAATCCGTTCCAGCCATCCCGCCGGAGGACGAGTGGCTCTGGATCGTCCTGTTGCGGTCCACGCCCGGCGTTCCCCTGTTTGTCCAAAATTACATGCTGGGCCTGGCCCGCGTCCGGTTTGGCCTCTATCTCCTGCTGTCCTTCCCCATCCAGATTGTCTACGTGACGGCGTTCGTGATGGTCGGGGAGTCCTTGGTGACCAGCAGCCTGTGGCGCGGGCTGCTCCTCGGCGCGGGCGTCCTCGCCGTGAGCGTTGGGGTCAGCCTGCTGCGGCGTCACCTGCTCAAGCGCATCGGCCAGGGGCCATAGACCCGAAACAGGATTGACCCATGAAGCACCTCCATTCCAATGACGAGATCGCGCCCTGCCTGGGCGTCGTGATGCCGGCCTACAACGAGGCGGCCACCGTGGCCCGTGTTGTCGAGAGCGTCCTCGTCCAACGGCCCGTGCAGGAGCTGGTGATCGTGGATGACGCCTCGAAGGATGGCACTTGGGAAGTCCTCCAGGCGTGCGCCGCGAAGGACGCCCGCGTCCGCATCTTCCGGCACGAGCAAAACCAGGGCAAGGGCGCGGCGCTGCGCACCGGCTTCCAGCACGTCCGCGCCCCCTACGTGATCGTGCAGGACGCCGACCTGGAATACGACCCCGACGAATACTACCTGCTGCTCGGCCCGCTGCTGGCGGACCAGGCCGACGTGGTCTTCGGCTCGCGCTTCCTGGGCTTCGGCGCGCACCGCGTGCTTTACTACTGGCACTCGGTGGCCAACGGAATGCTGACCACGCTCTCGAACATGGCCACGAACGTGAACCTCACGGACATGGAGACCTGCTACAAGGCCTTCCGGCGCGAGATCCTCCAGCAGATTAAGATCGAGGAGGATCGCTTCGGCTTCGAGCCGGAGATCACGGCGAAGGTCGCCAATCTCGGCGCGCGCATCTACGAGGTGCCCATCTCCTACTACGGGCGCACCTATGCCGAGGGGAAAAAGATCGGCTGGAAGGACGCCTTCCGCGCCGTCTGGTGCATCACCAAGTATGGCCTGCTGGGAAGCAAACGCCGATGACTCCGCCGCCCAACGCCGCCGCCGCGAACACCTCGTTCGAGTTTGCTGCCCTCGCCGAGGCGGTCAACTACCGGCACGCGCTGCTGCGCGAGTTCGCGCCGCACCTGCGCGGCGACGTGCTGGAGGTCGGCGCGGGCATCGGGCAGTTCACGGAACTGCTGGCCGGAGTTCCCGCCGTGCAGCGCGTCCACGCCGTCGAGCCGGAGGCGGAGCTGGCCCGGCGGTTTCGCGAGCGACTGCCGGCGGTGCCGCTGACCTCGGGGACCATCGCGGATTTCGGCGCGCAGGCCGTGGACGGCATCGTCACCGTGAACGTGCTGGAGCACATCGAGGACGACGCGGAGGAGCTGCAGCGGTATGCCGCGCGGCTGCGCGAACGGCGCGGCCGGCTCTGCCTCTTCGTCCCGGCGCGGCCGGAAATCTACGCGCCGATTGACCGCGACTTCGGGCACTTCCGCCGCTACACGCGCGCGGAGCTGGCCGGCAAGCTGCGCGCCGCCGGTTTTTCCGTCACGCGGCTCGACTACTTCAACGCGCTCGGCTACGTGGCGTGGTGGGCCAGCTTTTGCGTGCTGCGGCGACGGAGCTTCGATGTGGCGAGCGTGCGCTTCTACGACCGGGTGCTTTTTCCACCGGTTCACTTCCTGGAATCGCGCCTGTGCCGCCCGCCGGTGGGACAAAGCCTGATCGCGGTCGCGCAGGCTTGAAGTTGGAGGCGGGGCAACATGACCGAAGCCATCACCGACCGTCGCGGCGCGCTGGCGGCCATCTGCTTTCTGGTGGCGACCGTTGCGTTCCTGGCGCTGCATCCCCGGCTGGGCATCACGGACTCCGACTGCGAAGGGTATGTCATCGGTGCGCGGTCACTGCTGGAAGGCAAGGGTTACGTGCATGTCCAAGGCTATCCGTTGAGCCACTGGCCGCCCGGCTACTCGTGGCTGCTCGCGCAGGCGGCGGACACCGGCCAGGCGGCGCGGCTCGTCAACGCGGTTTCCGTGGGCGTCGCCACGGCGGCGCTCGCGCTGCTGGCGGTGCAGGGCGGCTGGCCGGTGGCCGGGGCCGGCGCGCTGGCGGCGGTCTTCGGGTTCGGCCTGTTTCGTCATCTCGCCGCCGAAGTCAAGCCGGACATGCTCACCTATGCGCTCTTCCTCGTGGGCGCGCTGCTTTATGTGCGGGACGGGATCGGCTGGCGTCTCGGCGCGCTGGCGCTGTGGAGCGCGTTGATGCCCTTCAAGCTCATCGCGATGGTTTTTGCTCCGGGCGTGCTGCTGGCCGAGGGCTTCCGGCAGGGCTGGGGAAACTTTCTCCGCACGCAATGGCGCGTCTATCTGGGCGCGGCGCTCGTCTGGCTGATCTTCTTTGGCGGCATCATCTGGTTCAACGTCCACACCACCGGCCACGTCACGCCCCCGACCATCGTGCGGACAACGGTCGCGGGCTTCGCCGGCGAGGTGTTCCGGTTCTTCGAGTCGTCGCTGCGCTCCGGGCTGGTGTGCTGGTATGGCTCCGTTCGCGTTCCACAAATCTTGCTGCCCTACCTCGCGCTGCTGCTGCTCGGCCTCGCGGCACTCGCGAGCTTGCGCCCGTCGTCACCGGGCGCGTTGCTGCGGTGGATGGGCGGCGGCGTGCTGGCAGTGTCGTGGATTCTCATGGTGATGCGGCAGTATTACGCGGGGCCACGACTGATGGGCTATGGGCTGCTGCTGCTGCTGGCGGGACTGGTCCCCTTGGCGACGCGGCTGCGGCTCTGGCAGATCTTTGCGGCGGGCACGCTTCTGCTCGCCATCTACAACGCGGCAGCCGTGTCGCGCTTGGGCGCGAATCACCCGGCCTACGAAGCCTCGGCCAAGGCCGCGCAACCGAAGCTCAAACCCGGCCAGCCGGTCTTCTCGAATGCTCCCATCCTGCTCTGGGTTCACCTCGGCATCCCCGCCACCGGCGGCAAGCTCGTGGACGCGCCGCCGGGCGCGCAATACGTCGAGGTGACGCTGCCCAACTACGACGCCATCGCGCAGCCGGTGAACCTGCCGCTGCCGCGCGATGGTTCCTGGCGGCAGGTTGCCGCTTGGGACGGCGGGGCGCTGTTTGAGAAATCCGCCGCCGCCGCGCCCGCGCCACTTTGAGTTGCCGCCGTGAAAGTCCTTCAGGTTCCCTTCACGTATTACCCCGACGCCGTCGGCGGGACGGAGGTCTATGTCGCCGCACTTGCGCAGCGGCTGGCCGGCCAGGGCGTGGAGTGCGTGATCGCCGCACCGGGGAACGCGGAAACGTCCGGTGAGCACGCCGGCCTGCGGGTCTGCCGGTATCCGGTGAATCAGAACTTGCAGGACGTGCGGGCGATGTATGACGCGGGCGATGAGGCCGCCGCCGCCGCCTTCGACCGCATCCTCGAGCGCGAGCGTCCGCAGGTGGTCCACCTGCACGCGTTCACGCGCGGCGTCTCGCTGCGGGCGGCGCGGCACGCGCGGCGGCGGGGCATCCCCGTGGCCTACACCTACCACACGCCCACCGCGACCTGTCTGCGCGGCACGCTGATGCGCTGGGGCCGGGAAGTTTGCGATGGCTTGATGGAAGAATCGCTCTGCGCCGCCTGCACGCTCGAAGGCAAGGGCATGAGCCGCGCCGCCGCGCGCGGTCTCGCGGCCCTGCCCAAGGCGATCAGCGCGCTGCCGGGGCGGTGCGGGTTGAGCGGCGGCGCGTGGACGGCCTGGCGGATGCGCGAACTCGTCGCCTTGCGCCAGCGCACCGCCCGGGAGTTTCTCCGCGAGGCCGACGCCGTCGTGGCCGTCTGCGAGTGGGTGCGGGCCGTGCTGCTCCGCAACGGCGTGCCGGCGGAGAAGATCACGCTGTCACGGCAGGGGCTTTGCCAGGAGGCCGAAGCAAAAGCGGAAAGTGGAAAGCAGAAAGTGGAAAGCAGGCAGCCGTCAGCCGAGGTTTCAGCTTTCCACTTTCCACTTTCTGCTTTGGGCGGAAGCTCTCCCCTCCGCGTGGCCTTCCTTGGCCGGCTGGACCCGACGAAGGGCGTGGAAATCCTGCTGCGCGCGGTCAAGGTCATTCCCGACGCGCGGCTGACGCTGGACCTCTACGGCATCGCGCAAGGCGAGGGCGGCGAACGGTTCGCCCGCTCGCTGCGGACGCTCGCCGAGGGCGACGCGCGCATCACCTTCCGCCCGCCGGTGCCCGCGACCGACGTTGTCTCCACGCTGCGCGGCTACGACGTGCTCGCCGTGCCGTCGCAGTGGCTGGAGAGTGGGCCGATGGTGGTCCTCGAAGCTTTCGCTGCGGGCGTGCCGGTGGTTGGCTCGCGCCTCGGCGGCATCGCTGAACTGGTGCGGCACGAGGTGGACGGCCTGCTCGTGGAGCCGGCGGACGTGGCGGCATGGAAAGAGGCTCTGCAACGCGCCAGCTCAGAGGCCGAGCTGCTGCCGCGCCTGCGGGCGGGCATCCGCGCGCCGCGCACCATGGACACGGTGGCCGGGGAGATGGCGGAGCTTTACGGGCGGTTGCTGGCGCGGCCGCGAGATGCGGCGGCGAGAGAGAGTTCTCCAGCGGTCTTGGCACAATGAACCTCGTCGAGAAAACCTGCGTGGCCATCCGCCACAACCCGCTCCTGCGGAACGCGGGCTGGCTGTGGAACGCCGCACGCCCGATCTACGATGCGGCGGTGAACGCGGTGGGCCGGGGCGGACTCGAGCGCGTGATCAACGGCACGGACCGCCTGCTGATCGCGCCACGGTTTCGCGGTCTCGGTGAGGCCTACGAGCCGGAAGTCTGGCGGCATGTCATGGCCAACGTCCGTCCCGGCGATGCCGTCGCCGATGTCGGGGCTTACATCGGTCTGTATGCGATCGCGCTGGCGCGGCGGGTTGGCACAGCGGGGCGGGTCACGGCCTTCGAACCGGACGCGGCCAATCACCGGTTCATCCAGCGGCACGTGGAGTTGAACGCCGTTGCCCAGCAGGTCGCCGCCGTGAACGCCGCCGTCGGGGCCACGGATGGCCGGATCGCGTTCACCGGGGACAAGGACATCCAGAACCAGATCGTGCCCGACGGCACGCCCGGCTCGCGCAGCGTGCCGGTGGTGCGCCTCGACACGCATTTCAAGGACGCCCGGCTGGACCTGCTCAAGGTGGACGTGGAGGGGTTCGAGGAGGACGTGCTGCGCGGCGCGGAGCAACTGCTCTCCGATGCGGCCCGCGCGCCGCGCGTGATCTATATCGAGGTGCATCCCTACAACTGGCACCTGTGCGGCACGACGAGCGAGTCCCTGCTCGCCCGGCTGGCCCGGCACGGCTACACGGTCGAGCATCTCGACGGCACGCCGGTGCGACAGATCGAGAACTACGGCGAAATTGTGGCAAGGCGGGAAAGCACCAACGCCCATGCGGCTCGACAAACTTGACCTGGTGCGGGGCGTGGCGGCGCTGGCGGTCCTGTTCGGCCACCTGCGCGCGTTTCTGTTCGTGGAGCACTCGGCAGTGGCGCAGCGCAACGTCGTGACGGACGCCTTCTATGGACTCACCGGCTTCGGCCACCAGGCCGTGGTCATTTTCTTTGTCCTCAGCGGCTTCCTGATCGGCGGCGCGGTGCAGGAGCGGTTCGCAACGAACCGGTGGAGCTTCGGGGATTATGCGCTGCGACGAATGACACGGTTGTGGCTCGTGCTGCTGCCGGCGCTGGCGCTGACGCTGGGCTGGGATCTGGCGGGCGGGGCATTGAGCGGCGGGGCGGGCTACGATGGCCGCTACTACGAGCGAATCCATTCCGGCCCCTCGGCGGCGGAACCGGCGGACAGCGGCGTGCCCGCCTTGCTCGGCAACGTCTTCTTTCTGCAAACCATCGTCGTGCGGACCTTTGGGAGCAACGGCCCGCTGTGGTCGCTCGCGAACGAGTTCTGGTATTACCTGATGTTCCCGCTCGGCTTCGCGGCGTGTCATCCAACGACGCCCGCGCGTCTGCGAATGCTCTGCCTCGTGCTGCTCGCGGCGGCGGGCGCGTTCCTGCCCGTGGGGTTCCTGCTCGGCGGCTCGCTGTGGCTCGCGGGCTATGCGGCCAGCGTGGTCGCGCGCTCGCGTTTTGCGCCGCTGGCGCGCTCGGCTCCGGTGTTCTGGGGCGCGTTGCTTGCCTTGGGTGGTGTCCTGCTGTGGAACCGCTGGCGCGGGCTGGAGGGCGCGGACTATTGGATCGCGCTGGCCTTCGCAGCCACGCTGCCCCGGCTGGCGGCGGACACGGGCGGAAGCGATTGGTGGCGCGGGCCGGCACGCTACTTCGGAAACACGTCCTACACGCTTTACCTGTTTCACTTTCCGTTCCTCGCGTTCCTGTCCTTCGGCGTGCTGCAAGGCCGCCAATGGCAGCCGGGCGCGGCGGGCTTTGCGGTTTATGCCGGCATCGTCGCGCTCACGCTGGCGGGATCGCATCTGGTCTGGTGGCTGTTCGAGCGGCGCACGGAGGAAGTCCGGCGGGCCGTGAACGGATGGCTCACCGCGCGGAGGCAGCCGGCGTGAGGCGCATCCTCTATGTCCAATACACCAACCCGGCGGGCTATCCTCCCTTGGAGCACAGCTCGCGGATTCTGGCGGAGCGCGGCTGGGAGGTGCTCTTCCTCGGCAGCGGGGCGGCGGGCGAGGCGGACGCGTTTCAATTCGAGCCGCACCCGCGCATCCGCACGGAGCGGTGGCGCTACTCCGGCCCCGGCTGGCAGCAGAAGGCGCACTATGCCGGGTTCTGCCTGTGGACCTCCTGGCGCGCCTGGCGCAGCGGGGCGCGGTGGATTTACGCGTCCGAGCCGCTCGCGTGCCCGGCCGCCTTGCTCGCCAGCCGCCTGCCGGGCCGGCGCGTCATCTATCACGAGCACGACTCTCCTGCGATGAACGACGCCTCGCCCTTCTTCCGCCGCATTCTTGGCGCACGCCGCCGGCTCTGCCAGCGCGCCGCCGCCGTGGTGCTGCCCAACGCCGAGCGCGCCCGGGCCTTCGCCGAAGTGGTGCGACCCGCCGGGCCGGTGCTGACCGTGTGGAATTGTCCCGAGCGCCGCGAAGTGTGCGCAACGCTGCCGCCACTGCCCGCCGAGCCGGTGCTCTTCTACCACGGCTCGCTCAATTCGGCGCGGCTGCCGCTGGCCGTTCTGCGCGCGCTGGCGCTGCTGCCCGGCCAGCCGCGCCTGCATTTCGCCGGCTACACCACGAGCGGCCATCGCGACTTTCTCGACTCCTTCCTCGCCGAAGCTGCGCGGCTGGGGCTGGCTGACCGGGTGAAACATCTCGGTGCGCCGGCCACGCGTGCGGAACTGCTCCGGCTGTGCTCGCAGGCCAGCCTCGGCCTCGCCTTCATGCCGGCGGCGAGCGGCGACTTGAACATGCGCGCGATGACCGGCGCGTCGAACAAACCTTTCGACTATCTCGCCTGCGGCCTCGGCCTGCTCGTTTCGGATTTGCCCGACTGGCGCGCGATGTTCGTCGAGCCGGGCTACGCGCGCGCCTGTAACCCGGAGGATCCGCAGAGCATCGCGGAAGCGATCCGGTGGTTCTTGAGTCACCCGCAGGAGGCCGCTGCCGCCCGTGCGCGCGGACGCCAGCGCATCCTCGACGAGTGGAATTACGAGACGCAGTTCGCGCCCGTGCTCGACCTGCTGGAAAAATCCTGACTCCGCCCCCGCCCCGACACTTTCATGAACGCACCTGGAAAAATCCTGCACGGCTTCGGCGGCTATCTGCACGACATCTGGAAGATGGCGACGTGCCGTATGCTCAACCCGCACAGCTACGTCAAGTTCCTCACGCTCGACCGCGCCCGGCAGGCCACTGGCGGGCGCACGTTTATCGAGACGGGCACCTATCTCGGCGGCACCGCCTACCGCTGCGCGAAGGTCTTCGAGCGCGTCTATACCATCGAGCTGGACACCGACCTCGCGCGCCGCGCGAAGCAGAACCTGGCCGGCTGCCCGAACATCGAGGTGATCCAGGGCGACGCCACGGTGGAGCTGGAAAAAGTCCTCGCCTCCAAGCCCGTCGAGCGCGCGGTGATCTTTCTCGACGGCCACTTCTCCGGCGGCAACACGGCGAAGGGCGACATTGAGGAGCCGGCCATCCTCGAGCTTCAGATGCTCGAGCGCTACCGCGACCGCATCAGCGCCATCGTCATTGACGACTTCCGCAACTTCGGCGAGGAGCCGGGCCATCCGCCCAAGTGGGAGCTGCTCCGCGCGATTGACCGGCACTTCCCCCGCGCGGACTTCGACGTGCAGATCCAGAACGACCAGGTGATCGTCACCCGGAAGCGCGCCGTCTAGCGAACCGTCCCTTTGTGTCGCGTGAACCTCAGCCCCGCCCGCCGGCCTACTGCCACGCGCGCCTGCCCAACGCGGGCCTCGGGAACAAGCTGCTCGTCTGGGGCCGGGCGTTTGCCTTCGCGCGGATCAACCGCCTGCCGCTCGTCGTCAGCGGCTGGGTCCGGCCGCAGATCGCGCCGTTTCTGCGTGGCGGCGACCTCCGGCTCTACTGGAACTACTTTCGCCACACGGCCGAGATCAGCGCGGTCCGGCGGCTCGCGGAGTTTCGCTCCGCAGAGATCGTGCAAGACCCGGAGGTGGGGCCGGTCACGCCGCCCGCCCGGCCGACGGTCTATGAGTTCGCCGCCATTCCGCACTGGGACGATTACTTCCGCGACCTCAAGCCGCACCGTGATGAAATCCGCCAGGCGCTGTTCGCCCTGCTCACTCCGGCGCGCCGGCGAGAGTTCGAGCGCGGCCCGAAGCCCGCTGTCTGCGTCCACGTCCGGCTCGCCGACTTCCGGCCGCTCCGCTCCGGCGAGGACTTCGCGCGCGTGGGCGGCGTGCGCACGCCGGCGGATTACTTCGTCCGGCTCATTGCCGGCATCCGGCAGGTTCACGGCTCGCCGCTGCCGGTCACGCTGGTGACAGATGGGACACGCGACCAGCTCCGGGAATTGCTCGCCGTGCCTGGCGTGGAACTGGGCCCGCGACAGACGGCCCTGGGCGACATCCTCATGATGTCCGCCTGCAAGGTGCTGGTGCCGTCGGCGGGGAGCACGTTTGGGCTGTGGGGCGGCTTTCTCGGGGAGAACGCGCTGCTCATGCATCCCGATCACATCCACCAACCCGTCCGTCCGGCGGTGGTGAACGCGAAGTTTTACGAAGGCCCGGCCACCGGAGCGCCGGAGCAATGGCCGGAACTGCTGCGGCAGAACCTCCGCGCGCTCTAAACCTCGCCGTGCTCTGCGTCATCGAAACCCACCCGATCCAATACCACGCGCCCGTGTGGCGGCAGGTGCAGCAGACGCACGGCATCCCGGTCACGGCCATCTACGGGTCGGACTTCAGCGTGGCGGGCTACCGCGACCGCGAGTTCGGCGCGACGTTTCAGTGGGACACGGACCTGCTGTCCGGCTACTCGCCGATGTTCCTGTCCAAAGTGAGCGAAGGCGGCGCGCGCGATGACCGGGCCGTGACGACGCGCGGGCTGGCGGAAGCCCTGCGGCGCGCGCAGCCGCGCGCGGTGTTGTCCGTGGGCTACAGCCCGCGCTTTCACAGCGACGCGTTTCGCACGGCGCGGCGGGCGCGGTTGCCGGTGCTCTTTCGCGGCGAGACCACGGACCACGCCCAGCGGCGGGGCGTGCTCAAGCGTCTCGCCCGCGACACGGCGCTGCGCTGGCTCTACCGGCGTTGCGCGGCGCTGCTCCATGTGGGCCGGCGTTCCCGCGAGCATTTCCGCCGGCTGGGTTTCGACACGGACGAGCGCCACTTCTCGCCCTACTGCGTGGACACGACGCCGTTCCGCACCGACGAGGCGGCCCGCGCCGAGCTGCGCGGGCCGACGCGCCGCGAACTCGGCGTGGCGGACGACCAGCGGCTCATCGCGTTCTGCGGCAAGCTCAGTCCACGCAAGGGGCCGGACCTGCTGCTCGACGCAATCCGGCAGTTGCCTGAGCGCGACCGCGCGCGTTGCGTCCTGCTGCTGGTGGGCGATGGCGAGCTGAAGGGCGAGCTGCTCGCCCGCGCCGCCGCCGTGCCGCCGATCACGGTGAAGCACGTCGGCTTCAAGCAGCAGCGTGAACTCAGCGCGTATTACCACGCCGCCGACCTGTTCGTGCTGCCCAGCCGCCACGGCGAGACGTGGGGGCTGGTGGTGAACGAGGCGCTGCACCACGGCGTGCCGGCAGTCGTTTCGCAGGCCGTCGGGTGCGCGCCGGACTTGATCGAGCCGGGCCGCACCGGCGAGGTCTGTGCGGCAGATTCCGCGTCGGCCTTGGCCGAAGCGCTGGCCCGGGCGTTGCCGCTGGCGGGCGGCGAGCAAGTGCGAACGCAGTGCCGTCGCCAGATGGAGAACTACACCGTGGCCCGCGCGGCGGCGGGCATCGCGGCGGCTTACCAGGCGGTGACGGCGGCAAAGCCAAGCTGAACATGGACGCCTGGCTTCAAGAAAACCTCGCCTGCCCGCGCACGGGTGAGCCGCTCACCCTCAGCGGCGATGTCCTGCGCTCGCCCGGCGGGGCCGGGTATCCGGTCGTGGAGGGCGTGCCGGTGCTGCTGCGCGACGACGTGCCGCAAACCATCGGCCTCGCACACGCGTCGCTCACGGCGGCGCGCGACGCGCAGGCGGGCCGCCGGCCGGACGACTGGTTTCTCTCCACGGTCGGCGTGTCGGACGAGGAACGCGCGCTGGCCCAACGACTGCGCGCGGAGAACGGCGCGGTCGTGGACCCGGTGGTGGCCGTGCTCATCTCGGCGACGAACGGCATCCTCTATCGCGACCTCATCGGCAAGGTGACGGAGTTTCCCATGCCCGAGCTGCGGCTGCCGCCGGGCGAAGGGCGGCGGTTGCTGGACATCGGCTGCAGTTGGGGCCGCTGGTCCGTGGCGGCGGCGCGCAAGGGCTACCGGCCCGTCGGCCTCGACCCATCGCTCGGCGCGGTGCTGGCGGCGAAGCGGATGTGCGCGCGGCTGGGCGTGGCGGCGGACTTCGTGGTGGGCGACGCGCGGTTCCTACCGTTCCGGCGCGGCGCGTTTGACAACGTGTTTTCCTACAGTGTGGTCCAGCACTTCAGCAAGGCCGACGCCCGCCAGACGCTGGGCGAGGTCGCGCGCGTGCTGCGGCCCGGTGGCGAGTGCTTCATCCAGATGCCCAATGCGCTCGGCGTGCGCAGCCTGCAACACCAGTTGCGGCGCGGCTTCCGCGAGGGGCGGGACTTCGAGGTGCGCTACTGGCGGCCCGGCGAGCTGGTGGCGGCCTTCCAAGCAGCGGTCGGCCCGGCTGAACTCAGCGTGGACTGCTACTTCGGTCTCGGCCTGCAGGCGGCCGATGCGCCGCTGATGGGGCCGGGGCGGCAACGGCTGATCGCGCTGTCCGAGTGGCTGCGGCGGCGGGCGGATTCGTGCCCGCCGCTGCGGCAACTGGCGGACAGCGTTTATCTGAGGGCGCGGCGGCCGTGAAGCCCCCGGAGCCAGCCGTGCCCGGAGTCCGCCTCGTCCTCGTGGGTCATGGCGGCGAGGTGCATGTGGGCGCGCACTTCCTCGCCGCCGCGCGGCAACTCGGCCTGCCGGCGGAGTTTCTCGAAGCGGAACCTGCCTACACGCGCAGCCGGCTTGTGCGCGCGGTGATGTGGCGGCTGGGGCGCAGGCCCGCGCGCCTCGGCGCGTTCAGCCGCGAAGTCGTCCGGCGGGCGGCGGAGTTTCAGGCGACCCATGTGCTGACCACGGGTTTCGCGCCAGTGTCGGGCGAGGCGTTGGAAGAACTTCGGCGGCGGGGCATCACCAGCCTGAACTTCCTCACCGACGACCCGTGGAACCAGGCGCAATACGCGCCGTGGTTTCTGAAAGTCCTGCCGCGCTACGCCACCGTGTTCTCACCGCGACGCATGAACTTGGAAGACCTCCGCACGCTTGGCTGTCGGGCGGTGAGTCATCTGCCGTTCGCCTACCACCCGGAGCTGCACTTCCCGGCGGAGGGCGCGAGCGCGGCGGAACGGGCGGTGGACGTGCTTTTTGCCGGCGGGGCGGATGCGGACCGGCTGCCGTGCGTGCGGGCGCTGGTGAAGGCGGGGCTGAACGTGGCGCTCTACGGCGGCTACTGGGACCGGCACGCAGACCTGCGGCCGCACGCGCGCGGTCACGCGGACCTGGCCACGCTGCGGCGGGTCACTCCGGCGGCGAAGATGGTCTTGTGCCTCGTGCGGCGGGCGAACCGCGACGGCCACGCGATGCGCAGCTTCGAGGTGCCGGCGATGGGTGGCTGCCTGCTGCTGGAGGACACACCGGAGCACCGCGAGCTGTTCGGGGCGGACCGCGAGTGCGCCGTGTATTTTCGCGACGAGATGGACGTGGCGGAGCAGGCGCGCTGGCTGCGGGAGAATCCCGCCGAGCGCGACCGGCTGGCCGCCGCCGCCCGCCAGCGAATCACCCAGGGCCGGCACACGTATGCCGACCGGTTGCAGACGATGCTCGGCGCGCAGCCGGCTCCATGAGCATGTCCGTGCGCGTTGCCATCGTGGTTCACGGGCGCTTCCATGCGTTTGACCTCGCGCGGGCACTGCTCCAAGCGGGCGCGGGAGCGACGGTGTTCACGAACTACCCCCGGCGGGTGGCGGCGCGGTTCGGCCTGCCGCCGGAGCGCGTCGTGAGCTGTCTGTGGCATGGCGTCGCCTCGCGATTGCTGCAACGGTGTCCGCGCTGGGGCGAGGGTCATCTGCTCGAAGGCTGGGCGCACCGGGCCTTTTCGCGCTGGGCGGCGGGCCGGGTGGAAACGGGCAAATACGACGTGGTGCATTGCTTCAGCGGCGTGGCGGAGGAGCTGTGGCAGCGGCTGGGCGATGACTTCGCCCTGCGTTCGCTGGTCCGTGGGTCGGCCCACATTGAGACGCAGTTCGAGATTCTCGCGGAGGAGGAGCACCTGGGCGGGGTGCCGCTGGAAAAGCCCAGCCCGTGGATGCGGGCGCGCGAGGCGCGGGAGTATGAGCTGTCCGACCAGATCGTCGTGCTGTCCGGCTTCGCGCGGGACTCGTTTCTGCGCCGGGGGATTCCGGCGGAGAAGCTCGCGCTCGTCCCGCTGGGCAGCGACTTGTCAAAGTTCCGGCCGGAGCCGGCCGTGGCCGCCGCGCGGAAAGCGCGCATCCTCGCCGGTGAGCCGCTGCGCGTGCTGACGGTCGGCACTTGGTCGCGACAAAAGGGCGTCGCGTATCTGGCGGAGGCGGCGCGGCAGCTCGCGGGCACGCACCGGTTCCGCTTCGTCGGTTCGATTGCCCCGGACGCACGCGAGCTGGCGGAGGAGGCGCGGCAATGGGTGGAGTTTCGGTCGCGGGTGCCGCAGGACCAGTTGCCGGCGGAGTATGCGTGGGGCGATGTCTTCCTTTTCCCGACGTTGCAGGACGGCTACGCCGTGGTGCTGGCGCAGGCGCAAACGGCCGGATTGCCGCTGCTGGCCACGACGAACTGCGGCGCGCCGGAACTGGTGGCCGAGGGCCAAACCGGCTGGATCATCCCGATCCGCGATGTCGCCGCCTGCGTGACGCGCCTCCAGTGGTGCCACGCCCAGCGCGCGCAACTGGCCGCGCTGCTCGACGAGGTGGCCCGGCCGCACGCGGGCCGGGACTGGTCCACCGTGGCCGCCGACTTCCTGGCCCAATGCCACCGGCGCAACGAACCCGCTCCCCAGCCATGCTGACCGCCCCGTCCCCGATGCCCGGAGAAACGCCCTTCTGCCCGTGGTGGCTGGGCTGGCTGCGCGGCACGCCGGCCTTCCGGGGCAAGCGGCGGCTCGCGCGATGGTTGTTGCGCGCGCATCT
This sequence comes from Limisphaerales bacterium, assembly GCA_009773355.1. Classification (GTDB taxonomy): domain Bacteria; phylum Verrucomicrobiota; class Verrucomicrobiia; order Limisphaerales; family SXTU01; genus SXTU01. The sequence continues at coordinate 107,014 of WRPG01000004.1, forward strand.
CGGCCGCGAGCGGATGCTGGTGGAGGACCGGCACGGCTGCCGCTACCGCCTGCCGCACGCGGCGGAGCCGGTGGCGTTCAGCCTGCTGGCCGAGGGCGCGTATGAGCCGGAGCTGGTGGACTTGATTGACCGGCACCTGCCGGCGGACGGGGTGTTCGTGGACGTGGGGGCGAACATCGGCGCGACGCTGCTGCCGGTGATGAAGCGCCGCGCAGGCCGGCTGCGGGCGGTGGCCATCGAGGCCTCGCCCCGGGTCTTCCACTTCCTCGCGGAGAATGTCCGCCTGAACGAAGTCGCCGGCGTGACCTGCCTGAACGTGGCGGCGCATGAGCGCGACGGGGAGGCGGAATTTTTCGACGCGCCGGTGACGCACTTCGGCATGGGCTCGCTCGGCGCGCAGTTCGGGGCGGCTCCGGTGAAGGTGGCCAGCCGGCGGCTGGACGGCTTGCTGGCGGAGCAGGGGATCACGCGGGTGGACGTGCTGAAGATGGACGTGGAGGGTTTCGAAAGCTCCGTGGTGCGCGGCGCGGGCCGGCTGCTGGAGGGGGAGCGCGCGCCGCTGGTGGTGTTCGAGTTCTGCGACTGGGCGGAGGCGCGCTCGCCGGGCGGGGCCGGCCAGGCGCAGCGGGAATTGCTGGCGCGGGGCTTTCAACTGTGGCGGCAGGCCGACTACGAGGCGGGACGCGCGGCTCTGCCGGGGCCGCTGACGTCGGGGTTCGAGGCGCTGGTGGCGACGAAAGGCCGGTAATTCCCATCTTGAAGCAAAGGTCAAGCTGCCGGAACGTCCCGGCCAAGACCGGAACTTGGTTCAGAACTTTGGTCCGCCGTGAACAATTGACTGCCCAGCCATGACTCCAGAGGGAAACCTGACGACCGGCGTGTTGATTGCCACCTTGATGGTGGTGATCGGCATGACGGCGGGGTTGGGCAACCGGCGGCCGGCGATGGGGCTGACCGGCGTGTATCTCCTGCTGACCTGGGTGACCCACGCGCCCGGCGCGATTGCCTACATGGTCCCGTGGAGCACGCTGCCCGACCCGGCGGCCACGGCGACGGGGTTTCGGTGGTGCTGGGTTGGCATGGCCTCGTTCCTGGCGGGGTCGCTCATCCTCGGACGGCTGCTGATGCACACGGCGCAAGGCGGGGGGATTGCGGCGACGCCGATGGCCGGTTGGCGGAGGTGGCCGGCGTTTTATCTCATTCTCGGATTGTTGATCATGGTGGGGGTTGGTTCCCTGCTTGCGGGCGTGCCGAGCATCAGCGCGGTCCTCGGGGCCGTTTCCAATCTGCTGGTGGTCGGGCTGATCATGCTGGTCTGGCGGGCCGGCAAGGAGCAGGGCCGGATGAAGATGCTCGCCGTGGCAAGCTGGGCGCTGCTGGTGCCGGTCTTTGGCGTGGGCACGAGCGGCTTCCTCAGCTTCGGGGCCGCGACGCTGGCCATCGTCATCGGCGTGGTGGCCCAGTTCTATCGGCCGCGGTGGGCCGTGTGGCTCGCGCTGCCCGTGGTGTTCTATCTGGGCCTGTCGGTGTTTGTCACCTACACGCGGGACAAGGTCGCGATCCGTGAGGTGGTCTGGTTCGGGGATTCCCAGATGAAGAAGATCGCCCGGGTCATCGAGACCTTCTCGGATTTCGAGCTGGTTGATCTGCGCAACCCTGATCACCTGGGTTACCTGGATGCGCGGTTGAACCAGAATTTTCTGATCGGCCTCGCGGTGCACCGGCTGCAATCGGGGGAGATGGATTACCTCCGCGGCACCAGCCTCCTGAACGCCCTCGCGGCCCCGGTCCCCCGGGTGCTCTGGCCCAACAAGCCGGTGGTGGCGGGGGGCATGGGGCTGGCCGGCGAGTGGACGGGCATGACGTTCGCCGAGGGCACCAGCGTGGGCCTGGGCCATGTGATGGAACTCTACGTGAATTTCGGCCACTTCGGCGTGGTGCTGGGGTTCGCGCTGCTGGGCGGGATGCTCAGGTGGCTGGACTTTCAGGGGGCCAGGCGCTTGCTGGCAGGCGACTACTCCGGGGCCATGTTTTTCATGCTGCTGGGCATCCCCTTCCTGAATGTGGGTGGCGGCTCCATCGAGTTGTTCGGCAGTTGCGCGGCCGGGCTGGTGCTGGCGGTGGCCCTGCGCAAGGGGGAGTCGTTCATCTTCCGCGTGCTGGGGGTTTCACCCGTGAGCGTCCGCCGGCAGGCGGACCAGGACAAGCAATCGGAGGCTTGGAAAGCGCCCCGGCCCTCCCCGCCGGCAGCCGCGACTGGAAAGCCTGATTGAGCTCTCCGCATCACCCACCGGCCTCGGACGGGGTGCATCTCTGGGTGCCGGAACTGGCCGCCGCGAAGGGCGGCATCCAGACCTTCTCGCACTTCTGCCATGCCGCCCTGCTCCGGCTGGCGCGCGACTGGGCGGTGACCACCCTTGAGAAGCACGGCCTGGCGGACCGCCCCGCGCCAAACACGGTGCGGGGTTTTGGCCGGGTGCCGGCCTGGATGCGGACGCCGGTTTTTGCCTTGGCCCTCTTCCGTGCCGCCCAACGGACACGACCAGCACTGGTGCTTTCGACCCATGTGAACTTTCTCCCCGTCGCCCGCTGGCTCAAGCGCAGTCGAGGCGTCCGCTACGTCGGCGTCGCCCACGGTGTTGAGGTGTGGGGCAACCTCCGGCCCTCCGTCCGCCAAGCCATGCTGGAGGCCGACGCCATGTGGTCCGTCAGCCGGCACACGCGCGACCGGCTCTGCGCCGAGCAAGGAGTCCCGGCTGGCCGCTCGGCGGTGTTGCCGGACACGTTCGAGGAGGAGCGCTTCACTCCGGGGCCGAGGCCGGCGGAACTCGCGGCGCACCTGCGGCTGCCGCCGGACGCGAAGGTCATCTTCTCCGTGGGCCGGCTCGCGGCGGCGGAGCGCTACAAGGGCTTCGACCGCGTCATCGCCGCGCTGCCGCGCATCCGGCAGGCGGTGCCGCAGGTTCATTACGTGATCGCCGGCAGCGGCGACGACCGGCAACGGCTCGAAGCACTGGCGCAATCGGCGGGCGTGGCGGATCGCGTGATCTTCGCGGGGTTCGTGCCGACGGAGGAGCTGTGCGCGCACTACCGGCTGTGTGATGTCTTCGCCATGCCCAGCACGGGCGAAGGGTTCGGCATCGTGTATCTGGAGGCGATGGCGTGCGGGCGGCCCGTGCTCGCCGGGAACCGCGATGGCTCGACCGAGCCGTTGCGCGACGGCGAGCTGGGCGCGCTGGTGGACCCGGAGAACGCGGAGCAGCTCGCTGGCACGCTCGTGCAAATCCTGGAGCGGCGGCTCGTGCATCCGCTGATGTTCGAGCCGGAGCGGCTGCGCGAACGGGTGGTCCGCGAATTCGGCTTCAATCAGTTTTGCCGCACGCTGGCGGGGCATCTGCGCCCGTTGCTGCCGCCGGAGATGACCCTCGCGGAATAGGCCATGTGCGGCATTGCCGGCATTCTCACTCCCCGCCCCGACACGGGCGAAATCCACACGCCGCTCGCGCGGATGCTCGCGGCGCTGCGGCATCGCGGGCCGGACGATGCGGGCACGTTTCGCTCCGCGGCCGGCCACGCGGCGCTCGCGCACGCGCGGCTCTCGATCCTTGACCTCAGCCCGGCGGGCCACCAGCCGATGAGCACGCCGGACGGGCGGCTCACCATTGTCTTCAACGGCGAGATCTACAATTTCCAGGAGCTGCGCCAGCCGCTCGTCGAGCGCGGCGTGGTCTTCCGCTCGAACTCGGACACAGAGGTCATCCTCCGCGCCTACGAGGCTTACGGGGCGGCGTGCGTGGAGAAGCTGCGCGGCATGTTCGCCTTCGCGCTCTGGGACGAGCGGGAGAAGACCTGCCTTCTCGCGCGCGATCCGTTCGGGATCAAGCCGCTGTATTACTGCGAGGCCAATGGACGGCTCACGTTCGCCTCGGAAGTGCGCGCGCTGCTCGCGGCGGGCGAGGCGCGGCCGGAACTCGACCCGCTCGGGGTCTATGGCTACTTCCGCACCGGCTCCGTGCCGGAGCCGCGCACGCTGCTGCGGGACGTGCGCTGCCTCGAAGCCGGGAGCCTCGCCGTGTGGAACGCGGACCGGTTGGAGACGCGCCGCTTCTGGGAGCTGCGCTTCGAGCCGCAGCCCGTGGCGGAACCCGTGGCGGTGGCCCGCACGCGGACGGCGCTGCTCGACTCGGTGGAGCACCATTTCATCAGCGACGTGCCCGTGGGCGTGTTCCTGAGCGGCGGGATTGACTCGACCGCGCTCGTGGCGCTGGCGCGGGTCACGGGGCGGAAGGAGCTGCACACCTTCTCGATTTCCTTTCCCGACTCGCCGGCGGACGAGGGCGGCCTGGCGCGGCGGACGGCGGAGCACTTCGGCACGCGGCACGAGGAATGGCGGCTGGAGGCGGCCGTGGGCAGGGACTTGTTCGGCGAGTTTCTTCACGCGATGGACCAGCCGAGCATTGACGGGCTGAACACGTTCACCGTGTCCAAGTTCGCGCATCAACGCGGCCTGAAGGTCGTGCTGTCCGGCTTGGGCGGCGATGAACTCTTCGGCGGCTACAAGTCCTTCCGCGACGTGCCCCGGCTGGCGCGCTGGAACCGGCGGCTGCGCTGGAGCGGGCCGGCGCGCCGGGCGGCGGGGCGG
>WRPG01000124.1 GCA_009773355.1 Limisphaerales bacterium
AAACTGGTCTGGTGGGTCATGTCAGGCAGTTTAGAAAACGCCCGCCGCGCCGTCTGCAACAAATCGAAACCCGATGGCTTAAATCAGCGTTTCCCTAGGCGGGGAATGAGGGCGTCACGCAACGAGCGCGAAGGCCACAAAGAAAAACAGCCCGGCGGGGAATTCCTACAGATTGAAGACGACGGCGAGATTCAGTCTTCGCGGGAGGACGCCTTGAATGGGCGGGAAAATTTCTTTTGCGGCCTGCGTGCTTTCGCGTGAGGCGAGTTCCGGTTCCACAAGCCACCCCTTCAGACCATCTGCCCCTGCACCGCCGGCGGGACGTTGACCTCCACCACGCCGCCGATGCGCCATTGGTTGGCCTCGCGGACGAGCAGGTAGCGGAAGAACCGCGTGCGCCCGCCGCGCCCCCGCACGGAAACCAGCACCACCGCCTCGCGCCCGTTGTCCTGCACCTCGCCGAACGAGACGGCGCGCCAGTAGGCGATGATGGGATAGCCGTCCTTCACCATCCGCTCGAAGGCCGCGACGTCGAATTGCTGCTGAATCCCCGGCGCGGCGAAGGAATACGCCCGCGCGTAATCACCGTCCCGAAAGGCGGTGAACTGCGACTCCACGACCCCGAGCACCTGCTGGCGCACTTCCGCCGTGCTCCGGCGCATCGGCTGGACCCCGGCGGGCGTGATGAGGAAGAACAGCAGGCAGGCGGCGAACGGCAACGACAAGGCCCGCAACAGGCGGACGAACTCCTCGTGGGAAAAGCTGCCAGGCTGGCTGGGAGTTTCGCTCAAGCGGAAGGGCAACGCTTACTTCGCCTTTGTGGTCAGGCCGGTCAGCGCCTTGGCGACCGCCTGGATGGCGGCTTCGTTCGCGTTCGCCAGGTAAAGCGCATCCTGCACGCCTTGCAGGGCGGCCTTGAACTGCGGCGAACCGGCGGCGGCGTTCAGCGCGACGGCCAGCGAGTTGGCAAGCGCGGTCTGGTCGGCGGAGGAAAGCTTCTTGCCGGCGATGGCGTCGGCGAGCGAGTTGGCGAGCGTCTGCACCGCCTCAGTGGAGGGCTTGTGCGCCCCCAGCGCGACGCCGCCGAGGTTCGTGGCCAGCTTGTCCTTCTGCTCCTGGGTGGCCTGGGGCCGGGATTTGATGATGGCCAGGTCGGCGAGGATTTTGGTGACGTTGGGCTGCGCGGCACCCTGCGGGGCGGCCACACCGGTCGCGGCCTGGCCGGGCTGCGGCGGCGGGGGGAGGTTGAGCGGCCGACCGGCGGTCTCCTTGGCGCGCTGCTTGATGATGACGGCGGCCCCCTGCCCGAAGGCACTGGAGGCGGCGCAAAGCGTGGCGAGGGTCAGGGCGAGGAAGGAAGTTTTCATGGCTGGTTGCGTTGAGCTTGGCGCACCGTGCGCCTTCGGTGTGAGTCTGTCAACGGTGGTTCAGGACAGAAAATCCCCGCCTCCGGTTTTTCCCCAATTCTCACGGACCACCGCTGTGCTGGACACTCTGCGTCATGGTTCGCATGCGCCGGCAGGCAAAACTTGGCAGTTGTCGCCTGCGCACCCAGCCCGCACACTGCGCGCAGAAAGGCTCTTCGTGAAACGCACTATCTGGCTCTCGCTCCTGTCGCTGGTTTTGACGGCGTTCGCGCCGCTGCGCGCCGACACGGACGGGCGCTTCCTTGGGCGCGCCATCCAGTTCGACGGCAAGAAGAAGCCCGCCACCCTGCCGCCGGTGGCCCAGCCCCCGCCACGTCCCCTGCCCTTGCCCGAGCCGCGCCCGGCCCCGCCAGCCCCGGCGATTTCACTGCCGACCCCGCCCCCGATGGACAACCGCAACTGCGGCTGCGTGCGCCTCCTCAAGCAAATGCCCGCCGAGGCCGCCTACGGGCAGGAGTTTGCATATCAGCTCACCGTCTTCGCCGGTGAAAACGTCGCCGACGTGCTCGTGCGCGACCTCGTGCCCGACGGCGCGGTCTTCGTGCGCAGCGAGCCGCCCGCGCGCGTGACGGGCAATCTGCTGGAGTGGACTTGGACCGAGATGGACGCCGGCCAGACGAAGGAAATCCGCATCTGGATTCGCCCCGAGCGCGAGGGGCGCATCGGCTCCTGCGCCACCGTCTCCGCCGTGCCACGCGCGTGCGCCTTCACCACCGTCAGCCGCGCGACGCTCGCCATCACCAAGACCGGCCCCGCCACCGCCATCGTGGGCGAGGACATTCCCTACAACATCACCGTGTCCAACTCCGGCAATGCCATCGCACGCCAAGTCGTCGTGACCGACAACGTCCCGGACGGCCTCGCTCATTCCACCGGCCAGAGCGTCTTGACCCTCGACATTGGCGACCTTGGCCCGAACCAGTCGCGCACGCTCCCGGTCGTGCTCAAGGCCGTGCGGCGCGGACGCGTCTGCAACACCGCCTCCGCCACCAGCCCCAACGCCGGACGCGTCACCGCCGAGGCCTGCACCGCCATCGTCCAGCCCGGCCTGCAAGTCACCAAGTCCGGCCCGCCGGAGCAGTTCATCGGCAAGAGCGCGGACTACACCATCACCGTCATCAACGTCGGCGACACGCCGTTGAGCAACATCACCGTCACCGACACCGCACCGCAGGTCACGCGCATCCTCAACGCCTCGGGCGCGACCATCGCCGGCACGCAGGCGCAATGGGTGCTGCCGCAGCTCGCGCCCGGCGAGCGCCGCAGCCTGGGCCTCACGCTCACCACCGCCACCGCCGGCA
>WRPG01000065.1 GCA_009773355.1 Limisphaerales bacterium
CTCACTGGCGCGGGAGCCGGCGGGGCTGGCTGCGCGGGGCGGGCGACGAGGGGAGTTCCCGCCGGCAGCACTCCGGCACCGGGCTTCGGCGGCAGGATGCCCTGCGGCACGGGACTGGGCGCAGGAGCCGGCGCGGCAGCGGCCGGCCCCATGACGTTGACCGAGGGGATGAGGAGGTTGCTCTCGGGCGCGGCGGCGGGCTTGGGCGCAGCGGGCTTGGCGGCCACCTTGGGTGTGGGGGCGGCGGGTGGCGGGGTGAATTCGACGCGGAGCGAAGTTTCGCCGGTGCGAATGACGCTTTGCGGAGTGAGGGGCGCGTTCTCGACGTATTCGCCGTCCACCACCGTGCCGTTGGTGCTGCGCAAATCCTCGATCCAGACCTCGCCGCTGGTCACCTTGATGCGGCAGTGCTTGCGGGACACCGTCGGGTCGGCCCCAAAGTCGAGGTCCGGCGCGCTCAAGGGGCTGAGGCGGCCAATGAGAATCTCACCCCGGTCAAAGGTGCGAACCTCTTCCTTGCCCTGATAGCTGTAAATGACTCGCATGTGCTCGCCGGTCGCCAATCAAACGCCGCCTTGCCGGGCCTCGACCGGACATTCCGGCGAGCCGCATCGGGTGGCGACGGCGGAGAGACTAAACATTTGCCTGCTCCAACGGCAAGCACTTGCTGGGAAGCGCGGGCCGCGCAACGCCGGGCGCGGGCGCAGGCTTAAGCCATGACGGGGGCGGCGAGGGAACTGGCGGTCGTCGTGGACACCGTGCTCGGACTCGCATCCACCGCCGCGCCCCGCAGGCGGGCGATGATGGGCGGCAGCTTCGCCAGCAGGTAATCCACTTCCTCCGCCGTGTTGTAGATGCCGAGGCTGAAACGCACGGAGCCTTTGGCGCGCGCGGGCGAGAGGCCCATCGCCGTCAGCACATGGCTGGGCGCGAGCGAGCCGGTGGTGCAGGCCGAGCCGCTGGAGACGCAGACGCCCTCGCGATCGAGGAGCAGCAGAATGCCCTCCGCCTCGCAGCCGCCGAAGGTGAGGTTGCTGGTGTTCGGCAGCCGCGCGTCGCGACCGCCGTTGCGGTGCGAATCGGGAATGGTCGTGAGAATCGTCTGCTCCAGCCGGTCGCGCAACGCGCGGATGCGCGTGTCTTCGTCCTGAAGCGAGGCCAGCGCCAGCTCCGCCGCGCGCCCGAAGCCGACGATGTAAGGCACGTTCTCCGTCCCGCCGCGCCGGCCTTTCTCCTGCCCGCCACCGATGAGATACGAGTGATACGGCGCGGTGTAACGGCAGTAGAGCAGGCCCACGCCTTTCGGCGCATGCAGCTTGTGCGCGGAGAGCGAGAGAAAATCCACGCCCAACTCGTCCACGTCCACCTTGAGCTTGCCGGGCACCTGCACGGCGTCGGTGTGGTAGAGCACGCCCTTGCTGCGGCAGATGGCGGCGATCTCCTCCAGCGGAAAGAGCACGCCCGTCTCGTTGTTCGCCCACATGACGGAGACGATGGCGGTGTCGGGCCGGATGGATTTCTCCAGCAGGTGCAAATCCAGCGAGCCGTCCGACTCGACCGGCAGAAACGTCACGTCGTAGCCACGCCGCCGGAGAAACTCGCAATACTTGATGTTCGCGGAATGCTCGACCGCCGTGGTGAGCACATGACGCTTGCCGGGCTGCGTGACCAGCGCGCTGTGGAGCGCGGTGTTGTTCGCCTCCGTGCCGCAACTGGTGAACACGATCTCGCGCGGGTCCGCACCGATGAGCGCGGCGACTTTCTCCCGCGCCAGGTCAAGGTCCTTCACCACCTGGTTGCCGAACGCGTAGGCGCTGGAGGCGTTGCCCCAATACTCGGTGAAGAACGGGGTCATCGCCGCCACGACCTCGGGGGCGACCCGCGTGGTGGCGTTGTTGTCGAAGTAAAAAATCCGGCGCTGGCTCATCGCAGCCGCCAGCCTGCGCCAGCGGGAGGGCGAGTTTAGGTTTGAAGCCCCAAAGCGCAAGAGTGGATTCCGCGCGCTCGGCGCGCGCCACGATGGCGGCCGGGCACCGGCCCAACCTCACCGGGCCAACGGGTTTTCGACGCGCGGCACCCGGCTGGGCGGCGCGACGACGGCGGCGGGCAGGCTGGCCTTGAGCTGCTCCAACTGCGGATGCAGCTCCTTCGGCGCGCGCCAGCGGGCGGCCTCGAGAATGGCGTTGCCCTGGGCGGGCGCGATTTGGATGGCCGCGGTGGCGAGGCGGACGCTGTTGGTAGGCGAGGCGGACATCGCCGCCCGCGTGATTTCGAGCGCCTCCTGGGGCGCCGCCTTGAGCGCCGCGTGGATGAGGGGCACGGCCTGGGCGGGCAGGTGCTGGACCAGCTTGCCCACGGCGTCGGCGGCCTCGCCCGGCCACTTCTCGGCGACCGTGATGGCCAGACTCAAGGCAAGTTGAACTCGATTCGTCTCCGCTGCCTGGCCCAGCATCCGCTCAATTTCGGCTTGCAGCTTCCTGCCCTTGCCGAAGCCCTTGCGCGTGCCTTCGAGCGCCTGCATTTGTTCCGGCGTCAGCTTGAAATCATCGGCGGCGCACTGCGGGGCAAAGGGCGCGGCCAAAACCAGCAGGGTGACGCACAGGCTCGCCGTCCAGGATGAATTCATGGCGGAACATTCGCCGACGGCCCCGAATCGGCAAGCGCGTATCTCGCTCACAGGCGCAGCTTCAGCAGGCCGACTTCCAGCGCGAGCGCCTCCTGCACGTTGGTGCGCAGCAGGCGCTGGGTCTGTTCGATCACCCGGAGATTTTCCAGGGCCTCGGCGGCGGTGACGCGCGCGGTCACAGCGGCGACGGCCTCCCGCAGCTCGGGGAAGGCCAGCAGTTCCGTGCCGGTGCCGAGCCTGCCCAGCCACACGTCGCGCAGCCACCAGTGAAGCGCCAGCAGCAGGTCGGCGCGCTGGCGGCGGTATTCGGCCTCGATGGCGGCGTCGAGTTCCTCCTCCCATTTCTCCTGCAGCTTCGGGTCGGCGTCCGCGTAGCGCTGGAGCGGCGAGCGGGCGGTGAGGGTCTCCTTGATTTCGTCCTTCAGGGCGGCGAGGCGCGCGAGCAGTTGGCCCAGCACGCGGTAGCGGCCCAGCAGGTTCTGCTTTGGCCCGGCAAGCTGCGCGCCGAACTCCTGCAGCCACGCGACGTGCTGCGGCGCAAACTGGTGGCCGGCCCCGCCGGCGAAGTTCAGCCGGAGGCAGCGCGAGAGGATGGTCTCAAGCAACTGCTGCGGCTCGGTGGTGAGCAGAATGAGGATCGAGCGGGACGGCGGTTCTTCGAGCGTCTTGAGGAAGGCGTTGGTCGCCTGCGGGGTCAGGCGGTCCGCCGAGGCGATGGCAGCGACCTTCCACTCCGCTTCGGTGGGCTTGAGGTTGACCGTGTGGATCAGCTCGCGGATCTGGTCCACGCTGATTTGGCGCGACCGCATCTCGGGCCGGAGCCACTGCACGTCGGCGTGGTTGGCATGGTCAATCTTCCGGCAGGCGAGGCACTCGTCGCAGCAGTCCACCGCCGCGCGGCCCGCCCGGCGCGGCTGCTGGCAGTTCAAAGTCTTGGCGAGCGCGAGCGCCATGCCTTCCAGCTCGTCGAGGCTGTCGCCGGTGAAGAGATACGCGTGCGCCAGCCGCCCGCGCTCCAGGCTGCGCTGGAGCAGCGCGACGGCCTGCTGCTGGGCCGGAAAGTCCGCGAACGCCATGCGGGGATTCGACTGTGATGCGCGGGCTTTGGCGAGGCGAAACTCACGCGCACCGCCCACGCAGGTTTCGGGCATTGGCAGAATGCGCGAAGCCTGCCAGGCGCCATCCCCGCCGGGCGGCCTCCGTGTCTTTTCCCAACCGCCACCCATGCCGCCAAACCGGCTTGAATGCCCCTCCACCACCGCCAGTCGGTAGAACATGCCCGTCTTCGCGCGCGTTCTCATCGCCCTCGCCTGCTCCGTCGGAGCCGCTTCCGCCGACGTGGATTTTCGCCAGCAGATCCAGCCCATCTTTGAGAGCGCCTGCATCCGCTGCCACAGCGCGGAGAAGGTCAAGGGCGGCCTGCGCCTCGACACCAAGGCCGGCTTCCTCAAGGGCGGCGAGCACGGCCCGCTGATTGACGCGAAGAACTGGGAGAAGAGCGAGCTCCTCCGCCGCATCAAGCTCCCGCGCGATCATGACGAGATCATGCCGCAGGAGACGGAGCCGCTCTCCGGCCCGCACAAGAACTGGCTCACCGACTGGGTGCGCACCGGCGCAAACTGGCCGGCCGGCGTGGTGCTCAAGATTCACAAGAAAGAGGTGCCGGGCCTGGCCGAGAAGGAATTCATCCCGGCGAAGGCGCCCGCGTCCCTCGCCGAGGCCGCCGCGATGGCCGACCAGATTCTCACCCGCGAAGTCGCCGCCAGCAAAGGCCCGCAGCCGAAGGTCGCCCCACCCATTGACGACCTCGCCTTCCTCCGCCGCGCGACGGTGGACCTCATCGGGCGCATCCCGACGGCGGACGAGATCCGGCAGTTCGAGCGCGACAGCGCGGGCGACCGCCGCGCAAAGCTGGTGGACCGGCTCATCGCGCATCCGCGTTTTGCGGAGCGGTGGACGGTGTTCTTCGCGGACATGCTGCGCGTGCGTTCGCAGCAGGACGGCGGGCCGCAGTTGCTCGCCTACGTGAACCGCAGCGTGGCCGAGGCCAAGCCTTACGACCAGATGGCGCGCGAACTCATCGCCACCAACGGCCGCCCGGAGAACACGCCCGCCGCCGGCTTCGCGCTGGGCGACGCCGCGAACCCCATGGCCCTCGCCGGCGCGACCTCGCAGATTTTCCTCGGCGTCCGCCTCCAGTGCGCCGAGTGCCACGACCACCCGTTTGACGACTGGAAGCAGAAGGAGTTTTACGACCTCGCGGCCTTCTTCGGCACCATCAAGCGCGTCGAGACCGGCAAGAACGTCAAGCGCATCTACACCACGGAGGCCAAGGAGACGGCGGTGAAGTGGCCGCCCGAGCGCGAGCAGCCGCCCAAGCGCGACGCCGTCGCGCCGAAGTTCCCCTTCGAGCTGGTCAACTTCACGACCAAGCCGCACTTCATCAGCCGCCTGGAGGAGCGCCGCCGCCCGAATCCCAAGGCCCTGAGCAACGCGGAGGCGAAGAAGGCGCTCGACGACCTCGTGGACGGCTTCGATGTGAAGAAGGCGCTGCGCGACTCGAAGACCGAGGCGGCGATTCTCGCCGAGGCGAAGGCCGCCGCGCGCCAGGCCGACGACGGCCGGAGCATCTACGCGCAAAGCGAGGAGCGGAAGAAGCTGGCCGCGCTCATCACCGACCCCCGCAACCCCTACTTCGCCCGCGCCTTCGTCAACCGCGTCTGGGCCGAGCTGGTCGGGCGCGGCTTCGTCGAGCCGCTCGACAACATCTCCGCCTACAACGAAATCCGGCAGCCGCAGACGCTTCAGTTCCTCGCGCAGGAGTTCATCGCCAGCGGCTACGACCTGCGCTCGCTCGTGAAGCTGGTCATGCTCACGCCGTCCTACCAGCGCGGCCATCTGCCCGCCGGAGCCGACTTGGCGGAACTGAAGCGCGCCGAGGAGGCCTTCACCGCCACCCGCGCCCGCCGGATGCTCGGCGAAGTGCTCTTCGACAGCGTGACCGTCGCCGGCCACCTGCTCACGCACAAGTGGCCCGAGGGGGCGAACGTCCGCGAGGTGAAGCGCCAAATCCGCATCCCGCTCGCCAACGCCGCGCTGCTGGCCGCCGCCGAGGACAAGACGACCAACCAGCCCAACATGATGATGGCGATGAACAAGCCCGGCCAGGCGCCCGCCCCGTATGACTTGGAGAAGGGCGCGAACCTGGACTTCGAGGCGCTGCTCAAGCCGGAGAAAATGAGCAAGGACGACGACAAGTTCGGTGACGTGCTGTCCGAGTCGAAGAAGGACCTCGCGATGAACAAGAAGATGGAGGACGACGCCATCGAGGCCGCGCGCCAGGCGCGCATCCGCCTGCTCCAGTCCGGCAATGCCGAGCGCTTCCGCCTTGAGATCATCACCGCCATCGTGGACGACAACCCGAAGTTCGACACCACCCTGCGCATGGCCACGCCCGCGCCGGCCTCGCACTTCCTCCGCGTCTTCGGCCAGCCCGCGCGCGACAACCTCGGCGAGTTCCGCGACGAATCACCTTCGCTGCGGCAGGAGTTGATGCTGCTCAACGGCAAGGCCACCCACGAAGCCTCCCGCGTCGGTCCGCTGGAGCCGGTGCACCACCTCATCGCCGGCCCGGGCGCGAACCCGGCCAAGGCCGTGGAACTGGTCTATCTGGAGATTTACACCCGCCGGCCCACGGCGGAGGAGCTGGCCGACGCCCGCGAAGTCATCGCCGCCGGCAAGACGCCCGCTGACGGCCTCGCCGACCTCCGCTGGGCCATGCTCAACTCCCACGAATTCCGCTACCTGCCCTGAAGTCTGTTCACATCATCAAACCCATGAGCTCCTGCACTGACTACCACGCGTCCCGCCGCCGGTTCCTCGCGCAATTCGCCGGCACGGCGGCGCTGCTCGGCATGCCCATCAACCGCCTCGTCGCCGCGATAGGCTCCGCCCACGCGCCGAAGGCCGAGTCCGTCGTCCTCTTCTGGAACGGCGGCGGCATGAGCCACATTGACACCTGGGATCCGAAGCCGGGCCGCGAGGTCGGCGGCGAGTTCGAGGCCATCAAGACCAGCGCCGACGGCATCCAGATCAGCGAGATTTTCCCGCAGCTCGCCAAGCAGATGCACCACTGCTCGATCATCCGCTCCATCGCCGGCACGAACGGCGACCACGGGCGCGCCACCTACGAGCTTCAGACGAGCCATCCACAGAACCCCGCGCTCGTGCATCCGGGCATGGGTTCCTTCGTCGTCAACGAGCGCCAGAAGTCCGGCGACCTCCCCGCCTACATCAGCATCGGCGGCATGGCCCCGCGCGCCGGCTACCTCGGCCAGCGCTGCGAGGCCTACTACATCGGCCTGCCCGGCGAGCGCGACCCGTATCTCGCCTTCCCCGACGGCATCCATCACGCGCAGGGTGAGCGCCGCCTGGAGATTCTCGCCAAGATGAACCTCCGCACCTCCGGCAAGCTCGCCGCGCGCGACCTCAAGGAGGCTGATGTCGCCCTCAAGGACGCCGTGGCCCTGATGAAAAGCCCCGCGCTGTCGTCCTTCGATCTCGACAAGGAAAACCCCAAGACGCTCGAACGCTACGGCCTCACCGAGTTCGGGCGTGGCACGCTGCTCGCCAGGAAGCTCATCGAGACCGGCGTGCGCTTCGTGCAGGTCAACCGCGGCGGCTTCGACAACCACATGGATGTCTTCCCTGCCATGCGCAACCACGGTTCCGTCATGGACCCCGCCGTCGCCTCGCTCATTGAGGATCTTCACCAGTCAGGCCGTCTGGAGAAAACCCTCGTCATCATGTTGAGCGAGTTCGGCCGCACGCCGAAGATCAACAAGGACGCGGGCCGCGACCACCACGCGCGCGTCTTCAGTTGCTTCATGGCCGGTGGCGGCATCAAGGGCGGCCAGGTCATCGGCTCGTCCGACAAGGACGGCATGGCCCCGGAGAACCGCCCCGTGCAGGTCGCCGACCTCCACGCCAGCGTCTGCCACGCCCTCGGCATTGACCACACCCGCGAGTTGACCACCCCGCTCAACCGCCCGATGAAGCTGGTCCGCGAAGGCGCCAAGCCCGTCGCCGAGCTGTTCGCCTGATTCTCCGCTCAAGCAATCTCAGAGCGCGGACGGCAACGTCCGCGCTCTTTGCTTTCACAGTAGCTCGACATTCCAATGTCGAGTCTTGAGGCACCAATTCTCGACATTGGAGTGTCGAGCTACGGCGACGCGCTACTTCTCCTCTTTCTTCGCCGCGCCGCCGAGGGTCACGTCCACGCCGTAGGTCAGCGTGAGGTCCTGGTGCGCGCGGCCGGCCCACGAGGTGTTCAGGTGGACCTTGCAGACGGTCTTGAGCGTGCGGATCGCGGCTTCCTTGTCACCTTTGGCGGCGTAATGGCCGGCGATCTTGTATTGCGCCTCGGGCGCGGCGCTCTTGAAGAAGTTGAGCACGCCCACGAGGGTCTGGATGGCGGCATCGTGCTGCTTCATCTGCCCCTGACACTCGGCGATGCGGAAGAGGGACTGCGGCTCGCGCTGCGACTGGTTGAAGCAGGCGATGGCCTCCGGGTATTTGCCCGTGTGACGGAAGACCTCACCCAGCCGCCATTGAATCGCGTCCACCTGCTGCGGGTGCTTGGTGAGCATGGCTTGATAGGCCTCAATGGTGCTCTTCCAGTTGTTCTCCTCGCCGTAGGTCTCGGCGATTTCCGTGTCGGCGACGTATTGGTTCTTCAGCTCGCGATAGACGAGCCGGGCCTCGGGCCGCTTGCCGCTGGCGCGGAGGTAAGCGGCGTATTCGCCACGGAAGGTGTCGTTCTCCGGGAACTTCTTGGACAAGGCGGCGAAGCGCGCCGTGGCCACCGGGGTGTCGCCGGCGTAGGCATGGATGCGGGCGCACCAATGCTCCAGCGAGGTTTTCTCCGCAGGGTCCGTCACAGGTTGCTTCTCGATGAACGCCACGGCGTTGGTGGCGATGGTGGTGCGGAGCTTCGTGCCTTTCTCCCCGTAGAAGGTCGGGATGTGGTGGCCGTGCATTGCATCGGCGGCCCACTGCGCGAAGACGAGCAGGGCGTCCTTCTTCCGCACGCCGTCCACCAGCGCGAAGGCCTCGGGCGTCTTCTTCTCGACGAGCCGGTGCATGACGATGCGGTGCTGCGCGGTGTTGTGCAGATTCTGCGGGTCGGTGTAGCTGCCGGTGGCGAGGAACTCCATGTGCGGCACCCATTTCTCAGTCTTGCCGAGCCGCCAGTAAATCTTGCAGGCCTCGCTGCGCGCGTAGGCGCCGAAGTCATTCGTCGGCCATTTGGTGATGACCTTCTCGAAGGACTTCACGGCCTCCTCGGCATCGCCCGACTGCGTCTGACAGACGCCGATGGAATACTGCGCGCTGCCGGCGTCAATCGCGTCGGGGAAGTAGTCAATGACGTTGCGGAACTCGCCGATGGCGGTGTTGACCTGGCCGAGCCGGCGCGTGCATTCGGCGAACATGAGCTGCGCGTAGGAGGCAACCTCGGACTTGGTGTGGAGCTGGAGGAACAGCTCGTATTCGGAGCGGGCGGACTTCCAGTTGCTCTGCTCGGCGTAACGCTCGGCGCGGGTGAGCTGGTGGCGCTCCTCCTCGGTGAGGCGCGTCCAGCGGTCGGCGGCGAGCCTGGCGGGGGCGGAAGAAAGGCTCAGGAGCAACGCGGCGAAAGCTCCAAATCCCAAGCTCCAAATCCCAAAGAAGCTCCAAGCTCCAAATCTTAATGGGCGCGGGGCGGCACACGAACGCGGCTTGGAGCTTGGAGCTTGGAATTTGGGATTTGGATTGTTCATTTGTCCACTTCGGTGGCGAGCACGATGGCCGCGTCGCACTGGTTCACAATGTCCATGAGCTTGACCGCGCTGCCGTATTCGACGCCGCGGTCAATGTTGATGATCACCGCGCGGTCCTTGGTGCCGGCGAGCTTGGCGGTGATGCCGGCCTTCAGCCCGTCCCACGTCGTCTTCTCGCCGTTGAGGAACACGTCCTTCTGCATGTTGAGCTGCACGGAGACGCTCTTGCTCTCGGCGTTCTTGGCGGTCGAGGCCTTGGGCAGCTTGAGGTCAATGCCCGTCACGTTCACGAACGTGGTGGCCACCATGAAGATGATCAGCAGCACGAGGCTGATATCAATCATCGGGATGAAGTTGATCGCGGCGATCGGCTCATCTGAATCGTCTTGGACATCCATTGCCATAAGGTTTGGGGAGTAGGCGGCGGTCGTGATTGCGGCGGACGCGGTTTACTTCTGAGGGCTTTGCTGGCGCAAGTCGCGGTAGGCCTGGAACGCCTGCGACTCCAGCTCCAGCGCCATGTTCGAGATGGCCTTGCTGAAGTAGTTGTAAAACATCAGTGCCGGGATGGCGACCAGCAGGCCGGTGGCCGTGGAGACCAGCGCCTCGGAGATGCCCGCCGCGATGACGCTCGGCCCGCCCATGCCTTGGGTGGCGATGTCCGAGAAGGCGGCGATGATGCCCTTGCAGGTGCCGAACAGCCCGACGAACGGCGAGATGGAAGCGATGGTGGCGAGGATGGGCAGGTATTGCTTCAGCCGGGCCATCTCGCCGCGCATCGTGAGCGTCATCACGCGCTCGGCGTCGGCGCTCTCCGCGTCCCGGCCCGAGGCGGCCTCGGCGAGAATCATCGCGGCCAGCGGCGACTCGCTCTGGCGGCAGCGCTCCAGCACCTGCTCATACTGCTGCTTCGCCAGCGCCTCCTGAATGGCCGTGCGCAGCGCCGCCGTGGCGAGGCGCACCTGCTTGAAGAAGGCGAGGCGTTCCAACACGACGCCAATGCTGATGACCGACAGCAAGATCAGCGTGGCCATCGTCATGCCACCCGCAACAATCCATTCCCACAACATAGTATTCCTTCTGGTTAACGGTTATCTGACGTGCTCCGAGCGAAATCTGTGGCAGGCAAATCGAGGCCCGCCGCGCAACCGACTTTGTCAAACGAATGGGGACAAGCGAATTCCAAGCTTGGATTCGTCTGTCTCCATTCGTTTGACATCTCGGGTTTCCCGTTCACTTCTTTGGCCCCTTCCCTTCCAGCAGCAGCTTCCACTCGCTGTAGCCGGCCATGGCCTGCGCGAGGATGTTCACGCCGAGCTGATACGACTGCTCCGCCGACTCCGCGCTGGTGCCGCCGTGCGTGTCCTTCCAGGCGTCGGAAATGGAGCCTTGATGGTAGAAGGCCACCCAGCGGCCGTCCTTCTTCCAGCCGAGCGCGTGCGTGCCGCTGTGCGCCCAGAGCGGCGGGCAGCCGTTGAGTGGATACGGGGCCTGGTAAATCGGGTCGTCATCGGGGATTTCCACCGGCGCGACCTCAGGCAGCGCGGACTGCATGAGCCGGAGGAACACGCCGTGAAACTGGTTGCCGCCGTTGTCCGCGAAAATCATGCCGCGGTTCTCCAGCAGGTAATTGCGCACGGCCTTCACCTCGCGCGTGTCGAAGCGGAACGGGTAGCTCCCGCAGAGGAAGACCACCGGCGGCGCGCGGCCCTTCACGTGGCGGCCCAGCTCCAGCAGTGTCACATCCTGCGGGATGGTCGAGACCGGCATCCGGGCGCGGCGGCCGAACTCCTTGGTCATGTTCTCGTCCGCACCGTTGCGCATGTTGAAGTCCCAGTTCCCGCCCTCATAGCGCACGCGCACGAAGATGAAGCGCGCGCCCTCGCGGCCCGCCGCGTAGCCCGCCGGGCCGGCCCCCTCGCCCTGGCCGATCTTGTATTCGTTGGCCGTGACCTCCTTGAGGTTGAGCGGCGTCAGCTCCAGCGGCGGCACCTCGAAGACAATGGGGCTGTTCGGGTTCACCAGCACGCGTTTGCGCTGCACCTTCTTCACCTGGACCTTCATCTGCTTGATCATCGCCTTGGGCTTGCCGGAGCCTTTGACGAGGTCGTAGGTCTTCTTGCAGCCGGGGATGAGCATCGAGAGCGCCGTCACGAGCACGATGCCAGCGTGCCCGCAGAAGGACCAGGTGATATACCGCCGCAGCCGGCCGTGCTTGCCCTGCCAATACACCGCGTCCCGCCGGAACGGATTCCAGACGCGCGACGGCGGTTTGGCGGCGGGCGAAGACATCTCAGGCGGCAGGCGAAACGCGGCCCCGGCTCACTTCAAGTCCTTGAGCAAATCATCGCCCTTCGAGGAGAAGGGGCTTTTCGGGATTTCGCCGGGCTTGGCGACCTTGTCTATGCCGAGCAGCTTCTCCGCCTGCGCCTGGCGGTTGCTGGCGGCGGCGGCGGAATCAGGCGGCGCGACCGTGGCGGCCTTCGTGGGCGCGGCATTGGTCGCGGCGGCGGGCGGGGCGTTGGTGTTCTTGGCGGCGTCCTCCGCCTCCTTCTTCTTCAACGCGGCCTCCTCGACGGCGGCCTTGGCCTTGCTGGCGGCCTCCTTCTGCTGGTGGCCCCACCAACTGAAGCCGCAGAGCAACGCGATGAGCAGCGCGTGAATGACGGCGCTGACGCCGGTCCACTTCCACAGAACTTTCAACGGGACTTCCACGCGGACATTGTCAGGTTTTGTTTGCATCGTTACTTGAGTCTTCGTCGTTCAGCGGGCTTCGACAAGCGGAGCCGCTGCGGCTTGGAAAGCCGCGCTCCGTTGGTTAGGGCCTCCTCACGTCGGCTCCTACCATCATTGCACCACGTCGCGCTCGGCGATGTTCACCATCTCCGGCAGGATCAGCTTGCCGCGCGCGAACTTTGCCGCGTCGCTCTCCGGGTAATCCCACGTTGCGCGCTTGTAGCGGCGGAAGGCGGACTCAAGCTGCCCGCCGCTGCGATACGACTCGCCCGACCAGAAAATCGCGTCCGGCCGGAACTTGCTGCGCGGGTAGTTGTCCACCAGCAGGTCGAACTCCTTGCCGGCCTTGACGAACTGCTCGGCCTTATACCAGCACTGGCCGGCGCGGAAGAGCATCCGCTCCGCCCACTCGTGCTGCGGGAAGCGCTCGACGAACTTCTTCGAGACCTCCGCCGCCGTCGGAAACTCCTTCTTGTTGTAGAAATACTCCGCGATGCGCACGACGACGTTCGCCACCAGCGGGCTTTCCGGCCAGGTGTAGGCCAGCGTCACGTATTCCGCGCTGGCGGCGTCCATGTCGTTCTTCTCCTCGTGGCACTGGCCGAGCTTGTATTGCGCCTCGGGCGCGAGCGGGTGGTCGGAGTGGTTCGCGACGATGCGTTTGTAGTAGCTGATGGCCTCGTCGAACTTCTTCAGCTCCTGCGCGAACTGCCCGAGCAGGTAGTCCGTGCGCGCCTCGTATTGCCTGCTCGGATAGTCGTTGCTCAGTTCCTTGAGCAACTGCATCCCCTCGTTCAGCGCGTTGGTCGCCTGCGGAAGCTGCTTGAGCGCGCGGTAGTTCTTGAACAGCTCGAAATACGCCTCCGCCATGCGGAACTGCGACTCGATGGCCACCTTCTCCGTCGCGTATTTCTTCTCGAACACCAGCAGGCTGCCATCGGTGCCCTTCACCACGTTGACGGTCTTCTCCAGCTTCGAGGCTGGGTCGGTCCGGCTGGCGTAGGCGAGCGTGATGGCGTCGCCGAACCACGCCTCCAGCTTGTCGTCGGCGGGCACGGGCTTCTCCCCGACGACCAGCGGGAAGCTGCCGCTGAACTCGCCGCTGTGGCTCAACGTCTCCTGCAGCTTCGCGCTGAACTTCTCGCCGCTCGGGCTGGTGAGCGAGACCTCGACGCTGTCGCGCTCGGAAGTCGCGTCGGCGGTGAGGTCCTTCACGACCACGAAAATCTTGTCGCCGATGTAGAGGTTGGTGACGGCCTTCTCGTAGCCGCTGTCCGTGAACTCCAGGCTCGCCGGCACCGCGAGCCGGGCCTGGTCCTTGAACTCCCTGCCCTGCGCCTGATACGTCACCGTGATGATGTCCTGGCCGTTGAGGTTCAACACGGGCACGACGTTCGCGAGCTGCTGCTCCTGGTTCACCGCCGGGTTGCGGCGCGGCGCGAGTGTGCGCGTGTCACCCGGTTCGAGCACGATGCTCGGCGGCGAATCCTTGTCGCCGAGGCTCATCAGAATCTGGCCGACGAAGCGCCCCGTCTCCAGCGCATCGTCCACCACGCGACGACGGGCGGGCTTGCCATCCGCCACGTTCGACAGCGGGCAAATCACCTCGACCTTGCTGCCGCCGGACGTGGTCAGCACGGCCTTCACCTCGCTGAAGGAATCCTTCGCCGCCTGCGGGTCAATGATCTCGAACGTCAGCGGCGGCCGGAACGCGACGGCCTTCACCGGCGGCGCGTTCGTGTCGAGGGCCGAGGCATAGGTGTAAAGCTCCGTGCCGTCGGCGCGCAGCCTCACCGTCGAGGGCACGAACGCCACCCTCACCTCGCCCGGCTCGGCGGACTCAAGGTGCGTCGCGCGCGTGATGGGCGCGCCGGGGTCGGTGTTCTGCTCGTCGAGGTAGATGGCCTCCAGCGTCACGCCGGCGGCGAGCTTGAAGCCGTTGGCGCGCTTGTCCGACCAGATGTCAAGCTCCTTGGTGAAGACGCCGGTGAACGGCTCGGTCTCCGTCGCGTCGAGCTTCTGCTCCTGGCCGTCGCTGGTCTTGACGAGGAACTTCACCTTGTCGCGCTTGTCGGTGTTGTCGGCGTCGTAATCGGTCACGCGCAGGATGACGCGCTGGCCCGGCTCCACGCGGCGCACCTGCTTCACAAACGTCTCGGGGATGTTCTGCCCGGCGACGGGCTTGAAGTCGTAGGCGATGAAGCCCACCTGCGCGTTGTAGTAGGTCGCGGTGAGCGCCTGCGACAGCCCGCGCGGCTTGCCCACCGAAATCATGCTCGCCTCGTCGTCATACACGGCCGTGATGCGGTCGCTGGGCGTGAGCCGCAGCCCCTCGCCCGCCAGCGCCTCGCCGCCGGTCCTGGCCGGGAGCAGCACGGTGCCGGCGGCGTCCTTCACCTCGATTTCCGCGAGGCGCGGCGCGGTGCCGGAGAACTTCGCGATGAACAGCCGCACGTAACGGCCCGAGGCGTTCGTGAGCTGGATGGTCGCGCTGGCGAAATTGCCCGAGTTGGTCGCCCCGATGCGCGCGCGCTGGGCGGCGGTGGAGCCGGTGAAGTTCGTCGTCGCCGCCACCGTGGTCCAGTCGGTGAGGTTCGTCGAAACCTGCACGGCATACTCGACCGGCTTCTTGTCCTTGAAGAAGCCGTCGGTGCTCCACTTCAGCTCGCCGAGCTGCGTGTCCTGCTTGAGGTCCATCGCAATGAACTTCGGCGCGCGGCCGTCGTTCAGCCCCTCCCACGAGGTCTTCGGATTGTTGTCAATCGCCCGCACCGCCTCGTTGTTCACCGAGCGGTCGCTGGCGAAGGTGTTCGCGGCAATCTCCACCGTCTTGAGCGTGCCCCGGAAAATCCCCGTGTGCGGTCCCGTCTCGGTGAGCGTGGCGGTCACGCGGCTGCCGCTGGCGGCGGTGACGAGCACCTTGATGGGGTCGGCCTCCTTGCTCACGTCGCGGTCGCCGTCCTTGACCTGAAGATAGACGTTGTTGCCCGGCTTGAGCGAGTTGCCGTTGCGGAACTCCTGCCGGAACTCCAGCCCCGCCTGCTTGCCGGCCTGCTGCCGTTGCAGGCGCAGGCGCTCCTCGAAGCTGACCTCCTCCTCATCCTTGATTTCCGTCGCGGAAATCTTGAACTCCGCGTCCGCCGCGAGCCGGATGTTCGAGCGCGGCGGCGCGATGGCGGTGAACTGCTTCTTGAAGTCGTCCGGGTAATCGTAGGTGATGGTGACGGAGCCGTTGACCTGGAGGATATTGTCGCCCGCCTTCGGCTCGCCCAGCTCGGTCGGCAGCTCGGCGCGGAAGAAGCCCTTGCCCGCGCTGCCGCTCTCCAGCCGCACAACCTCGCGGTCGCCGCCGGTGGTCGAGACCACCACGGGGACGTAGCTCTGCCCGCGGCTCACGCCGAGGTCCGCGTCCTGGATGACGATGTTCAACGGCATCCCCGGCGGATGCCACTGCTTCGCGCTGCTGCCGATGAGGCCGATGCTGCGCAACAGCATCAGCTCGTCGCGGAAGCGGTTCTCCTGCCCGTAAAGCTCGGACAGGCGGTAGAGAATGCCGTCCGCCACGTCGCTCGAAGGCGCGAGGTCCATCACGTTGCGGAAGCGCGCCTTCGCGTCCTCGGTGTCGCCGCGTTGCTGCGCGAGCACGCCGAGCAGGAACTCGCCCCGGCTCGCCGCGAGCTTGTCCTTCGACTTTGCCATCTTCTCGAAGACCTTCGCGGCGTCCACATACATCTTCTGCTGCAAGTAGCACTCGCCGATGCGGAACTGCGCGTCCACGGCCTCAGCGGTGGTCGGGAAACGGTTCATCAGCGACGTGCACTCGGAACGCGCGAGGTCGTAGCGCAGCGTCTTGAAGTAGTAGTCCGCGAGCGCGAGCTGCGTCTTGGCCTTCTCGTCCTCGGGCACGGCCCTCGAGTTTTCGTTGGCGATGATCCAGCGGCGCAGGATGCGCTCCGCCGTGTCACGCGAGGCCTCGTCGTCGCGCTGGAGCAGGCGGTCGGACGCCCAGCGCAGATAGTCGGCGGGCAGCTTGTCCTCGTGTTTCGCGAACAGCGCCTCGTTCGCCTGGAAGGCCTTCCACGCGGCAATGGGGTCGCCCATGCGGAAGCTCATCGCGGACTTGAGCAGCGGCGCCCATTCGAGCTTCTCGTCAATCTCGGCGGCGGGGAAGCCGTGCTTGCTGCTCAGGCTGAACAGCGCCTGGCTCGCCTGCGCGCGCAGCTTCGGGTCCACGCCGGTAAAGCGATTCACCGCCGAGCGCAGCACGAGGCCGGACAGCTCGGGCTTGCCGAGCGAGGCGAGCTGCTGTGACCACGGGATGTAGTAGTTCGCGAGCCAGTTGGCATCGTTCGGGTTCATGCCCACGGTGAGGCGGTTGAGCGTGTGAGTGAAGTCCAGTTGCCGCCCGAGCTGCGCCTGCCGCAGCAGCAGCGACGGCAGCCAATGCGCCTGCACCGCGCCGAGCGAGGTGATGAGGTCGGAAAGCAACGTGACACCGGCGGGCTGGGCGTCCTCGACCTTCTGGGACACGACCGTCTGCAACAACGCCTCGCCCCACTGCCACGGGACGCTGCCCGCATTCCACGCGAAGTCGCCGGGCCGCGCGGCGGCGAGCTGGACGGCCTTGATGGCGGCGTTGGTGTCCTTTTTCTCCGTGAGGAACAGATGACCGCGCAGCAACTGGATGCCGCCCTGCGCCGGGCCGCGATTGGGCCGCGCCAGATACGCGTCGAGTGCGGGCAACGCCCAGTCGGCAGCGTTCGTGAACGCCGTCGCGATGGCGTGCAGCGTGGCCGGCTCGCCCGCGAACGGCTGCGCGGCCTTCACCGCCGCGAGGAGCGTCTGTTTGGCCGCTTCGTTCTGGCCGAGCGCCGCCTGCATCACGCCGACGCGCCGCTGGAAATCCGGCGCGCTGCTGCTGCCGGGATAAAGGGTCCCCAGATGTTTGAACTCCGCCAGCATCGCGTCCGGCTGACGATTCTGATCCGCGATGCTGAACGTGTAGGTGCGCACATGGCCCCAGCCGTCGTAAGGCCAGTAGCTGCTGCCGGCCTGCGCGACCGTGGCATCCACGAGCGCGAGGACGTCGCGGTTCTTCGGCGCGCCGAGCTGGAAGGCGGAGAGCGAGAGGTAATACAACGGCGCGGCGGCGGCGGGATGCCTCGCGAGAATCAGCTTCGCCGCGTTGACAGCCTTCTCGTAATGGCCGGCGTTATACATCGCCACGACGATTTCGCCGCCGCCTTCGAGCGCGAGCGCCGGGCCGGCTTCGAGGAACTTGGGCAGCAGGTTCTCACCCGCCGTGCTGGCCCGCGCCCACTGGCCGGCGGTGCGCGAGGTCTGGAAGTTCGCCAGCGCGGGCTTCACCAAGTCGTGCTGGCGCACGCGCTGGAGAAGCTCGTTCAGTTTCTTCTGCTCGGCCGCGAATGAACGCGGCGTGAAGTGCGGCTTGAAGGTCGTGTCCGCCGAGGCCAGCGCGCCGCCCCACGGGACCGTGCGCGTGAGATACTTCTCCATGGCGGGCAGCAGCGCGTCGAACTTCGCGATGGAACTCGCGCGTGTCTCGTTGAACGCCTTCTGCGCGGCGTCGGCCTTGGCCTGCGCCTTGTCGAGCGCGTCCTTCGCGGCGGCGAGCGCTTTCTCAGCGGCCTCCTTCGCGGCGGGCGGAGTCTGCGTCCGCTTGGCATCGCCTGTGGCCTTCTGGTGGTTCGCCTTCGCCGTCTTTAGCGCCCCGGCTGCGGCCTCGTCCGCCTTGGTGGCCTCGGGCAACCCGGCGAAAGCGGCATCCGCCGCGAGCTTGATGACCTGCGGACCATAACTGGACAAGCCGTCGCGTTCGAGGAACTGCGCGGCGAACTTCCCGACGGCGGCGTAATCCGCCCGGTTCCACGCTGCCTGCGTGAGGCGGTAGGCAATCTGCCCTTGCGCGGCGAGACGGAGGCTGAGGTTCTTCTGCGCGGCCAGCTTCGGCATGGTTTCTTCGAGCAGCTTCACATGGGCCTCGGGGCGCTTGGCGAGGCTGGTGACTTCGGCGTGGCGGTCCCAGGCCGTGCCGTTCGCGGGCTCAACGGCCAGCAGCGCGACGAGCTGTTTCTCCGCCTCGTCGAACTGGCTCGCGCGGCGCAGCGCGTAGGCGTGCGCGAGGCGGACGCGCGGCCCCCACGCGGAGTTCGCGAGCTTGGGCAGGAGCTGGCCGCCGAGCGCGACGGCCTGGTTCGTGAGCGCAAGGTCGGGCAGGTATTCGAGCGCGGCGATTTGGAACTGCGGGTCGCCGGTGAGCTTCGCGAAGTCCTCGGCGAGCGGCGCGATGAGCGCATAGCCGTTCGTATGACGGCGCATCGCCTCAATCGCGCTGCTGACGATGCCGGCGTTGAGCGTGAAAGTGGGCAGCTTGCGCTCCGCCTGAAACGCCGCGACCGCCGCGCCGTTGTCCCCGGCGGCATAGAGGTGGTAAAACTCCGTGAAGGCCGCGCCCGCCGGGTCCTGCGGGAACGCAGTCTTGAACCGGTGCGCCGTCTCCGCCGCGCCGCGATGGTCATTCTGCCCCGCGCGCTGGCGGTAAAGCCGCAGCAGGAACTCGCGCGTGCGCGGGTCCGACGGGAAGGACTCGGTGAACTCAGCCAGGCAGCGCTCGACCATGCTGGCATTGCTCAGGAGCGACGCGGCGCGAACGCAGTCGGCCAGTGCGTCGGCGCGCTCGGGGACGGCGGGCATCTGCTCCGCGATGGTGCGGTAGAGCGAGACGGCGTCGGCGATGTTCCCGCCGGCCTCGCGCAGTCGCGCGTTGAGGTAGGTCATCGCGTTCTTCTGCGGCGCGTTGGGCGACTCGCGCAGAAAGCGGTCCACGGTCTGTTGCGCGGAGATGAGCCGGCCGGCGGCCACCTGCGCGCGCGCCAGCTCGACGGCGATGGCGGGCTTCTCAGCGCCGCCCGCGCGGAGAGCACCTTCGAGTTTGATGATGGCTTCGTCGAGCTTGCCGGCCTGCACGAGCGCCTTGGCGTCATCCATCGCGGCGGCGTGGGCAGTCAGAGAGGCCGCGAGAAGCATCGCGGGCGAGAGAAGGGAGCGGAGTTTCATGGGGAGGAAATCAATTGGCCGCGAAAGGGCGCAGAGAGAACAGAGGGGAGAGAACCAACCGCCCACCAACTACCGCAGTGCCATCCCTTGAACCGGAGCGCGGCCCTCCGGGCCGCTTTGCGCTCTCGGAGTCAAACTGGGGGTGGTCACACCGGAGACTTCGAACGTCCAAAGCGGGCAGGACGCCCGCGCTCCGGCTCATGGGGAGAGACAAACGTTTGGAGTTCTCCCTCATCTCAGTTCGCCGCCGCGCCGGCGGCTTTGCGTTTCTCGATGGCCTCGACGATTTTCTGCGCGTTCCCGACCATCTTGCTGTTCGGGTAGGAGGTGATGAGCTGGTTGAACTTGCCCACCGCGTCGTCGAGCTTCTTCATCTTCACGAGGCAGCGGCCGTAGTTGTAGAGCACCACGTCAATGAACTTGCTGTCCTGATACTGCTGGAGCGCCTCCTCGTAGAGGTCCAGCGCGCGGGTGAAGTCCTCCTTGCTGTAGTAATACTCCGCCATCTTGGAGAGCGCGTCGCCGGCCTGGTTCGCGTTCGGGAATTTCTCGAAGCACGCCTTGAACGCGAGGAACGCCTCGTCGTAGTAAATCTTGTTCTTCTGCACCGTGCCCAGCTCCTCGTAGCACTCGCCGATGGCGTATTGCGCGGCGGGCGCGAGCGGCGAGTTCTTCAGCGCGGCGAGCCGGCGGAACACGCCGATGGCTTCCTGAAACTTGCCCTGCTTCTGGCTGACCTGGCCCATGAGCAGCAGCGCGTCGTCCACGAACGGGCTGTCGGGGAAACGCCGCTGAAGTTCGAGGCACATCTGCGCGGCGCGGCCGAGGTCGTCCATCGCGTAGTAAATCTTCCACATCTGCACGTAGGTCTGTTCGAGCAGCCGCTGGTTCAATGCGCCGTAGCTGCGCGCGACCTGCTCCGTCTCGGCGAGCGCCTGCTTGTAGCGGTCAACGGACTGCTTCGTCAGGCCGAGGTCCTTGTAGATGTTGCCGATGTTCTTGAGCGCCTCGCTGGTCTTGAGCGCGGTTTTGAACTTCAGCTCCTCGTCGTTGATTTTCGCGTTGGCGACTTGCAGCGGGTTCAGGTTGCCCTCGATGACCTTGGCGATGGTTTTGCGCGTCGCGGGCTTGGCTTCAAGGCTGACCTCGTCGAGGTATTCGATTTCCAGCACGTCGTTGACCTGCGCCACGATGGCGGAGGGGTTGGGGGTCTCGCCCTGCCGCGCAATCGCGATGGTGCCGATGAATGCGCCGGTGTGAACCGCCCCGCCCGCCGCCGCGCCCTCGGCGGGCTTTTCGACGAGCCTCACCTTCTTCTCGTCAATCACCTTGAACACCGGCTCGGCCTTCTCGGCGGCCTCCAGCGCGGCGGCGATGCTGCTGGCCGGCTTCTCCGCCTTCTCGCCGCCGGGGTTCTCCTCAATGACGCGCTTGGTGCGGACGACGACCTCGATTTCATCGGACCTGGCCGACGTGTCGCGGTCGGAATCCTGCACGAGCAGGAAGGCCGGCTTGTCCAGCACGACCGCGCCCACGGCCTCGGCGAACGCGCCGTCCACGACCTTCACGCGGGCGTTGCCGACCACGCGGATTTCCTTGGTGCGGGTGACATTGAGTTTCGCCTCGGCGGTCTGCTTGTCTGTGTAGGTCACGGAGATTTTGTCCGTGCCGATGAGCTGGACGATGGTGTCGCCGGGCTTGGCGTCGCCGAGCTGGGTGCGAAGGCTGCCCATGAGCACGGACGCGCCGGGCGTGACCGGGAAGCAGGTGACGGTTTCCTTGTCGCCCGAGCTGGTCACGGCCGTGACGACCACGCCCGCCTCGCCGGCCTGGGCGGACAGGTCCTTGTCGTCAATCTTCACGAACAGGCGCTTGCCGGCGTCGAGCTTCTCGGCCTCCTGCGCGGCCGGGTCAATCGAAGTGCCGACGTTCTTGAAGGCCTCGATGGCGTTGGCGAAGCGGCCCATCTTGAAGTGCGCCTGGCCGATGTAGTAGTAGGCGTCGTTCGAGTAGGGCGTGCCGGGATACGACTTGATGACCTTGCGCAGCTCGCCGAACGCCTCCTCGAACCGCCCCATCTCGAAGAAGCAGATGCCCACCTGCAGGCTCGCGTCGCCGCGCTGCTCGGCATCCTTGTTGTCGTCCACCGCCACGCGCCGGAACTGGTCGAGCGCGAGGTCGAACTTCTTTTCCTTGAGGAACTGCTTGCCCATCTTGAGCCGCGCGAGGAAGCGCCAGCGCGAAATCGGGTAGCGGTCCAGCACCGCCTTGTAGAGGTCCAGCGCGGCGACCAGCTCGCCCGCCTCGTAACGCGCGTCGCCCGCGTCCAGCAGCGCCTTGGCCTTCTTGTCATCCACCAGCGACGCCGCGCCACCGCCGACTTGGGCGAAGGCGGACGGGGCATTTCCAAGCACCAGCGCGAGGCCGACGGCGAACAGGATTCGTTTCATGCAGGTGGTCAAAAGTCTGGCCCGACTACGCTGTGAACCCAAGTGCGGACTAGGGCGCAGGAAGGGCTATTCAACCGTCCGCCAACGGCAGGTTCTCACCCGCTGGCATTCGGCTAGGTGGACGAGAAAGCCGGACGGCGGAACAGGACTGTGAAGCGGGCGGCGGGGCGGGAAACCGCGCTTAATTCGCGCCGACTGTCTGGGGATTCCAGCGCAGGTTGTTGCCCTGCGTGTAGCCGGCGGCGCTGTTCTGCCAGAAATTCGTGTCGCCGCGCGGGACGAAGTCCACCCGCCCGTCCGCGAAGCCGACCTGCGAGCGGTCCTTGTGGCGGAAGATGCGGATGGTCCGCTGGGGTGTGTTGGCCGGTCCGGCACCCTGGCTGAACCAGTCGTCGCCGTTCATGTAGTCCGCCCACATCATGTAATAGTCGGCCACCATGATGACGTTTTGGGGGTTGTAAGCGCCCTCGGACAGGGACCGGGCCGGTAGGGCACCCGTAAGCCGTCGCCCCCCCACCCAGGCGCTGTAGCCGAAATGCGGCCAGTCACCATTGTTGGGCAGATTCGCCGTGGTGGCCTTGGGCACGAGCGGGCATTTGAACGTCTTGGTGCTGGCCATGTTGTTGTTCACCATGATGTCCATCCAGGAAACAAGTTGATAGATGCCCGCCCCGGGGGCGGTGCCCGCACCGGTGGGATCCTGCCAGAACTGATAGCCCGGCATGTCGGGGTTCGCCTGCATCTGCATCCCCGAAGTGCCCGGCTGCGTCTGGCCCGCCCAGTTCTCCACGAAGCGCCCGCGATCCTCGGAGTAAATACGCAACCCCAGTGACATCTGCCGCTCGTTGTTCATGCACACCACTCCGCCGGACTGCGCCTTGGCTTTGGAAAGCGCGGGCAGCAACAAGCCAGCGAGGATGGCGATGATGGCGATGACCACGAGCAGCTCGATGAGGGTAAATCCCTGAGACACCTGCCGGGGAGCCGGAGAGGGGTTCATGGCGGCGAATCTCTGCCCGCGTCCGCGCTTGTCAACCACGATTTTTTAGGTTCGACTCCTGCACCCTTACCCTCAGCCCGTGCCATGAAAACCTTCCTCGCGCTGCTTCCACGCCTCCGGCTCATGGCGCTCTGCCTCGCCCTGCTCTGCGCGGCCTGCAACCGGTCCTCCGAATTCAACGCCACCAAGAAACGGGCGCAGGCCGGCGAGGTGCAGGCGCAGTTGGAACTTGCCCAGATGCACATGTATGGCAAGGGCGCGAAGCAGGACGAGGTCGAGGCGCGCAAGTGGGCCGAGAAAGCCGCGAACCAAGGGCTGGCCGCCGCGCAGCGCATCTACGGCACGATGCTCCGTGACGCTTACGGTTCACCGTATCGCGACATCGCCAAGGCCCGCGAATGGCTCGCCAAGGCCGCCGCACAGGGCGACGCCGAGGCCAAGGTGGAACTGGCCGCCACGCCCGCCGTCCCGCCGCCTGTGCCCAAGAAGTGAACCCAGCTCATGGCAACAGCACCACGCCCGGCGGCGGAGCCGGCTGGATGAGGCGGTAAGCGGTGCTCTCGATGAAATAGCGCCGGTAGTCCTCGTCGGGAACCGGCGCGTATTTCTGACCGAGCAGTTTGCCCAGCGTCTCCGCCAGTGCAGGTCGCACCTCGCGCGGCACCGGGTCTTTCAATCCTGCCAGCACTGCCGCGCCGGTCTTCCGGTCGCCGACGGTGCCGAGATAGCGCAAAGCCGCGATGCGGATGAAATCCTCGTCGTAGGTCGGTCCCGCTCCGGGATACGGCGGCACCACCGGCTTCGTCACCATGTCAATTGCCCGTGGCATCGCCAGCTTGTCTCCCAGCTCCGTCAGCACGGTGAGCGCGGCTTCGCGGGCCTTCGGCAAATTGTTCGTCAGCACAATCTGCTGAAGCACCTGCCGGAGCGGCTGAAGCACGCGCTTGTCGCCCGTCTTGCCCAGCGCGAAGACGAGGGAGACCTTCAGCGCCTCGTCCGTGGTGCCGAGCCGCGCAATCAACGCGGGCACGGCGTTGGTGCTCTTCAACTCGCCGAGCGCCCACGCCGCGCGCTCCTGCACGACCGGCCCGCGCGCCTCGAACGCGGACAGCAACGGCCCCTTCGACTGCGCATTCCTGAGTTGTCCCAGCGCGTGAGCGGCAGCGCGCACAACCAAGTCCTGCGAATCTGCCAGCAACGGATGCAGCGCGCCGGCCAAGCCCGCATCGCCCCAAATCCCGAGTGCCAATGCCGTCGAGACGCGCGTCACGCCGCGCTCGTAGCGCAGCAGACGTAACAGCGCATCACGCGAGGGAGTATCATGCAAAGCGACCAGCGTGTGTCCCGCCACGCGGCGCACTTGGGAACTGGGGTCCAACTCCATCCGGCGCACCATGGCCGACGTGAGTTCGGGCCGGGGAACCTGGTCGAACATTCCCGCCAGCGCCTCCGTCGCGGCGAGGCGCAGTCCTTCGTCCGCATCGTTCAAACGCGCGAATAACTCGCCGGCGGCAGTGGTGATTTGCCCGCGTTGAATCGCCCGCACCGCTTCCTCCTGCACGACCAGCTCCGGTCGGCGCAGCAGGCCAAGCAATGTCGCGGACTCCCGACGCGCGCCCTCGGCGTCCAGACTGCGAAGCGCGCGAACCAACATGATTGTGTTCGTGCTGCGCAATGCCTCCGGCATCGCGACGGATGGAAGCACCGCTCGCGGACGACGCTCCCCTGCCCCGTCGCGAATGACCGCCAGTGCATCGGCAGCCAGCTCGCGCACCACCGGGTCCGGCTCCTTGAGCGCCCCGCGCAGCAGTTCCAAGGTGGCTGCGTCTTTCACCGGGTGCATGATGACCGGAACCCAGGCTGCGTTCGTGGATGGAGTCCGCGCTGCGTCCGGCTGCTGGCACCAAGCACCCGGAGCGAAAGCGAGCAACGCCCAAGCCGCGCAGTAGGCCAGCGGGTGCAGCCCGCCCTCGGAGCGCGGCCCTCCGGGCCGCAGCGGCTGGATAGCAGAACGGCTTGCGATTGCACGACGCACATCCGGCAAGGTCGCCGCTGCGGCCCGGAGGGCCGCGCTCCGAGGATGGTTCAAGATGGGGGCCGGCGTTTTCACTTTTGGGGCGCGAGCAGCCAGCGCAGGCGCAGAAAGGCAATGAGGAGAAACACACCGGACACGCTCAAGGACATCGTTGCGTGCCGTTGCCAGAGGATGCCAAGGTCATCGAACACGCCGCGCGTGAGCACCTGAAGCGCGGAGGCGAAGGGGTTCAGCACCAGAATCATCTCGCGTAGTCGCACCGAGAGCTGGTCTGCCGTCAGCAGCGGCAGCAGCGTGACGATGGCCGTCAGAAACGTGGCGGCGTAGGCCAGCGCGGTCGCCACGGGCGTGCGCGGGGAGACGGCCGACGCGCACAAGCCAGCCGTCAGCGCGAAGAGAATCGTCGTCCCGATCACCGTCCACGCGTCGAGGATTTCGCGGGTGGTGTTGATCTCAAGATAGTGGATGGCAAACCAGCCCGGCAGCGTGCCGATGACAAGGAACAGCACGAACAGCAGCGCGACGCTGACCTTGCCCACGAGAAACGACAGCGGTCCGAGCCGCGACATGCGCAGCAGTTCGAGGTTGCCGCGCTCGCGTTCCTGCGTGATGGCGCCTGCGGTGAGCGACGGCACGATGAGCACAATGAGGCCGAGTTGGAACACCAGCGCCACCGAGCGGATCAAGTTCGGTGTCGGCCCGACGAGATTGCCCACCGCGCCGATCATGATGAGCATGGACACCACGAAGCATCCGGCCGCCACGCGGAAAATCCAGCGTCCACCGCCGAACGCCCGGCTGCGCAGTTCCTTGGCGAACATCGGGTTCAGCCAATCGGGAATGCAGTCCTTCCGGCGCAGCGGGTCAACGAGGTAAAACGGGAAGCTCAACCGTCGGCGCGCGAGCTCCTCGGGGTCTTCAATCGTCACCCCATGCCGCCGCGTGGAGCGCTGGCCGGCCCAATGCACCCGACCGACGATGAAGGCCACCATCGTCACCGACGCAACCGCGCAAAAAGCCAGATACGTGCGCCACGCACCGGTCGGTTCAAAGGCTGGCAGGATGACCGAGGCCATCGCGCCGAGCGGACTGAATGCGCGCGCTTGCTGGATGAACTCCGCAGCCCACGGCTTTTGCTCCAGCAGAAACCACGGCACCCACGGGCCGGCGGTGAACAGCAGCAGCAGGATGTAGGTGACCACGAGCGCCAGGTGCGAGTTGCGCGCCACCGCGCTGACAGACAGCCCGAGCAAACCGAACATCACGCTGCTGGCCACCGTGACGAGATAGATGGCCGCCGCCTCGCGCACGGAAACTGCGCCGAGGAAAAAGCACGTCGCAAAGACTGGCAGCGAGAGCAGCACGAACAGGAGCAGGACGATGATGGAGGAGCCGAGCTTGCCGGCGACGATGTCGCGGGGCCGCAGCAGCGTGGCAAAGAGCAGGTCGTAGGTGTTGTGCTCCTTCTCGGCGGTGATGGCGGTCGCGGCAAACGCGGGCGCATAGAGAATCACCAGCAGCAGTTGCGCGACGCCGCACACGAGCAGCAGCGAACGCGAGGCGCGCGCCGTGGCGGAGTAAACGCCCTCCTGCGGCCACATCCACCAGACGAGCGTCGCAAGCACCACGAGATAAAGCGCGGCCAGCGCCAGGGCCAGCGGCGAGCGCAGGCTGCTCTTCACCTCGCGGAGCAGGACGGGGTTACTCAGCATCGTCGCTCCTCCGTTTGCCGGCCTTCGCCTGCGTCGTGACCTTCATGTAGATGTGCTCCAAGTCCAGCGGCACCTCGCGATACCAGAGCACGCCGACTTCCTGTTGGATGAGAAACGCCAGCAAGCCGGCAATCTCACCATCCTCGCCCTCGAAGGACAGGCGCAGCAAGTTGCCGACAATCTCCGTGACCTCCAGCTTGGGCGAGGGAAACTGCCCGGCGAGCAGGTCTCCCGCCCGCTCCGGGTCCGCCAGCACTTCCAGCTCAATCACGCTGCGCTGTTCCACCTGCCGCAGCACGGCCTCCATGCGGTCGCACAAGAGCAGCCGCGCCTGTTCGAGAATGCCGATGCGGTCGCAGACCGACGCCAGCTCCGGCAGGATGTGCGAGGAGACGAGGACGGTCTTGCCCATCTCCTTCAGGTGCTTCAAGAGCCGGCGCATCTCGATGCGCGCGCGCGGGTCTAGGCCGGAAGTGGGTTCATCGAGGAACAGCACCTTCGGGTCGTGAATCAGGGCGCGCGCGATGCCGATGCGTTGCTGCATCCCGCGCGAGAGCGAGTCCACGAAGTAATCGCGCATCTCGTCCGTGCCCGTGACGTGCAGCACCTCGTCAATGCGCGTGCGCCGGACCGCGCGCGGCATCCGGTAAGCCGCGCCGAAGAAGTCCAGATATTCCCAGACGCGCATCCCGTGATACACGCCGAAGATGTCCGGCATGTAGCCGACCACGCGCTTGGCCTCCTGCGGATGCCGCACCACGTCCACGTCGGCCACATGAGCGCTGCCGCTGGTCGGACGCATGAGACCGGAAAGGATGCGGATGGTGGTGCTCTTGCCCGCGCCGTTGGGGCCGATGTAGCCGAAGATTTCGCCCTCCTCGATGTTGAGGTTCAGGTCGTCCAGCGCGAGGACATCGCCGTAGTTCTTGGTCAGTGCTTCGGTGACAATCATGGCGTGGTGCCTTTGAGTTCCAAGTCGAGGTCGCGAATCTGCCAGGTGTGGAGGTTCTGGTTGACCGTGGTGCCGAGGCGCTTGCCTTCGGCGGTGTGGGTCACGTTCACCGCCACGATGACACTGCGCCTGCCCGTGCGCAGGAACCGCCCGGCGTCAGGCACGCGCGCTGGCGGCGTTGCGGAGATGCGTTCCATGCGCGGGAGCAACTGCACCAGGTCGCCCTGCAAGTCGAAGTCCCCGGCGGCGACATAAATTTCCGGCTGGAACGCCGCTCCGCGAAACTCGAAGTGGACCGTCAGCTCCTGCGCCGTCAGCGCGGGACAGCCCGGCGGGAGGCTGAACTCAACCACGACCTGCCCCGGACGTCCGCCCGCGAAGCGGCCCTCGCTTCGCTCAAACGAATGCGCGCCCAGGTTGCGGAGTTGGAGCGGCATCACGCCCGGCGGCAGGAGCAGCGTCGGCCCGGCGTATTCCACGGAGCCTTCCACGGCGAGCAGGCCCACCGCGCGCCGCGCGACGGGTGGTTCGATGCCCGCCAGCGGGAACGCCGGCGCATCGCTCCAACTGAACAGCACCGGCAGCGGCTCGCGCCCGCGCAGCAGCTTCTGGAAGCGCCGTTCATCGTAGCTCATCAGCAGGTCGGCCGAATAGACCGGCGCGGGGAAGAACGCCTCGCGCAGCCGCTCGCGCTCCTGCTGGCGGGCGGAACGCAGCAATTCCACCGAGTCGCTGCGCGCGTTCACCCGCAGGCCGGCCCGTTCGATTTGCGCTCCCGGAGCCACGTCCGGCAGCGGAACCATGAAGCGGTCGAACTTCAGGAACGGCCCGGCCAGCACGGTGTCGGAGCGGTTCGAGAGGACCAGCGACAAGCCGTCCGCGCCGATGCGCGTGCGCAGCAGCGGTGCCCGCAACGCCGCCTGCGGCGCACGCCCGATGAGCGTCCGCAGGTCGTCCGCCCGCACCGCGAGGTTGCTCACGGAAAGCCGGGCCTCGTAGTCAAGGCGCACCAACTCCGGCGGCGTGAGCGCGCTGCGGCCGGGTATCAACGAGACGCTGTCCGTGACGGTCTGCAAATGGAACGTGCCTTCCTTCGGCGAGAACAAACCCAACGCCGCCTGCACGCGAGCGGTGTCCTCGCCGCTCTGGGCAGTGGTGACATAAACCTCATTGAGAAATGGCTCGGGCAGTGATTTCCACCGCGCCGCCATCGTGACCGCGCCAATCCCGGTCACGAGCGCCAGGCCGCCCGCCACGGCCCAACCGCGCTCGGGCCGCGCACTGAAGCGAAAGGCCCCGAGCACCAGCAGCAGCGCACCGCACGCGCCCGCGAGATACAGCAGCGCGCCGCGACGCGAGAGCACCTTGATGCCCGACAAGCTGGCGAGCACACGCTCGGTCTGCGGTGCCCGCGCGAGCAACCGGTCCGCGTGGTGGAAGAACTGCGGCGCGTCGCCCAGCAGCTCGCGCCAGTAGTCCTTCGCACCTGGCCACACGTTGAACTCCTCGCTGCCCGCGTCGAAGGCCAGCATCGTCACCCGCCCGGCTCCGGCACTCCGCGTCAGCGCCCACGGACGCTCGCGCGTGCCCACCGACACCTCGCCCTGCTCGGGAACCAATCGCGCGATGTTCACGCCGTTGGTGAAAACAAACTCCCCCGCCACCATCGGCAACGTCTCGACCCGCTGCGTCGAGACGAACGTGCCGGGCAGCAATTCCGCGAGCGCCGGGCTGATTCCCGGCGCGGCCGTGGGCAGCAAAATGAGATGACCGCCCACCTCCACGTAGTCGCGCAGCGTGCGCGCTTGCAGCGGCGACAACTCCGTTTCCGCCAGCCCGGCGAGCACGACCGCGTCGAACCCGCGCAGTTCCAGCGGACGCCGGGGCAGATTCTTCGGCGCGACCTGCGCCCGGGCAAAGACCCGCTTTTCCGCGCCAATGGTCATCTCCCGCAAGCCGCGATAGCCGGTGAAGCTCGTGTCCGCAATCAGCAGGAAGAAGGCATCTTCCGCGACCTGGCTGCCAATGGCCTCATATTGGTTCCAAGCCTGCGCGCCGCCATCGGTCAGGCGCACGCTCACCACGCGGTCGAACCGGGCCTTGCCCGGCGGACTCGGCCGCAGGTCCGGCAGGATGGGAAACTCAAACTGCCGCACCGACTGCGCCGGCAGGAAGACCGGCCGGGTGAACTGAACGCGTTGCTTGGACAGCGCGCCCTCCGTCTCGGCCACCAGCAGGCCGCTGCGCGCCGCGCCGGGATTCTCGACATCCACCTTCAGCGGCGTCCAGTGGCGGTTGCGGAACTGCCCGCCAAACCCCGCCTGCGCGCCGCGAATGCGCGGGGTGTCCTCCGGCTGTGCCTGCCCAACGCCCACAGCCGCGAGTGCGATGGCAAACACGAAAAGGCGGAACACGCGCGTGTTTATACAGGGCAAGGCGGAATTGACAACGCAGTTCCCCCTCGAACGCAGGGCTGACGCATCAAAATCCGGCTGGGTTGGTGGACGAACCTGGCGTTGAGTAGGGGTGGGGTGGTAGGAGTGGCCGTCAATGTCTGACACGCA
>WRPG01000125.1 GCA_009773355.1 Limisphaerales bacterium
GGATAAGGTTCGCCCGTGTTGGTCCCGCCGGAGCGCGGCTGCGGCTCGCCGGGCGGCCGGGGGGGCGGCCGGAAGTCCTCGCGAGGCGGCGCGTTGGTGTCGCGCGGCGGCAGCACGACCACATTGGTGCCGAGGTCCATCGGGTTGACCACGGTCAGCACCTTCTCGCCCCAGTGGACGCCGTTCTGCACCAGGCCGCGGGCCTCCAAGTCCGCCGGCTTGCCGGCGGAGGCCACGATCTCACCGGCGCGGTTCAACAGCGCCAGCGACTGCAGGCCACCGAAGGTGATGACAGATTGCAGGGCGACCTCCATGCGCTCCTGCGAGACGACGCCGAAACGCCGCTGCGATTCGATGAACTTGCCCAGCGTGCCGGTGATGTCGCGCGAGCGGCGCAGGAGCGCCTCGCGGGCGGCGGTCTCGACCCGGCTGTGCTCAACCACCTGCCAGACCGCGAAGGTGATCCACGCGGCCAGCAGCAGGACGAAGGCGGGGCGCGGATGGCGGATCATGACGGGAATGACCTATGACCAATGACCCATGACGAAGCAATGACCAAATCCAAATGTCCAGGCCAAGCCCCCGGTCGGAGCTGTTCGTTGGGCCTTGGGCATTGGAAACGGGTCATTGAAAAATGGTCATTCCCGCCCGCCTCCTCACTTGGGCGCGGGCGCTTTCGGCGGCGGGGCCGGGGCGGCGGGCGCGGCGGGCGCGGGCTTGTTCGGCAGGCCTTCGAGGAACCGGTCGAGATCCTCCTGCGGGAAGGCCTTCGGCGCGATCCGCTGGTTGGAGCGCTCGTCGTAAGTCACGCCGGCCAGTTGCGCGGGCGCCTGCACGATGGTCGGGGTGAGGAAGATCATCAGCTCGCGCTTCACGTTGTCCTTCACCTTGCGCTTGAAGAGATTGCCCAGCAGCGGGATGTCGCCGAGGAGGGGCACCTTGCTCTCCGAGTCGTTCTGGGTGTTCTCCATCAGGCCGCCGATGACGACGGTCTGGCCGTTGGGCACGACGACGGTGGTGGTGGCGGTGCGGGAGTTGATGACCGGGGCGGAGACGGCGTTGGTGCCGCCGGAGATGGCCACCCACTGCGAACGGTCGGCGAGCGAGGAGATCTCCGGCGTGACGGTCATCTCCACGTTGCCGTCGGAGGAGATGAACGGCGTGACGCTGAGGTTCACCCCGACGCTCTGGTAGCTGACGGTGTTGATCTGG
Source organism: Limisphaerales bacterium (assembly GCA_009773355.1). Taxonomy (GTDB): domain Bacteria; phylum Verrucomicrobiota; class Verrucomicrobiia; order Limisphaerales; family SXTU01; genus SXTU01. The sequence continues at coordinate 1,213 of WRPG01000125.1, forward strand.
TTGCCGAAGTTGTCGAAGCGGGTGTTCGTGATGAGCGGCACCTGCTGGCCCAGGCTGATGGTGGCGGACTGGTTGTTGCGCGCGAGGATGGACGGGCGCGAGAGCACCTCGGTCTTGCCGGCGGTGGCGATGGCGCGGAGCGTCGCCTGAAAGTCGTTGCCGAGGATCGAGTAAATGCCTGCGCCCGGCGCGGCCAGCGCGGCCACCCCTGCGAGATCCCGGATGGGCGCAGTGCCAAAACCCTGTCCCGCCACGCCGCTGACGCCGCCTGGATTGGGGTTGTGGTTGTAGCCGCCGGCGAAGCCAACATCCAAGTCCTTGCGATAGGTGGCCTCCAGGAAGATGACCTTGATGAGCACTTGTGGCGACGGACGGTCGAGTCCTTTGACCACGTTCGTGATCTGCTGGAAGGTCTTGTCATCGGTCACCACCACCAGCCGGCGGGTCTCCGGGTCGAAGGAAATGTCCGCGCCGCCCAGCGGCTGGCCGCCGCCGGCCTGCGTGGAGCGCGTGGCCCCCCCGCCACCGCCGGCGCCGCCGCCGAAGCCGCCACCAAACCCCTGAAACTGCGCGTGCGCCGGCCCCGCCAGCGCGCCGGCCAGCAGGCATCCCAACCCAACCATTTTCAACGAACCATATTTCATCATCATGCCTTTCAAGTGAACTGTCCGAAATGCCGAGGTTGATTAACGGCTGCCACCGAAACCACTGCCACTGTTGCCACCACCGAAACCGCTGCCGCTGTTCCCGCCGCCGAAGCCGCTGGTGCTGCCGCCGGTCCGGCCGCCGGTGGTGCTCTGGCCACCGTTGTTGCGCGTGGTGGTGCCGCTGCCGAAGCCACCCCGGCTGTTTTGGCTGCTTGACGACTGTGCGGCCCGTCCGTTCTGTGTCGGGAAGAGGCTTTGCAGGATTTGCTGCAACTGCGCCGGATCGGCGTTCTCGACGGGAAGCACAAAGACCTTCTGCTGCTTCGAGGGATCGGAGTCGAGCTGGGTGATCATCCCGGTGATCTGCTCCATGAGCGTCGGGGACGCGGTGACGATGACGGACATCGTGCGGTTGTCGGCCACGGCCACGACCTTGTTCTGCTTGAGCAGGCGCTCGCTCTGCCCGGCCCCGGCGGAGGACGTGCCGCCGCCCGTGGAGCCGGGCGGGCGAAAGCCGCCGAAGAAGCCGCCGGTGCGGCCGCCGGTGCGGTTGCCCTGCGTGCTCGTGTCCGGGAACAGGTTTTTGATCATCGTGGCGGTGTCGTCCGCGCTCGCATACTTGAGGCGGAAGACCTTCACCTCGGTCACGTCCTCGACCGGCACGTCCACCTGCTTGACCACGTCCTCGATCATCGCCAGCGAATCCTCCGGCGCGCTGACGATGAGCGAATTGCTCAACTCATCCGCGCTGGCGGTCACTTTCGGCGTGGAGACGCGCCCGCCGCTGCTGCCGCTGCGGCTGCTGCCACCGCCCCGGTCGCCCCCCCCGCCGAAGGCGCCGCCG